>JADYZW010000010.1 GCA_020852955.1 Deltaproteobacteria bacterium | reverse complement strand
TGCGCGCCGACCCGACCAGCGAGAACATCCTGCTCGCGCAGCATCTGTCCCACGCGTCGCACGGGAGCCACGGCTCCCACGGGTCCCACGGGTCCCACGGCAGCCACGGGAGCCACGGCAGCCACGGCAGCCACGGGAGCCACGGCTCCCACGGCAGCCACGGGAGCCACGGATCGCACGGATCGTGGTGACAATCTGCCGGGTGCCCCACGCACCTCGGCGTAAGCGTTGAACGGAGGCGTCGCGATGACGTTAGCTCGGCCATACCGGAAGACTTGGGCTGCGCGGACCCGTACGTTCGGCGCGGCGGCGCGCCGGCGCGCCGCGGGTCGGCGCGCGACAGGGATGGACGTGACGGCCGCGGCGCTCCTCGGGCTGCTGATCGCGGCCTCGCCGGCGGCGGCGATCATCCTCACGGGCGGGCCGACGTACACGCCCGGCGGCGGCTGGACCTGCACCGCGCCGGCCGCCGGCACCGAGAAGAACGCCGGCGGCGGCGATTATACGTGCAACGGCACCGCCGGCGCGTTCACGAACCTGTACCTCGGGATCAACCGCAACACGACCCAGCCCTTCGGCGACGGCATGGACAGCAGCAGCGACGAGCCGGGCGGGACCGAGATGTACCTCTGGTCGGCGAACGGCGGCACCTTCATCCGCTACACCGGTCAGACGTCGATCGCCGGCTACGGCCTCGTCGACACCCGGGTGACGCTCACCTTCAGCGGCGCGGGCGCGGTGGTGAGCGACGCGACGACGCAGGCCCTGACCGGCGCCAACATCCGCGGCGACACGGGCACCAACACGGCACCGGGCGTGCATTCGCTCTGGCGCATCGGGGCCGGGGTCGGCAGCCTGACCGTCAACGTCCTGGTCGAGGCCAGCGACTCCGGCGCGGGCGCCTGGCAGCCGGCGGCCGTGTATTTCGACGGCGGCGGGCACCGCAAGGGAGATGGCCTCATCGAGGTCGACCGCTCCCACGTCGATCTCGCGTTCTACACGTCGAGCTGCGGCGACTCCCAGCTGGACGGCGCCGAGACCTGCGACCTCGGCGGCGCGAACGGCATTCCGACGTCGTGCTGCACGGCGACGTGCGCGCTGCGCGCCGCCGGGCAGGTCTGCCGCACCGTGGCGGACGTGTGCGACGTGCAGGAGACCTGCACGGGTTCGAGCCCGACGTGTCCGGCCGACGCGTTCCAGAGCAGCGCGACCGAGTGTCGTCCGTCGGCCGGCGTCTGCGACCCGGCCGAGAACTGCACGGGCTCGAGCGCCGCGTGTCCGGGGGATAGCTTCTCCTCGTCCTCCACGGAGTGCCGCGCTTCGGCGGGCGTCTGTGACACGGCCGAGAACTGCACCGGCTCCTCGGCGCCCTGCCCCGCGGATGCCAAGAGCTTGGCGGTCTGCCGCGGCTCGGCCGGCGTCTGCGACCCCGCCGAAAGCTGCGACGGCGCGAGCGACGATTGCCCGGCCGACACCATCGAGCCGAACACGACGGTCTGTCGCGCCTCCGCGGGCGTGTGCGACGTCGCCGAGACCTGCGACGGCGTAAATGTCGACTGCCCGGCCGATGCGCTCGAGCCGGCGACCGTCGAGTGCCGTGCCAGCGGCGGCGTCTGCGACGTCGCCGAGAACTGCGACGGCGCCGCCGCCGACTGTCCGGCCGACGCCTTCCAGCCGGCGACCGTCGAGTGTCGCGGCGCCGCGGGGCCGTGCGACGTCGCCGAGAGCTGCACCGGCGGCCAGGCCGCCTGCCCCGCCGACGCACTCGAGCCGGCAACGGTCGAGTGCCGCGCCGTCGCCGGCGTGTGCGACGTCGCCGAGAACTGTGACGGCGCCAGCGCCGCCTGCCCCACCGACGCGTTCGAGCCGTCGACGCTCGAGTGTCGCGCCACCGCGGGCGTATGCGACGTCGCGGAAAACTGCACCGGCGGCCAGGCGGCGTGCCCGGCCGACACGTTCGAGCCGGCCACGGTCGAGTGCCGCCCCGACGCCGGGCAATGCGACGTCGCCGAGAACTGCACCGGCGGCCAGGCGGCGTGCCCGGCCGACACCCTCGAGCCGGACGGCACGTCGTGCGACGACACCATCGTCTGCACCATCGCGGACGCCTGCGTCGCGGGTGCGTGCGTCGGCGACTCCCAGACCTGCGGCGACGGCATCGTGCAGGGAGGCTGCGCCGAGGAGTGCGACGACGGTAACACCGACCCGAACGACGGCTGCTCGGCCACCTGTCTGGTCGAGATCGGTCTGGGATGTCCCGACACCCCGGTCGCCGGCTGCAAGCCGCCCTTCGTTCCCGGAAAGTCGTCATTGCAGATCGCGAACAAGACGCCCGACAGCAAAGACGCTCTCAAGTGGAAGTGGCTCGCCGGCAACCGGACGACCCTCGCCGATCTCGGCAATCCGCTCGCCACGACCAACTACCAGCTGTGTCTCTACGATCAGACCGGCCTTCGGATCGAGGCCACCAATCCGGCGGGCGGGACCTGCGCCGGAAAGCCGTGCTGGAAGGCGACGGGCGTCAAGGGCTTCAAATACTCCGACAAGGAGCTGACTCCCGACGGCACCCAGAAGATGTCGCTGAAGGAGGGCGAGGTCGGGAAGGCGAAGATCCAGCTGAGCGGCCGCGGCGCCAACCTCGACCTGCCGCTCGATCTCACCACGCTGGCGCCGCCGATCGTCGTCCAGCTCCAGAACAGCAACGGCGTGTGCTGGGAGACCACCTTCAGCGCGCCCGCCACGAAGCAGACCGCCGAGCAGTTCAAGGACCGGGCGGACTGACCTGCGGCGAGCGGGGGAGATCGCGACGTCGGCCGATCTCCCCCGCTTCGTCAGTTCCGCGGCTTCAGACGGAAGAAGCCGATCCGGTACACTCCCCGCCCGCCCTGGGCATACCGGAGGGACGAGTAGCCCTCCGTCCGCAGGTCCTCGACGGAGAGTGGCTCGGCATCATAGCGCTCGTGCACGGCAAGGCAGGCGGGCGTCATCGGCTCCGGCGCCGGCTCGTCGTCGAAGGCGAAGTAGCAGAACATCCCTTGGTAGAAGAGCACGTCGCCCGCGGGCGGCGGCCAGGCGACGGTCCCTCTGGCCGCGCTCCTGACATCGACCAGCGTGTACCGTCGGCCGCTGCGCGCGAGCAGGAACTCGGGAAACGCGTCCAGGTTGTGCCCCCCGGCCTCGACGGCGGTGAGCAGCGTGCCCTGCGGGGGGAGCTGCGGCACCTGCCGCTCGAGGAATGCCCACTCGAGCTGCTGATCCTTGAGTTCGCCCACGAAGCCGCGCCAGCGGGCGACGACGCCGATCGCCGACCCTACGACGAACGCGATGCCGACGACGGCGCCGAGTCGGCGACGCGTACGCCACGCCGCCATCCACAGGGGCGCCACGCCCGCCCCGAGCAGGACGAGGTAGCTGGTCGGCAGGCTCTGGGTGCGAAGATGATACTGCGGATTGTCGAAGATCGACAGGCCCAACGCCGTGAACCCGACGTACACGGACACGATCCACAGCAGCCAGCCGGGGCGGCGCATGGCATACCATGCCGCGCCGGCGGCGATCGTCAGGGGATAGACCACCGGCGTGATCCGCGGGTCGAAGAGGACCAGGGTGGCGAGATACCGCTGCGGCGACGGCACCTGCGGGGCGGGCGCACGCGCCTCGCGCAGGGCGCTCGCCACGTCGAAGGCGTGAGGCACGAGCAGCCCCGCCAAGACGGCGGCGGTGAGCAGCATCGGCCGCGCGAGCAGCGTGCGCCAGGCGCGCGGCTCGGTGCAGAGCAGGAAGGCGACGACCACCAGCGGAAAGAAGATCATCTCCGGGCGCGCTTGCGTCGCGAGTGATGCGGCGAGGCCCCCGAGCAGGGCATCCTCGAAGCGGCGCGTGCGCTGATGGGACGCGAAGAGCGCGAGCGACCACAGCCCGAACGTGATCGCCTGCACGAACAGATCCTCGGCGGCGGAGAAGCGCAGGTGCTGCGGCCACACGGCGAGCAGCAGCGCTGCGCAGACTGCCTGCGGCCAGCTCCGGAACACCGCGAGCACCAGCATCGCGGCCGCGGGAACCGCCGCCGTCGAGAGCAGCGCGTTGGTGAGGAAGATGCTCCGCACCTCCCCCCCGTCTCCGAAGACGCGACCGACGAGCCGGAAGAGCGCCGGACCGGTCCTCCCGTAGCCTAGCGCCGCTTCGCCGCTCAAGTGCGCGCTCACGGTTTCCGCGATGTGGTAGTACTCGTGGAGGAACGTCCACGGCGACAGCGTGAGGCGCAGCGCGAGCCCCCCGGCGCACACCAGCAGCAACGCGGTGACGGCGGCAACGGGCGCGCCGCGCGCCGCCGCCTCCCGCGCGAGGACGTGCGCGGTCCCGAGCAGGAGCACCAGAAAGGTCCCGGCGAGCACGACGTAGTGCGCGGAGGCGGAGAACGGCGCTCCTCCCCCCTGCCACGCTTCCGGCGGCGCCGACGTCCCGGCGAGCAGGCGCTCGATCGCGGCGAGCGTCGTCGGACAGGCGTCCGCGAGCGGCGCCGGCACCGCGAGCCACCAGTCGCCGACCCTGCGACTATCGCCGGCGATGGCGGGCGTCGCGCCGAGCTCGAACGCATGCTGCGCGCCGGTCGACGTCACGAGGCCGATGGTGATCTGGAAGCGGCGGGTGTCGAAGCGCGTGAGCCGACAGCCGTCCGCCTCGCGCAACGGCCCGACGCGCGCGTAGAGATCCCGCGCGAGCTCGGGCGTGATCGGCGCCGCCGCGGCGACCCGTCCCGTCGTCAGGACGCACGCCAGGATGACGAGCACCCTCGCAGCCCCACGGCCCATCATGGCGCCGCGCCTTCTCCCCCGCATCTCCCGCCACCGCCTCGGCGGCCGCGTCAGTCCTGCAGTCGCACGACGTTGGCCTTGTCCTGGGTGCCGGAGAGCGGGATCGCCTGATCGAGCCCGTAGACCGGGAAGGCCAGGCTCCCCCCGTTGCCGCTCCACGCGGCGCAGTTGAGCGGATTGCCGCGCCGGCTCGCGGTGCCGGTGCCGCCCTGCCGCATCTCGGTGATCGTCGTCGTCACCTGCCCGGTCGCAATCGCGACCTGCTGGTCCGGGATGGACGCCCAGTTGATCGTGTCGCAGTTGCTGGAGTCGCTGCCCGTCTCCGAGCTCTGCATGATGACGCGGATGATGCCGGCGCCGGCCGGCGCGGAGCCGTCGGCCGCGGTGTCGATCGTGAGCACCGGCGGGCTCGCGGCCCCTGAGCCGTTGCTGTCGATCGAGTAGGTGACATTGGTACGCGTGCCGCCGTCGCAATCGACGAAGCTGTCGGCGATCGTCGCCAACGCGGGATCCTGGCGCAGACGCCAGCAGGCGTACCCGTTCGCGAACGAGGTCGCCTTCTTGTCGCCGATCACGACCGGCGCCGCCAGGTTGAGGACGGCGCGGCCGCTGCCGTCGGGCGCGCCGGCGGTGAGCTGGATGTTGGGCGCCGTCGAGGACGATGTCCCCCAGTCGGTGTTGTCGGTGCCGCAGCACTGGCCGCTCGAAGGCGGCTGCAGGAAGAAGCACGTCTTGCCCGCGGTATCGCCGCAGCCGGCGGGACAGGCGCCGATCGAGTTGCAGTTGTCGCCGTTCACGACCGAGAAGGTCTTGGCGCCGAGCGGCGCCGTCGTCGCGGTCGGCGTCGGGGTCGGCGTGCGCGTCGCGGTCACGGTGGGCGTCGGCGTCGCGGTCGCCGTCGGCGGCGGCGTGGCGGTGACGGTCGGGGTCGCGGTCAAGGTCGGGGTCGGCGTGCGTGTCGGCGTCGGCGTCTCGCCGGTCGTGAAGGTCGCAGTTGGGGTCGCGCTCAGGGTCGGCGTCGCGGTCCGGGTCGGCGTCGGCGTCGCGGTCGCGGTGACGGTCGCCGACGGCGGCGCTGTCGGCGTCACCGTCACCGTCACCGTCGCGTCCGGCGTCGACGTGGGCGTCGGCGTCGGATTCGTCGGCGGCGGCGGCTCGTAGACCTGGATGAACAGCTCGTCGGCGGCGGCGGCGGCCGCAGCGATCAGACACGGGGCCTCGTCGATGAAGGTCGCCCCGCAGCTCGTGAGCATGTTCGCGAGCATGTCGTCGGTGCAGACCTGCGTGAGCGCGCCGGCCACCTTGCCTTCGGCCTTGGCGACCTTGCCGCCGAGGTCGGCGGTGCGACAATCGGTCGCGCCGGTCGGCGGCGGCTTGCCGTTGTCCTTCAGCGTCTGACACTTCTGCTGCTCGCGCATACGCGTCGACACCTGGCGCACCAGCGCCTTTCCGATGTTCTGCTGACAGGCGAGCGCGAAGCTGCCCGGGGCGAGGATCGGCGGGTCGGGATAGGTGCCGTAGGCGGCCGCGCCGACCCCGCCGAGAGCGCTCCGGATCTGACAGACGAGACACGCCGCCACGCTGTCGCTGCCGGTGAACGCCAGGACGTCGATGGCGTCGCACGGCGCGGTACACTGGACGTAGCCGAGCGACGCGGGCGTGTAGCCGAACGTGGTGCACGTCGCATCGGCGCGGAGGGTGAGCTTGCTCTCGGCCTTGAGGATCTTCGCCTGCGACTTCGCCGGCAGCTGCGCGACGTCGTTGCAGTCGACCCCCGCGGGAACGGCGGGGTCGCCCGCCATGCGGGCGCGGTGACACTTGGTCTGCTCCTTCACGATGGTCCCGGCGATCTTGAGCACGTTCTGCGCGAGCGTCTTCCGGCAGACGGCCTCCCCGGGCGCGAGCGCCTGCGCCGGACGTGGAGCCACCGCGACCACCAACGGCAGCACGAGCATGAGTCGGCCGAGAACCATGGGGAACTCCTCGCGAATACGGCGTGTGGTGCGCAACGAATCGAATCGACGCGACCCGAGCAGTCCCGGGTCACTGCCCTTCCGGCTTCGGCGCGCAATTTCTCTGGATCGGCACTTGCGCCCCGGCCGGGACTTCTTCCTGATCCCCGACGACGCGACGGTCGGCGGGGCGCCGGAGCGCCCGCCGACACCACGGGATTGGTACACGCGCGACAGCGGCGGCGTCAAGGCGCATCGCGACGTGGAGCGCGCGCGGGCGCCCGGGACGTACGGCACAGCCGTTGGCCGGCCCTATGCCGGAGCGTCGGCGCCGGATCGCCGGGCGTCGTCGGGCTGGTAGGCGCCGTTCAGGGGCGGTCCGCCGGGGCGACGTGCTCGACCCGCGCGACCATCGTCTCGACCGTGTCGCCCTCGTGCTCGAAGGTCCCTCCCGCATGCGCGACCGGAAAGGACGCCCGCGCGACCGGAGCGAGCGTGAGCCGGCGCTCGATCGCGGCGCACTCCGGCCGGCCTTCGAGCGTCGAGCAGAGCGAACCGCGCACGTAGTAGAGGCAATCCGCGGGCGCGAGCGCCGCCTCGACCGTTCCCGCGCGGCGGGGGTCCATGGCGACCGCCGTTCTCGTGGGGCCCGCGTAGGTCGGCAGCATGAGGACGCGCCTGCCCGCGAACGCCACATGGACGACGCGACACTCCGGCGGCAGCCGCCGCACCTGCTTCCGGATCCAGCGATACTCGAGATGATCGGTGGTGCGCGCGGCGACCACGGGCCATCCGAAGCGGACCCAGGCGAGAACGACCACGATGGCCACCGACGCCGCGCGCCGACGAAGGCGAAGCCACGCCGGCGGGACACAGGCAAGCACGGCGATCAGCGGCGGGATCAGATAGAGCCGGAGGTACGCCTGTTGCCAGATCCAGCTCGCGTCGAACGCGTGCCGCGTCAGGACCATCGCCGCAACGGCGATTCCGGCAGGCAGCGCGAGCCGGCGCCGCGGGGCGACCACGGCGTACGCCGCCGTCGCGAACGCCGCCCAGGCGAGCGGCTGCAGCGGCGGCAACGGCGGCCGGAACACCGTGCCGGCGCGGATGTTCCCGAAGACGTCGAGGAGCACGCTGGCGCTGGTGAGCGCCAGGACGCCGCCGCCGATCGCCGCGGCGGCGAGCGCCATGCGGGCGCGGCGCCCCCGACTCCCGACGTCTCCGGCCAGGACGACGAACGGCGCCGTCGCGATCGGCACCCACGCGCAGGGGTGGATGCGCGCCGCCTGCGAGAGCAGCAATCCCGCCGCGACGAGCAAGGCGGCAACGCGCCACCGGCCGCCCGCCTCCATCGCGCCGAGGGCCGTGAGCATCGCGACGCCCGCGGCGGTGCAGAAGAAGGCGATCGGCGCGAAGTAGGCCTCCGTCGCCCCCGTGCGAATCGCGACCGGATCGATCGCCAGGAGGAGCGCCGCGACGAAGGCGGCGGACGGCGCGAGCCCCGTCATGCGGCCGATCGCGAACGCGAGCGGAGGCAGCAGCGCCGAGAGCACCGCGTTGCCCGCGAAGATCGCCCAGTCCGGGTTCGACGGCGCGGCCGCCGCGAGCGGACCGAAGAGCTCCCGATAGCCCGGACCGTACGCCGCGATGTCGGCGGCGTCGCCCGCGGCGCCGGCGACGAACCGCGGGCCGTGGCCGTTGACGTGCAGCGGCCCCCACGGACCGAGTGCGAGCCGCACGCAGAGCGCCAGCGCCGCGACGGCCAGCGCCGGCCGGACGCCGGGACCCGGCCGGAATCCGCGGCCCCGGCTCGCCAGGACGAGCAGCCCGACCGCGGCCGGCACGATCCAGACGGCGCCGACGTCGGGGCGGACCGGCGGCACACCGATGATCCGCGCCGCCACGTCGGCCACGCCGAGCGCGACACCGGCGGGCGCGAGCCCCGGGGCCCGCAGGAGGAGCAGCGCCGCGAGCGCGATCCCGCTCGCGCCGAGCAGGAAACCGCGGGCGCCGCGCAGCGTCTCGAACCACCACGGAAGGACGCTGGCATCGTCGACGCGCAGCGGCACCGCGTCCGGCGCCGGCAGCCCGGCGTCGCGCGCGCTGATCGTCTCGGCGAGGAGCGCCGTGACGGCTTCACGCTCGGCGGCCGAGGAGCGCGGGAGCTCGTAGTCGATCGTGAAGCTCCGCGATCGCCAGGGGCTCTCCCACCGACCGCGTTCGACCACGAGCACTTCGACCGTCGCGCCGTCGCTGGCCCGGCGCACCCCGACGACGACGCCGTTGTCCGGACCGCGACGGATCTCCTCCGCACGGAAGCCACCCGGCAGCAACGCGCCGCTACTGTACGGAGCGAGCAGGCTCTGCCAGGTCGGACGTTCGCCGAACGGGCGCGGAACGACGAGCGCCAGGAGCCCGACCAGCAGCGCCAGCGCTCCCGCGCTCGAGCGTCGGTTCCCCGTCTCGCACGTCATCGACCGCACAGTGTCGCCCCGGTCGCGTGGCGGTCAAGGCAGGGGCCGTCCGTCGCGGCGTCCTGTACCACGCCTCGGTTGTCGACTAACGTGCGTTCAGCCCGAGGCGACGTCGCGCGCCGACGGCCCCCGGCTCATGTCGCGCTCGAGGATCCTGCTCATCGCCGCCCTTGGCGCCGTCGCGGTGCTCGCGCGCGGCCTGTTGCCAAACGCGTCCGACACCGCGCCGCCGACGCCCGACCCGCGACCCCCGTCGGAGCCGGCGTCGGTCGCGGCGCCGGCGACCGGGATGCCGGAAACGGCCGGCGCACCGACGCCATCGCGGGACGCCGCCCGCGGCCCCGAGGACCCGTTCGCGGCGGCGCCGAACGCCGCCAAAGCCCTGGAAGCCGCGGCAGCCCTGCGTCACCGGGCCGATTTTCCTCCGACCTCCCGTCCGATCGAGGACAACATCGACCCCATCGTGCGGACCCGCGCCGTGAAGGAGCGTCTGAGCCCGCCCGGGCAGGGCCGCAAGCCGACGCTCGTCGTCTTCTCGTCGGCCCTCAGCTACGAGGCGCCGAGCCCGATCATCCTCTTCGCGAAGTTCATCCGCGAGTACCCGGGAGACTGGGCGCCGCGGGCCGATGCGGAGATCGCCGGTGAGCTCAGGAACGTCGACGGCGCGCTCGTCGCCGAGGTCGAGCTCAACGACGACGGACAGGAGCGCGACATCGAGGCCGGCGACGGCGTGTTCACGGTGCGGCTCACGCCGGCCGCCGAGGACCTGGAGCGATGGAACGGCTTGATCCGGGTCAAGCTCTGGGGCGAAACGGCCGACGGGGAGCGGCGCAGCGCCACGACGCGCTTCTACTACGGGGCGCCGTCGGCAAAGCTGACGGGCTACTACCGCGACCAGCTGGTGAACGGGCATCTCCAGCTCGAGGCCGAGATCGAGGTGAAGGAGGTGGGCGAGTACCGCCTCGAAGCGACGCTCAGCGGCGCACGAGGGCTGCTCGCGTGGGCCGAGAACACCGTGGCGCTCGCGCCCGGCGTCACCCTGGTGCCCCTCACCTTCTGGGGCCTGGCGCTGCGCGAAGCCAACGAGCCTGGACCCTACCGGCTGTCGTCGATCGCGCTCGCGAACGTGACCTACAAGCCTCCCCAGTTGAACGACGCGATCGGCACCGCCTACCTGACGGCCCCCTACGACCCGGACGCCTTCAGCGGCGAGCGCTACGGCGATCCGAAGCTCATCGAGAGGGCCAACCGCTACGAAGAGCGGGCCCGCCGCGGAGCGGCGGACGCCCGGTAGCGAATCGCGCGCCGGTCGAACCGCCTGCGCAACGAGCACAGGCTCGACCGCCTGCTCGCGAGGTTGTCCGCCGACCGCCGCGTGTGCGCGGTGGTCGGCGTCATCCACGCCGTCATGCTGGAGCCGGCGCTGCGGGCGGCCGTCGAGCCCCGCGACCGCCGGTGACTCAGCGCGCTCCGCTCGACGCGGCGACGCGGGCGCGCAGCTCGGCCAGGTATTCCGGCGCGTCGCGTTGCTCGGGACGCTCGCGGACGAAGCGCGCGAAGTACGCCTCGCCCTCCGCGTAGCGTCCGGTCGCCACGTACGCGTCGAAGAGGTCCCTCAGCGCCCACGGGCAGCCCTGCGCGCACCGCGGCACGGCCTCGGCGAGCGCGGCGATCGCGCGCTCGGCGTCGCCCTCGTCGAGGGAGGCGGCGGCCAGGTGGCGCAGGCGCAGCTCCACCGCCGCCGGGTGATCGCGGTGGAAGATCCCGATGCGCCAGTGGGCGAGCGCCACCGCCGCTCCCACGACGAGGAGCGCCGCCGCCGCCCGGCGGCCCTCGCGCCGGAACGCGCAGGTCGCGAGCTCGACGACCCCGAGCGCGGCGAGCGGGAGGAGCGCCGGGACGATCTGGATGCGATAGCGCGCGAAGACGAAGAAGGCGACGACGGTCGCCGCGTACACGAGCGCAAAGCCCACGAGCAGCGCGACGGCCCTCCGGTCGGCGGCGAGGTCGCGGCGACGCCGCCCGGCGACCGCGCCGAGCGCGGCGAGCGGCAGCAGCGCGCCGAAGCCGAGCAGCGGCGCGCGCAGCGTCGGCGAGTCGCGCTCGAGCAGGTACTGGTCCTGGCTGTCGGAGATCTCGAAGTCGTTCCAGAAGAGCGCGGCCTTCCGCGCGAGCGCCCGCAGCGCGAACGCCGGATCGTCCATGACGTGTGCGAGCGCGGCGCGATACCAGAACGCCGACACGTCACGGGCGCCGAGCGCGCGGCCGGCGCGTCTCTCCGCCTCGCGGCGGAAATCCTCCTCCTCGAAATGCGGGTTGGCGCGCACGAACGGCACGACGCCGTAGGCGCCGTACGGATTCGACGGGTTGTTCCCGGTGTAGAGGTTCTGGCCGCCCTGCGTGGTGGTGAGGATCCACTCGCCCGAGACGCGGTGGTTGCGCCAGGCGACGGGCGCGAGCGCGAGCGCGCAGCCGGCGACGAAGACCGCCGCCGCCGCCGCGCCGCGCGCACGCGACGCGTCGGCGCGCGCCGCCACGAGCGCGCCGAGCGGCAGGAAGACGAGCAGGTTGGCGCGGGTCAGGACCGCGAGGCCGAGGACGATCCCGGCGGCGAACGCCCGCCGCGTGGCGAAGAGCGCGAGGAAGCCCGCCGTCAGCAGCATCGAGAGCGAGGTCTTGTCGAGCTCGCCGGCGTGGAAGACGTCGGGAGCGTAGAGCGCGAACCCGAGCCCGGCGAGGATCCCGACCAGCGGCCCCCCGACGTGGCGTCCGAGGCGCATCGTCGCAGCGCACCCGCCGACGCTGCACGCCACGTTCAGCAGCCGCGCCAGCAGCAGATCCCGGCCCGCGAGGCGATAGAGCACCGCGAGCAGGTAGGGATACAGGGGGTCCATGTAGAAGGCGCCCGCGCCGAGCCAGTCGCCGGCGGCGATCTTCTGCGCCCATGCGTCGTAGTATTCCGGGTCGACGACCAGCCGCCGCCACCAGAGCGTCGCGTGGAGGTCGGCCAGGTAGCCGAGGCGGACGGCGGCCGCCAGCGCCGCCACCGCGAGCGACGCCCAGCGGAACCAGCGCGGAGTCGTCGGGCCCGGGGCGTCGTCTTCCGCGTGCATCGCCGCTCCGACCATCGTCGGCGGGCGGCTGGCTTGTCAACGCCGGCGCGCGTTGCAGTCGCGCGCACCGGCGGGCTAAGCAGCCGCGAAGCCATGGCTCGCCGGGGTCCGTCCGCCGTTCACTCCGCCAGCGCGTCGAGCTCCGGGCCCTCCCGCTGGCCGCCGGCATGGGGCGGTCTCGCGCTGCTGCTGCTGACGCTCGTCGCCTACGCCCCGGCGTTCCGCGCCGGTTTCGTCTGGGACGACGACGACTACGTGACCGACAACGCGGCGCTCGAGGACCTCGGCGGCCTCGTCCGCATCTGGCTCGAGCCCGGCGCGACGCCGCAGTACTACCCGCTCACCTTCACGAGCTTCTGGATCGAGCGCCGGATCTTCGGCGACGCGCCGCTCGGCTACCACGCCACCAACGTCGCGCTGCACGGGCTGAACGCGGTGCTCGCGTGGCGGGTGCTCGCGGCGCTCGGCCTGCCGGGCGCCTGGCTCGCCGCCGCCGTCTTCGCGCTCCATCCCGTCCACGTCGAGTCGGTGGCCTGGATCACCGAACGGAAGAACGTCCTCTCGGGCGCCTGCTATCTCGCGGCGCTCCTCGCCGCGCTCGGCCTCGCCGACGCGCCGCCCGCGTCCGGACCCGACGCCGGCGCGCGCCGACGCCGCGCCCTCGTCGTCCTCGCGGCCTTCGGAGCCGCACTCCTCGCCAAGACGGTGACGTGCACGCTGCCGGTGATCCTCCTCCTGCTCGTGTGGTGGCGGCGCGGCCGGGTCGAGGGCCGCGACCTCCGGGCCGTGGCCCCGCTCCTCGCGCTCGGCCTCGCGCTCGCGCTCGTCACCGTCTGGATGGAGCGGACGCACGTCGGCGCGCGCGGCGTCGCCTGGGACCTGTCGTTCGCGGAGCGGGTGCTCATCGCCGGCCGCGCGCTCTGGTTCTACGCGGCCACGCTCGCCTGGCCGCACCCGCTCGCCTTCGTCTACCCGCGCTGGGCGATCGACGCGGCGGCGTTCCGGCCGTGGCTCTTCCCGCTCGCGGCGGCCGCCGTCGCCGGCGGCGCCTGGACCGCTCGCGGTCGCGTCGGGCGCGCGCCGGCGGCGGCCCTTGCCGGCTTCGCCGTCACGCTCGCGCCCGCCCTCGGCTTCGTCGACGTCTACCCGATGCGGTACACCTTCGTCGCCGACCACTACCAATACCTCGCGAGCCTCTTCCTGATCGCTCCGGCCGCGGCGCTCGCGGCGCCGCGCGCCGCCCGCCCCGGCGCGGGGCCCGCGCTCGCGGCCGTCGCGCTACTCGCGCTCCTCGCCGCGCTGACGTGGCGCCGCGCCGAGACGTTCCGCGATCCGGAGACGCTGTGGCGCGACGTCATGGCGAAGAACCCGGGCGCCTCGATGGCGCCCATCAACCTCGGCATGTGGCTCCACCGACGCGGCCGCTCGGAGGAGGCCGCGGCGATGCTCACGGCGGCGCTCCGCCTCGACCCCGACGATGCCGAGGTCGAAGGCGACCTCGGCATCGTGCTCGCCGCGCTCGGACGCGGCGCCGAGGCCCGCATCCACCTCGAGCGTGCCGTCGCGCTCGCACCGGAGTCGCCGCAGGCGCGGAACAACCTCGCCAACGCGCTCGCCGGCGACGGGCGCCTCGACGAGGCGGTCGCGCACTATCGGCGCGCCGTCGCGCTCGCTCCGGGCTACGCCGACGCCCAGAACAACCTGGCGAACGTCCTCGCGCAACAGGGCGCCGTCGACGAGGCGGTCCGCCACTACGAGGCGGCACTCGCGGCCGACCCGCGCTACGCCGCGGCGCACGCCAACCTCGCCGCCGTCCTCACGCGACTCGGGCGGAACGACGCGGCGATCGCGCATTATCGCGACGCGCTCCGCCTCGACCCACGGCAGCCGGACGCGGCGCGCGGGCTCGGCGCGCAACTCGCCGCGCGCGGGGCATGGGACGAGGCGATCGAGCACCTCGCGAGCGCCGCGCGCCTGCGGCCGCAGGAGGTCCGGACGCAGCACCAGCTCGCGGCCGCGCTCGCGGGCGCCGGCCGGATCGACGAAGCGATCGCCGCCTATGCGCGCGCCCTCGAGCTCCAGCCCGACTCGGCCGACCTCCACAACGACCTCGGCATCGCCTTCGCGCGGCGCGGCGACCTCGACGCCGCGATCGCCGAGTTCCGGCGCGCGGGCGCCCTCGCGCCGGAGCACGCCGAGGCGCGGAACAACCTGGCCGCCGCGGAGCGCGCCCGCGACCACGCGTCCGGTCCGGCCGCGGCACCGTGACCTCCGCGTACCCTCGCCGGACGTGGGCGCCGTGACGCGGCCGCGTGCGCGCTCCGCGGCGCCGGGAGGCGGCCGCCCGCCGGCGCGCGGGCACGACGCGCCCGCGCCGGCCGGCCCGGCGGTCCCCCCCGCGCGCGCCGTCGACCGCGCCGTCGCCGCCGTCCTCCTCCTCGCAACCCTCGCGCTCTATGCGCCCGTCCGCGATCACGCCTTCCTGAACTACGACGACACCGAGTACGTGACCGAGCACCCGCGCGTGCGGGCGGGGCTCACGCGGGCCGGCGTCGCGTGGGCCCTCACGGGCGTCCACCAGGCGACCTGGCACCCGCTCACGAGCCTGACGCACCTCCTCGACGTGCAGCTCTTCGGCCTCGACGCGGGGCCGCACCTCCTCGTGAACGTCCTCCTGCACGCCTGCGCAACGGCCGTCCTCTTCCTCGTGCTGCGCTCGGCGACGGGCGCCCGCTGGCCGAGCGCCTTCGTCGCGGCGGCGTTCGCATGGCACCCGCTGCGCGTCGAGTCGGTCGCGTGGGTTTCCGAGCGGAAGGACGTCCTCTCCGGTCTCTTCTGGATGCTGACGCTCGCGGCCTACGTCGGCTACGCGCGCCGGCCGACGTGGGGCCGCTGGTTCGCGATCGCCGCCGTCTTCACCCTCGGGCTCCTCGCGAAGCCGATGCTGGTCACCCTGCCCTGCGTGCTCCTGCTCCTCGATCTCTGGCCGCTCGGCCGGGTGCCCCCGGCCGGAGGCGCGCCCGCGGTCTGGCGCGCCCTCGTGCGCGAGAAGCTGCCGCTCTTCGGGCTCGCCGCCGCGATGAGCGCCGCGACCGTCCTCGCGCAGCGGAGCGCGGGCGCCCTCACCACCCTCGCCACGGCGCCCTTCGGCTACCGGGTCGGCAACGCGCTCGTCTCCTACGTCGCCTACCTCCGGAAGATCCTCTGGCCGACCGGCCTCGCCGTCTTCTACCCGCCGCGCGAGGACCTGTCGGTGTGGGCGGCGCTCGCGGCGGCGGCGCTGGTCGCGGCCGTGACGGTTGCGGTCCTGCGCGCCGCGCGGCGCGCCCCGTACCTCCTCGTCGGTTGGCTCTGGTACCTCGGAACGCTGGTGCCGGTGATCGGGCTCGTGCGGCACGGCGAGCAGGCGATGGCCGACCGCTTCACCTATCTCCCCTCGATCGGCATCTTCATGGTGCTCGCCTGGGCTGCGCGGGAGCTCGCGGCGGGCGCGCGGCCGCGCGTACCGGCGGGGCTCGCCACCGCCGGCGGCGCGCTCGCGCTCGCCGCCTGCGTCGCCGCGACGGCCCGCCAGCTCGACCACTGGCGCGACAGCGTCAGCCTCTTCACGCACGCGCTCGCCGTCGCCCCCGACAACTACGTCGCGCACGGCAACCTCGGCGTCGCCCTCGACGCGCTCGGACGCCACACCGAGGCGATGGCGCACTTCGAGCGCGCGGTCGCGCTCGCGCCGAGCTTCGCGAAGGCGCGCCTCAACCTCGGCAACGCGCTGGCGCGGTCGGGCAGCGTCGAAGCCGCCGAGGCCGAGTACCGCGAGGCGGTGCGGCTCGACCCCGGCTCGGCGCTCGCCTCCTACGACCTCGGCCTCCTCCTGGCGGAGCGTGGCGAGCTCGCCGAGGCGATCGCTTGGTATCGGCGCGCCCTCGACCGCGACCCGCGCTACGCACGGGCGTGGAACAACCTCGGCTGGGCGCTCGCGGCGCGGGGCGCGCCCGGCGACCTCGCCGAAGCGGTCCGCGCCTACGAGCGCGCGCTCGCGATGGACCCGGACCTCACCGCCGCCCACAACAACCTCGCCGTCGCGCTCGAAGGGCTCGGGCGCGGCGACGAGGCGCTCGCCCACTACGCGGCCGCGGTCCGCCTCGCTCCGGACGAGCCGCGTGCGCACGCGAACCACGCGGCGCTGCTCGCGAGCCTCGGCCGGACCGACGAGGCGATCGCCTCCTATCGCGAGGCGCTGCGGCTGGCGCCCGAGCTCGCCGAGGTGCGCGCCGCCCTCGCGGAGCTGCTCGCACGCCGCGCGCCGGCCGCGCCCGCGCCGACGCCGGGGCGGGGCGCGGGCGCGCGGCGCGGCGGCGGGCCCGCGTTCCCGGAGCCCGACCTCGTCCTGCCGCCGCCGGACGGCGCCGCCCCCGCGGACGTCACCGATACGCGCTGAGCCAGCGCTCGATGTCGTCGGCGAGCACGGTCGCGCCGCGCCCACGCGCGTCGGCGAGCGCCCCCTGCGCGGTCGCGACGCCCTCGGCGCGCCGGCCGGCGTGGACGTACGCGATCGCCGAGCGGAAGCGCACCTGTGGGTCGTCGAGTCCGAGCCGACGCGCCTCCTCGAGATGGCCGATCGCGTCCTCGGGCCGGCCGCTGTCGAGCAGCGCGCTGCCGAGGTTGTAGTGCGCGGTCGCGTGCGCGGGCGCGCGCGTGAGCACCATCGCGAACTGCGTGATCGCGTCGGCCGTGCGGCCGAGCGTGCGCAACGCCGTCCCGTAGTTGTTACGCGCGCCGACGTTGTCGGGGTCGCGCGCGAGCACGCGCTCGAGATGGCCGACCGCCTCGTCGACGCGGCCGGTCTGGAGGAGCGCGGTCGCGAGGTTGTTCTCGATCGCCGCGTCGTCGGGCGCGAGGCGGAGCGCCGTCTCGAAGGAGCGGACGGCGTCCGCCGGCTGGCCGAGCCCGAGGAGCGCGGCGCCGCGGCCGCTGTGCGCCTCGGGATCGGCCGGATCGAGACGGACCGCCTGCTCGAGGTGCGCGAGCCCGTCGCCGACGCGCCCGACGCCGACCAGCGCCTTCCCGAGGTTCCGGTGCACGATCGCCTTCGGGAGGTCGGGCTCGCTTGCGAGCGCGCGCTCGAGGGGCGCGAGCGCCGCGGCGGGCCGCAGGAGTTCGAGTTCGAGGGCGCCAAGGTTGTTGGCGGCGACGGCGTTGTCCGGATCGGCGGCGAGCGCCCGCTCGAACCAGCCGCGCGCCTCGTCGTAGCGGCGCTGGCGCAACAGCACGAGGCCGAGGTTGTCGAACGCCCCCGCGTGCCCGGGCTCGAGGCGGAGCGTTTCCTCGAAACGCGCCATCGCCTCAGCGTCCGGGCGGCCGGCCTCGAGCAGCGCGACGCCGAGGTTGTACCGGGCCAGCGCGTCGGTCGGCTGGGTACGTACGGCGTCGGCCCAGAGGGTCACCGCCGACTCCCAGGCGGCGAGGCGCCGGACCGTCACCGCGGCAAGGACGAGAGCGAGCGCGGCCGCGGCGGCGAGCGTCGGTCCCGGCCGCGCGCGCCTGCCGCCGCCCGCCAGCGCCGCGCATCCGCCGACCACGGCGAGCGTCACGAGGCCCGCGAGCGGGAGATACATGCGGCGCTCCGCCGCCATCATCTTCGGGATCGGCACGAGCAGCGTCGGAGCCAGCACCAGCACGACCGCTACGACGACGAAGCGCGCCGCCGGCCGCCGCCGCACGAGCGTCGCCGTCGCCGCCGCGAGCGCCGCGCACGCGAGCACCCACGGCCACGCCGTCGCGAAACTCGCGAGGTAGGCCGGCGCGTAGTGGATCGCGAGCGGCCACGGCCAGACGACGAGCTTCAGGTAGAGGAACACGACCTTCGTCTGCGTCGCCCACCAGACGACCGGCGACACGTAGTGCGCCGCGTCGCTGAGCCCGCGCACGCCGCCGACGTTCGAGGCGAAGAGCGCCGCCCATCCGAGCGCGAGCCCCGCGTACACGCGTCCGGAGGGGCGCGGCCCCGGCCGATCCTCGGCGACGAAGGTGCGCGCGTAGAGCCAGACCGCGATCGGCAGCGAGACGACGATCTCCTTCGACGCCATACCGGCGACGCACGCCGCGACGGCCGCGACGCCCCAGGCCGTCGCGCGCGCCGGCGTCGGCGCCGTCCAGTGGCGCAACGCGCACCAGAGCGTCGCGAGGTAGGCGAGCGCCGCCAGGAGCTCCGTCCGCTGGGTGAGATACACGACCGTCTCGCTCCCGAGCGGATGCACGAGCCACACGAGCGCGGCCGCGAGCCCGAGCACATCGGCGACGCCCGCATACGCGCCGTCGAAATAGGGCAGGAGCAGCGTCCCGCGCACGAGGAGCGCGAGCACGGTCGCGGCGAGCGCGTGCAGGACGAGCGCCGTCTGACGGAAGCCCGCGGGGTCGAGCCCCGCGCGCCGGAAGTCGAGCGCGAGGGAGAGGTTCGCGAGCGGACGGCGCGCGGTCGGCGCGAACGGCGGCGGATTCAGCGGCCCGCGCAGTGCCGCGTCGCCTATCGCCGGAACGAGGCGGCGGATCGACGGGTTCTCGACGATCGCGGGCCGGTCGTCGAAGACGAAGGGCGCATGGAGCGCGCGCCCGTAGACCGCCACCGTGACGGTAAGGATGAGGCCGAGCGTCGCGATCCCGGCCGCCAGCCGCGCGGCGCCGATCCCGGAGCGCACGACCGTCGATCGCGAGTCGCTCTCCACGCGCCCCCTCTGCCCGCATTGCTCACCGCTTGTCCACTGCACTCCGACCGCGGCCCGGGCCGTCTACGCGTAGGTCCGGACGCTCTCGACAGCGGACGCGAGCGGGCGCTGGAAGAGCAGGTTGAACTCGAGCATCGGTCCGACGATGCAGCGGGTGCACGGCGTGGCGCGATCCCACGCCGTCCGCCAGTCGGCCGCGAGCAGGTCGACCGGCGTCGTCTTGCCCTTGGTGTACGCGCACGGATACGCGCGCCCACGCGGATCGACGTAGAGGAAGCCGTGGCCGGCGGCGCAGCGCTCCCCCAGCGCGTCCACCGCCGACACCGCGAAGTCGTCCCAGCCGGCGAGGTACTCGAGGAACGCCGACGAGCTCACGATCGGCCGGCCCCGCCGCTTCTCGTCGCGCAGGCGCCGCCAGAAGGCGCGGAACTCCTCGTTCGCGACCGACGCCGGCATCCGGCCGCGCACGATCTCGGTGTCGGTGCACTGCGGTTGGAAGTGGACGCGGAACCCCGCCGCCTCGGCGCGCCGCAGGATCCCGTCGGCCTGATCGAGGCTGTGCTCGGTGACGACGCAGATCGCGATCACCGGCTTCCCGATCCGCACGAGCTCGCCGATGGCGGCCAGCACCCCCGCCCACGACCCTTCGCCGCGCGCGCCTTCGTGCGCCGCCTCGTCGCCGTCGAGGCTCGTGTAGACGAGATCCGCGAGGTGCAGGCGCTCCGGGTGGCGCGCGTAGAGGGTGAGGTTCGAGTTGACGCTCACCCAGAAGCCGCGGTCCTTCGCCAGGCCGACGATCTCGCCGAGGTCCTTCCGCAGCATCGGCTCGCCGCCCGCGAGGCCGAGGCGGCGGATGCCCATCGCCCGCAAGCGGTCGAACAGGAGCGCCACCCGCGGCAGGTCGAGGTGGCTCGGGTCGAGGAAGGGGCAGTTGCAGTAGCCGCAGCGCAGGTTGCAGCGGTTGGTCACCGCCCAGGTGGCCGAGAACGGCCGCGGCGCGCCGTCCGCCATGTACGCGAGCAGGCTCGTGCCGTACGCGTACCCGAGCGCGAGCTTCTCACCCAGCCGCACGGGCGGTTCCGAGGACGGCGAGCCAGACGACCGCGAAGTACGCCTTGGTGAGGAGCCAGCCGGTCCCCGCGTCGGCGATCGCGGCGTAGATCGCGAGCGGCGCGACCGCGGTGCAGGCGGCGGCGGGCCCGAGGAAGCCGTGGAGCGTCGCGAAGAGCACGACCGTCAGGGCCGCGAGCACGTTCCGCGGGAGGGTCGGCGAGCGCACGGCCGTCGTCGCGATGCCGTTGGCGGCGTCGGGCGCGCGGTCGTCGAGCGCCTGGAAGAGATGGCAGATGCCGGTCATGACGCCGACCAGGACCATGAGCGCGAACGACGCGTCGACGATCGCCGCGTAGAGCGACCCCCACGTCCAGACCACGACGACGTCGGCGACGGGAACCCCTTTGAGCCGGGTCGAGTAGACGAGGTTCACGGTCATGACGGCGGCGACGGCCAGCGTCGGCCCGGCGCCGAGCGTCGCGGCGGCGATCGCGAGCGTCGCGAGCTTCAAGCCGCACGTCGCGACGACTCCGGCGCGGCGGTGCGCGACCCAGGCGCGAATCAGCGCCTGGTCCTTCTTCGGATTGTTCCGGTCCGCAGGCGCGTCGTAGAGGTCGTTGAACGCGTACATCACGAGGATCGCGAAGACGGACACGAGCGCCTGCGCGAGGCCCCGGACCGCGAGCGCATCGCCGTGCCAGACGATCAACGACAGATTGATCGCGAGGAGCGCGCCCTCGCCGCGCCGGACGCGATGCAGCGTCGACGCCGCGACCGCCCAGCCGAGCGCGCGGAGCGCGTCGCCGCGTGCGGCACACGCGCGCGGTCGTTCGGCGGCGGCGAAGTCGGTGGGGGCGGCGCCGCGCGGCGACGAGACGGGACCGCACCGTGCCGCCTGACGGACGGGCATCGCGGATCGGTGTACCACGAGGCGCCGACCGCCCGCGACCCGGCGCGACTGGCGGGATCGTCCTGCCCGCCGCGCCGTCGCGCGCGCACACGGCGGCGGGCGAGCGTGGGGTGAGCGGGCGCCAGGTGCCGGCACGCGTGATGCGCGGCGCCGGCCGCCGCGGCCCGGAAAACCGTCGGAGCCGCGAGCCGCGGGGCACGCCCGCCGCCTTGACGCCTTCCGCGCCCGATGGTTCACCCACGCTCGACCACATGCGCCCGACCCGCCTTCCGCCACGGACGCCGCGACGTCTCCGCCTCGCGCTCGCGACGCTGAGCCTGTGCGTCGCCGGCTGCCTCACGCGCGAGCCCGCCTTCGAGAAGACGCGGCTCGCCCGCCTGCCCCCGGCCTACAAGGCCGGCACCCTCCTCGTCTCCGACGACGGCCGCGCGTTCGCCTTCGTCGAAGAAACCCCGGCGGGCGAGCGCCTCGTCACGGGCGGCGGCGCGGGCGCGCCGCACACGCGCTACCCCCGCGTCGCCTTCGCACCCCGGACGCATCGCCTCTTCTCGTGGACCGTCGACCAGGTCGATGGCGTCCCGCGCGTCGCGATCGTCGCCGACGGGCGCGCGATCCCGACCGACGCCGTCGCCGCCGGGGCCTTCGCCTTCGCGGACGACGGCCGGCGCTGGGCGGCGATCTCCGTCGCGGGCACCACGAGCGGCGAGGTCGGCGACTTCGCGCTCTTCCTCGACGGCCAGGAGGCCGGACGCTGGCGCGACGTCGGCATGCCGGCCTTTGGCCCCGACGGACGCGCGGCGTGGCTCGGCGCCGACGCCGAGGGCGTGCGGCTCTTCGTCGACGGCCGGCCGGTCCGCGCATTCGCGCCGCCGACGGCGCCCTGCGCGCGCGCCGCGTGGGCGCGGGCGCCGCGTCCCGACCTCCCGGTCCGCCACGCGCTTCGCTGGCTCGCCGACGGCGCGCTGCTGGTGCTGACGCGCGACGCCGACGGCTGGACCCTCTCCCGCGACGAGACGCGCCTCGCCGTCTACGACATCAACCGCGCCGAGCTCGTCGACGAAGCGTGTCGGTTCGGCACGGCGATCGCCCCCGCCTCCCTGCGCACGGCCGCGGACGCGCCCGTCGCCGTCTGGTGGGAGCGCGCCGCGGGCGACGCGGAGCGCGCGCGCCTCTGGCGGGTCGCGAAGGACGGCCGGCCGCTCGACGACGTCACCTGCAGCGAGCCCTGGACCTCCCAGCCGCCCGAGATCAGCGCCGACGGCTTGCACACGGCGTACGCGTGCCGGCTGCGCGACGACGCGAACCTCACCTCCGCGTTCGTCGTCCACGACGGCAGGCGCTACGGTCCGTACCAGGAGATCTGGGGCTTCGCGCTCTCGCGCGACGGGCGCCACGTCACCTACGGGGCGACCCTCGGCGGCGAGCCGGCGCCGCGCCCGTGGGCGATCTACGTCGACGGCGCGGCGCGCGCCGCCGGCTTCACCGCCACCTGGCGGCCGCGCGTCTCCGACGACGGAGCGACGGTGGCGTGGGAGGCGCAGCGGGTCGACGGCGGCCGGGGCGCGCTCGGCATCGGCGCGCGCCAGGTCGGCGCCTTCGACGAGGTGCTCTGGGGCCCGGAGTTCGAGACCGCGAACGACGGACGCCCGCACGTCGCCTGGGTGATCCGCCGCGGGCGATCGCTCACGCGCCTCGGCGTCACCCTGCCGGGGCGGCCGCGGTAGCGGCGCCGTCAGCCGATCAGCTGCATGTGCCCTTCGGCCTGGAGCGCCTGCATGAACCGCTCCTCGTAGGCGAGCGACGGGTCGGCGCGAACGGCGCGGTCGAGCGCCACCGCGTCGTCGCCGACGAGGATGCGCCACGCCCCCGCGCGCACGCCGTCGAGGATGATCGCCGCCGCGCGGGCGGCGCTCGTCGGCGCGTGATCGCGGAAGACGATCGCCATCTGCTGCATGGCGGCGCGGAGCTCGTCGTCGCTCATGGCGTCGACGGGCAGACCGCGCAGGCGCAGCACGCCGCGCACGCGCCCGACGTCCGCCGCCGACATCGACGCGAAGTCGCCGTTGCGGAGCACCCGGTTGGTGTTCATCACGATCGACGTCCCGACATGGCCCGGCATCACCACCGCCACCCGCACGTGCGGCGCGTGCAGCCGGAGATCCGTGATCAGCGCCTCGGAGAATCCTTTCACCGCGAACTTCGCGGCGCTGTACGCCGTGTGCGCCGTGCGCGGGCCGAGGCAGGCCCAGAAGCCGTTCACGCTGCTCATGTTGACGATCACGGCCTCATCGCTCGCGAGCAGCATGGGCAGGAACGCGCGGGTGCAGAAGTACACGCCGCCCCAGCAGACGCCGAAGGTCTTGTCCCATTCGGCGCGGTCGTCGGCGATCAGGCTGCCGCCGCCGCCGATGCCGGCGTTGTTGAAGAGGAGCTGGATGCGGTCGGTCGCGTGCACCGCCCGCACGGCGTCGCGGAACGCGAGCACCTCCTGCTCGACGGAGACGTCGCAGAGGGCGAGGCTGACACGCGTCCCGGCCGGCGCCTCGGCCTCACAGAGCGCCTTGGTCTCGGTCATCGTGGCGAGCGAGACGTCGCAGAGCGCCACATGGCAGCCCGTGGCGGCGAGCTGCCGCGCGAGCTCGCGTCCCATGCCCGTCCCGCCCCCGGTGACGACGGCGAGCTTGCCCCGGACGTCGCGCATGGCCGGCGCCGACGCCGGCTACCTGCCGCCCCTGGTGCGGCGGATGCCGTCGTAGTGGTCGGCCTTCTGCATGTACTCCGGGTCGTTGAACGGCGCGTCGCCGAAGTCGCCGACCTCGTACGCGCTGGTGGTGTGCGCGTTCGGCACGACGTCGCTCTCCTGCGGCGTCGCGCCGCCCAGCGTCGAGAGCATCACCGAGAAGAGCGAGTACGGGCCCGGGGCCCGCATGTCGTGGAAGATGAGCCCGTAGTACACGAGCGGCACCCAGTGCCGCCCGGCATCGAGGTCGGCGTCCGCGTACGCGTAGCCGATCATCTTCGCGTCGGCGGTCGTCACGAGCGTTCCTTCGACCCGGAACCTGCCCGCGTCCTCGACCGCGACCTCCGCCTCGATCTGGAGATTCCCGTCGACGATCGCGTCGCGGTACTGGCCGGTGAGATGCGCGATCTCCACGGTGTAGACGAAGCTCGTCGTCGCGTTCAGCGTGTCGCCCTTCGACGTCTCGGCCTGCACCACGACCTGATACTGGCCGCGGAAGGCGTTCGGCGTGTCGGGATCGGGCGTGTAGGCGGCGGTCCAGAAATCGTCGCCCGCCTGCGCGTCCCCGCGGGTGCCGTCGTCGTGGAAGGCAAGCGGCGACACCAGCACGCCGTCCATCGTCTGGAGCACGCCGCGCATCGCGCGGGCTCCCGTGCGGAACTGCCGCAGCGTCTCGCGGCCCGGCCGGCCGTTCTCGTCGTAGGCCTCCGCCATGCGGAGCTCGACGATCTCGGCGTAGATGACGACGTCCCCCGGCGCCGCGAAGCTCGTGATCGCGGGATACGCGAGCAGCCGCGGCTCGGGATGCTTCGCGTCGCCCTCGAAATCCACCTGCGGCGCACGCGAGCGCGCGATCGGGTCGAGGCCGTCCTCGAGCGGACGCGAGGTGCGCGGAAAGCGCGCCGCCTTGCGATACCGCGCCGCGGCCGCCGCGGCCTGCTCGGCCGTGAGCGTGCTGTCGTCGACGGGCGCGAGATAGGTCTCGGTCCGGACGATCTCGCGCGCCGGCCGCGGTGACGGCTCGCCCTCGGCCGCCGGCGCCGGCGTGGCGGTCGGACCCGCGAGTGGCGGCGGCGCCGGCGGGCGGGGGCCGAGGAACACGACGAGCGCACCGGCAACCGCGAACAGCGCCACGGCGATGGCGAGAGGACGGCGAGACATGGTTCGAGCGAGGTGTCGCAGCCATACCACGGCCCCGAGGCGACCGACAATCCGGGATCGGCCGTCACCCGCGCGATCGGCGAAGCGGACGCGGCCCGCCGCGGCGGCGGCGTCCGCGCGGCGCTCAGCCGAGGAAGAACCGCACCGAGCGCTCGGCGAGGGCGATCACGGGCGCCCAGTAGAGGCCGAGCGCGATCGTCGGGATCGTCAGAAAATACAGGAGGAACGCGTTGTGCGCGTCGAGAGCGACGACGCCCTCGTCGCCGCGCGGCTGGTCGAGGAACATCGTCCGCACCAGGCGCGCGTAGTAGTAGAGCGCGACGAGCGTGTTCGCGAAGCCGACCAGCGCCAGCAGGTAGAACCGTTGCTCGACGACCGCCGCGAAGAGATAGAACTTGCCGACGAAGCCCGCGAGCGGCGGGATGCCGGCGAGCGAGAAGAGGAAGATCGCCATCGCGACCGCGGGCACCGCGCCGCCGCGCCACGCGAGACCGCGATAGCCGTCCATGTCCTCGCGTCCGGTCGCGTTGGCGACCACCATGACCACCACGAACGCGCCGAGGTTCATCAGGTAGTACGTCACCAGGTAGAAGAGCACGGCCCGCAGCCCGGTGTCGTTCAGGACGACGAAGCCCATGAGCAGGTAGCCGGCGTGGGCGATGCTCGAGTAGGCGAGGAGACGCTTCACGTTCCGCTGACCGAGCGCCGCCAGGTTCCCGAGCGTCATCGTCGCCATGCAGACGACCAGCATGAGCCCCGGCCAGTCGACGCCGGCGAGGGGGGCCCACGCCCCGCCCTCGCCCGACTCCGAGAGCCCCGGGTAGAAGAGCCGGATCAGGATCGCGAAGCCCGCCGCCTTCGAGCCGACCGAGAGGAACGCCGTCACCGGGATCGGCGCGCCCTCGTACACATCGGGCGCCCACATGTGGAACGGGACCGCCGCGATCTTGAAGCCGAAGCCCGCGAGCACGAGCACGACGGCGACGAACACCGTCAGCGGATCGGCGGCGCCGTGCGTGAGCGCGTCGTGGATCTTCAGGTATTCGAGGCTTCCGGCGAGCCCGTAGAGCCAGCTCATGCCGTAGATCATGACCGCCGAGGCCACGCCGCCGTAGACGAGATACTTGAGCGCCGCCTCGCCCGACCGGCGGTCGTGGCGACGGTAGCCCGTGAGCACGTACGAGGTGAGGCTCACGAGCTCGAGCGACAGATACGCCATCAGGAGGTTCGCGGCCGACGCCATGTAGAAGAGGCCGACCGTCGACGCGAGCACGAGCGCGTAGTACTCGCCCTCGTCGCCGTCCTGCACCTCGGCCGACCCGAGGGACATCCAGATCGTCACGAACGCGGCGAGCGCGAAGACGAGCTTGAAGAAGACGGCGAAGCCGTCGACCACCAGCATCCGCGACCAGAGCCAGCCCTCGGCGCCGTGCAGGAGGCCCTGCACGATCCAGCGCTCGCTGAAGGGCATCCGGAGGCCGATCGCCGCGACCAGCGCGGCGGCGCATGCCAGCAGCGCGACCGCCCCGAGCTGCTCCTTCGCGGACACGACGAGGTCGGCCGCGACGATCCCGATCGCGGCCGCGATCAGGATGAGCTCGGGGGCGCTGTACGCGACGCTCGCGGCGTTGCCGAGATCCATCGTCGCCTCAGCGCGGCGCCACACCGGCCGCCGCGCCCGCCCGGACGAGCTCGTTCAGGTGCCCGAGCGAGGCGCCGATCAGGTCCAGCACGGCGTGCGGATACACGCCGAGCGCGAGCACGATCGCGGCGAGCGGCAGGAGCGTCGCGAGCTCGCGCGCATCGACGTCGGGGAGCGCCGCGTAGCGCTCGTCGAGCCGTCCGAGCCAGACCCGTTGCAGCGTCCAGAGGAGATACCCCGCGGTCAGGACGATTGCGCTCGCGGCGACGATCGTGAGCCCCGGATGGCGCTGCCAGGCGCCGAGCAGCACCAGCACCTCGGAGATGAACGCCGAGAGCCCCGGCAGGCCCATCGCGGCGAAGAAGGCCAGCGCCGCCACACCCGTGTAGACCGGCATCACGCCCGCCAGGCCCCCGAAGCCGGCGATCTCGCGATGGTGCGCCCGGTCGTAGATCACGCCGACCAGCAGGAACAGCAGCGCCGTGATGGTCCCGTGGTTGAACATCTGCAGCACCGCCCCGTTGATGCCCTGGGGCGTGAACGCCGCCATGCCGAGCATCACGTAGCCCATGTGGCTGATCGACGAGTAGGCGACCAGCTTCTTGAGGTCGGTCTGCGCGAGCGCGCAGAGCGCGCCGTAGACGATGTTGAAGGTGCCGAGCGCGGCGAGCGACCAGAACGCGAGATCGAGCGTCGCCGCCGGGAGAATGCCGTAGTTGATCCGCAGGAGGCCGTACGTGCCCATCTTGAGGAGCACGCCGGCGAGGATCACGGAGATCGCCGTCGGCGCCTCGACGTGGGCGTCGGGGAGCCAGGTGTGGAACGGAAACGCCGGGATCTTGATCGCGAACGCCACGAAGAGCGCGAGCCAGAGGAGCTGCTGCGTGCGCGGATCGAAGACCGCGCCCCGCCCGGCGAGCTCCGGGATCGCGAAGGTGTGCGGCGCTGCGCCGAAGTACAGCACCAGCATCGCCACCAGCATCAGCACGCTGCCCGCGAAGGTGTAGAGGAAGAACTTGATCGCGGCGTACTCGCGCCGGGGCCCGCCCCAGACGCCGATGAGGAAGTACATCGGCAGCAGCATCACCTCCCAGAAGACGTAGAAGAGGAAGAAGTCGAGCGCGACGAAGACCCCCAGCATGCCGGTCTCCAGCATGAGGAAGAGCGCGAAGTATCCCTTCACGCCCTTGTCGATGCCGAAGCTCGCGAGCACGCAGAGCGGACACAGCAGCGCCGTCAACAGCACCATCGTGATCGAGACTCCGTCGACGCCGACGAAGTAGTCGATCGCGTAGGACGCGATCCAGGGCGTCCGATCGACATACTGATAGGCCGTCGTGGCGCGGTCGAACGCCGCGAAGAGGCGCACACCGAGCGCGAACGTCGGCAGCGTGGACAGGAGCGCGACCCGCTTGATCAGCCCCGGGCGCCGCGACGGCAGGCACAGCACCACCGCGGCGCCGAGGAGCGGGAGAAACGTCATCCACGTGAGGACGTGATCCATGCCGGAGGGCTCCTAGAAGATCCGCGCGATCAGCACGAGCGCGACCGCGCCGACCACGACGTAGAGGTACGCGTTGACGTTGCCGGTCTGCAGGCGGCGCAGGCGTCCGCCGAGCGCCCAGGTCGCGTCGGCGAGGGCGTTGACGAACCCGTCGACGACCCGCGCGTCGAACCGACTCTCCAGCCGGGCGATCGCCCGCATGACCAACGCGCTCCCGTCCACGACGCCGTCGAGGACGCGGGCGTCGAACCACGCGCCCGCCCGGGCGAGCCAGCGCACCCCGCGGCCGATGGTCGCCCAGTACACCTCGTCGAGCCAGTACTTGTGGACGAGGAGCCGGTACGGCGCGCCGCCCGCGATCCCCGCGACCGCATCCGCCGACAGCGCGCGCGCCTGGTAGATCAGGTACGCGACGCCGGCCCCGCCCGTCGCCATGGCGACCGACACGGCCATGAGCGCCCATTCGAGGCGGACGTCGTGCGCGGCCTCCGCCGCGTGGGCCGCGTCGATGTGCTCGCTCGCGAACACCGCGTCGAGCCACGCGGCGAAGGGATTTGCGCCGCCCAGGCCGTCGGGAACGCCGAGGAAACCGACGAGCAGCGCGCCCGCCGCCAGGATCACGAGCGGCCCCGTCATCGCGGCCGGCGACTCGCGCACGGGCTCCCCGTGGTGCGGGTCTGCCCGCGACTCGCCGAAGAAAACCAGCAGGACCTGCCGGCAGACGTAGCACGCGGTGAGCGCGGCGCCGGCGACACCGACGCCCCAGAGGAGCGTGCCTCCGTACGGGCTCGACCAGGCGTGCCAGAGGATCTCGTCCTTGGAGAAGAACCCGGCCGTGAGCGGGGTTCCGCCGAGCGCGAGCGCCGCCATGAGGAAGGTCCAGAAGGTGACCGGGAGCTTCGCGTGGAGATCGCCCATGCCCCGCATGTCCTGCTCGTGGTGGAGCGCGTGGATCACCGAGCCCGCGCCGAGAAAGAGGCAGGCCTTGAAGAACGCGTGCGTCACGAGATGGAAGACGCCCGCCGTCCACGCCCCGACGCCGAGCGCGAGGAACATGTAGCCGAGCTGGCTCACCGTCGAGTAGGCGAGCACGCGCTTGATGTCGTCCTGCACGAGGGCGATGGTCGCGGCGCCGAGGGCGGTCGCGGCGCCGATCCCGGCGACGACCGCGAGCGTCGCCGGCGCCATCGCGTACAGGAAATGGAGGCGCGCGATCATGTAGACGCCCGCCGTCACCATGGTCGCGGCGTGGATCAGCGCCGAGACCGGCGTCGGGCCCTGCATCGCGTCCGGCAGCCAGACGTGGAGCGGGAACTGCGCCGACTTGCCGGTCGCACCGACGAAGAGAAGCAGCGTGACGAGCGTCGCGACCGGTACGCCCCAGAGAACGGCGCCGTCGAGGCTCGCCGCGTGGCGCTGGATCTCCCGGAAGGCCACGGTGCCGTGCCCCGCCGCATCGAGCGCCCAGAAGAGCGCGAAGACGCCGAGCACGAAGCCGGCGTCGCCGACCCGGTTCACGATGAAGGCCTTGTTGCCGGCCGTCGTGTTCACCGGCTCGCGCCACCAGAACCCGATCAACGCCCACGAGCAGAAACCGACGCCTTCCCAGCCGACGAACATCAGCAGCAGGTTGTCGGCGAGCACCAGGACGAGCATCGCGAACGTGAAGAGGTTCAGGTACGCGAAGAAGCGCCAGTAGGCGTCGTCGCCGCGCATGTAGGCGGTGGCGTAGACGTGGATGAGCCCGCCGATCCCGGTCACGACCAGGAGCAGCGTCGTGGAGAGCGGATCGGCGAGGAGCGCGACGTCGACCCGCAGCGCACCGACGTCGAGCCAGCGCCACACGACGTCCAGCAGCACGCGCCGGGAGGGATCCAGCGCGAGCAGCCGCGCGAAGACCGCCAGCGACACCGCGAACGCCGCCGCCACCGGCGCGACCGCGATCGCGGCGACGGCTCCCTCCCCCACCCGCCGCTGGATCGCCTTCCCGGCGAGGCCGTTCACGAGCGCCCCGAGCAGCGGCAGCAGCGGAATCCAACGCAGCGACGTAACGGCGACCGGATCCATCAATGCCTGAGCGCGTGCGTCGCATCGACGTCGATGCTCTCGAAGTTGCGGTAGATGCCGAGCACGATCGCGAGGCCGACCGCGGCTTCGGCCGCCGCCAGCATGACGACGAAGATCGCGAAGATCTGGCCGTCGGTCGGCGCGCCCGAGTAGCGGGCGAAGGCGACGTAGTTGACGTTGGCGGCGTTGAGGAGCAGCTCGATGCCCATCAGGATGCCGATCGCGTTCCGCCGGGTGAGCACGGTATAGAGTCCGAGCGCGAAGAGCACGAGGCCGACGAGGAGGACGTGTTGCAGCGGGACACCCGGCATCGCGCCCTCAGCTCCGCAGCTCTTTGCGCGACACGACGATGGCGCCGACCAGCACCGCGAGCAGCACGAACGACGCGAGCTCGAACGGCAGGACGTAGCGCCCGAGGAAGCCGTCGCCGATCGCGTGCGTCGTCGGTCCGTCCGCAAGGACGTCCACGACCGGCCAGCGGGCCTTGAAGAGGGCGCGCCCGAGCACCGCGGCCACCAGCCCGACCGCGACGAGCGCCGCCGGCCCCCCGGCCGCCCGGTTCGAGACGGCGCCGTCGGCGATCCGGTGCGTCAACATCACGGCGAAGAGGATCAGCACGAGGACGCCGCCGATGTAGATGAGGAACTGGGCGCCGGCGACGAAGTCCGCCCCCAGGAAGACGTAGAGCGCGGCGACGCCGAAGAGCGTCCCGAGAAGGGCGAAGGCCGAGTAGACGATGTTGCGGGAGAACGCGACGCCGGCCGCGCTGATCACGGTGAATGCGGCGAAGGCGTAGAAGAGAGCGACGGACAACGACAACGCGCGACTTTCCCCCGCGTGCAAGTGGTAGTGACCGTCGCTGCGGCGACGCGCAACGTCCGGTCAGAAGCCGGGAGGGAGTAACAAACTCGGGCGCGGCCCGCAAATCCCGAACGGCGCGTACGGATCCATGTCCGGCGGGCCGCGCGCGCAGCCGTCCTCAGCCCGCGAACGGCGCTCCCCCGTCCGCGAGGACGTCCGCGACCATCGCGGAGGCGCGGCGCCGCAGCACGGGAACGGCGGCCGCGATCGCGCCACGAATCGCGCCCGCGCGCGCGAGCGCCGCCTCGGCCCGCGCCACGATGACGCCGGGATCGAGTCCGCCGGCGCACGGCACCCAGAGGTCCTCGAGCGCGCAGTCGCGCAGCACGCCCCGCATCTTGTCCTGGTACTCGAGCGCGACGACGGGCGTGCCGGCGACGAGCGCCATGACGACCGCATGGAAACGCGCGCCGACCAACAGGGCGGCGTGGCGCGCCGTCTCGGCGAGCAGCGCCGCGGGCAATGGCCGCGCCGATACGCACACGGCGTCCGCGCACGCGCGCGGCAGCGCGCCCGCGATCGCGTCCACGAGTTCCAGATCGCCGACGGCGGGACGCGCGTCGTTCGGCGCGACGAGGACGCGCGTCTCCCCGACCGGCAAACGCAACAGCCGCTCGAGGATCGCGACGTACGGTCCGGGATCGCGCTGCGGCGCCCCCAACGGATCGCGGGTGCCGACCATCGGGTTCGGCACCAGTACGACGACGCGCTTGCCCGCGGCCGCGTGCCGCCGCACCCATTCGAGCGGCCCGCGCGGATCGCCGGCGCGCGGCTCGACGAGGAACGCGATCTCCGCTCCGAGGTAGGCCGTGCGGCCCGTCGCCGCCCGCAACGAGCGGGCCGAGATCGCGTCGCGCAGCCATACCGGGATCGACGCCGGCAGACGGCGCAGCGCCTCGACGGCGACGGACGTCGGGCGCTGGTTGAAGCTGCAGTTCACCAGCGCCACCCGGCTCCCGAGCTCCTGCGCGAAGCGCGCGCACTCGAGCAGCGCCACGGTGCCTTCGTTCGCATAGCCCCCGTCGATGCAGTCGTTGCCCGCGATCACGACGTCGTCGTAGTCCGCGAGCGCCGCCGCGAGCACGGAACCCGACCAGCGCGCGCGATCGAAGGGCCACGACGGCGCGGCCAGGTAGCTCGAGGCATGCGCGTCGCCCCACAGCTCCTCGCCTTCGTCCCCCGCGTACCTCACGACCGCGACGCCCGCCACGCCGGCCGCGCGGACCTCCTGCACGAGCATGTGCGTGACCGCCGCGTCGCCGACGCCGCCCTGGGGGCCCGGAGGCACGATCAACACGCGGCGTCGCGAAGCCATCCCCCGCAGCGTTCGGCGCAGCGCGCGCCACCGGCGGCTCCTCATGTCTCCGTTCGCGCGACCATGCAGCGCCGACTCATATCGCGGCGCTCGACCGCACGCGACGGTGCGCACTCGGGACCGCCGCGTCCGACGCCGACGACACGACGCGTCCCGAACGACGCACGTCCTGACGCGTCCCGAACGTTGACGACGCGCGCGCCCGCGCTGTAGACCAAGCCCGCGCGATGACCTCGACCCCGTCGGCCGCTCGATCGGTGCACGTCGTCCTGCTCGGGCGATTCGGCGTCGGAGACGTCGAGGAAGACGCGACGGCCCGCATCGTGACGCGTGCGCTTCGCGCTCGGTCGCATGACGTGACGACGACGCTGGCGTCGTTCGCGTGTCCGTCGTTTCGGGATCTCGAAAGCGCCACCGTCGATGCCGGCGACGACGCCGCGCTGGCGCGCGCGATCGCGTCCGCCGACCTCGTCGTCGTCGCGGGAGCGCCCTGGCACGACGCCACCGCACTCCGCCTCGACGACGTGTGTCGCGCGGAGGCGGCGACGCCGGCGGCGCAGGTCGCCCGCGCCCTGCTGCGCGCCGCCGCCGCCGGGGTCCCCTCGGCCCTGTTCGCGATCGGCGTCCCGCCCGCCGCCGGCGAGCGACCGCACCTCGCCGGATTCCTGGCCTCGCTCGCCGCGCACGTGTCGGTCCGCGACGACGAGAGCGCCGCCGCTCTCCGCGCCGCGGGCTTTACGGGGGCGCTCGTGGTGACGGCCGACCCGGCGTTCGGGGTCGTCCCCGAGACCGCGCTGGTCCCGACGCCGCGCGGGCGACCGGTCCGCGTCGGCGTCGTACCGTCGGCGACGGTCGGCTCACCCGCCGACCAGGCGCTCGCCGCCGCGGTGAGCGTGCTCGCCGCGCGTCGTTCCCTCGAAGTCGTCACGGTGCGGGATTTCGACACGGCGACGCTCGCGCTCGACGCCGACGCCCTCCTGGTCGTGGACGCGACCGAGCCGGCGGCCGTCGCGTGCTGGCTCGGCTCGTGCGACGTCGTGGCAACGGCGAGCGTCCAGGGCGCGATCCTCGCCGCGGTCGCCGGGACGCCGGCGGTCGGCATCGGCACGGACCGGAGTCCGGGAGGTCGCGCGCAGGCCGGGGAGCGTCCGGATCGCATGGTCGCTCTGGACACCGCCGCGACGGACGCGGCCGCGCGGGCGCTCGAAGGAGCGATCGACGGCCGGACGGGGCTCGCCGCGCCGCTCGCGGCGCGGGTCGACGTCGCGCGCGTCCTCCTCGCGGCGGACGGCGACGGCGTGCTCGCCGCCGCGCGCGGCGCGAGCACCCCCGCGGCGCAGCGCATCGCGGCCTTGGAGCGCGTGTCCGATCGCGTGCGGTCGCGTCTCGAGCAGCGGGAGGAATCCTGGCGTACGTTGTCCGCGTTCCTCGGACGCGACGTGGACCTGACGGTCCCCGCGCTTCCGGGCGCCACGCAACGCAGCCGGGATGTCGACGTCTTGCGGCGGCGGGCCGAGGCCGCCGAAGCGGAGCTCGCGGCGATCAAGCGCACACCCGGGTGGCGCCTGCTGCACGGGTACGGCGTCTTCAAGCACCACTACCTCTTTCCGGCGTTGCGACGCCTGCGGCGCCGCGCGGCGTCGGCGAACCCGAGCCCCGGAGCCGACGGCGCGCCGGCGGCGATGCCCCTTCCCCCGGGAACGCTCGACGTCGTCTGTTTTCCGATCATCGACTGGGATTTTCGTTTCCAGCGCCCGCAGCAACTGATGACGCGGTTCGCGGCCGCCGGACACCGGGTGTTCTACGTCGAGCCTCGGTTCGCGCCTCCCGGGACGGCCCCCGCGGTCACCCTGAAGGCACCGAACGTCCACCTCGTCAGGCTCGCCGGCCCCCCCCGCGACGTGTGGAAGGACGCGCTCGAGGAGCCGGCGTGCGACGAGCTCTTCGCCTCGCTGAACCGCCTGCGCGTCGATTGCGGACTCGGCGCCACGCTCGCCGTCGTGCAGCTGCCGTTCTGGTGGCCGCTCGCCGCGCGCGCCCGCGAGCGGCTGGCGTGGCCGATCTGGTACGACTGCATGGACCATCACGCGGGCTTCTCGACGTTCACTGGCGCGACGGCCGCGGACGAAGAGGCGCTCTTCGCCCGCGCCGACCTGGTGTCCGTGTCGTCACCGCTCCTCGCCGAGCAGGCGCGCCGCCATCGCGCGCAAACGCTCCTCCTGCGGAACGGATGCGACTTCGACCATTTCGCGACCGCCGCCTCCGCCCCCCGCACCCGCGGGACGCGTCCGGTCGTCGGCTTCTTCGGCGCGATCGCGCATTGGTTCGACGGCGACCTCGTCGCCGATCTCGCGGAGCGCAGGCCGGACTGGGACTTCGTGCTCGTCGGGTCGACCGACACGGGCGAGATCGCACGGCTCGAGAAGCTGCCGAACGTCACCCTCCCGGGAGAGCAGCCCTACGCGGACCTGCCGGCGTGGCTCGCGACCTTCGACGTGACGCTGCTGCCCTTCAAGCGCCTGCCGCTCACCGAAGCGACCAACCCGGTGAAGGCGTACGAGACCCTGGCATCCGGGAAGCCAATGATTTCGGTGCCGTTGCCCGAGATGCGATTGCTCGGCGACCTCGTGCGACTCGCCGAGACCGCCGAGGAGTTCGAGCGCGAGATCGTCGCGGCGCTGGAGCCGGCGGACGCCGCGCACATCGACGCCCGGCGCGCCTTCGCGAGCGCCAATACCTGGCAAGCGCGCTACGAGGAGCTCGCGCCGCTCGTGCCCCCGCTCTTTCCGCGAGCGTCGACGGTGATCGTCACCCACGACAACCTCGCGCTCAACCGCCGTTGCCTGCAGGAGGTCCTCACGCGCACGGAGTGGCCGAACCACGAGGTGATCGTGGTCGACAACGCCTCCACCGACGGCACCCGGGAGTATCTCGCCACGCTCGCCGCGGACCGGCCGGACGTCGTCGTGGTCGCCAACGACGAAAACCTGGGATTCGCCAAAGCGTGCAATCAGGGGCTCGCGCAAGCGACCGGCGCGTATCTCGCGTTGCTCAACAACGACACCGTGGTGACCCGCGGCTGGCTCTCGACCTTGATCCGCCACCTCCACGCGGCGCCGGACGTCGGCCTCATCGGTCCAGCCACCAACGAGATCGGCAACGAAGCGAAAGTCGCCGTGGGCTACGCCACCCTCGCCGACATGCCCGCGTGGGCCGCCCGCTTCACCCACGAGCACGCCGACCGCCTCCGCGGCATGAGCATGCTGGCGATGTTCTGCGTGGCCACGCGCCGGGCCGTCTTCGACGAGATCGGACCACTCGACGAGCGCTTCGAGATCGGGATGTTCGAGGACGACGACTACGCGCGCCGCATGCACAACGGAGGCTATCGGGTGGCGGTGGCGATGGACGCCTTCGTGCACCACGTCGGCGGGGCCTCGTTCAAGCGCCTCGACGACACCCGCTATCGCGAGATCTTCGAGCGCAATCGCCGCGCCTACGAGCGCAAATGGGGGCCCTGGGCCCCGCACCAGGACGACGCGGCCGCGCCGCGCATCGTCGATCTCGGGCGGCGGCTGCGGGACATCGTCGAGGCGTCCGGCGTCCGGCCCTCCGACGTCTTCGTCTTCCCGCGCCGCATGCGCGATGCGACCGGGCACGTCCGCCGGGTGGAGCGCGTCGCGGCGGCGCTCGCCGAGCGCGGAATGCTGGTCTTCGTCGACGAGGAATGGGACGGCGCCGCCGAGCGCGACGGGTTCCATCCGATCGCGCGCAATCTCTGGGGCTACCGCGGTCCCCGCGGCGTGCTGGAGCACCTCGACGCGCCCGTCGTGTGGGTCTTCGCTTACAACGCTCTCGATGCCTTCCGGTGGCTCGACCGTACGGTGCTCTACGACGCAAGCGACGATCCGAGCGGCTTTCCGGTCGATGCGGACGTGCTGCGCCACCGCCACGAGCACATGCTGCGCGACGCCGATCTGGTCGTCTGCGCCACGGAATCCCAGGCCCGCGAGATCGCGGCACAGCGGCCCGACGTCGTCCCGATCGCGGCGCCGGAAACCGCCGCGGAGGTGTTGCGCGCCCGGCGCCGCGTCTCCCGACGCGCTCAGGAGCCGCGCGTGCCGGCGCACGCGGACCGCTTCGTCGGCCACGAGCTCCGGCGCGGAACGTGCAACGTCTGCGGACTCGCCACGGCCTTCTACTTCAAGGATCCCGCGCTCCACCGCGAGTCACTGACGTGCGGCGACTGCTTGACGACGAGCCGCTATCGCTCGATCGCGCGCGGCGTCTTGCGCGCCGTGCGCGAGTTCACCGGCATCGTGGCCCCGTCGCTCGCCGACCTCGCGAAGCATCGGTCGGCACGCCGGCTCCGGATCTACGACACGCAAGTGCCGTTCGCCTATCTGCACAATGCGTATCCGCTCCCCGAGCTGCTGGACGCGTGCGATTGGATCGACGTCGCGACGTCGACGCTGCGCCTCCACGAGCCGCTCGGCACGGCGCTCGGCCATCGTCGCAGCAACCAGAACCTCGAGCGCCTGACGTTTCCCGACGCCTCGTTCGACCTCGTCATCACGAGCGACGTCCTGGAGCACGTCCGGCTCCACGAACGCGCCCTGCGCGAGATTCGCCGCGTCCTGGCGCCCGGCGGTTCGTACCTCTTCACGGTGCCCCACGACCGTACCCGCGCCGAGACGCTGATCCGGGTCGCCGTCGTCGATCCCGAGGATCCGTCGCGCGACGAGTTCCTGCTCGAGCCCGAATACCACGGCGACGCGAACTCCGAGGACAACGCGGCGCTGGCGTACCGCACGTACGGCCGCGATCTCGACACCGCGCTCGCGCGCCTCGGATTCGACGTCGAGTACACCCGGGAGGACATTCCCGAGACGGGCATCCTCGACACCGAGCTGTTCTACTGCCGCGCCGTCCGCACCGCGGCGGCCGTCGCCACCGACTCGCGCCACGAATCCGCGGCCGTCTGATCGTCGGCGCGCGCACCCCGCCGTGAACGATCCGCCGGCGCACCGCCGGCGCCGGCGCTCACCAGGCGTCGATGCAGGGACGTTTCTTGCGGTCGCGTCGCGCCGGCGCCGGCGGCGCGGCGGCAAACGCGGCGGCGATCACGCGGCGCGTGTCGGCCGGATCGATCACGTCGTCGATCTCGAAGTGCGACGCGGCGCTCACCCCCTGGCCGTGACGGTAGAGACGCGCGACCATCGCATCGTAGAGCGCGCGGCGCTCCGCCGGGTCGGTGAGCGCGGCGAGCTCCTTGCGGAACCCGAGCTTCACCGCCCCTTCGAGCCCCATGCCACCGAACTCGCCGGTCGGCCACGCCATCGTGAAGAGCCCGGCCTTGAAGCTTCCGCCCGCCATCGCCATCGCGCCGAGGCCGTAGCCCTTGCGGAGCACGATCGTGCAGAACGGCGTCGTCATGCTCGCGCCGACGAGGAAGAGACGCGCGGCGTGCCGGACGAGCGCGCGCTTCTCGATTTCCGGTCCGACCATGATGCCGGGCGTGTCGCAGAGAAAGACGACGGGCAGGTCGAACGCGTCGCAGAGCTGGAGAAAGCGCGTCGCCTTGTCGGCGCCGTCGGCGTCGATCGCGCCGGCCAGGTGCGTCGGGTCGTTGGCGACGATGCCGACCGCGCGGCCCTCGATGCGCGCGAGCGCCGTCACCATGCCGCGCCCGAAGGGCCGCCGGAGCTCGAGCGTCGATCCGTCGTCGGCAAGCGTCGCCACGATCCGCCGCACGTCGTAGACGCGCAGCCGGTTCTCCGGCACGAGCGCGCGCAGGCGGCGCTGATCGGCGCACGTCCACTCGGGCAGCCGCCCCTGGAAGAAGCCGAGGTACCGCTTCGCGACCCGCACCCCCTCGACCTCGTCGGCGACCGCGACGTCGACGACGCCGTTCCCCGCCTGCACCGTCATCGGCCCGATCTCTTCGGGCCGGAACACCCCGAGTCCGCCGCCCTCGACCATGGCGGGCCCGCCCATGCCGATGTGGGAGTTCGCCGTCGCGATCACGACGTCGCAGCAGCCGAGGAGCGCGGCGTTGCCGGCGAAGCAGAACCCGGCGTTGATCCCGACGAGCGGCACCAGCCCCGACAGGCGGGCGAACGCCCGGAACGTCGGCACATCGAGGCCGGCGATACCGAGAGCGTCGGTGTCGCCGGGACGACCCCCGCCGCCCTCGCTGAAGAGCACGACCGGCAGACGCTCGCGCTCGGCGACCTCGAGCATGCGGTCCTTCTTGCGGTGGTTCTGAGCCCCCTGCGTGCCGGCGAGCACGGTGTAGTCGTAGGCGAGCACGACGCAGGACGCGCGGTCGCGCGCGGTCGCGGCGTTCACCGTGCCGATCCCGGCGACCAGGCCGTCGGCCGGCGTCTTCGCGATCAGCTCCTCGACCGGCCGGCGCTGGCGCTGCGCCGCGATCACGAGCGCGCCGTACTCGACGAAGCTCCCCGGGTCGCAGAGATCGTCGACGTTTTCGCGCGCCGTCCGCTGGCCGGCGGCGCGGCGGCGCGCCACCGCTTCGGGGCGGGCGGCGTCGAGCCCGGCGGCGTGGCGCGCGAGCGCCTCGGCGAGATCGGGACGCACGCGCGCGAGGTCGACGTCGTCCTCCGACGCCGCCGCGCGCCCGCCGTCGTCGGCCGGCGCCAGCAACGCGAGCAGGTGCCCCTCGAAGACGGTGTCGCCCGGCGCGACCGCGAGGCGTCGGACGACGCCGGCGCGCTCGGCCGCGACGACGTGCTCCATCTTCATCGCCTCCATCACGAGGAGCGTGGTCCCGGCCGGCACCGTGTCGCCCTCCGCAACGTCGACGCTCACGACCGTGCCCTGCATGTGGGCGCGGACCGCGCGGGCGCCGTCGCCGAGGGCCGCGCCCGCATCGGCCCCGCCCCCCGCGTCCGGGCGCCGTCCGCCGGCCTTCCCGTGCGCGAGCACCGCCAGCGGATCGTCGCGGTCGACACGCGCCCCCGCCAGCGGCGCGGCCTCGGCGCCGGCCGGCGGACGCCGACGCACGCTCGCGGCCGCGGCGGCGACGAGCGCGGCCGCGTGGCGCTCGACGAATCCCGTGTCGACGCGATCGGCGACGACGTCGGGGTGCGTCACGAGCGCGTGGAGGAAATCGAGGTTCGTCGGGACGCCCTCGATGCGGCACTCGGCGAGCGCGCGCGCCGCGCGGGCGAGGAGCGCCGGCACCCCCCCCGACGGCGCATGCACCACGAGCTTCGCGAGCAGCGAGTCGAAGCGCGGATTGGTCGTGTAGCCGGCGTACCCGTAGCCGTCGACGCGCACGCCCGGCCCCGACGCCGGCTCGTAGGCAGTGAGCGTTCCGCCACCCGGCAAGACCTCGCCGTCGGCGCGCATCGTCTCCATGTTGATGCGGAGCTCGACCGCGTGGCCGCGCGGCGCGGGATCGGCGCCGGACGCGAGGCCGACGTCGGCGAGCGTCGCGCCGCCGGCCAAGCGGAGTTGCGTCGCGACGAGATCGACGCCGGTCACGACCTCCGTCACCGTGTGCTCGACCTGGAGCCGCGGGTTCGCTTCGAGAAAATAGAACGCGGCGTCGGCGCCGCCCGCGGCGTCGACCAGGAACTCGAAGGTGCCGAGGCTCGCGTAGCGCACGGCCGCCGCCATGCGGAGCGCCGCCGCGACGAGCCGCGCGCGGAGCGCCGGCGCGAGGCCCGGACTCGGCGCGATCTCGACGAGCTTCTGATGGCGCCGCTGCAGCGTGCACTCGCGCTCCCCGAGCGCCGCGACCGCGCCGCTGCCGTCGCCGACGACCTGCACCTCGACGTGGCGCGCGCGCGCGAGCCAGCGCTCGGCGTAGAGATCGCCGTTGCCGAACGCGGCGGTCGCCTCGGAGCGGCAGCGCTCCCACGCCTCGGCGAGCGCCGCCGCGTCGCGGACGACGCGCATGCCCCGGCCGCCGCCGCCCGCGATCGCCTTCAGCACGATCGGGCCGGCACCCGCCGCGAGCAACGCGGCCGCGTCCTCGCGCGAGGCCGGCCCGCGCGTGCCGGGCAGGAGCGGCACGTCGTGCTCGGCGGCGAGCGCCCGCGCCCGCGTCTTGTCGCCGAACATCGCGAGCGTCTCGGGACGCGGTCCCACGAAGACGAGACCCGCCTCGGCCGCGCGCGTCGCGAAGTCGGCGCGCTCGGCGAGGAAGCCGTAGCCCGGATGCACCGCATCGCACCCCGTCGTCCTGGCCGCCGCGACGATCGCCGCGGCGTCGAGGTACGCCGCCGGCCCCGTGCCCGGCAGCGAACGCGCCTCGTCCGCCATGCGCGCGTGCAGGGACGCCGCGTCGTCCTCGCCGTGCACGGCGACCGTGCGGATCCCGAGATCCGCCGCGGCGCGCAGCACGCGGATCGCGATCTCCCCCCGATTGGCGACCAGCAGCGCGCGCAGGGCCATGCGTCTCGACGGCGGTGGCGGCCGCTACTCGTCGGCCGCGGCCGGGGACGGCGCGACCGCGGGCGCCGCCGCCGTCGCCGCCGGCGGCGCGGCGGGCGGCGGCGCCGCCGCGGAGTCGGGCTTGGCGGCGGGCAGCGGCGGTGCGGCGGAACCGGACTTGGCGGCGGACGGAACCGACGGCGGCGCGGCGGAACCGGACTTGGCGGCGGGCGGAACCGACGGCGGCGCGGTCGGCGGCGCGAAATCCTCGACGTAGGTCATGCCGCGCTCGAGGATCGGGCCGACGATCGGATCGCTCTCGGGTCCCTTCTTCGGCTTGTAGGCCGGGACGGGCTCGGCCACGTAGCGCCGCAGCATGCTCTTCAGGGTGTAGTCCGCGCCCTCGAACTCCGAGGTGTGGTGGATCGACCCCGTCGGACAGACCTCGCTGCAGAGCCCGCAGAACATGCACTTCGCGATGTCGATGTCGAAGCGCTTCAGCGTCATCTGGCGCGTCTCTTTGTCCTTCGGCGCGTCGATCACGATGCAGTCGATGGGGCAGGCGCGCTCGCAAGCGAGGCATCCGGTGCAGATCTCGAGGTCGACGGCGAGGATGCCGCGGTAGCGAAACGGCAGCGTGTCCTGCACCCGGATCGGCACCCGGTCCGGGTACTGCACGGTGTAGGGCCGGCGTACGAAGTGCGAGAAGGTCACCGCCATGCCCTCGAAGATGGAGGTGACGGCCTCCTTGATGTTCGCGAAGTAGCCGGGCACGGAGGCATCCTAGCTAACCCGAGACCCGGGCCCGGGCAACCGCGCGGACGCGGGCGGTCGGGTGCGGCATCGGCCGGCGGCGCCGGTCCGGTCCGGTCCGCGCCGCGCCGGCGCTCCGCGCTCGCGAACCGCCTCAGTAGACGAACGGGATCATCCGACGACGTGTCGCCGGGTAGGCGTCGCCGAACGTCTCTCGATACCAGGCGCGATGGCGGTGGGCGCGCGGGCCCAGGTTCGCGAAGGTCCAGAGCGCGAACACCAGGCCGGACCAGGAGAGCGTCATCACCGCCCAGCCGATCCACTCGACGAGTTCGCCGAAGTAGTTGGCCGCCGTCACGTACTCGAAGAGGCCGCCGCGGGGGATGTGGAAGCCCGTGTCGCCGGGCGCGCGCAGCGTCCGGATGACGTGATCGGAATGCAGGTTGATCGCGAACCCGGCCAGAAAGATCGCGAGGCCGCCCAGGAACTGCGGCGTCGCGAGCCAGGCGGCGGTGTAGCGATCCTCCGGAGCGAGCCAGAAGATCCACACCCCCTGCATGTAGGCGTTGGCGGTATTGAAGATCATCCCGAACAGGATGATCGACACCGGCATCGCGTCGCGACCGCGGATGAGCAGCGGAAACACGAACGTCCGCTGCAGGTAGTGCAGGTTGAAGAGCGCGAAGAACGCGAGCGGGGTCGGCGCGAACCTCCGGGGAGACAGCCCCCAGTAGAGGGCGAACACGATCACGACCGGGAGTTCCATCAGCACCCAGCCGAGACGGTTGTCGATCGCCTTCCCCCACACGCGATCGAGGTACTGCCCGTAGCCCGCATCGACGAAGAACAGCGCGACGAACACCACGCCGGCGAGGCCGGTCATGGCGAGGAGGAAGGCGTGGAAGGCGTCGGGGGTGTTCACGCCGTCGCGCATAACACCATCGCGAGGAGCGACGGAAGCGCCCGTACGGCGCGCCCGGCACGCGCGCACCCCGCCGAGGGGGACTGGACGACGGCCCGCGTTGCGCTACTGATGCAGGCCATGCCGCGCGCCCCGCATGCCGAGCGCCTCCCGCACGGCCGCGCGCGTGCTTCGATCCACGCGCCGACGGCGGCGGCGCTGCTCGCCCTGCTCCTCGTCCCGATCCGCCCCGCCGCGGCCGTCATGGTGGCGGCGAAGCACGTCGACGTCGAGCTCGTGAGCGATGCCGCGACCGCCGCGCCGGGCGGCGCCTTGCGCCTCGGAGTGCGCTTCGTGCCCGCGCGAGGCTGGCACGTCTCCTGGCGAAATCCCGGCGACTCCGGAGAGGCGCCACGCATCGAGTGGATGCTTCCGGCCGGACTCACGGCGGGCGCGCTCGAGTGGCCGGTGCCCGAACGCCTTCCGCTCGGCCCGCTCGTGAACTTCGGCTATCCCGGCGAGGTGCTGCTCGCGGCGCCGGTCGCGGTCGCGCGCGACGTCGTCGCCGACGCGCCGCTGCCGCTCCGCGCGCACGCGAAGTGGCTCGTCTGCAACGAAGACGAGTGCGTTCCCGGGGGCGCGACGCTCACGCTGACGCTGCCCACGGCCGTCGCGCCCGAGACCGCGCGGCTCTTCGACGCGCGCGCGCTTCCCGAAGCTCCGCCCGCCGGCTGGCGCGTCGCCGCGCGCGTCGAGCGCGGGCATGTGGCGCTCGAGATCGACGGCGCGCCGCTTGCGCTCGGCGCGATCCCCTTCTTCTTCGCCGCCGACCGCGGCGCCCTCGAGGCGGCGGCCCCGCAGCCGTTCTCGCGCCGCGCCGACGGCTTCGCGCTCGCCCTCGCGCCGCAGGCGGCCCCGCCAGAGAGGCTCGCGGGCGTGCTCCGCGTCGGGAATCGCGCCTACGCGATCGACGCTCCCGTCGCGCCGGCGCTCGCGCCGTTCTCGCCGACGCCGCTCGCGCTCGCGTTCGCGGGCGGCCTCCTTCTGAATCTCATGCCGTGCGTGTTCCCGGTGCTGGCGATCAAGGCCCTGGCGCTGGTCGGGCTCGGCGGCGAGGAGCGCCGGCGCGTCCGCCGCCATGGCATGGTCTATCTCGCCGGCATCGTCGCGTCGTTCTGGCTGCTCGCGGGAGTCCTCGTCGCCGCGCGCGCCGGCGGCGCGGAGCTCGGCTGGGGCTTTCAGCTCCAGAGCCCCGCCGTCATCGCGCTGCTCGCGATGCTCTTCTTCTGGATGGCGCTGGCGCTGCTCGACGTGGTGTCGATCGGCGGCGCGATCATGGGCGTCGGCCAGCGCCTGACCGTCGGCGAAGGCGATCGGGCGGCGTTCTTCACGGGCGTGCTCGCGACCATCGTGGCGACGCCGTGCACGGCGCCCTTCATGGGCACGGCGATCGGCTACGCGCTCGGCCAGCCCGCCATGGTGGCGTTCGCGGTCTTCACGAGCCTCGGCCTCGGCCTCGCGTTCCCCTACGTGCTCGTGACCTGGGTTCCCGCCCTCGCCTCGCGCCTGCCGCGTCCGGGGGCGTGGATGCAGACCCTGAAGCAGCTGCTCGCGTTCCCGCTCCTCGTGACCGTCGCATGGCTGGTCTGGATCGCGAGCGTCCAGGCGGGGCCGGCGGCGGTCGGCGCGATCCTGATGGCGCTCGTGCTGGTGGCGTTCGCGGCGTGGGTCGGCGCGCACTGGCGCGGCGCCGGCGGCCGCGGGATCGCCGCCGCCGCGGTCCTGGCCGCGCTCGCGCTCGCCGTCACGCTCCGGGCGCTCGACGCGCCGGCGCCCGGCACGCGCCCCGGCCCCGCAAGCGTCGCTCTCGCGTGGGAGCCCTTCTCCACCGCCCGCATCGCCGAGCTTCGCGCCGAGGGCCGTCCCGTGTTCGTCGATTTCACCGCCGCCTGGTGCCTCACCTGCCAGGTGAACAAGAAGGTCGCGCTCGAGACCGCCGAGGTGATCGCCAAGATGAAGGAGCTCGGTGTGGTCGCTCTCCGCGCCGACTGGACGCGGCCCGACGCCGCGATCACCCGCGCGCTCCGGGAGTTCGGCCGGGACGGCGTGCCGCTCTACGTGCTGTACAGCGGCCGGGCCGACGACCCGCCGCGCATCCTGCCGCAGATCCTCACCCCCACGATCGTCATCGACGAGCTCGAAAAGCTCGAGCCGACCCATAGGAGGAGTCCATGAGGACGTCCGCTCGAAAACGCCGCTCGCTGGTCGTGGCACTCGCCGCCTTCGCATCGATCGCCATGCCCGGCACGGCCGACGCCGACGCTCCGAAGCTCGGCGACCCCGCGCCGGCGTTCAGCGCCACCGACCTCGACGGCAAGACCCGCACCCTCTCCGAGTTCGCGGGCAGGTACGTCGTCCTCGAGTGGCACAACCAGGGCTGCCCGTTCGTGAAGAAGCATTACGATAGCGGCAACATGCAGAAGCTCCAGAAGGAACTGACCGGCAAAGGCGTCGTGTGGCTCTCCGTGATTTCGTCCGCGCCCGGAAAGCAGGGCTACGTGACGCCCGGCGAGGAGAAGCGATACCTCGCCGCCAAGGACGCCGTGCCGACCACGGTCCTCTTCGACCCCGAGGGCGCCGTCGGGCGCGCGTACGGCGCCAAAACGACACCGCACATGTTCGTGATCGACGACAAGGGCGTGCTCGTCTACGCCGGCGCGATCGACGACAACCCCTCGCCCGACGCCGCCGACGCGGCGACCGCGAAGAACTACGTGCGCGCCGCCTACGAGGAGGCATCCGCCGGCAAGCCGGTCACCGCCGCCTCGACCCCGCCGTACGGCTGCGGCGTCAAGTACCAGACCAGGTGACGCGAGACCGGCGCGACGAACGCGCTGCCGACTTGCGACGTCCCCCGTTGATCGCGCCGACGGCGACGCGTAGAGAGCCTGCCCCATGAGCCTCGCCTTCCTCGCGAGCCCGGAGAGCTGGGTCGCCCTGGTCACCCTGACCGCGCTCGAGATCGTCCTCGGCATCGACAACATCATCTTCATCTCGATCCTGGCCGGGAAGCTGCCGGACGCGCGGCAACGGAGCGCGCGGCTGGTCGGCCTCGCTCTGGCGATGATCACGCGCATCCTGCTGCTCTTGTCGCTGTCGTGGATCATCCGGCTGACCGCGCCGCTCTTCACCGTCCTGCGGAACGAGATCTCGGGCCGCGACCTCATCCTGCTCGTCGGCGGCCTCTTCCTGCTCGCGAAGAGCACGCACGAGATCCATCAGAAGCTCGAAGGCGACACGCGGCGCGCCGCCACGATAGCGCACCCCTCCTACGCGAGCGTCCTCCTGCAGATCACGCTGCTCGACATCGTGTTTTCGCTCGATTCGGTGATCACGGCCGTCGGCATGGTGGACGACGTCGCGATCATGATCGCGGCGGTCGTCAGCGCGGTCGCGTTCATGATGGTCTTCGCCGGCTCGATCAGCGCCTTCGTCGAACGCCATCCCACGGTGAAGATGCTGGCGTTGAGCTTTCTCCTCCTCATCGGGGTCACGCTGGTCGCCGAGAGCTTCGATACGCACTTCCCGAAGGGGTACATCTATTTCGCGATGGCCTTCTCCGTGTTCGTCGAGATGCTGAACCTCCGCGTGCGGGCCGCGCACGACCCGCCGGTGAAGATGCGCGAGCCGTACCGAGCGCCCTGACCGGCGTGCCCGTTCAGATGAACGGGCTGTAGTAGTAGTCCGCCGGCCCCAAGCGCGCGCGGCGCAGGTGGAAGCGCACGCGCCGGAAGAAGATCACGACGAGCGCGGCCCCGCCGATCGTCATCGCGATCGCGACCACCCGGCCGAGGCTCGTGGGGACGACCACCATCCAGATCGCCGTACCGACGACGTTCACGAGCGCGATCGGCACCATGTACTTCCAGCAGAGGATCATGAGCTGGTCGACGCGCACGCGCGGCAGGGTCGCCCGGACCCACATCGCGACGAAGACGAAGAAGTAGGCCTTCGCAAAAAACGTCGCGAGCTGGAAGACCGCGAGCGCCACCGGATGCTCCGTCACCGGCGGCACCTGCCAGCCGCCGAGGAAGAGCGTCGTCACGATCGCCCCGATGACGTAGAGGTTGCCCCACTCGGCGAGGAAGAAGAGCAGGTAGCGCATGCCGCTGTACTCGGTGCAGAAGCCCGCCACGAGCTCCGACTCCGCCTCCGGGAGGTCGAAGGGAGTCCGGTTGCCCTCGGCCAGCGCCGCCACGAAGAAGACGAAGAAGGCCGCGAACGTGAACGGGTCGTGGAAGAGGAACCAGTGCCACGGCGCCCAGCCCTGGGCGCGGATGATCTCCTGCATGCTGAGCGTCCCCGTCAGCAGCACGACGGGGAAGATCGAGAGTCCGGCCGGGATCTCGTAGCTCACGATCTGCGCCGCCGAGCGGATGCCGCCGAGAAGCGACCACTTGTTGTTGGACGCCCAGCCCGCCATCAGCACCCCGACGACGACCAGGCCGGTCACCGCGGTGATGTAGAGGATGCCGATGTCCAGGTCGGCGATCACCAGCACGTCGCCGAACGGCACGACCGCGAAGGTCGCGACGAAGCCGATCACCACGAGATACGGCGCGAGCGCGAAGAGCCACGGGTCGGCGGCGCTCGGGATGATGTCCTCCTTCATGAGGTTCTTGAGACCGTCGGCGAGCCACTGGAGGAAGCCCTGCGGCCCGACCCGGTTCGGCCCGACGCGCGACTGGATGCGCGCCCACACCCGGCGCTCGAGCCAGCTCGTGATGCCGGCAACCGGCAGCACGAACCCGAACACCACGACGGCGCCGAAGAGCAGCATGGCAACCATGGCGACGAGCTCGTAGGGCGCGAAGCGCAGCGGCCCGGCGACGTCGGTCAAGTACAGGACCAAGTCCTTCATCGGGCCGAGGCTCGAGTCACGGTCCGCGAGCATAGCGGCCGAACGTCATGCGTCAACCACGCGAAGCTCCTGGAGACCCGACGTTGACTGCTATCGAGGTAAAGCGTAAAGCTCTTTACCATGAAAAGCCGGATCTCCCCGAAGGGACAAATCACCGTCCCGGTCGCAGTACGGGAGCAACTCGGCCTCGTTCCCGGCACCGCGATCGAGTTCCTGGTTCGGGAAGGCGAAGCCGTGCTGCGGAAGGATCGCCAGACGCGCGAGCCCGTCGATCGCGTCTACGGAACGCTCGCGCTCCCGCGGGGCGTCGACCCCCTGATCGACGAGATGCGAGGGCCGCGCCCCGCGCGGGCCCGCACCCGAAAGGCCCGGAGCAAGTGAGGACGGCGGTCGACACCACCGTCCTCCTCGACGTCTTGGCGGCCGATCCCGTATTCGGCGAGCGGTCGCGCGAAGCGCTGCGCGACGCCTATCGGCGCGGCGCCCTCGTTGCCTGCGAGGTCGTGTGGAGCGAGGTCCGCGCCGCCTTCGGCGACGACCGGTCGTTCGACGACGCGCTCGCCACGCTCGGCGTTCAGTTCGACGCCGTCTCGCCCGCGAGCGCCGCGCTCGCCGGGACGCTGTGGCGGGCGCAGCGCAGCCGCAGTCGGGCCGATCGCGTACGCGTCGGACCCGACTTCCTGATCGGCGCCCACGCGACGCTCCAGAGCGACGCCCTCCTCACCCGCGACCGCGGGTTCTACCGCGACTACTTCACCGAGCTGCGCGTCCTCGATCCGACCGCGTAGCTCGGTCAGCCGAGCCGGACGTTGTGGACGGCGACGCCGAGCGCCGGGGCCCGGGAGCGGCCAGTCCCGCAGATCCGACACCGCCTCGCGGGCGCGCGCCGCGTCGAGCCGCGCGGCCAGCACCTCCCGCCGCAGCACGGCGAGCACGTCGGCATCGAGAAGCTCCGGTGCCGCGAGCTCGGCGGCCTCGACGATGCCCGCCACGCGCATGCCGAGGCTCGTCTGGAGCAGGTACTCGACCGCGGCCGAGGCATCGATGACGAGCGTCATCCTTCGAGATACTCGTCACGCTCCGCCGCGCTTCTCGGACCGCTTGCGCCGCCGGCCGCCCGAGATCGACCGGCGTGCGCTTCGCCAGGCGTTCGCGAAAGGCCTCCCGATCGATCTCACGGGTGACGGCCTGCCATGGCGCACGCGGCCCAAGCTCGTAGAGGATCGGGCCGGAAGCGGCGGCCTCATCGCTCACCCTGCCGTCGCCCGCCCCCGATGACTCGGCCACCCTTCGCGCTCGATCCGCTCGTTCCCGCGCGCCTTCAGCACCAGGACCCGGGTCACCAGCACGCTGATCGAGCTCGGTTCCTTCCGACCTATCCTTTCCCCGAGCTTCTGAAAGTCACCGTCCACCATGAATCTTTCCACGGCCTCCACCTCTTCCGGGGTTGGCATCTTCACCCGTATATCCGGGAGCGTGGCGTACACGCGCGCGAAAGTCTCCTCAGGAATCTTCAGCTCTTCTAGCGCCCGGATCACACGTTGATACAGCAGATACTTTGGCTTCCTACCAGCATCCCCAGCCCTGATTCTCGGCATCATATTTCCCTCCTTCTACTCTATCTACTGTCTTCATAGGTGACATAACCAATATTATCGGACAGAGAAGAAGGTTGAAGAGTTTCATGATGACTCCTTCGAACTCACCGTAGCGAATGCATAGAGTTGATCGCTAGTTGAACTATTATCTATTGATGTCGAAAGTAAATGCCCCAGATCAATGCGGTGTGGTTCTCGGCGTAGTACTGTAAGTGCTCGTCATGCCTGAGAACCGCAGGCCCGTGGAAGACCTCCATGGGGTCGCAGCGTGCGATCTGGGGCGGATCTGGCGGTCATGGTCAGTGAATCGTCGAAAGCCACCGGAGCGTACAAGGCCAGTGCCATCTTTCGACAATGCGTGCGGCGGCTCATGGTGCGGAGCCTCGTAGCACATGCCGGGCGAAGCGCGAAGGATTTTTCGCTAGCCGCGAAGGGAGCAACCGACGGGGGGAGCTTCTGGCCTTATCCATTATCATTATATAGATGGAGGTGACCGTCCGATCGTGGCAGGCGTGAGCGCGACGCCCGTCAGTCCTTCGAACCCCACGGATCGTCCGAACCGTCACGCGAGTGGCCCGCTTCCCGAAACACGCTCTCCATGAACCGTGAAAACTCGGCATCGTTCGCCCACCCCGCGAACTGCTGCCAGCCGGTACGATAGTCGATGCCGCCCGCGCTCGGGTTGTCGCGATATTCGAGATGCCGGAAGCGCATCCAGGCGCGGAACGTCGCGTCGTCGAGAACGCCGTCCTTCCAATACCGGAACTGATCCCACTGGTGGTACCAATACGACCGCCAATAGCGCTCGCCCGGCATCCGCCCCTCGAGCACCAGCTGGTGGTCGTCGACGAGGATCTTCCGGAAGCGGGCCTCGCACGTGAGGCGGATCGTCGTCGTGATCTCGGTCGGCAGGGTCGCGCGTGGGACGGGAGCGGTGTCGCCGGAGCGGGGGGCCTCCGCGGCGCGGCCGAGGCGGGCACGACAGCCCCGCGAGAGCAGGCGCGTCACCGGGACACCGAGGACCGACGCGACGGCCTCGACCTTCCCCGCTAGAACCCCCTTACCGCGCTCGATGCGCTTGATGGTGCTGAGCGACCCTTGATCCGCCGATGTTCGGGCGAGGAACCGCGTCCTGGTCGCCGCTGCCAGCGCGAACTGGCTGAGCCCGCGTGCCAGGCGCAGATTGCGCACGACGCTGCCGTCGCATTCGAGTGTCCGTTCGTTCGGCACGATGACCGCCTCTGTTCGATCGCACCGCGTGCCGCACCCTGAGCCCCACGGCGCGGGACGCTATGCGATCGGGCACCTTCACTCCAGGGTGAACCCCACGTGACCCCACCCAGACCCGACTGACACCGCGATGAGCGGCGCGGACCGCGCCGCTCTCGGCTACACCGTCTGCCGAGCACACGACCGTGCAGCCGACGCCCCGACCACCTGACCGACCCTTCGAGGGGGATTTTCTCGCCGAGGTGGCCGACCTCGGGCGCCTCCGCGTCGCGTGGTCACATACCCGGGCGGCGCACGGCGCGCCGGGCGTCGATCGGGTGAGCGTCGAGCGCTTCCTCCCGCGAGCCGAGGAGGCGATCGTGGAGATGCAGCAACGAGTTCGAAGCGGCCGCTACCGCCCGCCGCCCCTCCGGCGCACGCTCACGCCAAAGGGCGACGGCAGCTACCGTGTCGTCGGTATTCCGACGGTGGCCGACCGCATCGTTCAAGGGGCGGCGGCGCTGGCGCTACACGACCGCATCGCAGCGAGCTTCTCCGACGCGAGCTTCGCGTATCGACCCGGACTCGGGCCGAAACGTGCCGCCGAACGTCTCGCCGCAATCCTGCGGCCGGACTCCTGGGCCGTGATCGCCGACATCGAGCGGTTCTTCGACACGGTCGATCACGGCCGCCTCCTCGCGCTGCTTAGGGAGCACGGGATGGACGCCCGTGGCCTGGCGACGATCGAGGCGTGGTTGCGGGCGCCGGTGCGGGATCGGGGACTCACGCTTCTACCAGTCAAGGGTCTTCCGCAGGGCGGTCCGCTGTCGCCCGGCCTCGCCAACTTCTACCTCACCGGCTTCGACCGCGCACTCGAGGAGCGCGGTGCGCGTCACGTCCGCTTCGCCGATGACTTCGTGATCGTCACCGACTCGGAGGCGGAGGCCCGCGACATGCTCGGATTCCTCGCCGACTGGCTCCGCCGCCACCGCCTGCTCGCCCTCAAGCCGGCGAAAACCCTCTACACCCCGGCTGTGCAGGGCTTCACCTTCGTCGGCTTCGCCTTCACGGGAAGCACGCGGCGCCTGCCGGCGGCGAAAGAGCAGACGTTCAAAGAACGCATCAACACCCTCTTCAGCGTCACCGGCACAGTCGAGCTCGGCGAGGTGGTACGCCGTCACAACGACCTCGTCCGCGGTTGGCGCCACTACTACGGGAACGTGAGCGCCGCGCTGGACGAACAGCTCGTGGCGCTCGACGAATGGCGGGTCGCGACCACCGACGCCTACTGGCGGTCGGTGCAGCTCGACGAGCGGCTCGGGCGCGCGACGCTCGAGTCGCTCCGGCACTACCCAGAGCACCGAACCGAGCGGCCGATCGACTATCCCGACTGGCCGCACAGTCAGGACCACCCGCAGGAGATTCCGGGCGAGGATCCCGATCCTTGGCAGCTCGTCCATTGGCCGTCCACGCTCCCACCCCGCGCCGTCTTCTCCAAGGCCGCCGCGCTGAGAAGCCACGCGATCGCCGAGCGACAGCTGCCTCGGCTCACGGCGGATCGCGCCCTCCATGTAGCGACCCACGGATCGTTCCTGACCCGCCGCAAGGGGTTGCTCGTGATCCGGCGGAAGAAGCAGCCGATCTTCGAGTGCACCCAGCGCGACGTGCGCCACCTGACCATCAGCGGGCAAGGCGTCGCGCTCTCCAGCACGGCGCTCATCGGGCTCGCGCGCCATCGCGTGAGCGTCGTGCTGGCGTCGGAGAACGGGGCACCGATCGCACGGATCGTCCCCGTGCGTGCCGGACGACGGACGCAGCTCCTCCTGGCGCAACTCCGCGCCCGCCACGACGAACGGGGCGCGGCCGTGGCGCGCGCCCTCGTGATCGCGAAGACGCGGAACCAGCGAGCCTTGCTGCTCTATCACGGCAAATACCCCCGCCGGGACGCCACCGTGCGGGCGGCGATCACTGCCTCCGCCGCGCGGATCGCCGCCGAGGCAAACGCCGCGAGCCGTATGCACCCGACCGACCTGCTCGCGTCACGCCGGCCGCTGTTTCTCGCCGAAGCGCGGGCGGCCGCCCACTACTGGAGTGCCGTTGCACGACTCCTCCCTGCCGACTGGAGCTTCCCCGGTCGTCGTGGCCGCGGCGCACGCGATCCGATGAACGCGCTCCTCAACTACGGCTACGCGCTTCTTTTGAGTCGCGTGTGGTGGGCGATCGAGCGTCAAGATCTCCATCCCTATCTCGGCGTCCTCCACACCAGCCGCCGCGAGCGGCCGGGCCTCGTCTTCGATCTCATGGAAGAGTTTCGCCAGCCGCTCGTGGATCGGGCGATTCTCGGCATGATCGGACGGGGCACGGCCGTGGCGCTTCGAGAGGACGGCCGGGTGTCCCTCCGCACCCGCCGCCGGCTCGAAGCGGCCGTGCAGCGCGGCCTCGAACGCCGGCTCCGCCGCCGCGCGGGCGCCACGCTCGGCGATGCGATCTTCGCCCAAGCGCGCGCCGTCCGCTGGGCTTTGCTGGACGGTCGCCCCTACCGCGCCCACCGCATGCCATGGTGAACCTGCTCGTCATCTACGACGTCGCGCATCGGTCCGTGCGCGCGCGGCTCGAAGCCCTCCTCGAAAGGCACGGCTTCGTGCACGTGTTCCGCAACGTCATGCGTGGTGCGTGCCCAACCGCCCGCCACGCGCGCCTCGACCGCGATCTCCGCCGGCAGCTCCTGCCCCACCCTCACCGCGTGCTGATGCTGCACCTCACTCCGCATCGGCTGCGCCAAGCCCGCTGGCTCATCGGGCCGGCACGATCGGAGGCCAGTTATGCGTTTACGTATCGTCGCGTGGTATCCCGCCGACGTTCCACAGCTCCACGGGAGAGCGGGCGTGTTCTTCCGGCGCGGGCGTGACGGCACCCTGACTGGGGTTCCATGCGAGCTCGTCGCCGTTCAGGGACGCACCTTCGCCCATCCGCAGCACGACGTGCCCGCGGGACTCGGGGTCCCGATCTTCGCGTTTCGCGCACTGGTCGTCCGCCGCGACATCGCCAAGGGAGGCGTCGCGGTCGTGGTGCAACCCGACGACCGCAAGGCCGGTCTCGATCCGGAGCAACGCATCCTCGCCCCGCGCTATTCCGGAGAGCAACGGCTCTACTACGAGTTCCAGCGCGCCGAGGT
>JADYZW010000009.1 GCA_020852955.1 Deltaproteobacteria bacterium | reverse complement strand
GGCCGCGGCCGGGGAAGGCGTCCTTCTGCCGCGGCCCCGCTACGGGGCTTTGGCGTTCACCGGCGGGCAGCCAAAGCCGAAGCCGCCGGTGGGAGGGGGACCTCATGATCATGGCGCGCTCGGCTCCGCTATCTCGTCGAGAATCGCGGGCCGACTCTGGCCACGGCCCCGGTACTGACTCTTCAACCACCCTTCGTTCTGGCGCGCGATGTCGGTCACCTGCCGGATCGCGTGCTCGAAGGCGTTGAAGTTCGGAAACGCCTGCCCGTCGTGGCACAGGCGCAACAACACCTTCAGCGCTTCCACCTCCTCGCGGATCTCGAGGAGCGCGGCGCGCTTGTCCCGCCGCGCGTTGGCGCGGACGATCAGCTTCAGCACCCGGCGCGCGCCGTCGCGGAGGTCCTGTCCGAGCGCGTACTTGTGATAGCGCGCGAACTTCCGCACCAGCTGCTCGACGTACAGACAGAAGTCGTAGGACGCCTTGTAGATCGGCAGGTGCTCGGTATGCGCCATCACGTGCCTCGCCGGAATCTGGGGGCTTCGCCCCCAGACCCCCATCAAATGATCAAACCTTCAAATCATCCAATGATCGATCATGAGCCGCCGCGTACGGCACGCACGTAGAAGTCGTTGCTCTTGAAGTCCGCGAACACGTAGCCGACGTTGAAGTTCACGTACCACGCGTTGCCGGGAGCGTACTGGTACGTAGTGGACGACCAATAGTAGTTCGACTGCGTACAACTACATGTCGTCACGGTACAGCTCGCTGCACAGGCAGTGTTGAACGCGGGGGCCACCGCAGGATTCACGTTCTGGTAGTTGGCGAGGCTCTGGAGCTCATTCACGTTCGGGATGCGCCAATCGGTGTGCCCGGCGAAGCCGCCGCCGCCATTCAGGCCGGCGAGGAAGGTCGTCACCATGGTGCCGTTCATCGTGTAGGGCGGTGACGTCATGCCCCAGGTGTAGGCGTTGTCCTTGTCGTGGATCGAGCCGTCGTCGCTCTTCTTCTCCCACATGAGCCCGGTCGTGTTGTCGGTGATGGTGCCGTCGCCGTTGTCGGTGAAGGAACGCGCGACGCCCTTCTGGAGATCGCCGTCGCTGCCGGCGCCGTAGCTGGTCGTCTGGCCGGTCTTCAGCGGCGGGTTCAGCAGCGTGCCCGTGACGCCGAAGAGATCGACGCCGTTCTTGACGTTCCCCGCGACGAGATCGGCGTCGCCCGCGACCGCACCCGCGCCATTGTGGTAGCCGGCGGCGATCGCCTGCGGCGCCGTACCGGGCGTGACATTCACGGCGCCGTTGTTCGGCATCGTGCCCGTGAGCCCGAGGCCGGCGCCGCTCGAGAACGTCTTCCCGGCGAGCACGTCGGCAGCGACCGCCGTGCCGGCGTTCACCGTGGCGAGGTCGGCCGAGCAGCTCGCGTAGTTGGCGTTGCAGGTCGTGAGGCTCGCGCTACACGAGGACAGGTTGCCGTTGCAGGTGCCGAGGCTGCCGTTGCAGGACGCGAGGTCGGTCTGCGACTGCGCGAGGTCGCTGCCGCAGGTGGCGAGGTCGCCGTTGCAGGTGCCGAGATCGGCGTTGCACGACGTGAGATCCCCGTTGCAGGTCGTGAGGTCGCCGTTACAGGTCGCGAGATCGGCCGAGCAGTCCGTAAGTCCGCCGCCGCCGAGCGCGGTCGCGACGTTGTCGGTGTGGGCGTCGATGATGCCCTGGAAATCCCCGACCGTGAGCGGATCGTCGAGGCAGGTGGCACTCACGTTGGCGGCCTTGGCGATGGCCTTCTGCCACGCCGACGTCACCTTGGCGCCGCACTTGGCGAGCGCCGCGTTGTACTTGGTGGCGTCGCCCGAGGTCGCGAGCGCCGCCTCGGCCTTCTGCCGGCAGGTCGCGTAGGCGCCGGCGGCCTTGTTCTTCGCCGCCTGACACTGCTGCTCGGGCGTCCCGGCGGCGCCGGCCGGCGTGGCCGCCGCGAGGAAGACTCCGGCCGCGGCGAAGATCACGACGTTCATGAGGGGTCGGGTGGTCATGGCTGGATTCTCCTTACCTGTGCTCGAGTTGGTGGTGCGGACCGGCATAGCCGGAACGAGGATCGCGTAGGCCGGGTAGCACGACGCTGGCGGCTCCCAAAGCGCAATCCTCACTCGCCCGGCTGATCTCCGCGAGGACCGTACCCGGGGATCTCCTATCGCAGAGGCGCGACGCGGTCGTCACCCATGTGGTGACGATGACGCATGACGTCGAGGTTTTCCGAGCCGTCATCCCGGGAGCCCCAGACGCCCGTCATCGGCGGGACGCGATGTGAGATCCCGCCCCAGGTTGCACCATGTAGTCACCGGGAGCTACGTTCGAGCATCATGATTGCGACCGTCCGCATGGCGAAGGCTCACCTCTCCAAGCTGCTGGACCGAGCGGCCGCGGGCGAGGAAATTCTGATCACCTCCGACGGCCGGCCGAAGGCCAAGCTCGTGGGGGTCGGCACGGCTCCGAAGCCCTTCCACGTCAACCGGGCATTGCTGCGCGCACGGCCGCGTCGGACGGCTCGGCCGGCGGAAGTGATGGTCCGGGAAGAGCGCGACGGTCGGGACTGAGCGGTGTACCTCGACACCGCGGTGCTCGTGAAGCTGCTCGTCCGGGAACCGGACAGCGCGCACTACGTGCGAATCGTCGAGGGCCAGATCGTGTGGTCCTCCCAGGTCGTGCTCACGGAGTGCTTCTCGGCGTTGCTCCGGAAGGAGCGGGAGCGCCAGATCAGCGTCTCGTATCGGCGGCGGGCCTGGGCCCAGGTCGAGCGAGACGTGACGCAACATCGCCTGAATCTGGTCACCCTGACGACGGAGGTTCTGGTCCGAGCCAACGGCATCCTCGGCGCGTGCCATCCGGCGATCGCTCTGCGCTCGCTCGATGCAATTCACCTCGCTTCGGCAGAACGAAGCCAGTCGTGGCCGGCCTGCTCGAACGACGGACGGATGCGGTTGGCGGCAGCCAGGCTCGGCCTGCCATTGGCGTCACTGCCGCGGTGACGCTCTGCGCGCAGCACGGACGCTGCGCGCAGAGCCAGGCTCACGGCGGTCTCGAACCGAGCGGGCAAGCCCAGGTTCGGAATGTTCGCCGGGCGCATCGCCATCGCCGACGATTTCGATGCTCCGCTCGACAGCTTCTCCACGTACATGCCGCCGGTTCGCCGCCGGATCGAGAGCACGGCGCACGACATCCATGAGCATCTTGAGCGGCGACCCGTCGTTCGATGCGTATGGAGTTCGCCGGGTGCGGTGAGCCTGAGAGCGCAACGGCACCGTCTTCGAGCGCGAATGCTCCCCGCCGACGGGAGTGTCAGCGCTTGAGGATCGTTCCTGAGCCGTTGCCGCCGAGGCCGAGCGTCTGCGCGAGGCCCACTTTGGCGTTCGGTACCTGCCGCCCGCCGGCCTCGCCGCGCAGCTGCCAGCCGAGCTCGCAGATCTGGAAGAGGCCCTGCGCGGTCGTCGCCTCGCCGAACGAGATGAAGCCGCCGCTCGGGTTGATCGGCAAGCGTCCGGTCGGGAGCGTCGCACCGCTCTCCAGGAGGTGCTCGGCCTCGCCCGGCTCGCAGAAGCCCCATTCCTCCGGGAACGAGAGCTCGTAGTAGACGGTGTTGTCCTGGAGCTCGACGAGGTCGATGCCGTCGGGGCCGATGCCGGCCTTTTCCATGGCCTTGCCGACGGCGGCCGCGGCCTCGCTGTGGTAGGCGCGACCGTCGGCGGGCACGGCGCCGGCGAGCCCGCGCGGGATGCCGTCGTCGAAGCGCGCGGTCGCGACCGCGCTCGCGGCGACCCAGAGCGGCGTGGTGGTGAGCTGCCGCGCCTTCTCGGCCGAGCAGATCACGACCGCGGCGGCGCCGTCGCTCACCGGGCAGATCTCGAAGAGCCGGAGCGGGTAGCTGACGAGCGCCGATCCCATCACCTCCTCGACGCTCGTCTCCTTCCGGAAGCGGGCGTTCGGGTTGTGGACGGCGAGCTTCCGCGCCTTGACGGCGATCTTCGCGAGCTGCTCTTCGGTGGTGCCGTGGTCGGCCATGCGGCGGCGGCACATGAAGGCCCAGAACGTCGGTCCCGGAACGCCGATGCAGACCTGGCGGAGATACTCGGGGTCGGTGGTCTCCTCGACGCCCGAGGTCTGGATGAATCCCTTCGGCATCTTCTCGCCGCCGACGACCAGCACCATGTCGTGCTGCCCGCTCGCGACCAGCATCGTGCCGACGTTGAAGGCGTTGCCGCCGGCGGCGCAGCCGGCGGAGAGGTTGTAGACCGGGATGCCGGTCGCCCCCATGTCGTCGATGACGTCGTTGCCGTTCAGGCCCCAGCCGCGCCCACCGGAGAAGCGCGAGCTCGCGGCGGCGACCGCTTCGATGTCGCGCCAGACCACGCCCGCGTCCTTCAGGGCCGCGTCGACCGCGACCCGGCAGAGCTGCTGCACCGACTTCTCGGCGAACTTGCCCCAGGGATGCATCCCGAGGCCGATGACCGCGACGTCACGCATGAGCGACCTCGAACTTCCAGGTGACGAGCTCGTTGCCGGCGTCGTCGTGGCAGAGCGTATCGATCACCAGCGTCACCTTCATGTCGGGCTTCACGGTCCGGATGTCGTCGGTCTTGACCTGACCGAGCACGCGGAGCCCGTCGGCGAGATCCACGACCGCCATCGCGTACGGCTTGTAGGGCTTGTCGAACTTGGCCGGTGCCGGCGGCGGATAGTCCTGGATCGCGCAGCTCCAGATCGTGCCGTCGGGTCCGAAGCCCGCCTCCTCGATCTTCGACGCCGCGCACTCGGGGTGGCGGCACCAGTCGACCTTGGGGAAGTACGGCGTCTTGCAGGAGGCGCAGCGCGATCCGATGAGGCGCGCGCCGTCCTTCGTCTCGGCGAAGAGCCCGGCGGCGACGGGGATGCGATCCGGCATGTATCCTATCCTTTCACCGCGCGCGTCAGCGCCGGCAGGATCTCGAGGCAGTCGCCGACGATGCCGTAGCGCGCGTAGCGAAAGATGGCGGCCTCGGGGTCGCGGTTGATGGCGACGAGCGTCTTGGCGGCGGCGCAGCCGACCATGTGCTGGCTCGCGCCCGAAATGCCGGCGGCGATGTAGAGCGTCGGCCGCGTGATCTTGCCCGTGAGGCCGACCTGGCGCGCCGGCTCGGCCCAGCCCTCGTCGACGATCGGCCGCGACGCCGCGGCCATGCCGCCGAGCGCCTCGGCGAGCTCCTCGACCAGGCGATAGTTCGCCTTCTCCCCGAGGCCGCGGCCGCCGGCGACGAGGACGTCGGCTTCCTCGATGCGCGGGCCCGTCTGCTCGCTGCGAGTGACGACCTGCACCCGCTCCTCGACGGCGGCGAGATCGACGGCGCAGTGACGGGTGACCGCGGTGGCCGGATTCGGGGCGGGCTCGGCCGCAAGCGCGCTCGTCGCGACGCCGATCACGAACCGGCCCTCGCCGGCGAGCGTGTACACCACCCGGGTGTCGCCGCCGTAGGCCGATGCGGTAACGGCGAGCGCACCGCCCTCCACCACGACGCCGAGCCCGTTCATGACGACGCCCGCGTCGATGCGGGCGGCGAGCCGCGGCGCGAGCAGGCGCGCGTCGAAGGTCTGCGGCACGAGCAGCACGCGGAAGTCATGCTGGCGGACGTAGTCGGCGAGCGCCGCCACCGCGACGTCGCCGCCGAAGGACTGGAGCTTCTCGTGCTCGATGTGGTCGACGACCGGCACGTCCTGCCGGCTCGCGATCGCCGTCACGTCGTGCGGCGCCGGGCCGAGGACGACCCAGCCGAGCGTCGCCTCGAGCCCCGCCGCGACGCCGCGCGCGAGCGTCAGGAGCTCCTCGGCCCCGCCGCTCGTTCCCCAAGTGCAGACGACGACGCGGCTCATCGGAGCACGTTCTCCGCGCGCAGGCGCGCGAGCAGCGCCGCCGCCGCCTCGTCCGCACCGCCGCCGATCATCTCGCACGCGCCCTTCACCGTCGGCACGAACTGCTTCGCGAGCGTGATGCGCGGGCGGAGCGCCTCGGGCGCGACGCCGAGCTCGGCCGGCGTCACGACCGCGACCTTCTTCTTCCGCGCCGCCATGCGGCCCGCCATCGTCGGATAGCGCGCCTGTCCGAGCTCGTTGCTGATCGTGACCACGACCGGCGCCGGCACCGCGACCGTCTCGTCGCCGTCCGGCGTGACACGGACGACGCGCACCGCGAAGCCGTCGCCCGCGGCGGTGACGTCGACCGAGCGCGCGATCGTCACGACCGGCAACCCGAGGTGCTCGGCGACGAGCGCCGGCACCACGCCCTGGTCGTCGTCGGACGCCTGCCGGCCGCAGAGCACGAGATCGGCGCCGCCGCGCGACCGGACGAACGCCGCGAGCAGCCGCGCGACGCCGTGGTGGTCGAGGCTGGCCGCGTCCGCGTGGATCGCGACCGGCTCGTCGATCCCGAGCGACGCCGCGTGCTTCAGGATGTCCTGCCCCTCGCCGACCGACACGACGGCGATCGTGCACGGGACGCCGGCCTCGCGGACGCGGAGCGCCGCCTCGATCGCCTGCTCGTCGTAGGCGTTCATGAGGCGCGGGATCGACGACTGCGTCAGCGACTTCCCGTCGTCGCCGATCACCAAGCGGCCTTCGAGCGCGTAGTTGTTGACCGCGTCGGGGTCCAGCACCTCCTTCGCGCAGACGACGATCCGGAGCGACACTAGCTCGGCTCGCCTTCGACGAAGAGGTTCTCGGCGAGGCACCAGACGGCGTTCCCGGGATAGCCGTCCGGGCGGCGCACGAGATCCTTCAAGAGGTACCAGCGCCAGGGCGGGTCGCCGTGATCGACGTACTCGCCGCTGAGCGTGCCGGCGAACTCCTCGCGGCCCGCGTAGCGCGTGCCCGCGATGGCACCGCCCCCGTCGCACTCGGCGCGCTTCCCGGCGCGCGCGGCGTCGAAGCCAGGCACGGTCGGCATGCCGCCCGGAAGGGACTCGGTCGTCACGCTCGCCTCCGCCTCACGCGGCCGACTCGCCGGTGATCTCCTCGAACACCGAGAGCGCCTCCTCCACCATGTCGTTCACGATCTGCTTCGCCGGCTTCATCGCGTCGATGAAGCTCACGCCCTGCCCGGCCGCCTCGAACATCAGGTCGGCGCGGCGGTGGTCGTTGGCGGCCTGGATGTAGTCGGAGCTCAGCAGCATCTGGTACGGAGAGTTCAGGACGCGCGGCGCCTCGGGCTTCGCCCACTCCTCGGTCCAGGGGCACTTGAGGACGCGCATCGCGAAGCCCGATACGCTCTTCGAGTAGACGGTGTCGTCGGCCGTGGCGGCGACGAGCTTCTCCTTGATGATCATGTCGTTGTCGGACTCGCGCGACGCGAGCCAGAGGGTGCCCGTCCAGACGCCGGCGGCGCCGAGACAGAGCGAGGCCGCGAGGTGGCGCCCCGTCGTGACGCCACCCGCCGCGACCACCGGGGTGTCGCCCGCGATCGCCACCACCTCGGGCACGATCGAGAACGTGCCGATCGGCCCGGTGTGCCCGGCGGCGTCGTAGCCCTGCGCGATGATGACGTCGACGCCGGCCTCGATCTCGCGCTTCGCCTGGCGCGCCTTCCCGATGAGGCCGAAGACCTTCATGCCGCGCTCGTGGGCCGCCTTCAGCATGAACGCCGGGCTGCCGAGACCGGAGACGAAGACCGGAACCCGCTCGTCGAGGATGACGTCGAGCTGCTTGCGCGCGATCTCGTGCGTCAGCCCGCCCCACTGGTGCAGGGCCTGCTGCCCCTTCGGGTCGGGGACGTTGTACTTCTCCTTGATGTAGGCGGCGTAGCGCTTGTGCTCGTCGGGGATCTTGGCGAGCATCTGCTCGAGCGTGTCGGCATCGGGCGCCGAGGCCGGGAGGACGAGGTCGATGCCGAAGGGCTTGTCGCCGACCCGGCTCCGGATCCACTTGATGTCGGCCGCGATGTCGTCGGGCGTGTGCATCGCCTCGCCGAGCACGGCGAAGCCGCCGGCGTTCACGACCGACGCGACCACGTCCTTGCAGTGGGTGAAGGCGATGATCGGAAAGTCGATCCCGAGCATGTCGCAGAGCTTGGTGTGCAACGGATTTCTGCCCACGAGATCTCCTTCGATCGGCGGCGCGGCGGCGCGGAACGCAGCGGCGGAATGTCAAGACCGCGGAAGTAGAACATGTTCTAGTTTCCGTGGCAAGCGCGCCGCCGCACGCGCGGCGCTTCGCGCCGCCCTCGCGCGGGTGCCTCGACTGCGCTCCCGGCCTACGGTAAGCGTTCCCCACCATGGGGCGCGGCATGCCTGGACGAGCGTTCGCCATCGCGGCGGCCTGCGCGCTGGTCGCCGCCCTCGGGCGCTGCCCCTGCCCGCCGGCGGAGGCGGCGCACGCGACCGAGGCCCACGTCTGTTGCGACCCGGGAGCGGCTGCGCCCGAACGCGACTCCGTTCCCCCGGTCTGCCCGCAGTGTACGCCTCACGCGCCCGTGTTCGTCGCGGCGCGCGCCCGGGACACCACCGCCGCCGCCTCGCGGCTTCCCCTCCTGCTCGCTCCGACGACCGCGGGGCCGGTCGCACGGCTCGCCGCGCCGCGCCCCGGCTCCTGGACCGCGATCCCGCACGGCCCGTCCCGCGGCCACCCGGCCGTCTACCGCGTCCTTCGTCTCTGAGCGCTCGTCCCGGTCATCCGCCGTCGCACGCGACGGCGCCGCACCCGGGCGCGCCTCTGCGCGTTCCGGCGCGCGTTCCCGCGCCACCAAGGAGGAAGAGGACATGACCCACGCCGTCGCCGCACGTTTCACCCCCGTCGGAACCGCGCCATGAAGGCCGCGCACGATCTCGTCTGCGGCATGTCGGTCGATCCCGAGACCACGCCGCACCGCACCGCGCACGAGGGGACGCCCTACTACTTCTGCAGCGCCGGCTGCCGCGCCAAGTTCGAAAACGATCCCGCACGCTGGCTCGCGCCCCGCCCCGCCGCCCCGCCGTCGGCGGCCGACGCCGCCCGCGAGTACACCTGTCCGATGCACCCCGAGATCGTGCAGCGCGGCCCCGGCAGCTGCCCCGTCTGCGGCATGGCCCTCGAGCCGAAGACCTTCGCGTTCCACGCGCCCGAGGAGCCGAACCCCGAGCTCGAGGACCTGCGAGGCCGCCTGCTCGTCAGCGCCATGCTCACCGCGCCGCTCTTCGTCCTCGCCATGTACCTCCTGCCGGGCAGGGCGCTCGCGGGCCGCGTCTCCTGGTCCACGATCGCGTGGCTCCATCTGGCGCTCGCGACGCCGGTCGTGCTCTGGGGCGGCGCGCCCTTCTTCGCGCGCGGCTGGAGATCGCTCCGCACGATGCGGCTCAACATGTTCACGCTGATCGCCATCGGCACCGGCGCCGCCTACGGCTACAGCCTCTTCGCGACGCTCTTCCCGCATCTCGTGCCGAGCGCGGGCGGCCAGGAAGCGCCGCTCTACTTCGAGGCCGCCGCCGTCATCACGACGCTCGTGCTGCTCGGCCAGGTGTTGGAGCTCCGCGCCCGCAGCCGGACCGCCGGGGCCGTCCGCGAGCTCCTCGACCTCGCCCCCAAGCGGGCGCGCCGTCTCGCCCCGGACGGCGGCGAGCACGACGTCGCGTTCGCCGACATCCAGGTCGGCGACCGGCTGCGCGTCCGACCCGGCGAGCGCGTGCCGGTCGACGGGGTCCTCATCGACGGCGCGAGCGCCGTCGACGAGTCGATGGTGACCGGCGAGTCCGTCCCGGTCGCCAAGGGGCCCCGCGACCCGGTGACGGGGGGGACGGTCAACGGCACGGGCGGCTTCGTCATGCGGGCCGAACGCGTCGGGCAGGACACGCTCCTCGCCCACATCGCCCGCATGGTCGCGGAGGCGCAGCGGAGCCGCGCGCCGATCCAGCGTCTCGCCGACGTGGTGTCCGCCTGGTTCGTGCCGGCCGTGGTGCTGGTGGCGGCGGCGAGCTTCGCCGCCTGGCTGCTGGTCGGCCCCGAGCCGCGCCTCGCGCACGCGCTCGTCGCCGCCGTCGCGGTCCTCATCATCGCCTGCCCCTGCGCGCTCGGCCTCGCCACGCCGATGTCCATCATGGTCGGCGTCGGCCGCGGCGCGCACGCCGGCGTCCTCATCCGGAACGGCGAGGCGCTCGAGACCCTGGAGCGCGTCGATACGCTGGTCGTCGACAAGACGGGGACGCTCACGGAAGGCAGGCCCCGGCTCGTAACCGTGGAGGGCGACGCGGCGATGCTCGGCCTCGCCGCCAGCCTCGAGCGCGCGAGCGAGCATCCGCTCGCGGCCGCGATCGTCGCGGGAGCGCAGGAGCGCGGCGCACGCCTCGCGTCCGTCGCGTCCTTCGCGTCGGTGACCGGCAAGGGGGTGACGGGCGTGGTCGACGGCCGCCGCATCGCGCTCGGCAACGTCGCGCTGATGGTCGAGGCCGGCGTCGCCGTCGCGGCCCACGAGGCGCGGATCGCGGCGCTGCAGCGCGACGGCCAGACCGTGATGCTGGTCGCGATCGACGGCGCGCTCGCCGGGCTCCTCGGCGTCACCGACCCGATCAAGGCCTCCACGCCCGAGGCCCTCCGCCTCCTCGCGGACGACGGCGTCCGGATCGTGATGCTGACCGGCGACAGCCGCGCCACCGCCGCCGCCGTCGCCGAGCGGCTCGGCATCCGCGAGGTCGAGGCCGAGGTCCTGCCGGAGCGGAAGCGCGCCGTCATCGAGGGACTGATGGCGGAGGGCCGCAAGGTCGCGATGGCGGGCGACGGCGTGAACGACGCCCCGGCGCTCGCCCTCGCGCACGTCGGCATCGCGATGGGCACCGGCACCGACGTCGCCATGGAGACCGCCGGCGTGACGCTCGTCCACGGCGACCTTCGCGGCATCGTGCGCGCGCGCCGACTCTCGCGCGGCGTCATGCGGAACATCCGCGAGAACCTCTTCCTGGCGTTCGTGTACAACGCGCTCGGCGTACCGATCGCAGCGGGCGTGCTCTATCCCGTCTTCGGCCTGCTCCTCAGCCCGATGCTCGCCGCCGCGGCGATGAGCTTGAGCTCCGTGTCGGTGATCGCGAACGCCCTCAGGCTCCGCGCCCTCGACCTCTGACGATGCGCCGCGCGCTCGCCGCCCTCTCCCTGCTTCTGATCGCGCCGAGCGCCTGCCGCCCGAGCGCGCCGGCCGACCCCGCGGTCGCGGAGTTCGCCGACGCCTATCCGACCGAGGTCGTCGCGCGGGGCGGCGAGCGGCGCTACGAGCTCGTCGCCGCTCCGACCACGCTCCCCATGCTCGACGGCCGCGCGCTCGCGGTCTGGGCGTACAACGGCCAGGTGCCGGGGCCCATCCTGCACGCGACGGTCGGCGAGCGGCTCCACGTGCGCTTCACCAACCGCCTGCCCCAGGACACGACCGTCCACTGGCACGGCGTGCGCGTCCCGCACGCGATGGACGGCGTCCCGGGCGTCACGCAGCCGCCGGTCGAGCCGGGCGAGTCGTTCGACTACGCGTTCGTGCCGAAGGACGCCGGAACGTTCTGGTTCCATCCGCACATCCGCTCGGCCGAGCAGGTCGAGCGCGGCCTCTTCGGCGTGCTGATCGTGCACGAGGCCGAGCCGCCGCCCTTCTCGCGCGACGTGGTGTGGGTCCTCGACGACTGGCGCCTCGGCCGCGACGGCGCCATCGATCCCAACTTCGTGACGCGGCACGACCTCGCGCACGATGGCCGCTGGGGAAGCGTCGTCACGGTGAACGGGCGGGTGAACGAGACGCTCGCCGTCCGCCCCGGCGAGCGCATCCGCCTGCGCCTCGTCAACACGGCCAACGGCCGCGTCTTCCGCCCCGACTTCTCCGGCCTCGACGCGCGGGTGATCGCCGTCGACGGCATGACGACCGCGCGGCCCGTCGAGCCGCGCGGCTTCGAGCTCGCGCCGGGCAACCGCCTCGACCTCGACGTCACCATCCCCGTCGAGGCCGGCGGCCGACAGTTCCGGATCGTCGATGACTTCATCGCCGGCCGCCCGAACAGCCTCGCCTGGATTCGCGTCGCGGGCGACGCCGTCGAGACCCCCCGCTTCGCGTCGCCGGCGCGCGCGCACGTGCCGGCGTGGAAGGACGTGCCGCCCGAGCCGACGCTCGCCTTCGAGCTGCAGGCGGAGCGCGGCGGGCCCTTCGGCATCGCCTGGACGCTCAACGGCGAGGCCCCGACCGACCATGCGCACCACCCCGGCCGCCGGCTCCCGCTCGGGCGCTTCGCGCGCCTGCGCTTCGTGAACGCGTCCTTCAGGCTCCACCCGATGCACACCCACGGCATGTTCTTCAAGGTGCTGGCGCGCAACGGCGCCCCAGTCGACGAACCGTGGTGGCGCGATACGGTCCTCGTGCACGCCAAGGAGATCATCGACGTCGGCCTCGTACCGCTCGATCCCGGCCGCTGGATGATGCACTGCCACGTCCTCGAGCACGCCGAGGCGGGGATGATGACCACGCTCGACGTCGCATCCTGAGCCCCGTGCCGGAGCTCGCGGCGCCGCCGGTCGGCCGAGCGCGGCGGACCCCACGTCGCGGCGGCCGAATCCCGCTTTGCGCCGCGTCCGTCGCCGTGTAGAGTCCGAGCGGGTTCACCACGGCACTCGCAATGCGGAGCAGGCTCTTCTCGAATCGTGCGGCGCGCACGACGGCGATCGGTTGGATGGTGCTGGCGTTCCAGCTGGTGGCGGCGCCGTCCGGCATCGGACGGGTGCTCTGCCTCGCGACTGACGGACACGTCGCGGTCGAGGTCGCGCACCCCGGCGCCTGCGCCCAGGAAGCCACGCGCCATCCCGGGCGCCGCGCCGACGCCTCGACGGTCGCCACCGCTTGCGACGAGCACGCCTGCGCCGACATCGCGCTCGCCCAGCCGCCCTCACGGGTCACGGCCACGGGCGACGATCATGCGCCCGCGATCCTCGCCGCCGTGACGCTCCCGCCGTCCGATCCCCACCGCGCCCCGCCCGTACCGTCGGCGAGCGCCGTCGGCCGAGGCGACGGGGGCGTCCTCGCGCGCCGCAGCATCGTCCTCCGCGTCTAGCCCCTTCCCCGCTCGCGCCCCGGGCGCCCGCGCGGCACGCCCCGCCGTGCCGGCGCGCGTCCCCGTCCGTTTCGCAACGTCGGAGGAAGGACATGACAGCAGCAGCGCTCCGCCTGTGCGTCGCGGCGGTCGTCGTCGCGTTCGCGGCGACGCCGGCCCGCGCCGCCAGCGAGTTCGTCGAACCCACCGGAGTCGTCACCTTGCGCGAGGCCGCGCGCGCCGCGCTGCTCGGCAATCCCGACCTGCGCGCCTTCGCGGCGGAGATCCGCGCGCGCGACGCCCGCGCCGTGCAGGCCGGCCTGCCGCCGAATCCGGCGCTCGCCGCGGAGAGCGAGAACCTCGCCGCGACGCGGAGCGGCGCGTTCGCCCGCGCCGAGACCACCGTCAGCCTCGCCCAGCTTCTCGAGCTCGGCGGGAAGCGCGCGAAGCGCCGCCGCGCCGCGCTGCTGGAGCGCGACCTCGCCGACTGGGACTACGAGAGCCACCGCGCGCTCGTCCTCTCCACGGTGACCAAGGCGTTCGTCGCCGCGCTCGCCGTCCAGCAGCGCCTGGCGCTCGCCGACGAGCTGATCCGCATCGCGGACGCGTCCGTGGAGACGGTCGGGGCGCAGGTGCGGGCCGGCGCCGTCTCCCCCATCGAGCAGGACCGGGCGCGGGTGGCGGGCGACCGGGCGCGGCTCGAACGCGTGCAGCTCGAGCACGAGGTCCGGGCGGCGCGCGCGGAGCTCGCCGCGACGTGGGGCGGCTCCCGCGTTGCCTTCGTCGGCCTGCGCGGCGACCTCGCGGTCGTCGCGCCCCCACCGCCGATCGAGCACTTCCTCGCGCGCGTGGAGGACAACCCCGCGCTCGCCCGCTGGACGGCGGAGCTCGAGCAGCGGCGCGCGGCCCTCGCGATCGAGCGCGCCCGCGCGATCCCCGACCTGACGGCGCGCGTCGGCGTGCGCCACCTCAACGAAGACGATGCCGTCGCCGCGGTGGCCGAGTTGTCGTTCCCGCTGCCGATCTTCGACCGCAATCAGGGCGGCATCGCGGAGGCCGGCCACCGCGTCGCGAAGGCCGAGGCCGAGCGTGCGGCGGCCGAGGCGGCGGTCCGCAGCACGCTCGCGCGGGCCTACGAGACGCTGCACGCCGCGTTCGACCAGGTGGTCACGCTCCGCGACGCCGTCATTCCGCGCGCCGAGGCCGTCTTCCGGGGCGTCCAGGGCAACTACGCCCGCGGCCTCTTTCGCTATCTCGAGGTGCTCGACGCGCAACGCACCCTCTTCGAGCTCCGCGGCCAGTACCTGCAGACGCTCGCGACCTATCACGGCGCCCTCGCCGAGGTGGAGCGCGTGAGCGGCGCGGCGGTCGTCGAGCCCGCGCCCGGAAGGGAGACGCCATGACGTCCACGATCCGCCTCCTCGCGCTGCTCGTCGCCTTCCTCGCCGCCGCGGGCGGCTGTCACCCGTCGTCCGAGAACGACGCGCGCGTGACCGATCGGCCGGAGGTCGCGCCCGACGCGCACGGCGGCGGCGCGCACGACCACGACGCGCACGGCGACGACGCGCGCGGCGACGGCGCGCACGACCACGACGAGGGCGGCGGCCACGTGCGCCTCACGGCCGAGCAGATGCAGGCGTTCGGCGTCGCCGTCTCGACGGCCGGTCCCGGCACGGTCGACGTCGGCATCGACCTGCCCGGCTCGGTCCGTCCGAACGGCGACCGCCTGGCGCACATCGTGCCGCGCTTCCCCGGCATCGTGCAGGAGGTCCGCAAGACCATCGGCGACCCGGTCCGCACCGGCGACGTGCTGGCGGTGGTCGAGAGCAGCGAGAGCCTCGCGCCCTACGCGCTCACGACGCTCATGGACGGCACCGTCATCGAGAAGCACCTGACGCGCGGCGAAGCGGTGGACCGCGACAAGCAGGCGTTCGTCATCGCCGACCTCTCGACGGTCTGGATCGACTGCAGCGTCTTCCAGAAGGACCTCGACCGGGTCGGCGTCGGCACGCGCGTCCGCGTGTCCGCCGGCAGCGGCGGCCCGGAGGCCGAGGGCGCGATCTCGTACGTCACGCCGGTCCTCGACCAGCCGACCCGCACCGCGACCGCCCGGGTCGTCCTCGCGAACCAGGACGGCCGCTGGCGGCCGGGCATGTTCGTGACGGTGCGCATCCTGGCGCCGCTCGACGTCGCCGTGGCCGTCCCGCCCGCGGCGCTGCAGAGCCTGGCGAACGAGCAGGTCGTGTTCGTCGAGACCGCCGAGGGCTTCGTCCCGCGCGTCGTCAGAGTCGGTCGCGCGGCGGCCGAAGCGGTCGAGATCCTCGCCGGCCTGGCGCCCGGCGAGCGCTACATCTCGGCCAACGCCTTCCTCGCGAAGGCGGAGCTCGGCAAAGGGTCCGCCGAGCACGCGCACTGAGTCCGGCCATGCTCGAACGCGTCCTCCACTTTTCGGTGCGGCACCGCATGCTCGTCGTCCTCGTGACGACGGCGGCCGCGGCGCTCGGCCTCGCCGCGTTGCTCCGCCTTCCCATCGACGCGGTTCCCGACATCACCAACAACCAGGTCCAGATCACTACGACGAACGCCGCGCTCTCTCCGCTCGAGATCGAGAAGCAGGTGACGTTCCCGATCGAGACCGCGCTCACCGGCATTCCGGGCCTCGCGTACACCCGCTCGCTCTCGCGCAACGGCTTCTCCCAGGTCACCGCGGTCTTCGACGACGCCGTCGACATCTATTTCGCCCGCCAGCAGGTGAACGAGCGCCTGCTCGAAGCCCGCGACGCGCTTCCCCCGGACAGCGAGACCCGGATGGGTCCGATCTCGACCGGCCTCGGCGAGGTCTTCATGTGGACGGTGGAGTACGTCCATCCCGACGGCGCCGGCGCCGTCACGGGCGACGGCATGCCCGGCTGGCAGAGCGACGGCGCCTACCTCACGCCCGAGGGCGAACGACTCGCGACCGATCTCGAGCGCGCGGCGTACCTCCGCACCGTGCAGGACTGGATCATCCGCCCGCAGCTGAAGGGCGTCGCCGGCGTCGCCGGCGTCGAGGCCATCGGCGGCTACGTGAAGCAGTACCACGTGCAGCCGGATCCCCGGAAGCTCGTCGCCCACGGCCTGACGTTCCACGACGTCCTCCTCGCGCTCGAGCGCAACAACGTGAGCACCGGCGCCGGCTACGTCGAGCACCACGGCGAGGCGTATCTCGTGCGCGCGGCGGGTCGCATCGAGCGCCCCGATCAGATCGCCGCGCTCGTGGTCGGCGAGCACGACGGCATCCCGATCACCGTACACGAGGTGGCGACCGTCGCCCACGGCCGGGAGCTCCGCACCGGCAGCGCCAGCGAGAACGGCGAGGAGGTCGTCGTCGGGACGGCGCTCATGTTGATCGGCGCCAACAGCCGCACCGTCGCGGCGGCGGTCGCCACCAAGATGGCGGCGATCGGCGCCACCCTTCCGCCCGATATCCGCGCCAAGACCGTGCTCGATCGCTCCACGCTGGTCGACGCGACGATCCGCACGGTCGAGAAGAACCTCGCCGAAGGGGCCATCCTCGTCGTCGTCGTGCTGTTCCTGCTGCTCGGCAACTTCCGCGCCGCTCTCGTGACCGCCCTCGCCATCCCCCTCTCCATGCTGCTGACCGCGATCGCGATGGGACAGGCGCACGTCAGCGGCAACTTGATGAGCCTCGGCGCCATCGACTTCGGCTTGATCGTCGACGGAGCGGTCATCATCGTGGAGAACTGCCTGCGGCTCCTCGCGGAGCGGCAGCGGGAGGTCGGCCGCGCGCTCACCCTGCGCGAGCGCACGGAGGTGACGCGCCACGCGAGCGCGCAGGTGCTGACCCCCGCCGTCTTCGGCGCCGGCATCATCATCACGGTCTACGTGCCGATCCTCTTCCTCACCGGCGTCGAGGGGAAGATGTTCCGGCCCATGGCCCTCACCGTGATCTTCGCGCTCGTCGCCGCGTTCGCGCTCTCGGTGACCTTCGTGCCGGCCATGGTCGCCCTCGTGATCCGCGGCCGCGTCACGGAGCGGGAGAACGCCCTCATTCGCGGGGCCAAGGCCCTCTACGCGCCCGCACTCCGCGTGGCGCTGCGCGCCCGCGCGGCCGTCGTCCTGATGGCCATCCTGCTGTTCGCGGGCTCCCTCGCGCTCTTCGCCCGCCTCGGCCAGGAGTTCGTTCCGGCGCTCGGCGAGCTCGACATCGCGCTGCACGCCCTGCGCATCCCAAGCACCAGTCTCACGCAGTCGTCGCAGATGCAGTTCGCGGTCGAACGGGCGGTGAAGACCGTCCCGGAGGTCGCCTTCGTGTTCTCCAAGACCGGCACCGCGGAGATGGCTTCCGACCCGATGCCGCCGAACGTGTCGGACACCTTCATCGTGCTCGCGCCGCGGGGCGCGTGGCCGGATCCCGGCGCCACGAAGGAGGACGTGCGGCGGCGCGTCGAGGAGGCCGTCGAACGTCTGCCCGGCAACACCTACGAGTTCACGCAGCCGATCCAGATGCGCTTCAACGAGCTGATCGCCGGGGTCCGCGGCGACGTCGCGGTCAAGCTGTTCGGCGACGACCTCGAGCGGCTGTTGCCGTTCGCCCACCGGATCGCGGGCGTCCTGCGGGACACCGCGGGCGGCGACGACGTCCGCGTCGAGCAGGTCGAAGGATTGCCCACGTTGAGCGTCGACGTCGAGCGCGGGACCTCGGCGCGCTACGGTCTCACGGTCGCCGACGTGCAGGAGGTGGTGTCGATCGCCGTCGGCGGTCGGCAAGCCGGTCAGCTCTTCGAGGGCGATCGTCGCTTCGACATCGTCGTGCGCCTCTCCGAGGCGTTCCGCGAGGACCTCGACCGACTCGAAGAGCTGCCGATCCCGCTGCCGCCGCACGCGGAGGAACAGGCGGCGCGACGCGGCGACGCGCCGCCGCTGTTCGCCTTCCTCCCGCTCGGGTCGGTCGCGCGCGTGTCGCTCGCCGAAGGCCCCAACCAGATCAGCCGCGAGAACGGGAAGCGCCGCATCGTCGTGCAAGCGAACGTCCGCGGCCGCGACCTCGGCTCGTTCGTCGGCGAGGTGCAGCGCCGCATCGCCCGCGACGTGAAGCTCCCGCCCGGAACCTGGCTCGCGTGGGGCGGTCAGTTCGAGAACCTGGTGCAGGCGAAGCAGCGCCTCGCCCTCGTCGTGCCGGTGTGCTTCCTCGTGATCTTCCTCCTTCTCTTCGGAACCTTCGGCTCGGTCCGCCAGGCCGTGATCGTGTTCACGGGGGTTCCGCTCGCGCTCTCCGGAGGCATTCTGAGCCTGTGGATCCGCGCCATGCCCTTCTCGATCTCCGCCGCCGTCGGCTTCATCGCGCTCTCCGGCGTCGCCGTCTTGAACGGCCTCGTCATGGTGACCTTCATCAACCAGCTCCGCCGCGACGGACGCGCGACCGACGCGGCGGTGCTGCAGGGCGCCCTCACCCGGCTCCGCCCGGTGCTGATGACGGCGTTGGTCGCATCGCTCGGCTTCGTGCCGATGGCGCTCGCCACCGGCACCGGCGCCGAGGTGCAGCGGCCGCTCGCGACCGTCGTCATCGGGGGCCTCGTCACCAGCACGGCGCTCACGCTGCTGGTGTTGCCGGCGCTCTACTCGCTCTTCGCCGGGCCGCTACCGTCGCCCGCGGAGGACGGCGCCTCGGCGCGCGCGTGATCGACGCGACGGATCGCTTGCGGGGTCGCGGGTTCCATACTACTGCGAGCCCGCTCATGACGCCCGGCGCGCTCCACGGCATCACCGTCCTCGAGCTCGGCGAGCTGGTCTCGGCGCCGTACTGCGGCAAGCTCCTCGCCGACTACGGCGCCGACGTCGTGAAGATCGAGCCGCCGACCGGCGACCCGAGCCGCGGGTGGGGCCCGTTTCCCGGCGACGCGCCCGACCGCGAGACGAGCGGGACGTTCTTCTTCCTCAACACCAACAAGCGCGGCGTCACCCTCGATCTCGCCACGGATCGCGGCCGCGAGATGGCGCGCGCGCTCGCCGCGCAGGCGGACGTCGTGATCGAGAATCGGAAGCCGGGAACGATGGCGTCCTGGGGGCTCGACCACGCGACCCTCGCCGCGGCGAATCCGGACCTCGTGACGATCTCGATCACGCCGTTCGGCCAGACCGGCCCCTACTCCGACTGGCTCGGCACGGATCTGAACGCCTTCCACCTCTCGGGCGCGAGCAGCCGCTACTGCGGCCGGCCCGGCGAGGCGCCGCTCGAGCACGGTACCTTCGCCGCCGACTTCTACGGCGCGGTGACCGCCGCGACCTGGGGCCTCGCCGCGGTCTACGGCCGCGCGCGCGTCGGCGGCGGCCAGCACGTCGACGTGTCGTGCGCGGAAGCCATCGCGGCGACCTTCGTCGGGGGCCAGAACATCGGCGGCTGCGCCCAGGATGGCAGGTTCGAGCGCCGCACCGGGGTCGGCATGCCGCTCGGCGCCCCGGCGACGATCCTGCCGTGCAAGGACGGCCACGTCTGGATGCTCGCGCTCGAGCCCGGGCAGTGGAACGGCCTCGCCCGCGTCATGGGCAATCCCGAGTGGATGACCGTCGACATCTTCCAGGACATGTACCAGCGCGCGCAGAACGCCGACGTGATCTACCCCCTCTTGATCGAGTGGACGATGGAGCACAGCAAGCGCGAGATCATGGACCGCTGCCAGGCCGAGGGCGTGCCGGTGACCGCCGTCTTCACGGTGGCCGAGGCCGCCGAGCACCCGCACCTCGCGGCGCGCGGCTATCTGACCGAGATCGACCACCCGGCGCTCGGCCGCGTGCGCGATCTCGGCGCGCCCTTCCGGCTGCCCGCGAGCCCGGGGGGACCGGCGCGTCCGGCGCCCCTTCTCGGAGAGCACAACGCCGAGGTCTTCGGCGAACGGCTCGGCCTCGGCGCGGCGGCGCTCGCCGCGCTCCACCGCGACGGCGTGATCTGAGGACGCGCGCCATGACGACCCCCGCATCGACGCTCCCCCTCTCCGGCGTGCGCGTCGCCAACTTCGGCTGGGTGTGGGCCGGACCCGTCGTCGGCCAGACCCTCGGCTTCCTCGGCGCCGACGTCCTCAAGATCGAGTCGCGCGCGCGCATCGACTTGACCCGCATGCTGCCGCCCTTCGCCGAAGGCGTGCGCGATCCCGACCGCAGCCTCTCGAACCACGCCTGCTGGGCGGGGAACGGCAGCGTGTCGCTGAACCTCAAGCACCCGGAGGGACGCTCCCTCGCGAAGGACCTCATCGCGAGGTGCGACATCGTCATCGAGAACTTCGGCCCCGGCGTGATGGAAGGCCTGCACCTCGGCTGGGACGACCTCCGCGCGGTCAAGCCCGATCTCGTCATGTTCTCGATGCCGGCCGCGGGGCTCACCGGCCCGCTGAAGGACATCCGCACCTACGGTCTCAGCCTCACGAGCACGACCGGCCTCGACAGCCTCGTCGGCTACGGCGACGGCACGCCGATCCCGGTCGAGAACGCGTTCTCGGACCCCTACAACGGCATCATGGGCGCGTTCGCGATCCTCGCCGCCCTGCGCCACCGCGACCGTACCGGCGCGGGCCAGCACATCGACTACTCGCAGCAGGAAGCCGTCATGCAGATGGTCGGGCCGGCGTTCATGGACTACGCGCTGAACGGCCGCTCGGCGGGCCCGCTCGGCAATCGCCACCCGCGCGCCGCGTCCGCGCCGCACGGCGTCTTTCCGTGCGCCGGCGACGACCGCTGGATCGCGATCGCGGTCACACACGACGACGCCTGGCGGGCGCTCGCCGCCGCCATGGGCGACCCGGCGTGGGCGACGGCGCCCGGCCTCGCGACGCTCGCCGGCCGCCTCGCCGCGCTCGACGCGTTGCACGAGGGCCTCGCGGCATGGACCGCCGGTTTCGACGACTACGAGCTCGCCCGCCGGCTGCAAGCCGCGGGCGTCGCCGCCACGCCGGTCCTGAACGTCGCCGACCTGCTCCGCGACCCGCACTGGCGGGCGCGCGGCACCTTCATCGAGGTCGCGCACCCGCTCGGCTTCACGGAGACGATCTACGGCGCCTACGTGAAGACGAGCCGGAGCGCGATCGAGGTGCGGCCGGGCCCGCGCATCGGCCAGGACAACGAGCGGGTGTTCAAGGGCCTGCTCGGCATCGACGACGCGCGCTACCGGACGCTGGTCGAGTCCCGGATCATCTATTGATCCGGCTCATGGCCGCCGTCGCCCTCGGCTTCGGAGCACACGGTCGAGGCTGCCGTTCGCCCGACCGACGCCCGTCTTGCAGGCAAGCGTCTTTCCCCTGCTCGTCACCCTGCACCCTTCCGTGCCGACGGCGAAGTGCGTCGCCCCGCAGGTACCGGTCGCGGGGAGGTCGAGGGTGACGACGACCGGTGCGGTCGCCGCGAACGTGCCGGCCGCGCCTTTCACCGACACCGCGAGCGTCGCGTGCCTGGCATGCACGGCGAGCGTCGCCTTCACGATTCCCGACGGCGCCCCGGCTTTGGGATGGCTCCACCTCCACGTGGTCCGCTTCTTGTCGACCTTCCAGCCGGTCTTGGTCACCTTGTCGTAGGCTCCGGGCGGGAGCGTCACGTCGACGACGGAGCCCACGCCGTCGTCGAGGCGGAACGCGACTCCCGCCACGTCGGCATCGAGCGCGATCGGCGGAGCCGGCAGGACGCCCGCGAACGCGAGCGTGTCGTCGCCGCCGGGCGCGAGCATCTTGCCGAGCCTGAGCTTCGGCTTGCCGAAGGTCGCGCAGAGCGGCGGCGGCGACCCCACGATCGCGAGCTCGCTGAACGACACCACGTGGAAGCTCCATTGGTTCAGGGTGCGACTGCAGCCGGCGCCGGTCGCGCAGGAGCCGATCGGGACACCGTCGTGCCGGAGCGTCAGGGTACGCTCCGCCACGTTCGTCCCGTCGACGATGCCGTCGCCGTCGGCGTCCGGCCAGTGAAGCGTGATCGTGACGCCCGGAACACCGAACACCGTCGAGGGCCCGAAGCGCGCGGCGAGCACGAGCGTGGTCGCGTCGCCGATGCCGAAGGCGCTCACCGCCAAGTGCGATGCGATCGCGTAGTTGCCGCTCGGCGCGACCCCGGGCGGCACGGTGAGCGACGCCGAGCCGTCGGGCGTCGTGATCGTCCCGCCCGTAGCGCCGTCGATCCATCCGTTCGTCGAGGTCGCGGCGCTACAGCCGGTCGCGTCGTGCGGCTCGATGCGGCACGCCGCGCCGCCCGCGCCGTTCGACTCGCATTCACCGCCGCTGCAGGCATCGGAGCAGGCGCCGAAGATGGTGTTCCGACAGGTCGGCGTGCAGCAGAACACGACCGTGCCGAAGCCGTCGCACTCCTCGAGGTCGGAGTTCTGCACGCCGTCGCCGCAAGTGTTCGACACGCACCTGTGCGCGGCGTCGCAGGTGCCGGCTCCCGGATCGTGGTAGCACGCGCTGCCGGCCGGATCGTACTTGCACTCCAGGTTGCAGCACGCGTCGCGGTACGGATCGTAGGGCGAGGGATAGGGCTCGCACTCCTCGCCGGGATCGAGGACGCCGTTCCCGCAATTCGTAGCCACGCACCGGCCCGCGTGATCGCATCGGCCGGTGCCGCCCCCGCATGGCGTGAAGTAGGAGACGAAGTGGCACTGGGAGCAGCAGAGTCCGTCGTCGCTGCTGAACGGGTCGCAGTCCTCGCTCGGATCGACGGCACCGTCGCCGCAGGCCGTGACGCCGCAGAGCGGGTCGCCCTCGAAGGTGAGCTCGCTGGTCTCGAGGATCTCGTCGCCGTTCGTGAGATTGCGTCCGCCGTGGGTGACTTCGCGCTGGCGAGCCGCGTCGTAGACCAGCGGCATGAACGAGCGCGGTGGCAGGAACGCTCCGACGTTCATCCGACGGAAGCTGCCGGGGGACTCGAGGATCCAGGTCTCGTGCTCGCGCGTCCCGCTCTGGAGCTGATGGAACCCGATCCCGACGGGGTGGCCGCGGGCCGCGTCGAAGACGAGTACCAGCGTGCCGTTGCTGAGCGAGGTCTCGCTGGTCGTGCCGCGGAGCGTCCAGGCGCCGTCGATCAGGTCCCAGGTCTCGCCGACCGGGGTGGCGGCGGTGGTGTAGGTCTGGACGACGAGCGCCTTTCGCACCGGGTCGTAGGTCGCGGTGGCGTTCTCGTTCGCGGTCGGCGGGCCGCCGGTCGTCACACGCGGCGTCCAGGTCGTGCCGTCCCACTCCCACAGGTCGTTCGCCTGCGTCGAGCCCCCGGTGCGGCCGCCGTAGAGCTCGATCCGCTGCCGGTCGCCGTCCCACACCATCTGCCCCTTGACGCGGGGTCCGGGACCGTTCGCCTTCTGGGTCCAGGTCGCGCCGTTCCATTCCCAGGTGTCGGAGAGGGTGCGGTCGTGCTGATGCGTGTTGTCGCCGTAGAAGCCGCCGTACATGACCGTGACCTGGCGCACCGGGTCGTAGGCCATCGACGCGGTCTGCCGGCCGGGGATCGCGTCCGGCAGGACGCTCGTTTTCTGCATCCGCGCCCACGCGCTGCCGTCGTACTCCCAGGTGTCGTTCTCGGTCGCGAAGCCGAAGCCGTCCTCGCCGGGCGACTGGAAGCCGCCGAAGAGGACGACCGTGCCGCGCGTACCGTCGTAGGCCATCTGCGTGTTCTCGCGCTGCGGGCCGAGCGCCGTATCGATCCAGGCGCCTTCCTGCACGGTGACACTGAAGGGATCGGTCGGCGTCGTCCCGCAGTCGTTCGAGGCCTCGACGCGGTAGAAGCCGCTGTCGCCCGGCCGGAGCGGGTCGATCTCGAGCTGCGGCGTCGTGGTGCCGAACATGCGCGCGTTGTCGTGCAGGTCGACCGGCGCACCGTTCACGACGCGCTGCCACTGGAGCGCGAAGGGCCCGATGCCTTCCGGGGTGAAGTCGAAGAAGTCGTCCGCGCACGGCGGCGACTCGCGGGAGGTCGGTGCGAGCGTGTAGGTCGGCGCGCGGCCGCCGAAGGTCCAGGTGCCGCTGTAGATCGTGTCGCCGCCCTTCCCGCCGAACATGACCGCGAGCTGGTGCGCGTCGTCCCACGCGAAGCCCATCCGCCCGCGCGCCGCCGGCGAGACGGTCGTGTCGTGCCTCGTGGTCGGGCCGTCGCCGCTCCGGAAGAGGACGTCCGCGGTGGTGGCGCCGGTGTCGTCGACGCCGCCGAAGAGCACGAGCTTGTCGAAGCGCGCGTCCCATGCCGCGCCCTGGTCGTAGCGGGTCGGCCCGCTCCCGAGGAACCGCCAATCCGCGCCGTCCCAGAGCCAGACGTCGCCGAAGACGGCGCCGAACTGACTGTCGTCGAAGCTCTGGCCGCCGTACAGGACGATGCCGCCGAGCGACGGCGACCAGACCATCGTGTGCGCGATGCGCGCCGCCGGGTGGTGCGCGGGGTGCACGAGGCGGCCGCTCACGACCGTCGAGTCGTACGCCCGGTCGTCGTCGCGCCCGCCGAACGCGACCCACACCTCGCGCACCGGGTCGTACGCCATCGCGGCCTGTACGACACCCGCGCCCGACGGGATCACGCCGAGCGCGTCGACCCAATGGTGCGCGGCGGGATCGTAGAACGCGATGTTGCGCCGGAGGTCGTCCGTCGGTCCGAGCGGGTCGATCCCGAGGCCGCCGTAGATCACCAGGAGCTTGTTCTTGGCGTCGTAGGCGGCGGCATGGCCGGATCGAGCGTCGGGCACGTTCGCGTCGGCGGGGATCTCCGTCCATGTCGCGGTCGGGAGGTCGAGCTCCCAGAGGTCGTTCAGATACGTCGGTAGCGTGAGCGCGTCTCGCGACTCGCCGCCGAACATGAGGACCTTCTGGCGATCGCCGTCGTAGACGAGTTGATGCCCGAAGCGCTTCGGCGGATCGCTCGTCGTCGCGACCGCGACCCACTGCTCGCAGGCGTACTGCGCGTGGGTCGGAGCGGCGAGCGCGAAGAGCGCCAGAACGACGGTGAGGACGTGACCACGGCTGGGGCGCATGCGCGAACCTCCGGCGAGACGGTCGAGCAGCTCGATCCTGGCAGCGGTGGACGTCGGATCCAATCGGGTCTGGGTCCAGCGGCGACGCCGACCTGAGCTTCGACTGCCCTACGGGCGATTCCGCTCCGGTCAACGGCCGGCGCGCTCCGAGACGCGGCGGGTGACCCGAGCCCGGCATCCGTGGCGCGGCCTCCCCGACGAGAATGTCGTTGACAGCCGGACGGTCCCGGTCCTAGGAACCTCCTTGGCGTTCCTGGGAGTTTCCGGTCGGCCACGGTTCCGGTTCCCCGCCGAGTGACGCTCCAGCGGCGCGGGACAGGAGAGGCGATGATTGTCCCGTGCATCGGCCTTGGCATTCCGTCCGTGTCCGCGGTCTGCGGCCGCCCGAGGCCCGCGCTCCCCCGCGGCCCGCCGCCCCCCCCCGAGCGTTCGTCCGCCTTCTCGGTCATTTCGCCCCACGCCAGCTCGACGAAGGAGCCTCCCATGATCATTCGCCATGGACGTTCGATCGCAAGCGCGGCGGCCGTTCTCACGCTCTCCGTGACCTCGGTCGCGGCCGCGCAGTTGGTTCCCATCTTCGACCACCTGAAATGCTACGCCATCAAGGACTATGCGCCGAAGGCCGTCTACAAGGTCGATCTGCTTCCGGAGCAGCGCCCGCCCTTCAACCTCGAAACCGGGTGCAAGGTCGTCGTGCCCGCCAAGCTGTTCTGCATCGACGTCGCCAAGCAGAACGCGCAACCGCCGCCCCCGGGCGCGGCCCCCGGACCGAAAGCCTCCGACTACCTCTGCTACAAGCTCGCATGCCCGAAGCAGACGCTGCCCACCCTGCTCGTCAACGACCAGTTCGGGTCCCGCGACGTCACGGTGAAGCCGCCGAAGTTCCTGTGCGCCCCGGCGACCAAGGAGATCCAGCACCAGACGCCGACGCCGACGGCGACGGCGACACCGATCGCGCCGACCGAGACACCGACCGCGACCCGCACTCCCGGATGCGCCTTCGATACCGCGGCCGGCGGCGGTCAGTGCGCCGGACCCTGCCCGCCCTCGGGGAGCGGGAACCCGCAGCAGTGCGTCTTCGTGATCAACGCCGACGGCACCGCCGACTGCGATTGCCGCGAGCCGGATCCCGCCTGTCAGTCCGCGGGCGCCCACGTGTGCGCGGGCCCCTGCCCCGACCCGCGCGATCAGTGCCGGGTCGCGCCCGACGACAGCTGCGTCTGCAGTCACCCGTGCAGCCTCGACCCGACGGCGGTCCCGCAGTGCAGCGGCGACTGCCCGGATCCGACCGAGGTGTGCGTCGTGAACACGACCGGCGGCTGCGACTGCCGGCCGCCGAACAATCCGCCCTGCGGCGGTACCATCGCCCCGACCTGCGACGGCGCGTGTCCGAATCCGGGAGAAGCGTGCGTGCCGAACGGGCCAACGTCCTGCTTCTGCGAGACGGGAACACCGCCGCCCTGCGGCCAGCTGGCGGGCAACCCGCAATGCCTCGGCGCCTGCCCCGCGGGTCTGGCATGCGTCGCCGTCGGCCCCGTGCCCGGCGGCGGCTGCACGTGCCAGTGACGACTCGATGAACGCCGCGCGCGGGCAGGGGCGGATCCGGAGCTCCTGCCCGCGCCGGGCGCCCCGGCGAGCGTCGTGTCGCCGCGGCGGAAATCCCGGCTGCCCCTTCTCAGCCCGCGGCGAACGTCGCCACCACCGGCCCGTGGTCGCTGGTGCCGACCTCGCGCTGCACGACGCAGCGCTCGGCGCGCTCGGCGATCGGCGTCGAGGCGACGATGTAGTCGATGCGCCAGCCGATGTTGCGGGCCTTCATGTTCCGCCACGGCGGCCACCAGGTGAAGAGCTCGGCGTTCTCGGGATCCAGCGCCCGGCCGACGTCGACCACCCCGCACCCGCACAAGCGCTCGATGAGCGCCCGCTCCTCCGGCTTCTGGCCGATGACGCCGGGCTTGCGCTCCTTCGGATGGACGTCACGATCGGTGCGCGCCACGTTCAGGTCGCCGCAGAGGACGAGATGCCGTCCGCTCGCGTGGACGCCCGCCACGTAGCCCTCGAGGGCGGTGAGGAAGCGGATCTTGGCGGCGTAGTCCTTGCCGCCGTTCGGCACGTAGACCGAGGCGAACACCGTGTCGCCGGCGACGGCCTGCACGATGCGCGTCTCGTAGTCGAAGTCGGGATGGCTGAAGGCCGGCTCCGCGGGGAAGCGGCGCTTCGCGAGGTGCAGGCCCACCCCCGAGTAGCCGCCGGCGCCGTGCCAGTAGCACCAGTAGCCTCCGAGGTTGCCAAGCGCCTCCGGCACCTGCTCGGGCTTGGCCTTGATCTCCTGCAGGCAGACGACGTCGGGCACCTCGCGCGCCAGCCAATCGAGCGCCTGCGCCTCGCGGGCGCGGATGCCGTTCACGTTCCAGGTCGCGATCTTCATGGCGTGCCCCTCACCGTGCCGTCACAGCCGCAAGCGCCTTCGCGCTGATGCGCTGGCGGACGGTCCAGTATTCACGCCAGGGATCGCGCTTCAAGCGGCGGAGGCGGGCCGCGACAGTGCGCACCGTGAAGTGATCCGAGCGGCGCGTCGGCGAGAGCTCGTCCCAGGCGAGCGGGACCGCCACCGGTGCTCCCTCGCGAGCGCGCGTCGAAAACGCCGCGATCGCGGTCGCGCCACGGTGGTTGCGGTAGTAGTCGAGCAGGATCTTCTTCTCGCGCCCGCGCCTCGTCATCGTCGTCGTGTACGTCGTCGGATCCTGGCGCGCGATCAGCGCCGAGACGCCGCGCGCGAAGGCGAGACACGTGTCCCAGTCGCGCTCGGGCCGGACGGGCGCGACGACGTGAAGACCCTTCCCGCCGGTCGTCTTCACGAAGCTCCGGAGACCGAGCGTCTCGAAGACCACCCGGACGAGCTCGGCCGTCTCGAGCACCCGCGGCCACGCGACCTCCGGTCCGGGGTCGAGATCGATGATGACCCGGTCCGGCCGCTCGAGGTCGTCGGCGCGGGCGTTCCAGGTGTGGATCTCGAGGATGCTCATCTGCACGAGCGCCATGAGGCCCGCCAGGTCGTCGACGACGGCGTAGCGCCGCGTCGCGCCCTTCTCGCGGATCGGGATGCGGCGCAGCACGGCGGGCTCGGCCGCGGTCGCGTGCTTCACGTAGAAGCAGCTCCCGAGGCCGGTCGGGCACCGCACCAGGCTGAGCGGCCGTCCGGCGACGTGCGGGAGGATCCATTCGGCGATCGACTCGTAGAAGCGCGCGAGATCGAGCTTGGTGAACCGGGGATCCGGATAGAGCACGCGCCCGGGATGGGTGAGCCGGACGCCCTCCACGACCACCGTCCCCTTGGACGGCGCCGCGACCTTCGACGCCGTGACCCGCACCGTGCCGCGCTTCCGGCGCGGCGGCCGCTTCGCCGTCACGTCGGCACCATCCGCCGCCGGTCGTTCGCGCATCACCTCGCGCGCGGGCTTGTCGGCGCGAAGCCCCTGGAACGAGGCCTGGCGGAGGCGGCCGTCGTCGGTCCACTCCGCGAAGGCCACCTCGGCGACGAGCGTCGGCTCGACCCAGTGCGGGCGCCAGCGCCGGGTCTCGGGCGGGCACGCGGCGAAGGGCGCGGTCGAACGTTCGAGCCGATCGAGCCGCGCCCGCAGATCCGCGCCGCCCTGCTGCGAGAATCCCGTCCCGACCTTCCCCGCGAAGCGCAGCGCGCCCGCGCCGTCGTACACCCCGAGGAGGAGCGCGCCGATCCCGCCCCGCTGTCCCCCGGGATCGGTGAAGCCGCCGATCACGAGCTCCTGCCGTTGGAGGCACTTGCTCTTCGTCCATCCGCCCTTGCGTCCCGGCTCGTAGGGACGGCTGCGCCGCTTGGAGACGATCCCTTCGAGGCCGCGCTCACAGGCGGCCGTGAAGAAGCGCGGCCCGCCGCCGATGACGTGGGCCGAGTAGCGGATCGGCGAGTCGGCGGGGAGTCCGCCGAGCAGGCGCTCGAGCCGAGCCTTGCGCTCGTCGAGCGGCAGGCGCGCCGTGTCCTCGCCGTCGAGGTGGAGGAGGTCGAAGACGTAGTAGACGAGCGTCGCCTTCCCGCCCGAAAACCACTTCTGGAGCGCCTGGAAGCTCGTGCGCCCGTCGGCGAGGACGGCCGCCACCTCGCCGTCGAGGAGCGCGCGGCGGACCGGGAGCGCGCCGACCGCGGCCCGGACCTCCGGGAAGCTCGTCGTCCAGTCGTTGCCGGCGCGCGTGAAGAGCGTGACCGCGCCTTCCGCCACCCGCGCGCCGATGCGGTAGCCGTCGAACTTGATCTCGTGGAGCCAGTCGTCCGAGGCCGCGGGCGCCCGCACGAGCGTCGCGAGCTGGGGCTCGAAGCGCGCCGGCAGCGCGGCCGAAGGGCGGCGGGTCGCCATCGCGCCGGAGGGTACCGGCGACCGCGGCGGGATGCCATCGCGCCGGCGTCGGATGGGCATGCCGCCGCCGCCGTGCTAGCGCAGGCCGCATGTCGATCACGCTCTCCTGCGCCTTCGCCACCTCCGAACGGAGCCACGAGCACGCCCGGATCGCCGAGGACCTCGGCTACGCCCACGCCTGGTTCTACGACTCGCCCGCCCTCTATCCCGACGTCTGGGTGCAGCTCTGCCGCGCCGCCGAGCGCACCACGCGGATCGGGCTCGGACCGGGCGTCCTCGTGCCGAGCCTCCGCCATCCGATGGTGAACGCGGCGGCGATCGCGACGCTGGTCGGCATCGCAGGCGAAGCGCGCGTCGCGATCGCGATCGGCTCCGGCTTCAGCGGGCGCTTCACGCTCGGCCAGCGGCCCATGAAATGGACCGACGTCGTCGCCTACCTCCGGACGCTGCGCGCGCTCCTCGCGGGCGAGGAGGTCGAGTGGGACGGCGGCCTCCTCCAGATGCTGCACCCCGCGGGATTCGGCGCGCCCCGGCCGATCCGCGTCCCGATCGTGGTCGCGGCCGCGGGCCCCAAGGGCATCGCCGCCGCGGAGCGCCACGGCGACGGCGTGTTCGGCGCCTCCATGCCCATTCCCGGATTCGCGCGCAGCATCGTGCTCACGTTCGGGACGGTGCTCGAGCGCGGCGAGGCTCCCGACGCCCCACGCGTCCTCGCCGCCGCCGGTCATGCCGCGCCCGTCCTCTTCCACTTCGCGATGGAGCACCACCGCCTCGCCCTCCTTCCGAACGGCGAGGCCTGGGCCGCCGCCTACGCCGGGGTCCCCGCCCCCGCCCGCCACCTCGCCCTCCACGACCGCCACCTGATCGCGGTGAACGAGCGCGACCGCCCCTTCGTCACCGGCGAGCTGCTGGCCCAGCACGGCTTCGCACTGGACGCCGCCGGCTGGCGCGAACGCCTCGCCATGCTCGCATCGATGGGCGCGACCGAGATCGCCTACCAACCCGCGGGGCCGGACATCCCCGGCGAGCTCGAGCGCTTCGCCGCGGCCGCACGCGGCTCAGAGGCCAGCCCACAAGCGCGATAGACTCTTCGGCGAGCGCGTCGCCCGCTACCGCCCGGTGAACTTCGGGGGACGCTTCTCGGCGAAGGCCTTCGGACCTTCGGCGGCATCGGCGGACGCGAAGACGCGGGCGCCGAGCGCCTTCTCGAGCACGAAGCCCGACTCGAGGCCGAGCGCGCGCACCGCGATCTCCTTCGCGGTCTTCACGGCGAGCGGACCGTTCTTGCAGATGGTCTCGGCCCACGTGATCGCGGTCGGCAGCACCTCGGCGGCCGGCACCACCGCGTTCACCAGGCCGATATCGTAGGCGCGCTTGGCGTCGATCGGCCGTCCCATGAGAAGCAGCTCCATCGCCACGGCCCACGGAATCTGCCGCGGCAAGCGGATGTGCGAGCCGCCCGTCGGGATGATGCCCCAGCGCACCTCGCCGAGGCCGAAGGTCGCGTGCTCGGCGGCGATGCGGAGGTCGGTGCCCTGGAGGAACTCGAGGCCGCCGGCGATACAGAAGCCGTTCACCGCGGCGATGATCGGCTTGAAGACGTCCGAGAACGGACGCTTGGTGTGGTCTCCGTAGCCGAGGTCGTCGCCGTCGGCCATCGCCGGAATCGCTTCCTTCAAGTCCATGCCGGCGCAGAAGGACTTGTCGCCTGCCGCGGCGAGGATCGCGACCCAGAGATCGGGATCGGCGTTGAAGTCGGCGAAGGCGGCGTCCATGCCGCGCAGCATGTCCGCCGTGAACGCGTTCATGGCCTCGGGACGGTTGATGGTGACGATCGCGATGCGGTCGCGTTTCTCGTAGCGCATCGTCGGCGGCAGCGTCGGCGGCGTCCTCTTCATACGAGGTCCTTTCGGGCGAACGGTGGCAGCGATGGCGCGCGCGCTCACGCGCGGCGGAACTTCGGAAGCGTGATCTCCGTCGAGACCGGCACGAACACCACCTCGACCGGCATGTCGATCGCGAGCGCGTCGGGCGGGCAGTCGACCATGAGGCTCACGAGCCGGACGCCCTCCTCCATCTCGACGACGACGGGCGCGTAGGGCGCATCGGCGGCGAAGCCGGGGTGCATGGCGCGCGCGGCGACCGTCCAGGTGAAAACCCGGCCGCGGCCGCTCGAGCGCACCCACGACCAGGCGGCGGCGCCGCACTCGGCGCAGATCTCGCGCGGCACGTGGCGCCACGCGCCGCAGTCGTCGCAGCGCTGGAAGCGCAACTCGCCCTGCGCGCACCAGGCGTAGAACTCTCCGGTCAGGCCCTGCCAGGCGGGCAGCGGTCGCGGCGTCGCGACGGTCTCGCTCATCGGTTCGTCCTTCTCGTCATCCGCGGCGCAGGATCGCGATCGAGCCGTCGCCGAAGTCGCCCCAGCCGGTGACGACTCCCGTTTCGGCGTCGGCGACCTGCCGCTCGCCGGCGTCGCCGCGCAGCTGCCGCACGGCCTCGGTGACGTGGCTCATGCCGAGCACGTGCGCCTCGGAAAGCAGGCCCCCATGCGTGTTCACGGGGAGCGCGCCGCCGAGCTCGATCGTGCCGCCCTCGACGAAGCCCCCGCCCTCGCCGCGCCCACAGAAGCCGGTCTCCTCGATCTGCTGCAGCACCTCGAAGGTGAAGCAGTCGTAGATCTCGGCGAAGTCGATGTCGGCGGGCGTGAGCCCGGCCATCGCGAAGGCGCGCGGCGCCGCGATCGTCAGGCCGGTCTCGAAGAGGTCCTTCCGGTTCGTGATCTCGTCGGCGGGATACGGCTGCGCCGCCGCCGCGCCGAGGATCGACACCGGGCGCCGGCGGAGGTCGCGCGCGCGCTCCTTGGTGGTCACGACCACCGCGGCGGCGCCGTCGGTCTCGAGGCAGCAGTCGAAGAGGCGATACGGCGCCGTGATCATCGGCGACGCGAGGTACGCATCCATCGTCAGCGCCTTGTCCTTCATCACCGCGCCCGGATTGAGCCGGGCGTGCTTGCGCATGGCGATCGCGATCGCGCCGAGCTGTTCGGGCGTGGTCCCGAACTCGTGCATGTGGCGGCGCGCGATCAGCGCGTACCACTGCGGCGGCGCGGTAAGCCCGTAGGGCATGTAGTAGTCGCGCGCGATCGCGCCTCCGGGCAGCGACGACACGTCCATCGCGACGGTCTCGCGAGCGCGGCGGCCCGAGTAGCCGTTCCATCCCGCCGGCAGGAGTACGTAGTCGGCGAGGCCGCTCACGACGGCCGCGGCCGCAACCCGCAGGGACGCGACCGGCGCCGCGCCGCCCATGTGCACCGTGGTCGCGAAGCGCAGGCTCGCGATGCCGAGGTTGGCCGCGAGCTCCTCGGCGCTCCCGAGGTTCGGAAACGGCATGACGCCGTCGAGCTGCCGCGGCGAGAGGCCGGCGTCGGCGAGCGCCGCGAGGGACGCCTCGAGCTGGATCCCGAGCTGCGTCTTCCCCGAGCCCGGGGCGCGGCAGTACGCGGTCTCGCCGATGCCGACGATGCAGGCGCGGTCGGAGAGCGACGTCGGCATGACGAGGCGACATAGCCGATCGACCGCGCCCGTGCCACCGACCCGCGCGCCGCGGGTCGGCCGGATTCGATGACCCGGGACCCGCCGCGCGTCACGCCCCCAGGACCTCGGCGAGCGCATCCAGGCTGACGGGCTTCACCAGGTGGACGTGGAAGCCCGCCTCCATGGCGCGGGCCTGGTCTTCGGGCATCCCGTAGCCCGTGAGCGCGACGAGCGTGGTGCCGGCCGCGGCGCCGGCGGCGCGCGCCCGGCGCGCGAGCTCGTAGCCGTCGATACCGGGCAACCCGACGTCGACGAGCGCCACGTCGGGCGGCGCGTCCACGATCGCGGCGAGTCCCGTCACGCCGTCCGCCGCCCACCGGACGCGATGCCCCGCGAGCCTCAGGAACTCGCAGAGCGCCTCGCGCGCGTCGTCGTTGTCCTCGACGACGAGCACGTCGCGCCCCGGCGCGCTCCCGAGCGGCGACGCCGCCGCGGACGCCGCCGCCGTCCGCGGGGTCTTCCGCGCCGGCTGCCGCGCCGCGCCGGCGCGCGGGAACCGCCGTCGTCGCCGAGGGCTCATGCGTAGCCCCCTACATGCCAGAGGCCGCGGTGACCGCGCCACTCACCCGTCGCGCAGCCGGTCCACCGCCTCCGCGAACGCCGCCAGCGTCCGGGCGATCTCCTCGTCGCCGTGGACGGTCGAGAGGAAGAGCTTCTCGTGCGCCTTCACGACGCCGGCTGCCAGCAGGTGCGCCGTAAAGGCGGCGGCCCGCCCGTGGTCGGCCGCGAGGGCCGCGCGATGATCGACCACGGGCGCCGCCGCGAACCACGGCTGGAAGACCGACGGCTCGCCCTGGACGTGGGCGGCGATCCCCGCGTCGTCGCACATCCCCTGCAAGGCGGTCATCAGGCGCCGGCCGGTCGCCTCCAGGTCCGCATAGACCCCGGGCCGGCGGAGCTCGGCGATGCAGGCGAGCGCCGCCGCGGCCGAGACCGGATTGCCGCCGTAGGTCCCGGTGAGGAGCACGCCGTCGCCGGTCGTCCGCCGCTCCGGATCGGCGAGCGCCAGGATCTCGCGCCGCCCACAGACGACGCCGAGCGGATGGCCGCCGGAGATGCTCTTGCCGAGCGCGCAGAGATCGGGCGTCACGCCGTAGCGCGCCTGCGCACCGCCGAGGCCGAGCCGGAAGCCCGTCACGACCTCGTCGAACACCAGGACGATTCCGTAGTGCGCCGTGATCCGGCGGAGCTCGGCCAGGAATCCCGGGCACGGCGGGATCGTGCGTTGCAGCGGCTCCACGATCACTGCGGCGATCCGCTCGTGGTGGCGCTCGATGATGGCCGTCGTCGTGGCGACGTCGTTGAACGGCGCGACCAGCACGTCGGCGGCGGCGCTCGTCGGGATGCCGCGCGAGCCCGGAACGGCGGCGGGGAACGGCGCGGGCGTGTGCGTCCACTGCGTGCTCATCAACGCCGCGTCGTGCATGCCGTGATAGGCGCCCTCGAACTTGAGCACGACGTCGCGGCCGCGGAAAGCGCGCGCCAGCCGGAGCGCGTAGTAGGTCGCCTCCGAGCCCGTGCTGTGGAATGTCACCGCCTCGGCGCACGGCACGAGCTCGACGAGCGCCGCCGCCAGCCGGATCGCCGGTTCGTTCACGAGGAGGTAGCTTGCGCCGCGCTCGAGCTGGGCGGCGACCGCCGTGACGACCGCGGGGTGCGCGTGCCCGAGGAGCAGCGGTCCGGACCCGAGCAGGTAGTCGACGTACTCGTGGCCGCTCGCGTCGACGATCCGCGCCCCGCGCGCGCTCGCGACCACCATCGCGTCCTCGGCCCGGCCCGAGGGGGTCCGCACCCCGCTCGGCAGGAACCGCCGCGCCGTCGCCAGCAGCTCCTCCTCGCGGGCGCTGCGCGCCCGTCGCTCCCTCCCCGGGGCGCGCGGCGCGCGCGGCCGCGCGTCGGTGGCGAGGCCGAAGTGTCCGATGTACGCGGCGAACCGCTCGCGCACGCGCGCCGGCGGAAGCCCGAGGCCGTCGTCGACCCGCCGCGGCCGGGCCTGCGCGCCGTCCGGGTCGCCGCCCTGCCACGCCCGCATGCGCGCCTCGGCCTCCGCCGAGAGCACCATCCCGAAGCGCCCGTAGATCGCGCGTACCGACGCGATCGGATCGGCCACGAAGTCGGGAAAGAACACGTCGTGGAACTGCACCGGGTCGTGGCGCGCGCGCGTCGCCATGGCGCGCTCGGCCGCGGCCGCCCACACCTCGAGCTGCTCCGACGCGATCGCCGCGCGGTCGATGTCGCCTTCGTAGATGGCGCGGAAGCCCGCGATCAGCTCCACGTACGACGCCATGACCTGCGCCGGATCCCGGTGGGTCTGCACGATGCAGGCGTCCGGATACGCCGCGAGGAGCGCGTCGAGGTGCTTCAGGTGCACGGGATACTTCAGCACCCAGCGCCGCCCGTCGTCCCCGCCGACGAGTCCGAGCAGGCGCCGGTGCCGGCGGTAGGCCGCGACGTGTCGTCCGCCCTCGTACCAGGCGACGTACGACGGCACCGTCGCGTTCACCTCGAACGAATCGTCGGTGAAGCTCTGCGCGAGGAAGTGGCGACACTCCTCGGCGAGGTCCGGCATCATCAGATGGATCTTCCGCAGGCCGGGATCGAACGCGTACATGGCGTCGATCTCGGCGGCCGCGGCGCGGAAGGCGGGCTCGGCCTCCCAGGCGGCCCGCGGTGGCCGCCGGCGCGGGCGCGCCGCGAGCCAGTACTCCAGCACCTGCACCGACGGATCCTGGGCGAGCAGGTGGTGGAGCGCGGTGCTGCCGGTGCGGACGAGACCGAGCACCACGATCGGACGCCGGACGGCGTCGGCCGCGGCGGCGGCGCCCGGAGCCTCGAGCGCCGCCTCGCAGCGGAGCCGCGTGGCGAGGAGCTGCACGAGGTGCGCGCGCGCCGCCGCCCGCCCCGCGTCGTGGAAGCGCGCCTCCCGATCGTAGGCGTCGAGGATCCGCTCGAAGCCCTCGCGGTACGCGCGGTCGCCGAAGTCGTCGCACCCGGCGGCCGCGACCGCTTCGGCGTGCAGGGCCGCGTCGCTCGCGCGGAACGACGGCGTCACGCTCATCGTCCGAGCGGCGCGGTCGCGCGCGCGAGCCAGGCGGCGTCGGCCGGATCGAGGTCGGGGGTCAGCGCCGCCCGCACCGTCGCGTGGTACGCGTCCACCCATGCGCGCTCCAGGGGGTCGAGCGCGGCGACGTCGATCAGGCGGCGCTCGAGCGGCGCCAGCGTCAACGTCTCGAAGGCGAGCGTCCGGAGCTCCGCGCCCTCGGGCTGCGGCGCCGCCTCCGCGACGACGACGAGGTTCTCGATGCGGATGCCGAACGCGTCGACCTTGTAGTAGCCGGGCTCGACGGAGAGCACCATGCCGGGCTCGAGCTTCACCTCGGTGGACCGCTTGGAGATGCCCTGCGGTCCCTCGTGGACGGAGAGATAGCTCCCCACGCCGTGGCCGGTGCCGTGGTCGAAGTCGACGCCGCTCGCCCACAGGTACTGGCGCGCCAGGGGATCGATCTGCGCGCCGGTCGTCCCGACCGGGAAGCGCGCGCGGCTGACGGCGATCACCCCGCGCAGCACCTCGGTGTAGCGGCGCCGCATCTCGGCGGTCGGCGTCCCGAGCATCACGACCCGCGTCACGTCGGTCGTGCCGTCGAGATACTGGCCGCCGCTGTCGACGAGGTACAGGTCGTCGGCGGCGACGACGCGCGCCCGATCGGCGGCGGCGCGATAGTGCGGGTGCGCCGCGTTGCCGCCGAGCGCCGAGATCGTGTCGAAGCTCGGACCCCGGTAACGCTCGCCGCGCGCGCGCAGCGCGCCCAGCACCTCGGCGAGCGTCCACTCGGACTCGCCGATCCGCGGGGCCGCGTCGAGCCAGGCGAAGAAGCGCGCGAGGGCGACCCCGTCGCGATGGTGCGCGCGCCGCATGCCCGCGATCTCGACCGCGTTCTTGCGCGCCTTGGCCGCCTGGCACGGGTCCGCCCCGACGTCGGCGGTGGCGCCGGCGGCCTCGAGCCGGTCGTGCAGGAACACGCTGCCCGTGCCACTGTCGAGGCGCACCTTCTTCCTGCCGAGCGCCGCGAGCGCCGCCTCGAGCGCCGCCGGCGCCGCGAGCGTGACCGCGCCGGCGCCGTCGCCCTCGAGCGCGGCGCGCACCTCCGGAGCGAGCGTCGCGGGCTCGACGAACAGCGTCGCGGAGGCGTCGGCCCGGAGGATCGCGTAGCCGAGCACGACGGGCGTCATTGGCACGTCGCCGCCGCGCAGATTGAAGAGCCACGCCACGCTGTCGGGCGCCGACACGACGAGCGCGTCGAGTCCCGCCCGCACGAGCTCGGCCGCCATGCGCGCGCGTTTGAGGGCCGACGTCTCGCCGGCGACCTCGAGTGGATGGAGCGCGACCGGGCTCCGCGGCGGCGCCGGCCGGTCGGCCCAGCAGCGGTCGACGAGGTTCGGCCGGATCGGCACGAGCTCGACGCCGAGACCGGCGAGCGCCGCCCGATACCGCTTCATCTCCGCGCTGGTGTGGAGCCGCGAGTCGAAACCGATGCGGTCGCCCGCCGCGAGGCGCTGCTTCACCCAGTCGGCGAACGGCGCCTCGACGACGTGACGGTGCTCCCAGAACGCCGCGTCGCTCTGCTGCCGGACCTGGAGGACGTAGCGGCCGTCGACGAAGACCGCGGCGTGCGTCCGGCCGATCGCCGCGAACCCGGCGCTGCCGCTAAAGCCGCTGATCCACCGCAGGCGCTCCTCGGACGCCGGCACGTACTCGTTCTGGTGCTCGTCCGCGCGCGGCACGAGATACGCCGCAAGGCCGTGCTCGGCCATCGCGGCGCGGAGCGCTCCGAGCCGGCGCTCCTGCTCCTCCGCCGCCGTGCGCCCGGAGACCGTCACCGGCTCAGCCCTTCTTCTTCACCCGCTTGGTCGGCTCGATCTTCGCGAGCCTGGCGAGGTTCAGGCCGAGGAACTTCGCCCGCATGTCCTCGGTGATCTCGGGGTAGCCCCACTTCTCCTGGAGTTCCTCGGGCATCTGGAGGTTCCGCACCCAGTCGACGACGCGCGGCATGTCGTCGAAGGCGAGGTCGAGTCCCATCACGATCTTGTCCGGGCTCACCCACTGCAGCGCCTGGCCGATCATGTGGTAGCCGCGGTAGGGCGCGCGCTGGAGCCAACCGACGATGCCCGAGAGGCTCAGGTACAAGTTCTTGTGCTTGCCGGCGTAGCCCATCATCTCCTCGTGATAGGGCCAGCCCATGTGGTAGGCGATGACCTTCAGCTCCGGGAAGTCGAGGCAGACGTCGTCGAGGAGGAGCGGCAGCGTGTACTTGGTCGGCTGCGGGCACACGTAGGCCATGCCCATGTGGATCGTGAGCGCGACGTCGAGCTCGCACGCCTTCTCGTAGAAGGGCCAGAGCTGGCGGTCGTTGAGCGGCCCGTCCTCGGGCGCGTACACCTTGCAGAGCTTGGCGCCGCGCTCCTTCACCAGGTACTCGAGCTCCCAGATCGCGTGCTCGACGCCCCGCCGCATGATCGGACCGACGTTGCACTCGAGGTACATCCGGTCGGGATACGGCGCGATCTCCTCCAGGATGAAGGCGTTCGTCGACATGCAGGTCGCGTAGCCCGCGACGTCCATCATCGACTCGCGGAGCGCGAAGCAGACGTCGACGCCGGCCTTGTCCATCCACTCGATGAGCGCGTGCGCGCGGGGCGGCGGCATCGCCGCGCCGCCCGCGAGGTCGCGGTTCGCCCAGGCCCGGATCACGCCGTCGACGCTCTGCCACCAGCGCGTGAAGCCCGGGTAGTAGCTGATCTCGTGCATCGACTGCTCGTTCATGAAGTGGCACTCCGAGAGGGCCACGAAATGGTCGGTCGCCGTTGTCGTCACGCTGGTCTCCTTCGCGCCGGATTCGGGTCGGATGCGGCGGTGCTTCTTAGCCCGGTCCGGGTCCGGTCGTCGAGCCGACCCGGGCGCCGCCGCTTCCCTTGACCGCGCCGTACCCCGTGGCTAGCGTGCGTCCGCTTCGACACTCCCCGCAACGAGGATCTCGCATGCGTAGCCCACTCTCGATGGCCCTGATTCTGGCGACCCTCTTCGCGCTCGCCGCGACGGCGACGCACGCGGCGGATCCGACGCCCGCCACATCGCCCGCGCACCCGATGGTGACGACCGCGAGCGGGCTCCAGTACCTCGAGACGGATGCCGGCGAGGGCGCGACGCCGAAGAATGGACAGACCGTCGTCGTCGTCTACTCGATCTCCGCCGACGGGAAGATCCTCGAAGGCAAGAACGGCGGCCGGAACTTCGAGTTCGCGCTCGGCAAGGGCCAGGCGCTGCGGGGCCTCGAGGAAGGCGTGTCGACGATGAAGGTCGGCGGCAAGCGCACCCTCTACGTCCCGCCCGCGCTCGGCTACGGCGCCGAGGGCGTCCCCGGCAAGGTCCCGGGAAACGCGGTCCTGCAGATCGACGTCGAGCTGAAGGCGATCCGCTAGGAGCCGCGCACGCCATGAGCCGTTCGACGCCCCCGCCCTTCGAGAGCCTGCGCGTGGAGATCGACGCCGCGGACGCGCGCCTCGGCCGCCTCACGCTCGCGCGCCCCGAGCGCCTGAACGCGATGGGCGCGACGATGCTGCAGGAGCTGGCCCGCGCCGCGCGCTGGTTCGACGAGCAACGGGAAGTGCGCGTCGTCGTCGTGCGCGGCGACGGGCGCTGCTTCTCGGCGGGCGCCGACCTGCGCGACGCGCCGCTCGCCGACGCCCTGCCCTCGTCGGGCCACTCGTGGATCCACCGGCGCGAGGTCGGACAATACGGGCTGCGCATGGCCGACGCGGTCGAGCAGATGCGGGCGACCACGATCGCGCAGGTCCACGGCTACGCGGTCGGCGGCGGCCTCGTGCTGATGGCGGCCTGCGACCTGCGCGTCGTCGCCGACGACACCGTCATGTTCATTCCCGAGGTCGACCTCGGCATCCCGCTCGCCTGGGGAGGGATTCCGCGCCTGGTGCGCGAGATCGGCCCCGCGTTCACGAAGGAGCTCGTCGTCACCTGCCGCCGCTTCAGCGCCGCCGAGGCGAAGCAGCTCGGCTTCGTGAACCGCGTCGTCGCGGCGGGCGACGTCGCGGAGGAGGCCGAAGGGCTCGCTCGCGAGGTCGCATCGAAACCCTCGGTGCCGGTCGTCGTCACGAAGGAGCACGTGAACGCCGTCACGCGCGCGATGGCGGCGGGAACGACGGGCTTCGCCGACGGCGACACGCTACTCGGCGTGGCCCAGGACCCGGAGGCCCTGCAGGCGATGCGCGACTACGTCGCGACCCGGCTCGGCCGCGAGCGATAGGCGCCCCCCGGCGGACGGCGGGGCCCGCCGTCCGCCGGACCGACGCCGGAGGCACCGCCGGTCAGCGCTTCGCCTGCCGGAGCAGCGTCCAGAGGCGCTGCGGGCTCGCCGGCACCTCGCGGAGCTCGAGGCCGAGCGGGACGAGTGCGTCGTTGATCGCGCAGAGAATCGCGCCGGGGGTCGTGTGCATCGCTCCTTCGCCGCAGCCCTTGGCGCCGAGCGGAGTGAACGGCGACGGCGTGCAGAGGGCGCGCTTCTCCGTCATCGGCACCTCGTAGATCGTCGGCAGGAGGTAATCCATGAACGTCGACGTCCTGAGCTGGCCGTCCTCGTCGTAGACCGCCTCCTCGAGGAGCGCGGCGCCCACGCCTTGGGCGACGCCGCCCTGGGTCTGACCCTCGACGTTCGCCGGATTGAGGCGCGTGCCGCAGTCGTCCGCGATCCAATACTTCTTGATGTGGACCTGCGCAGTCTCGACGTCGATCTCGACCAGCACCAGGTGGCACGCGTTGGCCGCCGTGAGGTAGCTCTTGGCGCGGCCCTGGTCGTCGGCGGGCGTCCGGCCGGGTGCGGTCCAGACATAGGTCGCCTCGGGATTCGGATCGACGCCCGGCGGCAAGAGGTCGCTCCGCGCGAGCATCGTCTGCGCGACCTCCTGGAACGGCATCGACGCCTCCGGCCTACCCTTCACGCCGATTCGTCCGTCGCGCAGCTCGACGTGCTCGGGCGGTGTCCGGAAGAGCCCCGCCGCGACCGCGACGAGCTTCTCGGTCAAGCGCTGCGCCGCGCCGAGCACCGCGCCGGTGAGCGCCACGCCGAGCCGGCTCCCGCCCGGCCCGAAGTGCGGCGGCGCCGACAGCGTGTCGAGCGCGATCACGCGGACGTCGGCGATGTCCACCGTAAACCAATCGGCGAGCACCTGCGCGGCGACCGTGTACTGGCCCTGGCCTTCGAGCGCGAAGCCAACCTTGATTGTGAGCTTGCCGAAGAGATCGATGCCGACGGTCGCGCCCTCCGGCACGCCGGTGCCGGGCTGGCCGACGATCGCGTAGGCGTTCCAGTCGAAGACTCCGGGCTCGATCGTATTGACCAGGCCGATGCCGAGATACCGGCCCTCAGCGCGCAGCCGCGCCTGCTCGGCGCGGAGCGCCGGGTAGTCGCCCATCGCGAGCGCGGCGTCGAGCGCGGCCGCGTAGTCGCCGCTGTCGTACTCGTTGCCGCTCGCGATCGTGTACGGGAAGGCGTCGGGCGCAATGAAGTTCCGCCGGCGGATCTCGGCCGGATCGAGCGCGAGCTCGCGCGCCGCGAGATCCATGAGCTGCTCGAGGACCCAGTTGTGGGGCGGCGGACCCATACCGCGGTACGGGCTGCCCGGGAGCTTGTTGGTCGCGACGATCGTGAGGTCGTACTGGGCCGCCGCGATGGCGTAGCAGCCCGTGAAGCTGGTGAGCGGCTTCGCCGCGCTCACCGCGCCCCAGCCCTCCGCAGTCGCGCCGAGATCGTCGAGGAGGCGCACCCGGAAGCCGAGCACCTTGCCCCCCGCGTCGAGCGCGAGCGCGGCGTCGTAGTGCCGGTCCCACGCCTGGCTCGCGCCGCCGGCGAGGTACTCCATGCGGTCCTCGATCCATTTCACCGGCCGGCCTCCGGCCTTGCGCGAGAGCAGCGCCGTGATGTCGGTGCCGCGCGCCCCGCCCTTGCCGCCGAAGCTGCCGCCGTGTGGGTGGCTGATGAACCGCACCCGGTTGAGCGGCAGGTTGAAGACCATCGCGCGCGCCATCGCGAAATGGTGCTGCGCCTGGAAGCTGCCGCGGCAAGTGAGCGTGCCCGCGAGCTCGTCCCACTGGCTCACGACGCCGAAGGTCTCGAGCGGATTCGCGCCGAGCCGGTTCCAGCGGAACTCCCGCTGCACCACGTGGACCGCGCCGGCGAACGCGCCGTCGATGTCGCCCCACGTGAAGAGCTTCCGCAGCATCACGTTGTCGCCGTTCTCCTCGAATACGAGCGGGCTCCCGAGTTCGAGCGCCTTGCGCGCGTCGGCGACGGCCGGAAGCGGCTCGTACTCCACGGCGATCAGCTCGAGCGCGTCCTCGGCGACGTACCGGCTCGCGGCCGCCACCGCCGCGACGGGCTCGCCGACGAAGCGCGCCTTCTCGGTCGCGAGGCAATGCGTTCCCCAGCCCGGCGGCACCGTCATGACGGGATTCGACCAGCGCTTGGCGTCCTCGCCGGTCACGACCGCGACGACACCGGGGAGCTTCTCCGCCTCGCGCGTGTCGATCGACGCGATCCGCGCGTGCGCGTGCGGACTCCGCAGGATGGCGCAGTGGAGCATGCGCGGCAGGACGACGTCGTCGATGAACTGGGTGCGGCCGGTGAGGAGCGCGGGATCCTCCACCCGGTCGATCGGCCGGCCGACGTAGCGCGGCGCGCTGTTCGGGAGCTCCGCGACGCTCCCCGGCAGGCGCTTCTCCGGCGCGGTCATCGCGTCCGCATCTTCTCGACCGCGAGGTGGGCGGCCTCGACGATCGACTGATAGCCCGTGCAGCGACAGAGGTGCCCGCCGAGCGTGTCGAGGATCTCCTCCTCGGTCGGCGCGCTCGTGCGGCCGAGGAGCTCGTAGATGGAGAGCATGAACCCCGGCGTGCAGAAGCCGCACTGGAGGCCGTGCTTCTCGAGGAAGGCCTGCTGGATGGGGTGCAGCGTCGCGCCGTCGGCGAGGCCCTCGACCGTCTTCAGCTCCGCGCCGTCCGCCTGGACGGCGAGCATGATGCACGAGCGCACCGCCTTGCCGTTCCACAGGACGGTGCACGCCCCGCAGACGCCGTGCTCGCAGCCCACATGGGTGCCGGTGAGGCCGAGCGTTCCCCGCAGGAAGTCGACGAGCGTCGTGCGCGGCTCGACGTCCGCCTCATGGCGCTCGCCGTTCACGGTCATGCTGATGCGTCGCGTGATGGTCACGTCGTTCGGCTCCTTCGTCACGCGCCCCGCGCCCGGGTCGCCGCCTCGGCGAGCGCGCGCCCCACGAGCACCCGCGCCAGGTCGCGACGGTAGTCGGCGCTGGCATGCACGTCGGTGAGCGGCTCCTCGAGATCGCCCGCCGCCCGGGCCCCGGCGCGCCCGAACGACGCCGCGTCCGCCGGCCCGCCGACCAGGAGCGCCTCGGCCGCCGCCGCCCGGATCGGCGTCGCGCCCACCCCGAACAGCACGAGCCGGGCGCTCGCGATCGCGCCCGCGGGCGCGAGGCCGACGATTGCGACCACTCCGGCGAGCGCGAAGTCCCCGTGCCGGCGCGCCACCTCCTGGATCGACCAGCCCGTCCGCGCCGGCAACATCGGGAAGCGCACCGCCGTCAGGATCTCGGCGGCCTCGAGCGCGGTGGTCAGATAGGTGAGAAAGAAGTCCGCCGCCGCGATGCGACGCGTGCCGCCCGGCCCCACCGCGTCGAACGTCGCGTCGAGCGCGAGCGCGAGCGCCGGCAGCTCCGCCGCCGGGTCGGCGTGCGCGAGCGAGCCCCCGACCGTGCCCTGGTTGCGATTCTGCGGGTGGGCGATCAGCTGCAGCCCGGCATGCAGAAGCGGATGACGCGCCCGCACCTCGCTCGACAACTCGACCGTGCGCTGCCGGGTCATCGCCCCGATCGCGACGCCGTCGGCGTCGGCCCGCACCCCGTCGAGGTCGGCGATGCGCGCCAGATCGACCAGCAGTGCCGGACGCGCGAGCCGCATGTTGAGGAGCGGCACCAGGCTCTGGCCGCCCGAGAGCACCTTGGCGTCGCCCGCGTGCCGCACGAGCAAGTCGGTCGCCTCGGCGAGGGACGCCGGCGTGGCGTAGTCGAACACGGGAGGTTTCATGGCGCGCCGTACCCGCCACCGCGCGGCGAGTCGTGAGAATAGAACATGTTGCAATTCGGACGGCAAGGGTGGGCCGCACGCCGCCGTCCACCCGGACGACATCCTTCCCCGGATTGCGCCCCGCAGCGCCCGCCCATACCTTGTCCGACGATCACACCTCCCGCGAAGCGCCCTGCCGCCACGCGCTGTCGCTGCTGACGCCGGAGCGGTAAAGGAGGGAACCATGGATTGTCTGTTCATCGTACGCGACGCGCTCGCGAGCGCGCTCGTCGGCACGCTCGTCGTCGCGCGCGAGGCGCGGAGCGCAGGACGCGCCGTCGCCGTCGTCGTCACGGGCGAGGCGCTCGCCGCCGTCTCGGGCGGCACCTTTGGCTGGCCGCGCGAGCTCGCCGGGCAGGCGATGCGCCTCGGGCTCGCCGACCGCGGCGGCGCGGCGCTCGGGCTGCCGCTCCGCGCGAAGGGCGAAGGGCGGCAGCTCGACCCCAAGGCGCTCCTCGCCGCGACCATCGCGGAAGGCGTGACGGTGTACGCCTGCCCGGTCTGGTCCGCGCTCCTCGGAATCGCGACGCCGCCCGCGGGCCTCGCCGCGCTCGACCGTCCCGGGCTCGTGCGCCTCCTCGCGGAGGCGGGAAAGGTCGTGGGGGCCCTATGACGCGCACCGTAAGCGGCCCGGCGACCTTCACCGCCTGGGCCGCGGTCGAGGGCGACGGGCTCATCTTCGACGAGATCGTCTACGAGAAGAAACACCACACCGAGCTCAAGGGCGGCGTCGCGCGCATCACCATCAACAAACCCGACAAGCTCAACACCATGACCCTCCACACGGTCGACGAGATGTTCCGCGCCTTCTACGACGCGAACCACGACCCGACCATCGGCGTCCTCGTGGTGGCAGGCGCCGGAAAGCACTTCGGCGCTGGCGGCGACGTCGCCTGGGAGCGCTGGGGACTCCGCGAGGCGTTCTACAACCGCTATCCGCACAACCGCCTGATCCGCCTGTCGCGGAAGCCGGTGATCGCGCAGGTCCAGGGCTACTGCCTCGGCGGCCACAACCACATGGCGTACGTCTGCGACTTCACGATCGCCGCCGACGACGCGATCTTCGGCCAGGCCGGCCCGCGCGTGTCGAGCCCGGCCGACGGCTACTTCGTGCCCTTCCTCACCAAGGTCGTCGGCCACAAGAAGGCGCGCGAGATCTGGATGCTCTGCCGCCGCTATCCCGCGCTCGAAGCGCTCGAGATGGGGCTCGTGAACCGCGTCGTGCCGCTCGAGCGGCTGGAGGCGGAGGTCGACCAGTGGTGCAGCGAGCTCTTCCTCGCGAGCCCCGGCTGCCTCGAGGTCCTGAAAGCCGCCTTCGACCAGGAGATGGACGGCTACGCCGAGCTCGGCGTCGTCTCCGGCAACTTCTATCCGGATTGGTTCGACACGCCCGAAGGCAAAGAAGGCGGCAACGCCTTCGTCGGGAAGCGCACACCGCGCTTCTACGAGCTCCGCGAGCGCGAGACCCTGGCGCGGAACCAGCTCCTCGAGGACTACGAGAAGAAGAAATGACGCCGTCGCCCGCCGCCCCGTGGCTCTTTCTCTTCGTGAGCCTCGTCGGCGCCGCCTTCACGGCGACGGCCGTGCTGCGCATCCGGCGCATCAGCTACCTGATCGTCCCGTACTTCTTCGGCGCCTGGCTGACCGGCGAGCTGGCGGTGCACCACGTCGCGTGGCAGGCGATCGCCACCGTCGTCTTCGTCGCCCTGGGCGCGCTCGACGCCTGGCCGGGATGGCTCGGGCTCGCGATCACCGTGACCTCATGGGCGGCGCTCGCGATCTTCCACCAGCTGGCGGGCGTCACGGGCGCCGTCTTCGACGCGGCCCTGGACCACGATCTCGCCGAGGCGGACGGTCCGACGAGCGCCGGGGTGCCCTTCCGCCGCATCGCCCGCCCGTTCAAGTTCCCCGTCCGCGGCGTCGAGCGCATCCGCAACGTCGCCTACGGCCCGCACGGCCGACGCAACCAGCTCGACGTCTACCTCCCGCTCGCCGCCGACGGCGCCGGGCCGTTCCCGATCCTCTTCCAGATCCACGGCGGCGGCTGGACGATCGGCCAGAAGGACCAGCAGGCGCTCCCGCTCCTGTATCACCTGGCGGCGCGCGGCTGGCTCTGCGTCGCGGCGAACTACCGCCTGAGCCCGCGCGCCACCTTTCCGGACCATCTCGTCGACGTGAAGCGCGCCCTCGCGTGGACCAAGCGCCACGCCGCCGAGTACGGCGGCGATCCGTCGTTCGTCGTCGTGACCGGCGGTTCCGCCGGCGGCCACCTGGCGGCCCTCGTCGCGCTCACCGCCAACGATCCCGAGTACCAGCCGGGGTTCGAGGACGCCGACACGACCGTCCAGGGCTGCGTCCCCTTCTACGGCGTCTACGACTTCCTCGACCGCTACGGCGAGCGCGGCCGGGCATCGATGACGTCCTTCCTCGGGCGTCTCGTGATGAAGTCCTCGCCGGAAACGGATCGAGACGCCTGGGAGAAGGCGTCGCCGATCGCGCGGGTCCACGCCGACGCCCCGCCCTTCTTCGTCATCCACGGCACGCACGACTCGCTCGCCTACGTCGAGGACGCGCGCCACTTCGTGCGCGCGCTCCGCGGCGTCTCGCGCCATCCGGTCGTCTACGCCGAGCTGCCGGGCGCGCAGCACGCCTTCGACATCTTCCACTCGCGCCGCTCGGCGTACGCCGTCGACGCGGTGACGCGCTTCGTGGAGCGCCTGCGCGTCGAGGAGCTCGCGCGCCGGGCGTCCGGAGCGGTCCCTCGCGACGCGGCCGCCCCGGGCCGGACGCCGACGCGCGCCGCCGCCGGACGCGCGTAGGTCCCCCGCGCGTGACTCCGCCCGCCGTCGCCCGCCCGGCGCCGCCCGCGTCGTCCGCGTTCGCGACCGCGCTCCGCCATTGGGATCTCCGCAACGCCTACAAGGCCCGCCGCCTGCCGGGCGCCGCCGGGTCGCGCTGCGCCCTCGACACCCCGGCGGGCCGCTTCGTTCTGCGCGAGGTCCGCGCCGATCCGTCCCACCTCGCGTACGAGGTGCGCGTCATCGACCATCTCGCGACCGCCGGCTTCCCGTATCGCCTGCCGCGCCCGCTGCCGACCCGCGACGGCGCCGCCTTCGCCTCGGAGGGCGACGTCCACTGGCTCCTCTATGCGTGGATCGACGGACGGACGGCGCCGCGCCCCCGCACCACGGCGCGGGCCGCCGACGTCGCCCGCCTGGTCGCCGCGACCGAGCGCGCGCTGACCGACCTCGACCTCGGCGACCGCGCCGGCCGGTTCCGCCGCCCCCCGGACGAGCGCGCGAAGACGGTGGCGACCCTCGCGAGCGCCGCCCGCTGGCTCCGCGACCGCCACCCGCGGCGCCGGCTCGCGCGCGCGATCGCCGCCCACGGGACGGCGGTCGCGCGCGCCGTCGAGCTGCCCGACGACACCGTCGCCGCGCTCCGCCGCCTCCCGATGTCGAGCGCGTTCGCCGATTGGCGGCACGGGAACCTGCTCGCACGCTCCGGGCGGCTCGTCGCTCTCCTCGACTTCGACGGCCTCGCGGAAGTCCCGCGGGTCGCCGACGTGCAGAACGCGCTGACCCACGTCCTCGCGAGTGCGCCGGTCTTCCGGACGCCGCGCCTCGTGGCCTTCGCCCGCGCCCTCGGTGCCGCCTTTCCCCTGGCCCCCGACGAGGCCGCGCTCGTACCGGCCGCGATGCGCGAGCGCCTGCCCGTCCTGATCGCGGCGCTCCTCGACGAGGTGCGCGCGCGCGGCCGCTTCGGCGCGACCGCGCGGCGAACGCTCGCACTCGTTGGCGTCGCCCGCTGGCTCGACGCCAACGAGTCGCGCCTCGTCGACGCCCTCGCGACGCATGCGACCGGCCGCCCCGGCGCGGCCGTGCCGCGCCGCGCGGCGCCCGCCGACGGCCCCGGCGCGGAGGCGTCATGAGCCGGCCGCGAAGCGCCCGCCTCGTGAAGGCCGCGCCGATCGACCGCCTCCTCGGGCCGCTGAAGCGTTTCCTGCACCGGTGGCCGGGCGGCGGGGCTGGACGGCGGGCGCGGCATCTCGGAGGATGGCGCCATGCGCCAGGCGTCCGGCCCCGACGACCGCAGCGCCACCGAGCTGCGCGCCACGCTCGCGGCGCGCAACCGGCAGATCGCCGCCGTGCACGCGATCAGCCGCCTGCTCTCCTCCTCGCTCGACCTCGACGACCGCCTGCGCGACATCCTCACCGTCTCCCTCGACGCGGTCGACGCCGTCGCCGGCACCATCTTCCTGCACCGCGCGGCCGACGCCTCGCTCGTCTTCCGGTACGTCGTCGGCGCCAAGGCGCGCGAGCTCACGGGCCAGAGCATCCCGATCACGACCGGCCTCGCCGGCGCGGTCTTCCGCTCCGGCCGCTCGCAGATCACCAACCGCCCGCACGAAGCGGTCGAGCACGACCGCGAGGTCGGCCGCCGCATCGGCTTTCCGAGCGAGACGATCCTGACGGTGCCGCTCCGCCACCAGGCCGGAACGCCCGTCGGCGTGCTCCAGCTGTTGAACAAGCGGCAGGGGGACTTCGACGGCGACGATCTCGAGGTGCTCGAGATCGTCGCCTCGGTCGCCGCGGCGGCGATCGAGACCGCCCAGCTCGCCCGCGACGCGCAGGCCGCCGCCATCGCGCACGCCGTCGGAGATCTCAGCCACGACATCAAGAACAAGGTCGCGCCGATCGTCACCGGCGTGCAGGCGCTCCGCGCCGACCTCGATGCCATGTTCGCGGCGCTCGACCCCCGCGCCGGAACGCCGGCGGCGGCCGCGCTCGTGCGCCAGTCCTACGGCGAGACCTTCGACATCGTGATGGATCAGGTCGAGGCCGTGCAGGACCACACCAGGCTCATCGCCGACGCCCTCAAGGGCACCATCACGCCCCCCGACCTCGCGCCGCACGACCTGGCCGCGGTGCTCGCCGCCCAGCTCGAGGATCTCGCGCGCGTCGCGCGCCGCCACGCCGTCCGGCTCGTGCCCGACCTCGCGCCCGTTCCCCGCTGCCGCGTCGACCGCTTCCTCGTCGAGCGCGCCGTCTACAACCTCGTCGACAACGCGATCCCGGTGACGCCGCACGGCACCGTCACGGTGCGCCTCGCCGTCCGTCCCGAGCCGCGCCTGCCGGGCGGCCGCTGCGTCGAGATCACGATCGCCGACGCCGGGCACGGCATGGCGCCCGACGTGCTGGCGCGCATCCTGCGCGGCGAGCCGAAGAGCACCAAGCCCGGCGGCACCGGCCTCGGGACCCGCATCGTGCTCAACGCCGTCGCCGCGCACCGCGGCATCTTCGAGGGCGAGAGCGCCCCGGGCGCCGGCACGACCTTCCGCATGAAGCTGCCGCTGCTGCTCGAGGAGGAGCCGACGGGCGGCTGATCCGACGGGCGGCCGCCCTCCCCGCGGAGGACCGGGCGGTCGCGGAGGCGGATCGCGGGACCGGCGGGCGGGCGCGCTCTAGCCGGCGACGCCGACCGTGCGCGCCCGGCGCAGCGTCGCGATCTCGTCGGGGCCGAACCCGAGCTCGCCGAGGAGCGCGAGGGTGTGCTGCCCGTGCACCGGCGGCGCCAGCCGGACGCTGCCCGGTGTGCCGCGGAGCTTCACCGGCACGCCGGTCACCTCCAGCCGGCCGAGCGTCGCGTGCTCGGTCGCGACGATCATGTCGTTGTGGCGCACCTGCGGATCCGCGGCGACCTCGGGGATCTCGTGGATCGGCGCCGCCAGCACGTCGGCCGCGATCAGCCGCAGCAGCAGGTCGTCGCGCCCGAAGTCGCGGCAGCGGGCCGCCAGGCGCGCGTCGAGCTCGTCCTGATTGGCGAGGCGCGCCGCGATCCTCGCGAAGCGCGGGTCGTCCGCCCACTCGACCTCGAGGGCGCGGCAGAGGTGCGCGAAGAACTTGTCGGACGGGCAGGTGACGACGATCCCCTTGCCGTCGCGGCAGGCGTAGACGCCCGAGGGCGCGAAGTACTGGCTGCGGTTGCCGGTCCGCGGCGTGATCTCCTCCTTCAGGAACCACGCGCCGAGCCCGCTCGCCTGCGCGTGCACGAGGGCGTCGAGGAGCGAGACGTCGATGCGCTGGCCCTCGCCCGTCCGCGCCCGCACCAGCAACGCCGCCAGCACGCCCGTCACCACGAGCTCCGAGGTCATCACGTCCACCAGCGGCACCGTCACGCGCACCGGGGCGCCCTGCGGGTCGCCGTTCAGCGACAGCAGGCCCGCGTAGCCCTGCGCGAGAAAGTCGATGCCGGGACGGCCGGCGTAGGGCCCGTCGGGGCCGAAGGCCGTCACGCCGACCCAGATCACGTCCGGCCGGTGCCTCCGGACCTGCTCGAAGGCGAGCCCCAGCCTGGAGAGCGCCGGCTCCCGCACGTTGGTGATGACGACGTCGCTCGTCGCCACGAGCCGCGCGAACACGGGCTGCGCCTCCGACTGCCGGAGGTCGAGCACGAGGCTCCGCTTGTTGCGGTTCAGGCTGAGGAACGGCGAGCGCTGCCCGGCGCGCTCCGGTCCGAGGTGGCGGCTGTCGTCGCCGTAGTGCGATTCGACCTTCACGACGTCGGCGCCGAGGTCGCCGAGGAGCGTCGCGGCGTACGGCCCCGCGAGCATGGTCGCGAGGTCGAGCACGCGGATGCCGTCGAGGGGCGCGGCTTGCGCGCCGCTCACGGAATCGCCCCCTTCGCCTTGAGCGCGCCAATCTCGTCCCAGTCGTACCCGAGCATCTCGAACAGGATCATCTCGGTGTCCTGGCCGAGCTCGGCACCGAGGCTCCGGATGACGCCCGGCGTCCTCGACAACCCGACCGGCATGCCGCGCACGGTGACGGTCCGGTGCACCTCCTCGCAGTGCGTCTCCATGAGGTAGTCGTTGGCCCACGCGCCCGCGTCGCGCGCGAGGTCCGCGAGCGTCGCGACCGGACTCGCCGCGACCCGCCGCTCGGCGAGCGGCGCCCATCGCGCCATCCAGTCGCCCGCGCTCCGCCGCACGATCGCGGCGTCGAGGGCCGCGACCAGCGCCCGGGCGTGCTCGCGGCGGCCGACGGCGGTCGCGAAGCGCGGGTCGCCGCCGAGGCCCGCGTCCGCCGGATCCAACGTCGCCGCCAGCGCCGCGAACGCGTCGTCGCGGTTCGGCGCGCACAGCATCAGCCACTGGTCCTCGGCGCGATAGGTGTTCCAGAGCGGGTTGCGCGCCGCCACGCGCGACTGCTGCGTCGCATAGCGGGGATCGCGGGTCGCGAGCCACGCTTGCAGCGTCGGCGCGGCGAGGAAGAGCTGCGCCCCGTAGAGCGACGCGTCGATGCGCTGCCCCCTGCCGGTCGCGTTGCGGTGCCAGAGCGCCAGCAGGATGGCGAGCGCCGCCATCAGACCGCCGTAGGCGTCGCCCGACCCCATGCCGAGGTAGATCGGCGGCTCGCCCGGCTCGCCGAGACGGCTCATGAGGCCCGTCAACGCCTGCACCGTCATGTCGAACGACGGCTTCACGGTCGTCGCGTACGGACCGTAGCCCGTCGTCGTGGCGTAGATCAACTTGGGGTTGATCGCGGCGAGCTTCTCCCAGGTCAGCTGCCACGCGTCCAGGTTCTCGGCGCCCAGATTCGAGAGGAAGACGTCCGAACGCTCGACCAGGCGGTACATGATCTCGCGCCCGGCCTCGGTCTTGAGGTCGAGCGCCATGCTCTTCTTGTTGCGGTTGATGACGAGGAAGTACTGGTTCCAGTCGCCGACCGGGAGCGCCTTGATGCTGCGCACGCCCCGGCCCTGGTCGCCGCCCTTCGGACGCTCGACCTTGATCACCTCGGCCCCGAAGTCCGCGAGATGCTGCGCCGCGACCGGTCCCTGGAACCAGACCGTCAGGTCGATGACGCGAAGGCCTTCGAGCGCGCTCGCCACGGGCGTCCGTCAGCCCGCGATCGTGCCGGCGTCGCGGAGCGCCGTGATCGCATCCTCGGAGAGGCCGAGGAGGTCGTGGAGGATGGCCGCGCCGTGCTGACCGCGCGCGGGCGCCGCCGCGTCGAGGCGGGCCGGCGTCTCGCTCATGAAGATCGGGAAGCCGAGCGAGGTCTGCGCCCCGTGGCTCGGATCGTCGATCGCGAGGAGGTAGCGGTTGCGGTAGACCTGCGGGTCGGCCGCCGGGAAGTCGTAGCTTTCGATGATGTCGGCCGAGAGCTGGCGCTCCTGGAACATCGCGCGCCAGTGCGCCGCCGGCCGCCGACGGAACGCCGCCTCCAGCACCCGCATCATCTCGAGCCGGTGCGCGCCGCAGCGCTTGTCGTGCGTGTCGAAGCGCGGGTCGTCGACGGCGAGCTCGACCAGCGGGGCGAAGATCGGCCACCAGCGATCGGTATCCGGCATGGTGAGCGTGACCCACGGGCCGTCGGCGCTCGTGTACATCGTGCCGCTCATCGGGTTCCCGGCGTCGAGGCGCGAGATCGGCTGCAGCATGCGCTCGCCGCCGATCGCGAGGTACGCTTGGAGATCGAGGCTCGCGCCGTACATGTTGCCGGCGAGCAGCGACGCGTCGACCTCCTGCCCTGCGCCGGTCCGGGCGCGATGATGGAGCGCGGTCAGGATCCCGAACGCGAGCATGACCGCCGTGTACATCTGGCCGTGCCCGGGAAAGACTGGCGGACGCCCCGGCTGCGGCAGGATCGGCATCATCCCAGTTCGCGCCGCGGCGAGCTCGTCGATCGCCGGCAGATCGGCGTCCGGACCCTTCGGGCCGAAGCCCGAACCGCGCGCGTAGATCAGGTCGGGTTTGTGGGCGCCGAGCGTCCGGTAGTCGAGGCCGAGATGCTCGAGGTCCGCGCGGGCGCGATCGGTGAGCACCACGTCCGCCCGCGCCACGAGCGCCTGCACGAGCTCGCGCCCCGCCGGGCGCGCGAGGTCGACGCCGAGGCTCCGCTTGTTCCGCTGCGCGAGCGCCGCGTCCGCGTTCCACGCGCCGGGCGCGCGCTCGTCCTCGGGACCGACCGCCACGGGGGGTCCGAGCCCGTCGACGCGGATCACGTCCGCCCCGAAGTCGCCGAGGAGCGCCGCTGCGATGCCGCCCCACGGCTCGACCGTGAGATCGACGACCCGAATCCCCGCGAGGGCGCGGGGCATCAGAAGCGCCGCCGCGGGATCGGCACGCTGCGTTCGTCGGGCACGGCGTTCGGCATGATGGATCGGCTCCTGTGGCGCGCCGCGCCCCGCCTCCGCGCGCGGCGCCCAACGCAAAAATGAAACACGTTCTAAGAACGCGCGTACTATGCAGAAGAATCCCTCCGGTTGCAACGAAGTCCGCGCGGCGGCGCGGCGGCCTTTCCGGCCTCGCAGGAACGCCGCATCGTGCAGACGCGCGCGCTCGCGGAACGATGGTGCACGTCGTGGCGCGACCGTGCGCCCGCCCGCCGCACCGAGCGGCGGGAGGCGCCGCGGGGCGCGCGCGGAGCGCACGCGCCATGTCCGACCCCGCGCGATCGGCCGTGGCGAACGCCCGAGCGATCTCCCCTGACACTCTCGTGCTCTCCGGGACCGCACGCCATGGAGGCCGCCATGGAGTTCCACACGGCGTCGCGCCGCGACCGCGCACTCGTGAACCCACCGTCATCCCGCTGACGTCGCGCGGCCGGCCGCGCGCGTTCCGGCGGACGCGGATCGCCGCGCGCGGATGGCACCCCGGTTGCTCCTGAGCCGGGTGCGCGATCGAGCAACGCTGGATCGCGGACGCCATCTCGGTGAGCTGCCCCGTCACGTGTCACGGCGCACGCTCACGCACCCGAGGCGGCGTCGGTCGACACGAGGGGGGTCACACATTATGGAGCACCGTTTTCGAGCGCGCGCGGCGCGCGGGATCCGGCTCGCGGTCGCGCTCGCGGCGTGCGTGCCGCTGACGAGCCCGGCGCTGGCGTCCGCGGCCGTCCTGACGCGCGGGCCCTATCTCCAACTCCTCACCACCACGTCGGTCACCGTGGTCTGGAACACCGACGTGGCAAGCGACTGCGCGCTCGCCCTGCGGCCGCTCGCCGGCGGAGCCGCCACCGTGTCGACCGGGCCGCCGGGTCGGGTCTGCGCGATCGCGGTGACCGGCCTCCTCCCCGGCGGGACGTACGGCTACGTCCCGCGCGACGGCGCCGCACCGCTCGCGGCGGAATCGCGCTTCACGACCGACGACCCGAGCGCGCCCTTCACCTTTCTCGTCGTCGGCGACACGGGGTCGGGCGGCGGCGCGCAGATGCGCGTGCGCGACGAGATGCTCGCCAGTCCCGCCGACTTCGTCCTGCACACCGGCGACATGATCTACGACAACGGGGAAGCCGCGCTCTACGACCCGCGCTTCTTCGACCCGTACGCGGCGCTGCTGACGCGCCTCGCCTTCTGGCCCTGCCTCGGCAACCACGACGTCCGAACGGCGAGCGGCCAGCCGTGGCGCGACGCCTTCTACACGCCCGCCAACAACGCGGCGGGCTCCGAGAACTACTACTCGTTCGACTTCGGGAACGCGCACGTCGCGGTGCTGAACTCGACCGCGAGCACCTCCCCCGGAAGCGCGCAGTACGTCTTCCTCAACGAGGACCTCGCCGGGAGCGCCGCGCGCTGGAAGTTCGTCGCCTTCCATCACTCGATCTACTCGAGCAGCGACCACGGCAGCAGCACGACGATCCGCAACAACCTCGTGCCGATCTTCGATCGCCATGCGGTCGACCTGGTCTTCATGGGCCACGAGCACGACTACGAACGCACCCTGCCGCTGCGCGGCGGCGCCATCGTGGCCCCGGGCGCCGGAACCGTCTACGTGACGACCGGCGGGGGCGGACGCGAACTCTACCCGGCCGGGAGCAGCAGCTTCACCGCCTACTCCGAGTCGGCGTACCACTTCACCCGCGTCTCGGTGGACGACGACGCGCTCCTGCTCGAGATGGTGCGCGACGACGGGACGATCCGGGACGAGATGGGCCTCGTGAAGGGCACCGTGCCCACCCCTTCCCGGACCGCGACCCCGGCGCGCACGCGCACCCCGGCGCCGGGCGCGACGGCAACCGCCGCACCGACGGTCGCGGCGCCGGGCGCCACCGCGACGCCGGCCACGACCCGCACGCGCACGGCGACCCCCGTCCGCACGCCGACGCCGGTCCTGACGCCGGCCGGACGCCGCCTCGAGGCGAGCGCCGACACCTACATCGAAGCGGGCGGCGAGGCCTCCTGGTCGCACGGCGGGTCCGACCATCTCGACGTCGACGTGAAGCCCTTCGGCGTCACCTACCTCGCCTTCGATCTCTCGGCCGAGTCCGGCCCGATCGCGCGCGCACTGCTCGAGCTGCACGCCACCAACGCCTCGGACGACGGCGGCAGCGTCGTGCGCCTGCCCGTGTCGCCGTCCTGGACCGAAGGCGCCGCGACCGGCGTCGACGCGACCAGCGCGGGCGCTCCGGGCCTCAAGTGGACCGACGTCGACCGCAACCGCGACGGCCGGCTGGATGCCGCCGACGGCTCGCCCCTCGTCCCGAACGCCGGGCTGGTAGTCGCGAGCCTCGGTCCGGTCAGGCGGGGCCAGCGCGTCGTCGTCGACGTCACCGCCGCGTTCACGGCGGGGCCGGGCCACTACACGCTGGCCATCACCAACACGAGCAGCGACGGCGCGACGTTCTCGAGCCGCGAGCATCCGACGACCGGGCAGCGCCCGGCGCTCCACGTGACCGTCGGCGCCGCTCCGACCCGAAGCCCCACGCCGACCGTCGTCGCCGCGACCCGCACGGCCACGGCCACACCGCGCCCCACGGCGACGGCGACGCCGCGGCCGAGCGCCCCGCCCACGGCCGTCCGCAGCGCGACGCCGCTGCGCACCGCGACCGCCACGCCGCGGCCGAGCGCCACGCCGACCTCGGACGCCACGCCGGCGCCGTCCGCCTGCCTCTCCGGCACCGGGCCCCGCATCCTCCTGAGCGGCACCCGCGCCACCAAGTACTCCAACCACGGCCTTGCGCCCCTCACGCGGATCGACGCGCGCTCCGCCACGTTCCTCGGCTCATCGACCAACCACTATCCCGTGAACCTCGCCGGCGGCGCGGGGGCCTGCATCGCCGGCGGGCGCGTGCTCGGCCAGTACGACCGCGCCCGCGGCTGGGACTCGATGCACGACGAGAACAACGCCGGCATCGCCTTCGACAACGCGGCCTTCGGCGTCGAGGGCGTGCGCATCGACAACGTGACCGACGGCATCCGCCCGGAGGGGCCGGGCCCCTTCACGATCCGGCACAGCTGGCTCTCGTACGTCCGCGACGACTGCGTCGAGAACGACCACGTCCAGGGAGGCCTGATCGAAGACTCGCTCTTCGACGGCTGCTACGTCGCCATCGCCGAGCGGCCGACCTCGTCGATCGTCGCCGGAGGCTGGGACGGACGCGGGCAGACGCTCACGATCCGGCGCACCCTCCTCCACCTCGCCGCCATGCCTGGACCGCGCAACGGCGCGCCGACCGCCCTCGGCCACGAAGGCTTCTTCAAGTGGTCCGATCGCGCGACGAACCTCGCCCTCCACGACAACGTCTTCATGGCGGACCAGGTGGGGCAAGGGGGCGCGGGGTCCATGGGCGTACCGTCCACTCTCACGGCCTGCTCGAACAACGTCATGGTCTGGCTCGGGCCGGGAGACTATCCGGCGCGGCTCCCGGCGTGCTTCACCGTCACCAAGGACCGGAGCGTCTGGGATCGCGCCGTCGACGCCTGGAAGCGCGCGCACCCCGCGCTCGTCGAGTAGGCGACCGCCGCCACCGGAGACCCGGGGGCCGCGCCGCCTCGCGCTCGCGCGGTCCCCGCCGCGCTTCACGACCGCGCGATCCCCGCGTCGGCCTCACGCGCGGCGCGCGTCCCGCCGGCCCGCGGCCGGCGGCTGCGGCTCGCGCTGGTCGAGCCGTCCGGACCAGTACGCGTCCCACAGGCCCGAGCTGCGCAGGCGGCGCAGCTGGAGCAGGCGGCGCGCCCCCGCGCTGGTGTCCGTGTTCCCGGCGCGCCGGAAGCGCTGCTTCACACCGCCGGCGCACGCCCGCGGACCTCCGAGCGCCACCTCGATGCGATCGCTCTCGAGCTCGAGGAGCCGCTGGATCTGGCGACCGCTGATGCCGATGCCGCCGACGTGACGCAGCACCTCGGCGGCGCGGTCGTACGGAAGATCGGCGGCGAGATAGAGCGCCTGCTCCCGCACCATCGCCGTCACATCGGCCTCGATCGCGAGCCACTCGTCGAGCGGCCGCCGCGTCGCCCCGCAGCGCCGACAGCGGTAGCGCGTGCGGAAGACCTCGATTGGCCCGAAGGCGGTGACGATCCGGCGCGCGCTCCGGCCGCGGCTGTACATCCGCACCGCGCACGCGCCGCACACGACGCGGCGAGCGACCAGCGCACGCTCGATCCGGCCGAGCATCTCCTTGAACGCCGACGCCAGGGCGCGCCGCGCCTCGCGCCGGATCTCGCGCTGGAGATCCTTGAAACCGCTCCGCCCGAGATCGACCGCGACGCCGAACGACGCGTGAAAAGGGATCTCGAGGGGACCCGCCATGCGACTCGCCTTGAAGCAAGCCGGGTGCCGCTTCCGTGCCGGCATCGCCTCCGGGCGTCTAACCCGGTGACTCCCATCGACTGTTTCCCCCGGGATCCGCCGCCGGAAGGGGCGAGCCGACGCTGCGCCGATGCCCGGAACGGCACGCCTGCACGCCCGGTATCGCGTCCGCCGTGGCGAACGTCACGAGGATTTCCGCTCACTCCTGCGTCGCGATCACCTCCAGGACGTCGCGGGCGCTCTGCACCGCGTAGAGCGCCGTCCCCGAGGGAGCCAGCGCCAGGCCGAGCACTCCGGGATCGCCGAGCTGCGGGCCGATGGCGAGGACCGTGCTCCCCGCGAGCGTGAGCGCACCGCTCGTCGCGTCGCGCGCGAACTCGGCCACGACGTCGTCGTAGCCGCTGATCGTGAAGACGCGGGCGCCGTCGGCGCTGATCGCGACCGCATTCGGCCGGCCAAGACCGTCGGGGGCGCCGAAGACGTGGCGGCGGACCGCGCGCGGCGCGAGCGCGCCCGTCACCGGGTCGCGCGCGAGGATCACGACGGCGCGCGCGAGCTCCGCCGCCGCGTAGACGTGCGCACCGTCCGGCGCGACGGCGAGCGCGCGCACTCCGTCGAGGCCCTCCGCGCCGTTCTCGCCGTCCGTGACGCGCCCGAGGAACGTCAACGCGCCGGTCGCCGGGTCGCGCGCGAAGGCGGCCACCGCATCGTCGTCGAAGGACGCGACGTAGAGGCTCGCGCCATCCGGACTGAGCGCGAGGGCGTACGGCCCACGCACACCGGACACCCCGCCCTCACCCTCCTTGACCCGCGCGACGAACGTCAAGGCGCCGGTCGCCGGGTCGCGTGCGAACGTCGCGACCGCGGCCGCCGGATCCGCGCCGACGTAGACGTGCTTCCCGTCGGGGCTGACCGCGACCGCGCGGGCTCCGTTCAGGCTGTCGAGCACGCTCGCGCCGTTCTTCCGCCGCTGCACGAACGTCAACGCGCCGCTCGCGCCGTCGCGCTCGAAGACCGTAACGGCGTCGTCGCGTGCGCCCGCCAGGTAGACGTGCGCGCCGTCGGGGCTGAGCGCAATCCCCCGCGCCCCGTTCAAGCCGTCGATCCCGTCGACGCCGTCGAATCGCGCCCCGAGCGGCGTCACGCGGCCGTCCTCCGCGTCCCGCCGGAATCCGGCCACCGAATCGTCGTCGAAGCTCGCCACGTAGACGTGCGCGCCGTCGGGGCTCACGGCGACCGCGCGCGGACCGTCGAGCCCGCTGGCGGCCGCCGCGTCGCGCTGGAGCATCTGCACGGACGCGAGCGCGGCGGCGGGCGCCTCCGCGCAGGCGCCGCTTCCGAGCCGACGGCCGGCGAAGGCCGCCAGCTCGCGCGCCCGCGGCACTTCACGCAGCGCGACGGCCCGGCTGCGACAACGCTGCTGGCGGATGAGGCAGCCCAGGTAGTCGTCGAGGGTCGCGAGGGGCGCCACCCCATGGCGCGCGCACTCGCTCGCGAGGGCGTCGAGGTTCGCCGCGTTGGCGGCCCGCAACACTCCGAAAGGCAGGAGCGCGACGTCGCAGCGCCGGCGGACCGCGGCCGGGAGCCCGTCGGCAACGCTCGCCGCGCGGGCGGCGTAGTCGGCGCACATGGCGGCCGCCTGCGGCAGGCAATCCGTCGCCGCCACCTTCTCGGGCTTCCCGACCGCGGCCGCCGCGGCGCCGCTCTGCACGCACGCCAGCACGGCGCCTCCGCAGCGTCCCACGCCGCGGAGCTCGGCGTTCACCACCCGGTCGGCGGCGCGCGCAACCGCCGCCGCGCAACGCTTCGCCGCCCGGCCGCTCCGCCGTTCCCCGAGACCGGCGCCGTCGCCGCCGAAGTCCGGCAACGCGCTCGCGGCCGCGAGCGACGCCCCGCTGACCGCCACCAGCTCGCCGGCCCGCGGGAGGCGCGCGGCGAACAGGCGATCGGCCTCGGCGGCGTGCTGCGCGACCAGGCATCGCGCCAGCGACGTCGGGTCCCACGGGACGCGATCGTCCTGCGCGCCGCAGCCGGACGTCGCGCTCGCGTGGCCGAGCCCGTCCGCCGCGAGTACGTCCGCGAACGCGAGTCCCCCGCACCGTCGCCGCAGCGTCCGCTCGACCGCCGGCACGTCCCGCGTCTCGTAGCCGGCGAACGCCCGCTCGCAGCGCTGGCGAACGCGCGTGAGACACCCGGCACTCCCGGGCTGCGTCTGGACGCACGCGAACGCCCCGCCCGCGCAGACGCCGAGGAGCCGGAGGCGGCGCGCGACGAGTCGCGCGCCGCCGGCGACGATCCCCTGCTGACAGAGAACGGCAGCCGCCGCGCGCCCCGGATCCGGCAGCCGTTGCGCCCTGGCGGGGGTCGAGCCGTCCCCGACCAGCGCCGCGCCGAGCGCCAGCAGGACCGCGACGCGCGCGCCGCCGCCGCGCCGGGACGGGGACCTCACGAGCTCCTCCGCGGCACGGCCACCCGGTCGCGCACCAGGCCGTCGGCGCGCACCATTTCGATGACGACCGTGTCGTCCGCCACCGTGACCCGGGTGAAGTGGAACGCCGACTCGGAGAACGCGGTGAAGCCGCTCGTGCCGACCGGGCGAATCGATTTTCCTCCGCCGCCCGTGGTCACGTAGACGGTCCCCGCTCCGGGAGCCACGACCGCCCCGTCGCGCAGCGGCAGCGTGCGCTCGTAGTCGTGATCGTGCCCCATGAAGACCGCGGTCACCCGATGGCGGTCGAAGAGCGGCACCAGGTTGCGGCGCAGGCGCGTCGCGCTCCCGTGACCGCCGCTCGAGTACAGCGTGTGATGGAGCACGACGAACTTCCAGGGCGCCGTGGAGTCGGCGAGGTCGCGATCGAGGAAGCGCCGCTGCGCGCTCTTGCGCCCGGTGGGGGCGTTGGAGTCGAGGACCACGACGTGCGCGTTGCCGTAGTCGAACGAGTAGTAGTCCTCGACGCCGTCGCGGTTGTTGGCCGGCGTCACGAAGACCTCCCGCCAGATCGCGCCGTCGTCGCGCTCGCGGTCGTGGTTGCCGAGGCACGGCCACAAGACGAGGCGGCGCATGAGCTCGCGATACGGGCCGAAGAGGAGCCGGTCGAAATCCTCGGGCCGCAGGATCTTGCGGTAGATCATGTCCCCCGTGTGGAGCAGGAAGTCCGCGGGGCTCGCGAGCATCCGGTCCCGCACGGCGAGTTGCGCCGGACACCCGCACCCCGAGTCGCCGAGGACGAGGAACGTGAACCGCGTGCGGGGGCCGTCGGTCCGGAACGAGGATTCGTCCCCGAGCCCGACGCCGTCGGCGCGCGGAGCGTAGCGATACTCGGTCGCGGGACGAAGACCGCCGACCTCGACCGCGCAGGACACGCCCGTCGCGCCCTCGACGATCCGCGACGGCTCCCCCTCGCCGCGGATCGCGAGCGAGCAGGCCGCCGCCGCATCGGTCCGCCAGACCACCGTCACGGACTGCGGCGTCAGCCGCTGGAGGTACGGCCCGCGGGTGAGCGTCGGGCCCGCCCCGGCGCTCGACGCGAACGCGAGCCCGAAGAGCATGCCGGACTGCACCACCACCGCCGTCACCCGGGAGGCGAGCCCGGGCCGCCTCGCCATCGTCATGGACCCGTCGCCGCCTCGACCGCCGAGACGTCCGCCACGGCGTCGGCCGGCGGCGAGTCCGCCTCCCCGACCGGTGGCGCCGCGGCTTCGGTCCGCGCGCGCAGCGTCAGGAGGAGCGTCGGCGGGCTGTCCGCGGCCTCGCGGCTCCGGTAGCGCACCCGGTCCTTCGAGTTGGCGACGAGCAGGAAGTCGTAGCGGCCGGGGCCGCCCACCACCTTGCTCACGTCGACGTCCACGGGTTCGTCGCGCCGAACCCTGCCGATCATCGACACCACGGCGCCGACGGCGGCCGGCCGCTTGGCGAAGGTGACCTCCTCCTCGCTCCATTTGTCGCTGGTCCGGAAGAGGCGGCCGCCGCCGGCGCTGTCGGCGCCCTTGCGAGGGTCGACGGTGAGACGCAGGCGCGCGCCGAGCACCTCGGCGCCGGCCAGATCGGGCACCTCGAAGCGCAGGAGCGTCTCCATGATCTGCCCCGGCTTGCGCTCGACCTCGAGCGTCGCCGCCTTGCCGAAGTTGGTGAGCGGCGCCTCGTGCGTCACGAAGGCGTCCGCCGCCGCCACCAGCCGTCGCGCGCACGGCGCCGTCGTACAGTCGGGGGCGCCGCCTCCCGGACAGCGCTCGAGCCCCATGACCGCGGCGACCCGGTCCCAGCCGACCACGTCCATCTCGTCCCGCGGCGTCGAGCCGCAGCCGTCGCACACCGCGAGCAGGCCGCTCGCGTAGCCCGGCAGCGGCGCCTGTAGGAGGGCGATCCCGTCGGTCGCGCGCGTGGCGGCGCCGGCGGCGTTGCGGAGCCGGAAGGTGCCGATGTGGGTCAGGCTCTCCCGCTCGAAGATCTCGATCTCGGTCGCCGACCGGTTCTGGTCGGCGGCGAGCAGGTAGCCGCCGGCGCCGCACGCATAGATGCCGAGCCCCTCCGTGTCCGCGGAGAAGATGGCGCCGCCGAACTCGCGCACGAGCGTCCCCTCCGGCGTGAACAGGCCGATCCCGCGCGCCTCCTCCTTCTCGCCCCGCGCGACGAAGATCCGCTGATAGCGATCGTCGGCGAGGATCGGCTCGATGCCCGCCCCGAATCCGGTCGCGAAGGTCCGTACCGGCGCGCCGCCGTCGAGGTCGTAGACGTGCACCGACGCGTCGGAGCTGTCGGTCACGTAGACCAGCGACTGCCCTTCCGGCGTCGAGAGGACGTCGATGCCCTGGGGGCTCAGCATGTCGGCGCCGAAGCTTCCCACGATCTCGAGATCGGGCAGGTGGTGCATCGTCACCTCCGGCACTCCCACGTCCGTCGTCAGCAGCAGATCGCCCTCGACCGTGCAGTTGTTCGGCCGCGTGAAGCCCGCGATCTCCCCGACCCGGGCACCGGTCGCCGCCCGGAAGACCTCGACCACCCGTGAATCCTTGGCGGTGACGAAGAGCAGGCTCTCCCCGGGATCGCGGGGATGGGCCCAGAAGCACGGGTCGTCGATGTTGCGGCCCGCGCCGTGCGCCTCGAAGGCGAGCGGTCCGACGTCGAGCGCGCTCGCGGGGTCCTCGACGTTCGCGCGCGACCGGAGCGCGGCCACGATGCCCACCACGACGCAGACCACGGCGCCCGCGGCGGCGAGCCCGCGGCGGCCGAACGGGAATCCCGAGGATCGGTGGACGCTCATGTGACGCACAGCTCCTTCGCGATCGCGCGCACGCGCGCCCGCTGGGGCGCGAAGCGCGGCTCGCCGAGATCGTGGGGGAACCGGCCGAGGGAGCGCCAGAAGAAGCCCGCGAGCCGGAGCTCGCGTCCCCCGGTGTCGCGGTACGACGTCCGCCGCAGGAGCTCCGCCCACCGGGTCATGTTCTCCCCGTTGCGGCCCCAGACGCGGAGCATCGAGTCGGCGCCGGTCACGTACCGGTGGTCGGCGTTGATCGAGGTCTGTCCCCACACCGGCACGCCGGGCGTGCGCGCGGCGGCCCGCAGCGCATACGCCAGGCGCTCGACGTTCTCGGGACGGAATCGACCCGCGCGTACGGCCTGCAGCGACACGAAGAGCACGTCGGTCTCGCGCTCCCCGCCACGCCCGTAGCGGTCGACGAAGCGGCGCTCCGGATTCTCCCGGTCGAGCAGCGACGCGTAGTACTGGATGACGGGCGTGCGCGGAAAGTACTCCTTGGCGAGGCGGTACATCCAGACGCGCCGGGCATGATCCGCGTACTCCGTGACCTCGTGCGTGAGGCAGACGCCGTACACGCGCGGATGGTCCGCGAAGAGCCCGGCCCAGCGCTCCAGGTTGCCCCGCGCCCGCGCCTCGTCCCAGCGTCCTTCCGTCTGCCAGTCCCGCCGCCCCATGAGGCCGCAGCCCGGCACCGCCAGCATGCCGGGCGGGAGGAGGTCCAGCGTCTCGGCCTTGCGGCCCGTCGCGACCACCATGTTGCCGCCGAGATCGCGGAGCTCGCGCAGACGCCGCTCCAGCGGCACGCGCGTCGCGCCGGACAGCCCGCCGATCGAGTACGTCCCATAGAAGCGCATCGCCGGCTGGCAGGCGCGGATCGCCGGCGCGCGCGCGGCCTTCGCCTCGACCGACGCGGTCGCGCCCGCGAACAGCCAGAGCCCGACGACGACGCCGACCGCGCGGCAGGCCGCGCCGCCCGTTCCGCCCACGCGCATCACGGCGCTCCCGGAGGCGTCACCTCGAGCGCGTAGCTCCCCTGCGCCCCGTTGAAGCCGTCGACGACGATGAAATAGGTCGTCCCCGCGGTGACCGCGAGCGTGAGCCGCGAGCCGTGATTGGGATGCGGCTCGCCGGTGCCGCATCCGGTCGTGTCGTCGTTGCATCCGACTTCGACACCCGCGACGCATTCCCCGCTCCGTACGTAGACGACGCTGTCGTAGAGCGTCCCGCCGCCGCAGGTAGCGATGGTCGCGGAGCCCGAGGCGGCCGGCGTCCAGGCGTAGACCAGTTCCGGCGACGGGCCGGTCGTCCCACAGCTCCCGGCGAGCGTGCCGGCCCCCGACGTCGTGCCGACGAAGCTCCCGCCCGCTGCCGGCAGGGTCACCGCTCCACACCCGAGTGGCTCCGGCGTGCTCGTCGCGGTCGCGCTCGGCTCGGGCGTCGCCGTCACCGTCGGCTCCGGCGCCTCCGCGATCGTCAGCAGCAGCTGCGGACGGCCGCTCGCCGCCTCCCGGCTCGCGTACAACACGCCGTCGCTCGAGCTGCTCGTCAGCGCCAGCACGAGCGTCCCATCACCGGTCACCGCGCTCGTCACGTCCCAATCGACGACCGCGCCGACCGCGACCGCTCCCGCGGTCGCCAGCACCGCGCCGTCGGTCGCCGGGCGCGTCGCGTACGTCAGGGTCGCCTCGTCCCATCCCGTGTCGCCGATCGCCTGCACCGCTCCGCCTTTGCTGCTCGGCGCGCCGCTCACGTTCGGGACGGTGAGACGCAAGGTCGCGCGCTCGACCCCGGATCCCCCGATCCCGTCGATCACGAAGCGGAAGAACGCCGCGCGGATCGGCGAGCCGTCGATCGAGAGCGTCGCCTCGTAGCCGAAGGGCTGCGTCGGCGCGTCCGACTTGACGCTCGCGTCGGCGACCGGCTCGAGGATGACGGTGCTCGCCGACACCGCCACGGTGATCGTGACCGTCGCCATCGCGATGTTGCCCGCCGAGTCGTGGGCGACCGCCGTGACGACGTGGGCTCCGAGCGTGAGCGCCGTCGGCGCGATCGAGGATCCGTGGCCGAGGACGCCGTCGCGATCCGACGTCCAGGTGATCGCCGCGCCGACGTCGCCCTCTTCGGAGTCCGTCGCCGTCGCCGTGAAGACCGCCGGGCTTCCGAGAATGACTGTGGCGCCGTCCGCCGGCGCCGTGATGGCGACCTCCGGAACCCCGCTCGGTAGCGCGTCGTTGGTCAGCAGCAGCTCGGGCGCCCCGGCCGCGGCTTCCCTGCTCGCGTAGTTGACGCCGTCCGACGACGACGTGACGAGCGCGAACACGTACGTCCCGTCGCCCGTCACGGCGCCCGAAACGTCGAAGTCGACGACGTCGCCGACCCGCACCGCTCCCGCGCTCGCGACCGCCAGACCGTCGATGGGCGGGCGGGTCGCGTACGTGAGGCCCGCCTCCGTCCACCCCGTGTCGCCGATCAGGTGCAGCGCTCCGCCCTTCTTGCTGGCTCCGGTCACGGCGAGCCGGAGGACGACATGATCCGGCGCCACGCCGCCGGTGCCGCTCACGACGAAACGGAGCAGGATCTGGCGCTCCGGAGCGCCGTCGGCGGTGAGCACCGTCGCCGCGCCGTAGTTCTTCGTCGGCGACGAGGCGTTCACGTAGGCGTCGGCCGCGGCCTCGACACGGAGCGTCGCGCTGCGGACGACGACCGTGATCGCCGTCCGCGCCTCGATCCCCGAGGCTCCCAGGACCGCCGCGGTCACGACGTGCGCCCCCGTGGAGAGCGTCGCCGAAAACACCCCGCCCGTGCCGAGATCGCCGTCCCGATCCGAACTCCAGCGGATCGCCGCATCGAGCGGGCGGCCGTCCGCATCCGCCGCCTGCCCGCGGAGCTCGACGACCGTCCCGGGCGGCACCGGCGTGCCGTCCGCCGGCGCGAGGATCGCGATCGTGGGCGGCGTACCCACCACCAGCGTCGCGCTGTCGACGGCGCGCGCGCCGTTCGTGTCGACGACCTCCGCCGTGAGCGTGTGCAGGCCGGCCGACAGCGTCCGGTCGACGCGCGCGCCGCTGCCGAGCGCGCCGTCGATGCTCGACGTCCACTGGATTGCCGACGACAGGTCTCCCGCTTCGGCATCCGTCGCCACGGCCTCGAGCCGGACCGGCATCCCCACCGGCACCCGGCTCCCGCCCGCGGGCCGCGTGATCGCGACCACGGGCGCGTAGTCCGGCACCGGCGCGGCGCGCATCGCCAGCACGAGTCGCGGCCGTCCGCTCGCGGTCTCCCGGCTCTTGTACTTGACGGCGTCCGACGAGTCGGTGCGCAGCGCAAACGACACCGGCCCGTCGCTGGCGACGGCCGCGGTCGCGTCGAACTCGACGACCGCGCTCTTGGCGACGGCGCCCGCGGTCGCGAGCGGCGGACCGTCGAGCGCCGGCCGGCTGTCGAAGGTGACCGTGCTCTCGCTCCAGGCGCCGAGCGCGCGGTGCAGGAAACCGCCGCTCGCGCTGTCCGAGGCGCTCGCCGTGCTGACGACGAGCTGCACCGCAGCGCGCTCGATCACCAATCCCGCCGTGCCCGCGACATCGAACCGCACCAGCGTCTGCTGCTCGGGGCTCGCGTCCGCTTGGAGCGTCGCGCTCGTTCCGAAATTGGCGCCGGGCGCGGCGCTCGACACGTACGCGTCGGCCGCGGCCTCGATCGCGAGCGCGGCGGGCGCGACCCGCAGCAGTACGGACGCCGCCACCTCGCCGCCGTCGGTCGCGACGCGCGCGGTGATGCGGTGCGCGCCGGCCGCGAGCCCGGCGACGTCGACGACGGCCCCGCTCCCGAGCGGACCCCCGAGGTCGGAGCTCCACGCGATCGCCGCGCCGAGGTCGGCTCCGTCGCGGTCGATCGCCCGACCGATCAACCGCACGGGCGTGCCGGTCACGGTGGCTCCGCCGTCGACCGGCGCGATGATGCGAAGCAGCGGTGCGCTCGCCGTCACCGTCACCGGCCGACTCGCCGCCCCGGAGCCGCCGCTCCCGTTCACGCAGGAGGCGGTGACGACATGCACGCCGACCGACAACGTCGCGACGATCGCGGAACCCGTGCCGAGCGCGCCGTCCCGATCGGAGGTCCATGCGATGCTGCCGCCGAGGTCGCCGTCCACGGCGTCGACGGCGGTGGCGCGGAAGACGACCGGAGTCCCCGTGGTCACCGTGAGCGGCCCCGGCGGCTCGCCGATCACGACTTCCGGCGCGCTGCTCACCGTCACCGTGACGCTGGCGCCCGCGGCGAGCCCGGCGCCGTCGACCACGCGCGCGCTCACGACATGGACGCCCACCGGCAGCGACGCGACGTCCACCGCTCCGCCCGTTCCGAGCAGGCCGGCGAGGTCCGAGCTCCACGCGATGGCGCCCGTGACATCGCCGCTCTCCGCATCGGACGCGGCCGCCCGCAGCGCGACCGCCGTCCCGTGCCGGATCACGACCCCGTCCGCGGGGCTCGTGATGGTCACGGTCGGCGCCGTGCTCGCGGTGAGGCCGAGCAGCAGCGCCGGCGGGCTCTCGCCCGCCTCGCGACTGAAATAGCGCGCCTTATTCGGCGACGACGTCTGCAGCACGAAGTCGTAGGCCCCGGCGCCCGGCACCGCCCCTGGCACGGGAAACTCGACGCCTTCCGCGGTCGTGATCGCCCCGGCGGTCGCGAGCGCTCCTCCGACCGGCGCCGGGCGCGTCGCGAAGGTCACCGTGGCCTCGCTCCACGATCCGGGGGCGGCGTAGAGGGCGCCCCCCGCGTCGCTGTCCGACCCGCTCTGCCGGCTCACGGTGAGCCGCACGCGCGCATCGCGCACGTCGAACCCGGTCAGGTCGGGCACCACGAAGCGCAGCAGCGTCGCGCTCTGGACCCCCGCCGACTGGCGCTCGATCTCGAGCGTCGGCGCGCTCCCGAAGTTGGTGGTCGCGGCCGCGCTCGAGACGGTGGCGTCGGCGACCGCCGGAAACCGCTCCGTGCAGGCCGCCCCCGCGCAGTCCGGCGCGATCCCGTTGGGGCACGCGTTCAGGCCGAGCGTCGCGGCGATCCGACCCCACGCGACGACGTCCATCTCGTCGGGAAGCGTCGATCCGCAGCCGTCGCACGCCACCAGGCCGCCGTCCGGGAAGCCCGACAGCGGCGTCTGGAAGATGTCGAGGCCATCGGTCGAGTCGGTCGGCTCACCCCCGCCGTCCTTCAAGGTGAAGGTGCCGATGTGGTCGAGGGTGATGCGGTCGAAGACCTCGAAATCGGTCGCGGTCGACTTCTGATCGGACACCACGAAATAGCCGCCGTCGCCGCACGCGTAGACCGCCATGCCCTCCGCGTCCTTCGAGAAGATGTCCGCGGCGAACTCGCGGACGAGCGCGCCCTCGGGCGTGAACCAGCCGATGCCGCGCGTCTCCTCCTTCTCCCCGCGCCCGACGTAGATGCGCTGCCAGCGGTCGTCGGCCATGATCGGCTCGATGCCCGCCCCGAAGCCCGTGGGAAACGTCCGCACCAGGGCGCCGGTCGCGAGGTCGTACACGTGCACCGACGCGTCGCTGCTGTCGGTGACGTAGACCTGCTGCGCGCCGGCCGGCGTCGTGAGGACGTCGACCCCCTCGGGGTCGGTCATGTCGGCGCCGAACGTGCCGACGAGCGCGAGATCCGGGAGGTGATGCAGCTTCACGTCGCCGGCATCGACATCGGTCGTGATCAACAGGTCCCCTTCGACCGCGCAGTTGTTCGGACGGTCGAAGCCGGGAATGGTCGCCACCAGCGCCCCCGTCGCGATCGTGTAGACTTCGACGAGCCCCGAGCCCTTGGCGGTGACGAACACGAGGCTCTCCGCCGCATCGGCGGGATCGATCCAGAAGCACGGGTCGTCGACGTTCTCGCCCGGCCCGTCGAGCTCGAAGGCGAGCGGTGCCACCGCCGGCGCGGCCGCCTCCAGGCGCGAGAACGCGAGCAGCGCCATGCCGCCGAGGAGGACGGCGCACGCGAACGCGCCCGCGCTGCCGAGCATCACCGAGCGCATCCTGCGCGTGCGTGGCCGCATCCTGCGGAAGAATGATTCGTGGTTGGACATGGCGACCTCTTCGATCGGGAGCTGACGCCGGCGCCCTTACGGGGTGGGCGTCTCCGTAGGTGTGGGATCCTCCGTCGGCGTACCCGAGGGGGTCTCCGTCGGGCTTGCGGTCACGGTCGGCGTCGGCGTCTCGGTCGGCACCGGCGTCGCGGTCACGGTCGCGGTCACGGTCGGCGTCGCCGTCTCGGTCGGCACCGGCGTCGCCGTCACGGTCGCGGTCACCGTCGGCGTCGCCGTCTCGGTCGGCACCGGCGTCGCCGTCACGGTCGCCGTCACGGTCGGCGTCGCCGTCCCGGTCGGCACCGGCGTCGCCGTCACGGTCGCGGTCACGGTCGGCGTCGGCGTCGCGGTCGGCACCGGCGTCGCCGTCACGGTCGCGGTCACGGTCGGCGTCGGCGTCTCGGTCGGCACCGGCGTCGCCGTCACGGTCACGGTCATGGTCGGCGTCGGCGTCTCGGTCGGCACCGGCGTCGCCGTCACGGTCGCGGTCACGGTCGCCGTCGGCGTCTCGGTCGGCACCGGCGTCGCCGTCGCGGTCGCGGTCACGGTCGGCGTCGGCGTCCCGGTCGGCACCGGCGTCGCCGTCACGGTCGCGGTCACGGTCGGCGTCGCCGTCCCGGTCGGCACCGGCGTCGCCGTCACGGTCGCGGTCACGGTCGGCGTCGCCGTCTCGGTCGGCGTCGCCGTCATCGTCGGCGTCGCCGTCACCGTCGGCGTCGCCGTCACCGTCGGCGTCGCCGTCACCGTCGGCGTCGCCGTCACCGTCGGCGTCGCCGTCACCGTCGGCGTCGCCGTCACCGTCGGCGTCGCCGTC
>JADYZW010000008.1 GCA_020852955.1 Deltaproteobacteria bacterium | reverse complement strand
GGACAACATCAAGCTGTCGGTGACGCTGATCACGCCGATCGCGATGGACGAGGGGCTGCGTTTCGCGATCCGCGAAGGCGGCCGCACCGTCGGCGCCGGCGTCGTTACCAAGATCCTGGAATAGCCGGTGAACGAGAAGATACGCATACGGCTTCGGGGGTACGATCACCGGCTGCTCGATCAGTCGGTGCGCGAGATCGTCGACACGGTTCGCCGCACGGGCGGACGCGTCGCCGGTCCGATTCCGCTTCCGACTCATATTGAGCGTTTCACGGTGAATCGTTCGCCGCACGTCGACAAGAAGTCGCGGGAACAGTTCGAGCTGCGTACACACAAGCGTCTTCTCGACATCCTCGAGCCGACCCAGCAGACCATCGACGCTCTCGGCAAGCTCGATCTCGCCGCAGGCGTCGATGTCGAAATCAAGCTGCAGTAACCCCTAGGGCGAGCGCGCAATGGTGAGCGGGATCATCGGCAAGAAGATCGGCATGACGCAGGTGTTCACGGGCGAGGGCAGCCTCGTTCCGGTGACGGTCGTGCAGGCGGGGCCGTGCACCGTGGTGCAGGCGAAGATGCCGGCGCGCGATCGCTACGCGGCCGTGCAGCTGGGATTCGGGGCGCAGAAGGCGCAGCGAGTCTCCAAGGCGCTGCGCGGTCACGTCGCGAAGACGGCGAAGGGCCCCTTCCGCGTGCTCCGCGAGTTTCCGGTGGGCGGCGACGCCGCGCTCGAGGTCGGGCAGGACGTCCGCGTCGCCGACGTGTTCCAGGCCGGTGACGTCGTCGACGTCACCGGCGTCAGCAAGGGCAAGGGCACCGCCGGCGTCATGAAGCGCCACCATTTCAGCGGCTTCCCGGCAACCCATGGTACCCACGAGTATTTCCGGCACGGCGGCTCCATCGGAAACCGCTCGTTCCCCGGACGGGTCTTCAAGGGAAAGCGCATGGCGGGGCGCACCGGCAACGCGCGCGTCACGGTCGCGAACCTCGAGGTCGTGGAAGTGCGCGCCGACGAGGATCTCATCTTCCTGCGCGGGGCGGTTCCGGGCGCCCGCGGCGGCACGGTCGTGATCCGGAAGCACGCGGGCGGCAAGCGCAAAGCCGGCGCCGCAGGAGCGGAGTGATGGCCGACGAGAACGCAGCCGCCGCGATCAACGCGCCCGTCGTGACGCAGGCGAAGGCCAGCGCGGGGACGATCGAGCTTCCGAGTGCGATCTTCGGCGAGCCGCTCCGCCGCGCTTTGCTGGCCGACGTCGTGCGCATGCAGATGGCCGGGCGGCGCGCCGGCACCTCGGCGACGAAGACGCGCGGCGAGGTGCGCGGCGGCGGGAAGAAGCCCTGGAAGCAGAAGGGAACGGGGCGCGCGCGTGCGGGCAGCACGCGTTCGCCGCTCTGGCCCGGGGGCGCCATCATCTTTGGACCGCAGCCGCGCGACTACGGCTACACGATGCCGAAGCAGGCGCGGCGCACGGCGCTGCGGTCGGTCCTTGCGCAGAAGCTCCGCGAGGAACGCCTCACGATCCTCGATCGTATCGAGTTCCCCGAGAGCAAGACGAAGCATTTCGTGGCGATGCTCGACGCGCTCGGGATCAACGACAGCGTCCTGGTCGTGATCGACGATGCCGACGTGCGCGTGGAGCTCGCCGGGCGCAACGTTCCGAATGCGAAGGTGCTGCGCGCCGCCGGCCTGAACGTCTACGACCTGCTCCGCTACCACCACCTCGTGGTCACGCGGGCGGCGCTCGAGCGCATCAAGGAGCGGGTGGCGGCATGAAGCGCGAGTACACCATCGTCCAGGCTCCGCTCATCACCGAGAAGGGGACCTACGTCAATGAAGTTGGCAACCAGGTCGTGTTCCAGGTCCGGCCCGACGCCAACAAGATCGAGATCAAGCGCGCCGTCGAGAAGCTCTTCAAGGTGAAGGTCGTCAAGGTGCGGACGGCCAACGTTCTCGGCAAGACGCGCCGGGTAGGCCGCTCCCTCGGGAGCCGGCCCGATTGGAAGAAGGCCTACGTGACCCTCGGTGAGGGGCAGCGCATCGACTTCTTCGAGCAGGTGTAACGAGCCATGCCGACCATCCTCTACAAGCCGACCTCGCCCGGAAAGCGCTTCCGTTCGGGCTTCGATTTCGCCGAGATCACCCGTGACGCTCCCGAGCCGAGCCTGCTGGCGCCGCTCCGGAAGTCGGGCGGGCGGAACAACCGCGGCCGCATCACGATCCGGCATCGCGGCGGCGGTCACAAGCGCCGCTACCGTCTGGTCGACTTCCGCCGCAACAAGGAGCGCATCGCGGCGCGCGTTGCGGCGGTCGAATACGACCCCAACCGGTCCGCGCGACTCGCGCTGCTCCACTACGTCGACGGCGAGAAGAGCTACATCCTCGCGCCGGTGGGCTTGCGTGTGGGGGATACGGTGATGGCCGGCGCCGAGGCCGACATCCGCCCGGGCAACTGTCTGCCGCTCAAGAACATTCCGCTCGGCACGATGATCCACAACATCGAGCTTCGGGTCGGCAAGGGCGGTCAGATGGTGCGGAGCGCGGGCGGCGCCGCCCAGCTCATGGCGAAGGAGGGCGAGCACGCCCTCATCAAGCTGCCCTCCGGCGAGCAGCGTCTGGTCCGGGTCGAGTGTCGCGCCACGATCGGCCAGGTCGGCAACCTGGATCACGAGAACATCGCCATCGGCAAGGCGGGACGCACGCGTTGGCTCGGGCGCCGCTCGAGCGTCCGCGGCATCGCCATGAATCCCGTCGACCACCCGCACGGGGGCGGCGAGGGGCGCTCGAAGGGCAACCATCCGCAGACGCCCTGGGGCCAGCCGTCGCGCGGCTACAAGACGCGTCACAACAAGCGAACCAACCGGTTCATCGTCATGCGCCGCAAGAAGTAGGCGCGGGGGCACATCAGCGTGGCACGTTCGATCAAAAAAGGTCCGTTCATCGACGAGCATCTCCTCAGGAAGGTGGAGGGCATGAATGCGTCCGGGGAGCGCAAGGTCACCAAGACCTGGTCGCGCCGCTCGACGGTCATCCCCGACATGGTCGGCCACACCTTCGCGGTGCACAACGGCCGCAAGTTCATTCCAGTGTTCGTGAGCGAGAACATGGTCGGGCACAAGCTCGGCGAATTCTCGCCGACGCGGACCTTCCACCAGCACTCGGGCGCTCGCAAGGCCGAAGTGAAGCCCGGCGCCAAGCCGGCGGCGAAGTAGGGCGAAGGATCTGCCATGGAATCACGAGCCAGCACTCGCCACGTGCGCGTCGGGCCGCAGAAGGCGCGCCTCGTCGTCGACCTTATTCGCGGCAAGAGCGTCGAGGAGGCGATCGGCGTCCTCGAGTTCAACCCGCGTCGAGTCTCCAAGGTGGTGGCGAAGACCTTGAAGTCCGCGATCGCGAACGCCGAGTCCACCCACAACGTCGACGTCGATGCGCTCTACGTGAAGGCGGCGTGGGTCGACGGCGCGCAGACCCAGAAGCGATTCCTGCCGCGGGCGCATGGTCGCGCGACGCGCGTGATCAAGAGGTCGAGCCACGTCACCATCGTGGTCGACGAGCGTAAGAAGGCGTAGGGGGCCAGAGGTCGATGGGACAGAAAGTTCATCCGAGAGGTTTCCGGCTCGGAGTCATCGAGGGTTGGGACTCGAAGTGGTACGCCGGGCGCGACTACTCGTCGCTCCTCCACGAGGACATCCGCATCCGCCAGTTCATCAAGCGTCGCCTCTACCACGCGGGCATCGCGAAGGTGGAGATCGAACGCGCCGCGAACAAGGCGAAGGTCAACGTCCATACGGCGCGGCCCGGCATCGTCATCGGCAAGAAGGGCGCCGAGATCGAAAAGCTGAAGGGCGAGCTGAACAAGCTCACCGGTCGGGACTGCTTCATCAACATCCACGAAGTGCGGCGCCCCGACATCGACGCCCAGCTGGTGGCCGAGAACGTGGCGCTCCAGCTCGAGCGTCGAGTCGCCTTTCGCCGCGCCATGAAGGAGGCCGTCGCGCGTGCGATGCGCATGGGGGCGCTCGGCATCCGCATCCAGTCGTCGGGTCGCCTCGGCGGCGCGGAGATCGCGCGGCGCGAGTGGTATCGCGAGGGCCGCGTGCCCCTGCATACGCTGCGCGCGGAGATCGGGTACGGGCTCGCCCAGGCCTACACCACGTACGGCGTCATCGGCGTGAAGGTGTGGATCTTCCGCGGTGAGGTCATCACGCGACAAGAAGAGGAGCAGCGCCAGGCCGTCGGCGCTTCGTAGGGTCGAACCATGCTCGCACCGAAGAAGGTCAAACATCGCAAGGTGATGAAGGGTCGCCGCGGCGGCTCGGCGTGGCGCGGATCGGGCCTGGCGTTCGGAGATTTCGGGCTGCAGGCGACGAGTCGCGGCTGGCTCTCGGCGCGGGAGATCGAGGCGGCGCGCGTCGCGCTCACGCGGCACATCAAGCGCGGCGGGCGCGTCTGGGTGCGCATCTTCCCCGACAAGCCGCTGACCAAGAAGCCGGCGGAAACCCGCATGGGCAAGGGCAAGGGTAATCCCGAGATGTGGGTCGCCGTCATCAAGCCGGGGCGGATGTTGTTCGAGATGGAGGGCGTTGCTCCCGACGTCGGACGTGAGGCGCTCCGGCTCGCAGCGCACAAGCTCTCGATCGCGACGCAGGTCAAGGAACGCGCAGGAGCGCACGGTGCGAGCTAAGCAGGTGCACGATCTGTCCGACGTCGAGCTCGACGCGCGTCTGCGCGAGCTCGAGGAAGAGCTCTTCGGCCTGCAGCTGAAGCGGGCAACGAGCCAGCTCGAGAACCCCATGAAGATGCGGGCCGTGAAGCGCGACATCGCCCGCATCAAAACCGTTCAGCGCGAACGTCTGAAGGTAGGATGATCATGCACGCGCAGCGCAAGACTCGAACCGGCACCGTCGTCAGCAACGCGATGCAGAACACCGCGGTGGTCGCGGTGCAGCGCCGCGTCCAGCATCCGAAGTACCGTAAGTTCTTGACGCGGCGGACGCGTTACCAGGCCCACGATGCGAACAACGAGTGCGAGGTCGGCGACACGGTCGTCATCACGGAGTGTCGTCCGCTGAGCCGTCACAAGCGCTGGCGGGTCTCGAAGATCGTCGAGCGCGCGGTGAAGCTCTAGGAGCGGACGATGGTGCAGGCGGAAAGCATACTGGACGTCGCCGACAATTCCGGCGCCCGCAAGGTCCTGTGCATCAAGGTGCTCGGGGGCTCGAAGCGGCGCTATGCGTCGCTCGGCGACATCATCGTCGTTTCGGTCAAGGAAGCGATTCCGAACGCCAAGGTGAAGAAGGGCGACGTGATGAAGGCCGTCATCGTGCGGACGGCGAAGGAGGTCGGCCGGCCCGACGGCTCGTACATTCGTTTCGACAACAATTCGGCCGTCTTGATCGACAATCAGCGTGAGCCGATCGGCACCAGAATCTTCGGCCCGGTCGCTCGCGAGCTGCGGGCCAAGCGATTCATGAAGATCATCTCGCTCGCGCCGGAGGTGTTGTGATGCGAGCGGGTGCATCCCGGGTCGCGCGCCCGAAGACGAGCCGCATTCGGAAGAACGATACGGTGATGGTCATCACCGGCCGCGAGAAGGGCAAGACCGGAAAGGTCCTGCGCGTGCTCCGCGAGACGAATCGCGTGGTCATCGAGCGCCTCCACATGGTGAAGCGCCACCAGAAGCCGCGCGGGCAGCAGGCTCCGGGCGGCGTCGTGGAGAAGGAGGCGTCGATCGACCTCTCGAACGTCATGATCATGTGCGATCGCTGCAACGCGCCAGCGCGTATCGGCGGCCGCCGGCTCGAGGACGGCTCCGGGGTTCGCATCTGCCGGCGCTGCGGGGAGGCCATCGACAAATGAGCGCGACCAAAGCTCGCCTGCGAGAGCGATATGCGCAGGAGGTCCTGCCGGCGCTCCAGAAGGAGATCGGCTGCGCCAACGTGTTCCAGGTGCCGCGGCTCGAGAAGATCGTCCTCAACATGGGCCTCGGCGAAGCGATCCAAAACGCCAAGCTCCTCGATGCCGCGGTCGAGGAAATGGCGACGATTGCCGGCCAGAAGCCGGTGGTGACCCGTTCGCGGAAGGCGATCGCCAACTTCAAGCTGCGCGAGAACATGCCCATCGGCTGCATGGTCACGCTGCGCGGCGATCGGATGTACGAGTTCTTCGATCGGCTGGTGAACGTGGCGCTCCCCCGTGTGCGCGACTTCAAGGGCGTGTCGGACCGCTCGTTCGACGGCCGGGGCAACTACTCGCTCGGCATCCGCGAACAGATCATTTTTCCGGAGATCGATCTCGACAAGATCGACAAAGTGAAGGGGTTGACGATCTCCATTTGTACGACGGCGCGCACCGACGGCGACGCGAAGCTTCTGCTGCGTGCGCTCGGGTTCCCGTTCCGCAACTGAGGAGTCACGGTGGCGAAAACCTGTCTGCGAGTGAAAGCGACGCGACGCCAGAAGTTTGGCGTTCGACAATACAACCGCTGCCCGTTGTGCGGGCGCGCACGGGCCTTCTTCCGCAAGTTCCGGATGTGCCGGCTCTGTCTGCGCGACCTGGCACGAAGGGGGCAGATTCCCGGCCTCATCAAGGCGAGCTGGTGACGCGATGGCGATGACCGATCCGATCGCCGACCTGCTCACCCGCATCCGCAACGGCAACCGCGCCCGCAAGGAGCGGGTCGACGTGCCGTGGTCCGCGCTGAAGGAGGCGGTGGCCCGAGTGCTGATTGCCGAGGGCTTCCTGCGCGACCTGACGATCGTCGGGGAGGCGCATGCAAGGCAGCTCCGTCTGATGCTCAAGTACGACAATCAGCGGCGTCCCGTCATCACCGGCATCGAGCGCCGGAGCCGTCCGAGCCTCCGTGTCTACGTCGGGAAGGAAGAGATCCCGCTCGTGCGCGGTGGTCTCGGCATCAACGTGCTGTCGACGCCGGCCGGCGTGCTGGTCGATCGCGAAGCCAAGCAGCGCGGCGTCGGCGGCGAGCTGCTCTGCGCGGTGTGGTGAGGATAGGCGATGTCCCGCATTGGTAAGCAGCCGATTGCACTTCCGGGTGGCGTGACCGTCTCGATCGAGCCGGGGATTGTGAAGGTCAAGGGGCCGAAGGGCGCCCTCTCGACCGCGGTGAGCCCGCTCGTCGAGATCAAAGTCGAAGGCGCGACGATCACCGTCGGTCGGCGCGAGGATTCGCGCGACGCCCGCAGCGCGCACGGCCTCACCCGGAAGCTGGTCGCCAACATGGTCACCGGCGTGAGCGAGGGATTCCGGCGCGTGCTCGAGATCAGCGGCGTCGGGTATCGGGCCGAGGCCAAGGGAGCCGCGCTCCAGCTGGCGCTGGGGTACTCGCACCCCATCCTGTTCCAGTTGCCGGAAGGCGTGCAGGCGAAGGTCGACAAGCAGACCGTGGTGACGCTCGAAGGCGCGGATCGTCAGGCCCTCGGCGAGGCCGCGGCCGCGATCCGCAAGCTACGCCCGCCCGAGCCCTACAAGGGCAAGGGCATCAAGTACGCGGAGGAGAGGATTCGTCGGAAGGCCGGGAAGGCCGTCGGCGCCTCCTCCTGAGGACAACAGCGATGGGCATGTTCACCGATCAGCGCCGACAGGCGCGCAAGCTTCGCCGGGCGCGGGTGCGGAAGACCCTTCGCGGGACCGCCGCCCGTCCGCGCCTCTCGGTCTTCCGGAGCGAGAAGCACATCTATGCGCAGCTGATTTCCGACGAGACCGGCGAGACGATCCTCACGACCTCGACCCTCGCGCCGGAGGTGCGCGGCCGCGTCCAGAAAACCACGGACGTTGCCGCCGCGAAGGTCGTCGGCGAGGTCATCGGCAAGTCCTGCATCGACAAGGGCATCACGGCGGCCGTCTTCGATCGAAACGGCTTCCTCTACCACGGACGCGTTCGCGCGGTCGCCGAAGGCGCGCGCGAAGCGGGCCTCAAGATCTGACGGGAGCATTATGGCGCGTGCATCGGTCCGCCGCATCGAGGCCAACGGGCTCGAGCTGAAAGAGAAGGTCGTCCACATCAACCGCGTCGCCAAGGTCGTGAAGGGCGGCCGCCGCTTCAGCTTCAGCGCGCTGGTGGTCGTCGGCGACAACGCGGGTCACGTCGGGTACGGCCTCGGCAAAGCGAACGAGGTGCCCGAGGCGATTCGCAAGGGCATCGAGAAGGCCAAGAAGACGCTTATGACCGTGCCGATCGCGAGCGGGACGATCCCGTTCCAGGTGACGGGGATCTTCGGGGCTGGATCGGTGCTGCTGCGGCCGGCGTCCGACGGTACGGGCGTGATCGCCGGCGGCGGCGTGCGCGCGGTCGTCGAGCTCGCGGGCATCCAGAACGTCCTCACGAAGTGCCTCGGCTCGAACAACCCCCACAACATGGTGAAGGCGACGATCCAGGCGCTCGCCGAGCTGCGCGAGCCTGAGCGGGTCGCCGAGCTGCGCGGGAAACCGCTCGCGGAACTCCGCTGAGGTAGATCCTCATGGCCGACAAGAAGATCACGGTGACGCAAGTGCGAAGCGAGATCGGCGGCACGCGGCGGCAGCGGGAGAGCCTGCGCGGGCTCGGTCTGCGCGGGATCGGCCGATCCGTGACGGTGCCGGACAACGCCTCCACCCGGGGGCTCATCGACCGGGTCGCGCACCTGGTGCGGGTCGGAGACTGACATGGAGATGATCGACCTCTCGAATCTCCGGCCAGCGCCGGGATCGCGCCGGCCGCGCAAGCGCCTCGGCCGCGGCATCGGCTCGGGGACTGGCAAGACGTCGGGGCGCGGCCACAAGGGTCGCGGTGCCCGCTCGGGCGGCAACACGCCCCCGGGCTACGAAGGCGGCCAGATGCCCCTCCAGCGTCGGCTGCCGAAGTTCGGATTCACCAACCCGACGCGCGTCGTGTACGAGATCGTCACCCTGAGCGTGCTCGATCGTTTTGCGGCCGGCAGCCTGGTCGACGTCGCGGCGCTCGCCAATGCGGGGCTGGTCCGCCGCGGCCGGCCGGTGAAGCTTCTCGGGAACGGCTCGGTCACCCGGGCGGTGACCGTCAAGATCGACAGGGCCAGCGCGTCGGCGCGCGCGGCGGTCGTCGCCGCGGGCGGCTCGGTTGAGACGGCGGACGCCGGGGCGGCCAAGGAAGGCTGAGCGTGCTCGAAGGCTTCCAGAACGCGTCCCGGGTTCCCGAGCTGCGGCGGCGCCTGTTCTTCACGTTCGGGATGCTCGCGGTGTGCCGCGTCGGGGTCGCCATTCCGACGCCGGGCATCGACAGCGCGGCGCTTCGCATGTTCTTCCAGGATGCCGCGAACAACTTCTTCGGGTTGGTGAACCTCTTCTCCGGAGGAGCGCTCGAGCGCTTCTCGATCTTCGCACTCGGCATCATGCCGTACATCAGCGCGTCGATCATCCTGCAGCTGCTCACGGTAGTGGTGCCGTACCTCGAGCGGCTGTCGAAGGAAGGCGAGGCCGGCCGCCGCAAGATCACGCAATACACGCGCTACGGCACCGTCGTGCTGTCGCTCGTCCAGAGCCTCTTCATCAGTATGGGTCTCGAGCAAATCCAGTCGCCGACCGGGGCGTCGGTGGTCCTGGATCCCGGGTGGAGCTTCCGCCTGATGACGATGGTCACGCTGAGCTCCGGAACGGCCTTTCTGATGTGGCTCGGCGAGCAGATCACCGAGCGCGGTATCGGCAACGGCATCTCGCTCATCATCTTCGCCGGGATCGTTGCGGGGCTCTATTCGGCGGTGGGCACGACCCTCCAGTTCATGAACGAGGGTGAGATGAGCCTGTTCGTCGTCATCGGCCTCGTGCTCTTCATGGTCGCGGTCGTTGCGGCGATCATCTTCATGGAGCGGGGGCAACGTCGGATCCCGGTGCAGTACGCGAAGCGCGTCGTCGGACGGAAGATGTACGGCGGGCAGAGCTCTCACCTGCCGCTCAAGATCAATACCTCCGGCGTGATTCCGCCGATTTTCGCGTCGTCGATCCTGATCTTTCCCGGCACGATCGCGAGCTTCTTCCCCGACAGCCCGTTCGCGATCCAGGCGGCGGAGATGCTGCAGCCCGCGTCCGTCGTCTACAACCTCCTGTACGTCGGACTCATCATCTTCTTCTGCTATTTCTACACGGCGGTGTCGTTCAATCCCGTGGACGTTGCGGACAACATGAAGAAGTTCGGCGGATACATTCCGGGCATCCGCCCCGGCGTGAAGACCGCAGAATATATCGATCGTATCCTCACGCGCATCACGCTCGGCGGCGCGCTCTACGTTGCGGTGGTCTGTATCCTGCCGACGATCCTCATCTCGCGGTTCAACGTGACGTTCTTCTTCGGCGGGACGTCGTTGCTGATCGTCGTGGGCGTGGCGCTCGACACCATGGCGCAGATGGAGACGCATCTCCTCACGCGCAACTACGAAGGGTTCATGAAGCGTGGCCGGCTGCGCGGACGGCGGGGTTGAGCGCTTCCGCGGAGTCGAGCAGGCTCCGAGGGATCCGAGGCGGGCCCGAGTGAGCCGGGGATGAATCTCATCGTCATGGGACCTCCCGGCGCGGGCAAGGGCACGCAGTCGCGACGGCTCGGTGAGCACCTGGGTGTGCCCGTCATCTCGACGGGCGAGATGCTGCGAGACGAAATCAAGCGCAAGACGCCGCTCGGTATGCAAGCGAAACGCCACATGGACAAGGGTGAGCTCATTCCCGACGCGCTGATGATCGAGGTGATCGAGGACCGCTTGAAGCGCCTCGATTGCAAGCGCGGGTTCATCCTCGACGGCTTCCCGCGCACGGTGACGCAAGCGGAGGCGCTTCACCGGATGCTCGGAAGCCTCGGCGGCGCGCTCGAGCGCACAGTGAGCCTGTCGGTGCCGAATGACGAGCTGTTGAAGCGGCTCTCGGGCAGGAGGACCTGTCGCGATTGCGGCGCGATGTACCACATCATCTTCGATCCCCCGACCAACGAGGGCCTCTGCAACAAGTGCAACGGCGAGCTCTATCAACGCGACGACGACCACGAGGACATCATCAGCTCGCGGCTCGAGATCTACGACGCCCAGACGGCGCCCGTCCTCGAATACTATCGAAAGCACCGGCAGCTGGCGGAGATCGACGGCATCGGGGGACGGGACGACGTCCTCGACCGCATCCTTGCGCGCTTGGGAGCGCCCGGGTCATGATCCAGCTCAAGGCTCCCGAAGAGATAGAGATCATGCGGAAGGCGAGCCTCATCGTCGCGGAGGTTCTCGCGGAGCTTCGCGCGATGGTCCGTCCGGGCGTCACGACGGAAGACCTCGACCGCGTCGCCGAGGAGCTCACCCGCAAGAGGGGCGCAGTGCCGGCATTCAAGGGGTACGAGGTCGCGAATCGCGTGTTTCCGGCGTCGCTCTGCGTCTCGATCAACGACGAGGTGGTGCACGGCATCCCGTCGGCGCAGCGCGTACTCCGCGAAGGCGACATCGTCGGACTCGATTTCGGTGTCCGGTACCAGGGGTTCTACGGAGATGCTGCCGTCACCCTGCCGGTCGGGAAGGTGACGGCCGCGGCGACCGAGCTGATGGACACCGCCCGCCATGCGTTGCAGGCGGGGATCGAGGAGGCGCGACCGGGTCGCCGTATCGGCGACGTGTCGGCGGCGATCCAGGCGACGGCCGAGCGGAAGAAGTTCGCGATCGTACGCGAGTTCGTCGGCCACGGGATCGGCCGTCGGCTGCACGAGGAGCCGCAGGTGCCGAACTTCGGCCAGGCGGATCGCGGCATTCGCCTGCGCGAGGGGATGGTGCTCGCGATCGAGCCCATGTTGAACGCCGGCGGATCCGAGGTCCACGTCAAGGACGACGGCTGGACGGCGGTGACGTCCGACGGCAGCCTCTCGGCTCATTTCGAACATTCGGTCGCGATCGTCGAAGGCGGACCGTACGTGCTGAGTCTGCTATGAGCATGCCGATGCACAGAGTCGAGGTTATCGCCGCGAGCGGAACGGTGCAGGAGTCGTTGCCGAATGCGACCTTCCGCGTAGCGCTCGACAACGGTCACAAGGTGCTGGCGCACGCCGCGGGCTCGCTCAGGGTGCACTACATAAAGATCACTCCGGGCGACAAGGTGATGGTGGAGCTGTCGCCGTTCGATCTCAGCCGCGGCCAGATCACGACCCGGACCAAGTGAAGCACGGAGTTCCAGATGAAAGTACGCGCATCGGTCAAACAGATCTGTAAGAAGTGCAAGATCATCCGACGTGCGGGTGTGGTGCGGGTTCTCTGCTCCAACCCGCGTCACAAGCAGCGACAGGGCTGAGGACCAACGAACATGGCACGTATCGCAGGCGTCGATCTCCCCAAGGCGAAGCGCATGGAAGTGGCGCTCACCTACATCTTCGGCATCGGCCGCAGCACGTCGCGCAGGATCCTGCGCGAGGCCAACGTAAGCCTCGACGTGAAGACGGACGACCTCCCGGAGGATGACCTCACCAAACTCCGCCGCATCATCGACGGCATCAAGGTCGAGGGAGACCTCCGTCGCGAGGTCGCGCTCAACATCAAGCGCTACGTCGATCTCGGCGCGTATCGCGGCCTCAGGCATCGAAAGAATCTCCCCGTCCGCGGGCAGCGGACGCACACGAATGCCCGCACCCGTAAGGGTCCGCGCAAGACGATCGCCGGCAAGAAGCAGGCGCCCTCGAAGGGCTAGAGAGGATCGGAGAGAAGCATGGCCAAGCCAGACGCACCCACGAAGCCCGCGGCGGCCGACCGCGCCGCCGTACGGCGCAAGAAGACCAAGCGCGCGGTGCCCGAGGGCGTGGCGCACATCCACTCGACGTTCAACAATACGATCGTCACCATCACCGACCCGACCGGCAACGTCGTCTCCTGGGCGAGCGCCGGGAACGTCGGTTTCAAGGGTTCGCGCAAAGGCACGCCGTTCGCCGCGCAGCTGGCGGCCGAGGCCGCCGCCAAGCGCGCGATCGACGCGGGTATGCGCACCGTCCAGGTGTTCGTGAAGGGGCCGGGCTCGGGGCGCGAGTCGGCGCTGCGGTCGCTGCAGGCCTCCGGGTTCACGATCAGCCTCATCAAGGACGTGACCCCGATTCCCCACAACGGGTGCCGCCCGCCCAAGCGACGGAGAGTCTGAGGACGACAGTCGAAGCGAGACCGCCGGAGACGTGCCGGACGGTCGTGAGCGGGCCGACCAGATCGGTCCAGGAGGTTCAGCAGCGTGGCTCGTTACCGAGCGTCAGTTTGCCGGCTTTGCCGGCGTGAAGGCCTGAAGCTCTTCCTGAAGGGAGAGCGGTGCTACACCGACAAGTGCGCCATCGAGCGGCGGAACTACCCGCCCGGCCAGCACGGCCAGGGGCGCGTGAAGTTCTCCGAGTACAGCCTCCAGCTGCGTGAGAAACAGAAGCTGAAGCGCATGTACCGCCTCCTCGAGGGGCAATTCCGGCGGCTCTTCGACCAGGCGGATCGCGCCAAGGGGATCACGGGCGAGAGCCTGATGATCCTGCTCGAGCGTCGGCTCGACAACATGGTCTACCGGCTCGGCTTCGCGAATTCCCGCGCCGAGGCGCGGCAGCTCGTGCGGCACGGCCATTTCCTGGTGAACGGACGCAAGATCGACATCCCCTCGGCGCTGCTGAAGGTGGGAGACGTCGTCACGATCCGCGAGCGCAGCCACAAGGTCGTTCGCATCCAGGAGGCGCTCGAGCTCTCGCAGCGCCGCGGCGTGCCGGAATGGCTCGAGGTCGATCGTCCGAACTTCACCGGTCGCATTCGTGCGCTGCCTGCTCGCAGCGACTTGACCATGCCGATCAACGAGAAGTTGGTCGTCGAGCTCTACTCCAAGTAAGCGCGCAGGGAGGTCCCAATGCACAGGAACTGGCGTGACATGATCAAGCCGAAGCGGCTCGAGCCCGACGAGAAGAGCCTGACCGCCACCTACGGCAAGTTCGTCGGCGAACCCTTCGAGCGCGGCTACGGCACCACCATCGGCAACTCGCTGCGCCGCATCCTCCTGTCGTCGCTCTACGGCGCGGCGATTACGGCGGTCCGCATCCGCGGCATCCTCCACGAGTTCTCGACGCTGCCGGGCGTCACGGAGGACGTGACCGACATCGTCCTGAACCTGAAGGAAATCCGGCTGAAGCTGCTCGACGCGCCCGCCGACACGATCCGGCTGTCGGTCAAGGGCGAGAAGAGAGTGACCGCCGCGGACATCGTGACCGGCCCGCGGGTCGAGATCCTGAATCCCGATCAGCACATCGCCACGCTCTCGAAGGAAGGAAACTTCGAGATGGAGATGGTGGTGAAGCGCGGACGGGGCTACGTGTCGGCCGAGCACAACAAGGAAGAGGGCGATCCCGTCGGCACCATTCCGCTCGACGCGATCTTCTCGCCGGTGCTGAAGGTCAATTTCAACGTGACGAACGCGCGTGTCGGTCAGCGCACCGACTACGACCGGCTGGTCCTGGAGATCTGGACCGACGGCAGCGTCGGGCCCGAGGACGCGCTCGCGTACGCCGCACGCATCCTCCAGGATCAGCTCGCGATCTTCATCAACTTCGAGGAGGCGGCCGAGGTCGTCGAGCCGCTCGAAGAGGCGACCGAGGGCAAGGCCAACGAGAATCTCTTCCGTCCGGTCGACGAGCTCGAGCTGTCCGTCCGTTCGGCGAACTGCCTGCAGAACGCCGACATCAAGTTCATCGGGGAGCTCGTGCAGCGCTCGGAGCAGGAGATGCTCAAGACCAAGAACTTCGGCCGGAAGAGCCTGAACGAGATCCGCGAGATCCTGCACGAGATGGGGCTCGGGTTCGGCATGCGACTCGAGAATTTCCCGAACCGCGAGGAGCTCGAGCGTCGCCGCTTGCAGAAGGAGAAGGAGAGCGCCTGATGAGTCACCTGAACGCCGGACGCAAGCTCAACAGGTCCGCGTCGCACCGCCGCGCCCTGTTTCGCAACTTGGTGACGGCGCTGCTCGAGCGCGAGCGGATCAAGACCACCGACGCCAAGGCGAAGGAGACGCGCCGTCTCGCCGAGCGCATGATCACTCTCGGGAAGGAGGGGACACTCGCCGCGCGGCGGCGTGCGCTCACTTTCGTGCAGAGCCGGGCGGTCGTGAAGAAGCTCTTCGACGACATTGCGCCGCGCTTCAAGGAGCGAAACGGCGGCTACACCCGGATCATCAAGGTGGGCATCCGCCACGGCGATGCCGCTCCGGTGTCCGTGATCGAGCTCGTGACGCGCGCCGCGGACGTTGCGGCGGGGAGCGAGGGCGAGAAGAAGAAGCGGCGGGGCGCCGCGCGCGGACAGAAGGCGCAGGCCAAGGGCGGGAAGGGCGACGCTCCGGCGAAGACGCCGCGGCGGCGCGCCGCCGCGGGCTGAGCGTTCCGAGCGATCCCGCTCGCGTCGCCGGGCGGCGGATCGCCGTCGCACCGCGGCGTCGCCGCTCCGATACCCTTCCGCGGCGTGCCTTCGTCGGCGCCCCGCCGGCGCGCGCCGTGCGGCCCGCCACGCCGGGTCCCGGGGCCGTCCATGATTCTTGACTGCCCGGGTGAAAGCGCGTATCCCACCTGAAGATCACGGTTTTTTCCGATGCGGATCGTCCTTCATCGAGAAGTCCGAGGCGGGTGGCATCATCGTCGATCCGGCGTGACCTCCGCCGTTGGGGGGGCATGAAGAAGCCCCTCAAAGACGTGCTGCGCGATGCCTGTGAACGGGCCATCAAGGGGGGAGAGCTGGTTTCGACGACTCTCCCCCCTTTGTTTCTGAGCGTCCCGAAAGAGGCGGAGCACGGCGACCTCGCCAGCAACGTGGCGATGGCGCTCGCCCGCGGCGAGAGGCGGCCGCCGCGCGCGGTGGCGGAGACCATCGTCCGCCACATCCTGGATCCCGCGAAGATCCTCGCCGAGGTCACGATCGCGGGACCGGGATTCATCAACTTCCGCTTCGCGCCTTCCTACTGGTGGCGGTGTCTGGCCGACTGTGAGCGTGCCGGCGAGACGTACGGCCATTCGCGGGTCGGGGAGGGCGCGCGCGTGCAGATCGAGTTCGTGAGCGCCAACCCGACGGGCCCTCTGCACGTCGGGCACGCGCGCGGCGCCGTCACCGGCGACGCGATCGCGCGGCTGCTGTCCGCCACTGGCCATGCGGTCGAGCGCGAGTACTACGTGAACGACGCGGGCAATCAGATGGAGATGCTCGGCGCCTCGACGTATGCCCGCTACATGGAGCTCTGTGGGCGCCCGGTGCCGTTCCCCGACGAAGGCTATCACGGAGACTACGTCCGCGACGTCGCCGGAGCGATCCGGGCGGCCGAGGGCGATCGCTGGGCGGATACCGACGCCGACGCGGCGCGCGCCTACATGCGCGACCGCGCCGGCGCGATGCTGCTCGACGCCATTCGCGACGACCTCACGACCCTCGCGATCGGCTTCGACGCGTATGTCAGCGAGCGGAAGCTCCGCGAGGACGGTGCGGTGGACGCCACGCTCGACGCGCTCGACGCGCGCGGCGTCGTGTACGACGCCGACGGAGCGCGCTGGTTCCGCTCGACCGAGTTCGGCGACGACAAGGACCGGCCGCTCGTGAAGTCCGGCGGGGAGTTCACCTACTTCGGCGCCGACGTGGCGTATCATCGGGACAAGCTCGCGCGTGGGTTCGACCGTATCATCGACGTGTGGGGCGCCGACCACCACGGCCACATCCCGCGCATGAAGGCGGCCCTCACGGCGCTCGGATTGGATGCGGCGCGGCTCGAGGTGCTGCTCGTGCAGGTCGTGAGCCTGACCCGCGCCGGCGTGCCGGTGCGGATGGGGAAGCGCTCCGGATCGTTCGTCACGCTGCGCGAGGTCGTGGAGGAGGTCGGCGCGGATGCGACGCGCTTCTTCCTGCTGATGCGGAAGTCGGATGCGCAGCTCGAGTTCGATCTCGACCTCGCGAAGCAGCGCACGACCGAGAATCCCGTCTTCTACGTGCAGTACGGCCACGCGCGCGTCGCGAGCGTCTTCAGGCAGGCCACCGCGGCCGGCGTCGCCGGGGACGCGGTCGGCGCCGCGGATCCGAGTCGGCTCGTCGAGACCGAAGAGCTCGCGCTGATCCGCGTCCTGGCGCAGTTCCCCGAGACGGTCGAGCAGGCGGCGCTCGAGCGGGAGCCGCATCGGGTGGTGTTCTATCTCATGCAGCTCGCGGGCGACTTCCACCGCTACTACAATCGCACCCGCATCCTCGGAGAGGATCGCGAGTTGACGCGCGCGCGCCTGCTCTTGGCCGCCAACGTGCAGAAGGTGATTCGCGTCGGACTGCGGTTGTTGGGCATCAGCGCGCCCGACACCATGTGACGGGGGGACAACGCATGGCCGGGAAAGGGACGCGTCATCGTTTCGAGCTGAGCCGGCTCGAGATCGCCGGGGTCCTGGCGGGCGCCACCGCGGCGCTCTTCGTGGTGTTCCTGCTCGGCATGTATGCCGGGCGGGGCCTCGCCGAGCGCCCGGGCGATGCCGGACAGCAGATCGTGCGCATGGCCGTCGCGCCGGCCGTCGAGCAAACGCCGGGCGCAGACGGCGACATCACGTTCGACCATACCCTCGATCGCGGCGCGCGTGGCGACGGGCACGCCGAAGGTCCCGGCGCGCACCCCGGCGCCGAGCGGGCGGTGGCCGCGGCGCCCGTCGAGACGGCACCCGCGAAGACGCGCGCGGAGGTCCCGGTCGTGAAGGCGCCCGAGCTGGCCCCGACGCCGTACACGGCCGAGGTCGCAGCGGCGGCGAAGCGGGGGGCGGGTGCGGCCGCGGCCGCTCCTTCCGCGACGCCCGCGACGAAGGTCGAGCAGCGGCCGACGCCACCCGCGACCGCCCGCGTCGCGGTCGCGCTCGCGCCCGCCGCGGCGCCGACGCCGGTCGCGCGCACGGGAGCGAAGGGCGACTGGAGCGTCCAGGTGTCGGCGACGCGCGATCCGCGCACCGCCGACGGCGTGCTCCGCCGCCTCAGGGGCAAGGGCTACGACGCGTTCGTCCTCAAGGTGCGTCGCCGCGGGGAGACGTTCTATCGCGTGCGGGTCGGCCACTACGCGTCGCTCGAAGAGGCGCAGCGGGTGGTGACGCGGCTGCGGAGGGAGCCGGGCGTGCCGGAGGCATTCGTCGCTTCCGACTGAGGGCGGGATGGGAGCGTGCACACCGAGCCTCGCTGATTTTCTCGAGCTGTCGCGTGGCGGCAACCTCGTCCCGGTCTTTCGCGAGATCCTCGCGGATACGGAGACCCCGGTGTCGGCGTTCCTGAAGACGACACGAGGCGAGCACGCGTTCCTGCTCGAGAGCGTCGTCGGCGGCGATCGGTGGGGGCGCTACAGCTTCCTTGGCTCGGAGCCGTCCGCGGTCTTCACGAGCCGCGGGACCACGGTCTCCCTGGTCGAGAGCGGGCAGCCGGGGCGCACCTTCGAGGCCGCCGATCCCCTGGAGGCCCTGCGAACGCTGCTCGCCGGCTATCGTGCAGTGCCGGTCGCCGGACTGCCCCGCTTCTTCGGGGGCGCGGTCGGGTACGTCGCCTACGATGCCGTCCGGTTCTTCGAGCGCCTACCGGCGCGGCTCCCCGATCCGCTCGGCCTCCCCGAGCTCTACTTCATCGTGCCGGCGAGCCTGCTCGTCTTCGATACGGTCGCGCAGTCGATCAAGGTGGTCGTGAACGTCGACCTGCGCGACCCGGCCACCGATCCGCGCGCCGCCTACGAAGCCGCCGCGGCGCGCATCGACGAGCTGGTCGCGCGGCTCGCCGCTCCGCTCACGCTGCCCGAGGCCTTGCCGACGAGCGGCGAGAGCCTCCCCATCTCGGCGAACATGACGGCCGGGGAGTACGCGGGCATCGTCGAGCGGGCGAAGGAGTACATCCGCGCCGGCGACATCATCCAGGTCGTGCTGGCGCAGCGCCTCGAGACCAGGCTCCGCGCCGCGCCGTTCGACGTCTATCGCGCCCTCCGCACCGTGAATCCGTCGCCCTACATGTTCTTCTTGAGGCTCGGCGAGCAGACGCTCGTCGGATCGTCGCCCGAGGTGATGGCGCGCGTCGAGGACGGCGAGCTCACGGTGCGTCCGATCGCCGGCACGTCGCCACGCGGAACCCAGGAGATGGAGGACCGCGAACTCGAGCGGAAGCTCCTCGCCGATCCGAAGGAGGTCGCGGAGCACATCATGCTGCTCGACCTCGGCCGCAACGATGTGGGCAGGGTGGCGAAGGTCGGGAGCGTCGAGGTGACCGAGCGGCTCGTGATCGAGCGCTACTCGCACGTGATGCACATCGTCTCGAACGTGCGCGGCACGCTCGCGGACGGTCGCGACTGCTTCGACGCGTTCCGTGCGACGTTCCCGGCGGGCACGCTCTCCGGCGCCCCGAAGATCCGCGCCATGGAGATCATCGAGGAGCTCGAGCCGGTGCGGCGCGGCGTCTACGGCGGGGCGGTCGGGTATTTCGGATTCGGCGGCACGATGGATACGTGCATTGCGATCCGCACCATGCTCATCAAGAACGGCACGGTGTACGTGCAGGCGGGGGCCGGGATCGTCGCCGACTCGGATCCGGAGCGCGAGCACGCGGAATGCCTCAACAAGGCGCGCGGGCTCCTGCAGGCGCTGAAACGCGCCGAGCAGCTGGCGCGCGATCAGGAGCGCGGGGGGGCTGTCGCGTGACCGCCGCCGCGCAGCGACGGGCGCCGAAGATCCTCGTCATCGACAACTACGACTCGTTCACCTACAACCTCGTGCAGTATCTCGGCGAGCTCGGCGCCGACGTCGAGGTGCGGCGGAACGACGCCATCGCGCTCGAGGACATCGCGGCGCGGAAGCCCGACGGCATCGTGGTTTCCCCGGGGCCGTGCACGCCGAAGGAGGCCGGCATCTCGGTGCCCGTCATCGAGCGCTTCAAGGGCACGATTCCGATCCTCGGCGTCTGCCTCGGGCATCAGGCGATCGGCGCCGCGCTCGGTGGCGACATCGTGCGCGCGCCGCGCATCATGCATGGGAAGACGTCGCCGATCCATCACGACGGGCGCGGGGTGTTCGAGGGGCTCGCGAACCCGTTCGACGCCACGCGCTACCACTCGCTGGTGATCGAGCGCGCCTCGCTGCCGCCCGGCCTTGAGGTGTCCGCGTGGACGGCCGAGGGCGAGATCATGGGCGTTCGCCACCGGAGCCTGCCGCTCGAAGGCGTGCAGTTCCATCCCGAGTCGATCCTCACGCTCGAGGGCAAGCGCTTGCTCGGAAACTTCCTCGCGGGCCTGTCGGCGGAGTGAGGCGCGGGGCGTCGTGACGGACTCCGGCAACGAGGCCGCGGACGCGGCGGCGCGGCGCGTGCGCGAGGCGATCGCGACGGTGGCGGCGGGTCGCGATCTCGACGAGCGGGGCATGCGGGCGGTCGTCGACGTCGTCATGAGCGGCGCCGCGACGCCGGCGCAGGTCGGGAGCCTGCTCACGGCGCTCCGCATGAAGGGGGAGAGCGTCGACGAGCTCGTCGGGACGGCGCGCGCGCTGCGCGCCCGCATGCTCCGCGTGCCGTGGCGCGGCGTCGTCGTCGACACCTGCGGCACCGGCGGCGACGGCGCCGACCTCTTCAACGTCTCGACCGCGGTGGCGTTGGTCGTTGCAGGGGCGGGCGTCGCCGTCGCGAAGCACGGCAATCGCGCCCAGTCCGGCCGGGTCGGCGGCGCCGACGTGCTGGAGGCCCTCGGCGTTCGTATCGATCTGCCGCCGGGCGGCGTCGCGCGTTGCCTCGAGCGTGCGGGCATCGGCTTCTGCTTCGCGCCGCGCTTCCATGCGGCCATGCGCTACGCCGCCGGTCCGCGGCGCGAGATCGGGCTCCGTACGATCTTCAACCTCGTCGGACCGCTCGCCAATCCCGGGGGGGCGGCGGTGCAGCTCGTGGGCGTCTCGGAGCCCCGCTGGACCGTGCCGATGGCCGAAGCGCTCCATCGGCTCGGCGCGACACGGGCGCTCGTCGTGCATGGCTCGGGTCTCGACGAGATCAGCACGATCGGGCCGACGCGTGTGAGCGAGGTCGGCACCGACGGCGTCCGCACGTACGACCTCGCGCCCTCCGATTTCGGGCTCGGTCGATGCGATGCGCCGCCGCGCGTCGCCGACGCCGCGGGCAGCGCGGCGGTCATCCGCGCCGTGCTCGCCGGAGCCGCGGGGCCCGCCCGCGACCTCGTCCTGGTGAACGCGGCGGCGACGCTCGGACTCACCGGTCTTGCCGCCGACTATCGCGTCGGCATGGCGGTCGCGGCGGCGGCGATCGACGGCGGCGCCGCCGCGCGGGCGCTTGCGCGACTGGTCGAGACGAGCAACGAGTACAAGGACGAAGCCGAGCCCGTATGAGCACGCTCCAGACCATCGTCGACCACGCCGCGCGGGAGCTCGAGACGCGCCGGCGCGTCCGGCCTCTCCGGACGCTCGTCGAAGCGCCGCTCTTCGCGCGCCCGCGCCGCGACTTCGCGGCCGCGCTCGAGGCGCCGGGGCGGCGCATCGTCGCGGAGGTGAAGCGCGCGTCGCCGTCGCTCGGCCGCATCCGCGACGATTTCGATCCGGTCGCGATCGCGACCGGATATGCGGCCGCGGGCGCCGCTGCGATCTCCGTGTTGACCGAGGAGCGCTTTTTCGAGGGGAGCCTCGACGACCTCGCCGCGATTCGCGAGCGCGTCGACGTTCCGCTCTTGCGCAAGGACTTCCTGTTCGAGCCCTACCAGGTATACGAGGCGCGGGCGGCGGGGGCGGACGCATTCCTCCTGATCGCCGCCGTCCTGCGGACCGAGATCCTGCGCGAGCTCGTGGCGCTCGGCCGCGAGATGGGGATGACCGCGCTGGTCGAGGTCCACACCGCGGAGCAGCTGGAGCGCGCGCTCGGTGCCGACGCGAGCGTCATCGGCATCAACAACCGGGACCTGGACACGTTCGTCACGCGGCTCGAGACCGGCCTCGAACTCGTCGGCTCCGTGCCGGCCGGCCGCACGATCGTCATCGAGAGCGGGCTCAAGACCGCGGCCGAGCTCGCGCGCTTCGAGGCCGCCGGCGTCCGCGCGTTCCTGATCGGCGAGACGTTGATGCGCGCCTCCGATCCCGGCGCGGCGCTGCGTGGGCTGCTCGCGTGACCGCCGCGCGCGAACGTCCCCTCTGCGTGAAAGTCTGCGGCATCACGCGGGCCGAGGACGCCGTTGCCGCGATCGAGGCCGGCGCCGATCTCCTCGGGTTCAACTTCTATCCGAACAGCCCGAGGTTCATCGCGCCGGAGGTCGCGGCGCCTATCATCGCGCTGCTGCCGCGCCAGGTGCTGGCCGTCGGCGTCTTCGTCGATGCGGAGCGGCCGGCGGTGGAGCGCGCGCTGGCGACGGCGAAGCTCGGGCTCCTGCAGTTCCACGGCAACGAGAGCCCGGAGTACTGCCGGGGCTTCGCGGTGCCGGCCATCAAGGCGCTGCGCGTGGCGAGCCTCGCCGCCCTCGAGGCGGTCGCCGCGCCGTATCCCGAGGGGTGGGTGCTCGTCGATACGGCCGACCCGACCCGCTACGGCGGCACGGGTCGCGCGCTGCCGATCGAGCCGGTCGCGCGGGACCTCGCGCGGCGGCTCTTCGTCGCGGGCGGCCTCGCGCCCGACACCGTCACGGACGTCGTGCGCCGCTTGCGTCCACTCGGGGTCGACGTCTGCTCGGGCGTGGAGCGCGCGCCCGGCATCAAGGACCACGCGCTCCTGAAAGACTTCGTGACCCATGCCAAGACTGCCTGATCGGCACGGCCATTTCGGCCCGTACGGCGGCCGCTACGTGAGTGAGACGCTGATGCCGGCGCTGCTGGAGCTCGAGCGCGCGTACAACCGCCTCCACAAGGAGGCGCGCTTCAAGCGCGATCTCCGCGAGCTGCACGAACGCTACACCGGCCGTCCGACGCCGCTGTACTTCGCCGAGCGGATCACGCGTACGCTCGGCGGCGCGCGCATCTACCTCAAGCGCGAGGATCTGTGCCATACCGGTGCGCACAAGATCAACAACACGCTCGGCCAGATCCTGCTCGCGAAGCGCATGGGCAAGACGCGCATCATCGCCGAGACCGGCGCCGGTCAGCACGGCGTCGCGACGGCGACGGCCGCCGCGCTCTTCGGCTTCGAGTGCGAGGTCTACATGGGGAGCGAGGACGTCCGCCGCCAGGCGTTGAACGTCTTCCGGATGAAGCTCCTCGGCGCGACCGTCCACCCCGTGGACTCGGGAAGCCGCACGCTCAAGGACGCGCTCAACGAGGCGATGCGCGACTGGATCACCAACGTGCGGGACACGTTCTACATCATCGGGTCCGTCGCCGGGCCCCACCCGTATCCGATGATGGTGCGCGACTTCCAGTCGGTGATCGGCCGGGAGGCGCGCCGGCAGATCCGGCACGTCGCGGGGAGGCTGCCCGACGTGCTGATCGCATGCGTCGGCGGGGGCAGCAACGCGATCGGCCTCTTCCACCCGTTCCTGGGAGACCGCGCGGTGCGGATGATCGGTGTCGAGGCGGCGGGCCACGGCGTCGCCACCGGACGGCACGCCGCCTCGCTGACGGCGGGGCACGTCGGCGTCCTCCACGGCAACAAGACGTATCTCCTCCAGAGCGAGACCGGCCAGGTGCAGATCGCGCACTCGATCTCGGCGGGGCTGGACTACCCGGCCGTCGGCCCGGAGCACAGCTACCTCAAGGACAGTGGGCGCGTCGCCTACGAGACGGTCGGCGACGAGGACGCGGTGGCGGCGCTCCGGATGCTCGCCGAGCAGGAGGGTATCATCGCCGCGCTCGAGAGCTCGCACGCCGTGGCCGCCGCGATCCGCGTCGCGCCGACGCTGCCGCGCCGCGCGATCGTCCTGGTGAATCTTTCGGGGCGCGGCGACAAGGACATGGAGACGGTCGCGGAGTATCTCGGCATCCGCCTCCGCGATTCCGGGGAGGAGCGCGCGTGAGCCGAATCGCCGAAACCTTCGCCCGGCTGCAGGCCGAGAAGCGCGCGGGGTTCATCCCGTTCCTCATGGCGGGCGACCCCGATCTCGGCGTCACCCGCGAGCTGTTGCGCGCGGCCTTCGACGCCGGCGCCGACCTCGTCGAGCTCGGGGTGCCGTTTTCCGATCCGATGGCCGACGGGCCCGTGCTGCAACGCTCGGCGGAGCGCGCGCTCGCCGCGGGCACGACGCTCACGGGCGTGCTCGAGCTCGTGGCCGAGGCGCGGCGGGACTCGCGCGTGCCGATCGTCCTCTTCGGGTATGCCAATCCGTTCCTGCGCTACGGCGCCGAGCGGCTCGCCCGGGACGCGGCGACGAGCGGCGTGGACGGCGTGCTCTGCGTCGACATCCCGCCGGAAGAGGCCGACGACCTCGAGCCGGCGCTCGCGGCCGCCGGCCTCGACATGATCTTTCTCCTGGCGCCGACGAGTGATCGGTCGCGGGTCGAAGCCGTGCGCGCGCGCGCGCGCGGCTTCGTCTACTACGTGTCGATCACCGGTACGACGGGCGCTGCGGCCCCCGATTCCGCGGCGGTTGCCGCGATGATCGACCACGTACGGGCACGGGTCCGTCTGCCGGTCGGCGTCGGTTTCGGTATCACGGAACCCGCGCAGGCGGCGACGCTCGGGCGCGTCGCCGACGCGGTCATCGTCGGGAGCGCGGTCATGCGGCTCGTCGAAGAGCATCCGGGCGCCGCGTTTCTGCCGGTGGCGCGCGCGTTCCTGCGAAGCCTCGCGGACGCCGTGCACGCGGCGCGCGTGTGAGCGCCCGTCCGGCGCGGAGCGGCGAGTGACGACGCCCGCGGGCGAACTCTGGGCCCGCTGCGACGGCTGCCGCGAGCTCGTGTACCGAAAGCAACTGGAGCGTCGCCTCTACGTCTGTCCGCGCTGCGGCCATCACCAGCGGCTCACCGCCGAGCAGCGGTTGCAGCTGCTGCTCGATCGCGGAAGCTTCGTCGAGCGCGACGCCGGGGTCGGGTCGCGCGACGTCCTCGGATTTCCCGATCGGCCTCCCTACGGCGAGCGGTTGCGCGAGATGCGGGATCGCGTCGGCCATCACGAGGCCGTGATCACGGGCACCGGCCGGGTCGGCGGTACGGCGGTCGCGATCGCCGTCTTCAACTTCCATTTTCTCGGCGGCAGTATGGGCTCGGCGGTGGGGGAGAAGCTCACGCGCTTGATCGAGCACGCGGCTGCGGCCCGCCTGCCGCTCGTCATCGTGTCGGCCTCGGGCGGCGCGCGCATGCAGGAAGGCATCCACTCGTTGATGCAGATGGCGAAGCTCACCGGCGCGCTCGGGCGTTTGCGCGAGGCCGGCGTCCCCTACGTCTCGATTTGCACGGATCCGACCACCGGCGGCGTCGCGGCGTCGGTGGCGCTCCTCGGGGACGTCAATCTGGCCGAGCCGCGCGCGCTCATCGGCTTCGCCGGGCCGCGGGTGGTCGCGCAGACGTTGAACGAGGAGCTGCCGGACGGGTTCCAGCGCGCGGAGTTCCTGCTGCGGCACGGCATGCTGGACGCGGTCGTGGAGCGCCGCGATCTCCGCCGGACCCTCGCGCGCGCGCTCGCGCTCCTGCCGCCTCGGTCGCGCGCGATCGGGGGGCGCGGCCGCTGATTCGCGATGGCGACCGACGCGTACGTCTCCACGTTGGCGTGGCTCTATCGCCTCGAGGCGCGCCGCGGCATCGACCTCGAGCTGGCGCGCGTGCGGCGCGCCGCGGCGGCGCTCGGCCACCCCGAGCGCGCGGCGCCCACGTTCCACGTCGCCGGCACGAACGGGAAGGGCTCCACTGCGGCGATGCTCGCCGCGATGCTCGCCGCGGCCGGAGCGCGCGTCGGACTCTACACCTCCCCGCACCTCGTTTCGTTCCGCGAGCGTATCCAGGTTGCGGGAACGCCGATTACGGAGGCCGCCGTCGTGGACGGGATCGCGAGCATTCGCGCCGTGCTCGGTCCGGCGATGAACCTCACGTGCTTCGAGGTCGCCACCCTGCTGGCGTGGGAGACGTTCCGGGCCGCGGCGGTGGATGCCGTCGTGCTAGAGGTGGGGCTCGGTGGTCGGCTCGACGCGACGAACGTGGTGACGCCGGCGGTGGCCGTCGTGACGAACGTCGGGCTCGATCACGAAGCGTGGCTCGGCGACACGCTCGCGATGATCGCGCGGGAGAAAGCGGGCGTCGTGAAGGCGGGCGTGCCGGTGGTGTCCGGCGCGACGGGCGTCGCGGGTGACGTCGTGGCGGCGCGCGCCCGCGAGCTGGGCAGCCCGCTCGAGGTGATCGACCGCGACTTCGCGCTCGAGCCGGACGCCGGCGGCCGGCCGGCGTATCGTTCGCCCCGCGGCGTGATCTCGCCGCTCACGCTCGGCCTCGCGGGCGCGCATCAGCGGCGCAACGCCGCCCTCGCGATCCGGGCGCTCGAGTGCGTCCCGCGACTCACGCCGTCCGATGCGGCGATCCGCGCCGGGCTCGCCGACGTCCGCTGGCCCGGCCGCCTTCAGGTAGTGCGTCGCGAACCCCTTGTGCTATTGGATGGCGCGCACAATGGGGCGGGCGTCGAGGCGCTGGCGGCGGAGGTGCGCGCCCGTGCCGCCGGGCGCCGGGTGCGGGTACTGTTCGGCGTGATGCGCGACAAAGGGTGGCAGACCATGCTGCGGGAGCTCGCCGAGGTGGCGTCCGAGGTCGTCGTCACGCGCCCCCGGCAACCGCGGAGCGCGTCGCCCGCCGAGGTTGCGGCGGCGGCCTCATGTCCGGCGCGCGTCATCGACGACCCGGCGGCGGCGTATCGCGAGCTGCTCGCGACGAGCGCCCCGGACGACGTCGTCGTCGCCGCCGGCTCGCTCTTCCTCGTGGGCGACCTGCTGCCCGTGATCGACCCGTCGCTCGTCGCGGCGGCGGAGCGCGAGCGCGCCGCGGCCGTGCTCGCCGGACGATGGTGAGCCGCGCCGCGCGCGTCGTCGCCGCGGCGCTCTGGTGCTGCGTGCTGGCGGGATCCGTGGCCGCCCGCGACATTCCCGGGCTGTCGCATCTCGGGGAAGGCGCCACCGGCGAGGTGACGATCGACGCCGAGCACGTCGAGTACGACCAGCGCGCGAACGTCGTGACCGCGCGCGGCGCGGTCAAGATCACCCGCGGCGACATGACGCTGACCGCGGATACCGTGGAGGTGAATCGCGCCACGCAGGTGGCGAACGCGAAGGGCAACGTGGTCGTCGTCGATCCGGAGGGCACGCTCTCGGCGGACGTCCTGACCCTCGACCTGGTGCAGGAGACGGGGTCGATGGACGAGGGCGCCGTCTTCCTGAACGCGAACCGTTACCAGCTCTCGGGCCAGCGTTTCGAGAAGGCGGTCGGGCAGACGTACACCGTCAGCAACGGTCGCTTCACGACCTGCGTCTGCGCGAAAGGCGAGTCGCCGAGCTGGAGCATCCGCGGGCAGCGCGTCACGCTCGATCTCGAGGGCTACGGGCGCGTCAAGGGCGGGACGTTCGCCGTCCACGACGTTCCGATCCTGTACGTGCCGTACGGGATCTTCCCGCTGCGTCGCGCGCGACAGACCGGGCTGCTGTTCCCGCGCTTCGGGTACTCGAATCGGCGCGGCTTCCAGATCGAGCAGCCGTTGTTCGTGAACATCAACAAGAGCCACGACGCGACGGTCTCGGTGGACCTCGAGACCGAGGCGCGGGTCGGTGCGCTCGCGGAGTATCGCTATGCGCTCAGTCCCGACACCCTGGGCGAGGTGAGCGGCTCGTACTTCAACGAGTCCATCCGGGGCGCGAGCTCGGAGGACGTCGTCAACAGCAACATCGCCGACCCCAACATCCCGATCGACCGCTGGAGCGCGGGCATGACCCACGATCAGTGGCTGCCGTACGGCTTCAAGGGGTACGCCGACGTGCTGCGGGTGAGCGACGACCTGTTCCTGCGCGAGATCAACGTCTTCACCTTCAACCCAGGCGTCGACGTGGCGCTGCGGACGCGGCGCTTCGAGCGCTCGCGGCTCGCCGTCGAGCGGGTGTTCGACGACGGCCTGCTCCTGGCGTCGAGCACCTGGTACCAGGACTTCATCAATCCCGATCGGTACGTTTTCCAGGCGCCGCCGCGCATCGACGCATGGACGCAGTCGCGCTTCTTCGACGACCGCGTCCTGGTGAACTTCATCGGCGGGGCGGTCAACTACCTGCGCGATCGCGGCTACGACGGACAGCGGATCGACCTTCGACCCGAGGTCGAGCTGCCGTGGCGGTACGGAGCGTTCGTTCGCGGATCGTTCCGCGGCGGGTTGCGCGAGACGGCGTATCATCTCGAGGACACGAGCGTGCCGGCGCAGGTCAACACCAACCCCGCCGATCCGGGCAGCCCGCCGCCGAGCATCCTGCCGGCCCTCGACCAGAGCGCGAGCCGCGAGCTCTTCTACCTGCGGGGCGACGTCGGCACCGCGCTGTCGCGCGTCTACCCGTTCGAGCGGTTCGGGCTCGTGCGCCTCAAGCACACGATCGAGCCCGAGATCGGGTATCTCTTCGTGCCCCGCACGAATACGCGCCAGGCGGCGCTCCCCCTGTTCGACGACGTCGACCGCGTGAACCAGCGGAGCGTCGTGACCTACGGCGTCACCAGCCGGGTCCTCGGTCGCCTCGCGGCGGCGACGGCCGCTGCCGAACATGCGGAGAAGTCTCGGCGTCCGGTCGCGGAGCGCGCCTCTCCGGACGGGACCCGCGACGAATCGGAGGCGCTCGGGACCGGTGTGGAGTCCGCGCCGACGGCGCCGGCCGCGGGGGGCATGCGCGAGCTCGCCCGCTTCTCGCTCTTCCAGAGCTACGACTTCGCGAACAAGAGCGGGGACTTCATCGACGAGGTCGACCCCGATACCGGCGAGCTGCTGGGGAAGGGGAGCCGGGCCTCGGATCTCTCCGGATACCTGCGCCTCACGCCGTCGCCCTTCCTGAGCTTCGAGGGGCGCGCCGACTACAGCGTCACCGGCGACGGCATGAAGAGCGCGACCGTGGGTCTCTTCTTGACCGATGGGCGCACCTGGGACGACGATTTCGGCCTCCAGGCCTTGCGTGGCCGCACGCGAGTCGGCATCGGCTATCGGTTCGTCGCCAACCAGGCCGTCGAGGAGGTCAACGGGAGCATGCTGGTGCGTTTGATGAAGCAGTTCTACGGCGCCTACGAGGCGCGATACGACAACCGCAGCGGCCGCTTCCTCGAGCACCGGTACGGGGTGCGGTTCGTCTCGAAGCAGGAGTGCTGGGTCGTCGATCTCGGGGTGTCCGACCGGGTGAACCCCGACGAAACGGAGGTGCGCTTCCTGGTGTCCCTCGTCGGACTCGCGCAGTTCGGCAAGGAGCCGTTCCGGCAGTCGCTCGGCGCCATCGCGGCGCCCGTGCACGGGTTCATGGGCGAACGATGAAGGGCGTCATCCTGGCCGGCGGCCTCGGCACCAGGCTCCACCCTCTCACCCGCATCACGAACAAGCATCTGCTGCCGGTCTTCGATCGACCGATGATCCACTACCCGCTGCAGGCGCTCATCAACGCCGGGATCCGCGACATCCTGCTGGTGACCGGCGGCAGCAACGCGGGCGACTTCCTGAAGCTCCTCGGCAACGGCAAGGACTTCGGCCTGCAGCACTTGAACTACACCTACCAGGAAGGCGAGGGCGGCATCGCGGCCGCGCTCTCGCTCGCCGAGCACTTCGTCGACGGCGAGCGCGTATGCGTCGTGCTTGGGGACAACATCATCGAGCGGAACTTCGCGGCGTCGGCGACGAAGTTCGCGCGGGGCGCGGAAGGTGCGCGCATCCTCCTGAAGGCGGTGCCCGATCCCGAGCGCTTCGGCGTCGCGGCGTTCCGCGGCACGCGCATCGTCGGGATTGCGGAGAAGCCGCGCCGTCCGAAGAGCCGCTACGCCGTCACCGGCATCTATATGTACGATGCGCGCGTGTTCGACGTGATCCGGACCCTGAAGCCGTCGGGGCGCGGCGAGCTGGAGATCACCGACGTCAACAACTGGTATCTTCGGCAGGGCGAGCTCGGCTATGAGATCCTGCGCGGGTGGTGGACCGACGCCGGCACGTTCGAGGCGCTGCACCGCGCGGGGAACCTCGTGGCGAAGACCGGCGCGAACAAGCTCGACCGGCCCCGCACGAAGACGAGGAGAAGGCGATGATCCAAGGCGTCCACCTGAAGCGACTGACCGTGCACACGGACGACCGCGGCTTCCTAATGGAGGTGCTGAGAGCGGACGACCCGTCGTTCCAGACCATCAAGCAGACCACCTACACCGAGGCGTTTCCGGGAGTGATCAAGGCCTTCCACTGGCATCGTCGGCAGTGGGACCTGTGGTTCTTCGTGCGCGGCGCGGCGCAGGTCGTGCTGTACGACCTGCGGCCCGAATCGTCGACGCACCGCGAGACGAACGTGTTCGTGATGGGCGAGCGCGCCCCCGGTCTGCTCGCCATCCCGGTCGGCGTCGCGCACGGCTACCGCGTTCTCGGCCACGAGCCGGCCGGCCTGCTCTACCATACGACGGAGGCGTATGACCCGAAGGATCCGGACGAGGAGCGCATCCCGTTCGACGATCCGACCATCGGGTTCGACTGGACGACGCGGCCGCGCTGAGACCATGAGGCTGCTCGTGACCGGCGGCGCCGGCTTCATCGGCGCGAACTACGTCCAGCAGGTGCTGGCGGCCCATCCGGACGACTCGATCGTCACGCTCGACCTCCTGACTTACGCGGGGAATCTCGCCAACCTCGAGTCGGTGCTCGACGACCCGCGCCACCGCTTCGTACGCGGCGACATCGCCGACCGCGCCGCGGTCGCGGCCGCGATCGGCGACGGCGTGGACGCGATCGTGAACTTCGCCGCCGAGTCGCACGTCGACCGATCGATCGCGGACGCGGGCGCGTTCCTGGCGACCAACGTCCTCGGAACCCAGGTGCTCCTCGACGCGGCCCGGGCGCACGGCGTCGGTCGCTTCTTGCAGGTCTCGACGGACGAGGTGTACGGGAGCCTCGGGCCGAGCGGGGCCTTCAGCGAAGAGACGCCGCTCGCGCCGAACAGCCCGTACGCCGCCAGCAAGGCGGCCGCCGATCTGCTCGTGCGCGCCGCCCATCACACTCACGGGCTGCCCGCGTTCGTTACGCGCTGCTCGAACAACTACGGCCCGTACCAGTTCCCCGAGAAGCTGATTCCGCTCTTCGTCACCAACGCGCTCGCCGACCAACCGCTGCCGCTCTACGGCGACGGCCGCCAGGTGCGCGATTGGATCCACGTCGAGGACCATTGCCGCGGCATCGACCTCGTGCTGCGCGAAGGCCGCGTGGGCGAGGTCTACAACCTCGGCGGCGGCAACGAGCGCGAGAACATCGAGATCGCCGGCTGCATCCTGGAGACACTCGGCAAGCCGCGGAGCCTGATCCGTCACGTTACCGATCGGCTCGGTCACGACCGCCGCTACGCTATCGATGCCCGGAAGATCGAGCGCGAGCTCGGCTGGAAGCCGCGCCGCGACTTCGCGCGCGGACTTCGCGACACCATCGAATGGTATCGCGCGCACCGGGCCTGGTGGGAAGCCGTGCGGAGCGGCGCCTACCTGGACTACTACGAGGGCATGTACGGTCAGCGCCTGCGCGGCGCTGCCGGCGCGGAGGAGGATCGCACGTGAAGCGCGCGCTCATCACCGGGATCACCGGACAAGACGGCTCCTACCTCGCCGAGTTCCTACTGGCGAATGGCTACGAGGTGTATGGCATGGTGCGCCGCGCGAGCACCGAGAACTTCGAGCGTATCGAGCCTTTCCGAGACCGCATCCGGCTCGTGCAGGGCGACCTCCTGGACCCGATGTCGCTGATCACCCTGCTCGAGGAAATCCGTCCGCAGGAGCTCTACAACCTCGCGGCGCAGTCGTTCGTTCCGACGTCGTGGAAGCAGCCGGTGTTGACCGCCGAGTTCGACGCGATCGGCGTGACGCGGGCGCTCGAGGCGATCCGGCTCGTCGACCGGCAGATCCGCTTCTATCAGGCTTCGTCGAGCGAGATGTTCGGGAAGGTGCGCGAGGTGCCGCAGAGCGAGCTCACGCCCTTCCATCCGCGCAGTCCGTACGGGGTTGCGAAGGTGTACGCGCACTACATCACGGTCAACTACCGCGAGAGCTACGGGATCTTCGCGTGCTCGGGGATCCTCTTCAACCACGAGTCGCCGCGGCGCGGGAAGGAATTCGTCACGCGCAAGGTGACCGACGGCGCGGCGCGCATCCACCTCGGGCTCCAGGCGGAGCTCAGACTCGGCAATCTCGAGGCGCGCCGCGACTGGGGATTCGCGGGAGACTACGTCGATGCGATGTGGCGCATGCTCCAGCAGTCCGAGCCCGACGACTACGTGGTGGCGACCGGCGAGTCGCACACGGTCGCGGAGCTCGCGGAGATCGCGTTCCGTCACGTCGGGCTCGATTGGAAGCAGTACGTGCGCGAAGACCCGTCGTTGAAGCGGCCGGCCGAGGTCGATCTGCTCGTCGGCGACGCCAGCAAGGCCAAGGCCAGGCTCGGCTGGAAGCCGCGCGTCTCCTTCCCCGAGCTGATCGGGATGATGGTGGACGCCGACGTCGCGCGCCTACGGCGTTCGTAGCGCGTGCGCTACTTCGTCACCGGGATCGGCGGGTTCGCCGGCGTGCATCTCGCGGCCGCGCTGCTCGCGGCCGGGCACGAGGTGACCGGCCTCGTCCGGACGCGCCGTCCTCATCCGGAGTTGGAGGCGCTCGCGGCGTCGTATCCGGCGTTCCGTCCCGGGGCGTTGGCAGGCGGCGACGTCGTTGATGCGGAGGCCGTGCGGGCGGCGATCGCTGGGGCGCGGCCGGACGGGGTCTTCCATCTCGCCGGCATCGCGTTCGTGCCCCGCGCCGCGGCCGATCCCGCACGCGCGCTCACGGTGAACGTTCTCGGCACGCGCAACGTGCTCGCGGCGGCGGCGTGCGAGGCGCCGGCGTGCCGCGTGGTGGTGGTGGGGTCCGCCGACGCCTACGGCGCGTCGGCGAACGCCCGTGCCCCGATCACCGAGGAGTGTGCGCTCCGTCCCGTCAGTACCTACGGCCTTTCGAAAGCGGCCGCGGACATGGCGGCCTTCCAGGCGTGGTGGGAGACCGGCCTCGCGGTCGTCCGGGCGCGCGCCTTCAACCATACCGGACCCGGGCAGAGCGACGCGTTCGTCTGTTCGGACTTCGCGCGCCAGATCGCACGCATCGAGCGCGGTCATGCCCCGCCGGTCCTCCGTGTGGGCAACCTCGCGAGCGCGCGGGACTTCTCGGACGTGCGCGACGTCGTCCGCGGCTATCTCGCATTGATGGAGCGCGGCATCCCCGGCGAGGCCTACAATCTCTGCCGCGGCGAGACGGTCACGGTCGGAGGGATCGTGGAGCAGCTCCGCGACGACGCTCGCGTTTCCTTCGAGGTCGTGGAGGAGGCGACGCGGGTCCGGCGCCGCGAGATCCCTCGGGTGGTGGGAGACTCGACCCGTGCGCAGGCGCTCGGGTGGGCCCCGACGATTCCCCTTCGCCAGACGCTGCGCGAGCTGCTCGCCTACTGGCGCGTCGCCGATGCATCCGGCGAGAGGCAAGGCTAGCCGTTGGAAGCGCGAGGAATCGTGCGCCGCGCTGTCGACCGAGACGCAGATCTCCGCCATCGCGCTCGCGCGCTCGTCGGCTCGGCCCGGTCATCGGGGAAATGTCGGTTGACCCGCTGGTCCCTCATCCCGATTCTCGTCGCGGTCGGCGTCGTCGTCTGCTCGCCCATCCTCGCGCGTGCCGAGGACTCCTCCTCGCAGCCGAGCGCGAGCGCAACCGCCATGCGGCATATCGTGCTGCGCCCGGGCGAGAGCCGCTTTCGGCTGCTGCCGTTGACCAACTACGTCAACACCGCCTTCGACACGGCGCAGGTCTCGGGCGCGTTCAGTCAGGACGACTACTGGGACAACCACGGGCGCGTCCTCGACCGCCTCGCCCACCCCATCGACTCGATCGAGGACGACGGCGGCTGGGACCATTTCTTCCGCCAGGAGTTCCTGTCTCCTCACGTCCTGCCCAACCTGACGCTTCACCTGCTCGGCAACGGCTATGATTTCCGCGCCCTGGCCGAGTGGTTCGACGAGCACGACGTGCCGTTCGCCTATTTCTGGGCGTTCGTCACCTCGTACGCCGGCTATCTCGGCAACGAAGCGATCGAGGTCTCCAATCCGGAGGTCGACGCCACCGACAGCATCGCCGATCTCTATTTCTTCAACCTGATCGGCAATCTCCTGTTCGTCAGCGACACGGTAACGGACGTCGTCCACAACGACCTGCAATTCAGGAATTGGCCGGGGCAGCCGGTCTTCGACGTGCGTCGCCACAAGATCATGAACGCCAGCAACAACTACCTCATGCGGCCGCGAATCTTTGGTGAGAAGGTCCGACCTTTCCTGTACTTCGGCCTCCAGTACTTCGCCGGCGTCAGCGTGTTGCTGCCATCCGACACGTCCCTGTCCCTCGGCGTCGGCCTGGCGACGGTCGATCCGTTCGCGGACTCCACGTTGGCCAAGGTGCGGGCCTCCGGCGGCGCCTACTGGGACGACCACGATCGGCTGCTCGCGTCGATGATCTTCAATGGCACCGACGACTCGATCGTTCGGCTCAACGTCTACCCGGACCTCTTGCCCTTTCGGGCACTGGATCTCGGCTTCTTTCTCGGCGTGGCCGAGGATGGCGGACCGACCTTCGGTATCGCGGTCCAGAAGCTCTTGGCGTTCGGGCTCAGCTGACTGCGGGGCCGAAGGATGGGGAGAAGGCCCAGAGACGCGATCCCGCAACGGATTCGGCTTGGGCCAACGACGTACATGCGCCGGCAGTCACGCGGCAGGCCTATCCGTCGTCGGAGCTCGCGTCGCGGCGATCAGAACTGCATCGTGAGCGCCACGCTCGCCTGATCGCGTCCGAGGTTCAGCGAGGAACCGATCGTCTCGACCGTCGCGTCGTCCGAGCGACGCAGGAACTGCTTGCCGATGTAGCGATGGAGCGCCTCGACCGGGTCGATGAGAATCAGCAGCGCGTCGCGTCCCGCCGACGGACTCCACCGCGCGATCCTACGCCGCGTCTGAAAGCGGAGCTCGCCCAGGACGCTGCCGATGGGCGACGCCGTGAGCAGGTCCTGCTTGCTCGGCCGCTCGACCCACGCCTCGAACAGGTACTCCCACCCGACGGAGACGCCGGTTGAGAACAGAAAACTCCCGAACGGGCCGTAGCCCCGGTTACGCACCGTCAGGTACGCCTCCGCGCCCATGATGGGGTGGAGCACGTAGTTCGACACGACGCCGTCGGTGTCCCACACCGGGGGTCGAGTCCATGCGTCGACGAAGTGCTCGGCCGAAACCGTCCCCGTGTTCACGAAGGCCGGGTCGATCATAAACAACGGGATCGTCAGGCCCAGGCACACCGCCCACTCGGCGGTCGGGACCCAGAGGTTGTGGCGCGCGGGGTCGGGCGGGATCGCGAGCCAATCCGGCTCGGCGGGCTCTCCCGATTGATCGAGCGCGGAGTCGGGCGGCGAAAGGATCTCGCTGGGCCCGCCGACGGCCGCGTCGTGGCTTCCGGGGAGGACGCCCGTATCGACCGCGTGGACCGGCATGGCCAGGACGAGCATGGCCGCGAAGGCGGTGGAGGAAATGCCTGGAAGATTCATCGCGCGGACACATGTAGGGTTTCGCGGTCCGACCCGTCAAACGCGTGAGCTGAGGATCCTCCCGACGCCAGGAGCGGGGAGGCCGGCCGCCCACGTGACGCGGCATCTCGCGCCGGCGTGCGGAAAGTCGCCTTGAGGGCGCTAGATCAGCATGTTAGGGAACCATCGATGGAAGCGCAGGCCGTCGAGCGGAAACCCCTCGAAGACCTGCTCCTCGGGCGCGGCAGGATCAGTCCCGACGACCTCCGCAAGGTCCGGCTGTTGCAGCAGGAGCGCGGCGAACGCATCGAGCGCCTGCTCCTCGACCTCGGGTTCATCTCCGAGGACGACCTGATCGGCCTGCTCTCCGAGCACCTCGGGGTGCCCGTCATCGGCCGCAAGGAGTTCCCGCAGACCCCGGTCGCCCTCCAGGGGATCAATCCCCAGTTCCTGAAGCACGCCAAGATCCTGCCGCTCGAGATCCAGGACGGCACGCTGTCGGTCGCGATGGCCGATCCGGCCGATCTCTACAGTCTGCAGGGGCTCGAGGTCGCGACGGGTCTCGCGGTGAAGCCGCGTCTCGGTCGCGAGAAGGAGATCCTCGCGGCGCTCGAAGGCTACGACAGCGCCGGTCAGCCGGCCGCCGACGAGGGGGACGGCACGCTCGCGTACATCGGCGACGACGAGGAGGACGTGAACCACCTCCGCGACCTCGCGAGCGAGGCGCCCGTCATCCGGCTCGTCAATCTGCTCATCAATCGCGCCGTCGAGCAGCGCGCCTCCGACATCCACATCGAGCCGTTCGAGAACGAGCTCAAGATCCGCTACCGCATCGACGGCGTGCTGCACGACATCGACTCGCCGCCGCGCCGCCAGCAGGCCGCCATCGTCTCGCGGGTGAAGATCATGGCGAAGCTCAACATCGCCGAGCGCCGCCTACCGCAGGACGGCCGCATCAAGCTCCGCACCAGGGGGCAGGCGATCGACCTCCGGGTCTCGACGCGGCCGACCCTCTACGGCGAGAGCGTCGTCATGCGTATCCTCGACCGGTCGAGCATCGTACTCGACCTCGAGCAGCTCGGCTTTCCGGCCGACACCCTGGAGCAGCTGGAGCACCTCATCCTGCGGCCGTACGGTATGATCCTGGTGACCGGTCCGACCGGCAGCGGCAAGACGACCACGCTCTACGGCGCGCTCGAGAAAATCAACTCGCCCGACAAGAAGATCATCACGATCGAGGATCCGGTCGAGTACCAAGTGAGCGGCGTCAATCAGATCCACGTGAAGCCGCAGATCGGCCTCACCTTCGCGAACGGTCTGCGCTCGATCGTGCGCCAGGATCCCGATGTCATCATGGTCGGCGAGATCCGCGATCCCGAGACCGCCGAGATCGCGGTGCAAGCCGCGCTCACCGGCCACCTGGTCTTCTCGACCCTGCACACCAACGACGCCGCCGGGGCGGTGAGCCGACTCCTCGAAATGGGCGTCGAGGACTACCTCCTGGCCTCGTCGCTGCTCGGGGTGCTGGCGCAGCGGCTGGTCCGCAAGGTGTGCCCGAAGTGCCGCGCGCCGGTTCCGCCGGGCGAGGCGCTCTTCGCCGCCGGCGACATGACCACCGCCGCGGCCGAGCGGTTCAGCAACGTCGCCGCGAACGGCTCGCAGATCTATCGCGCCGCCGGGTGCGAGGACTGCTCCGGCACCGGCTACCGCGGGCGCAGCGGTATCTACGAGATGCTCCTCATGAACGAGTCGATCCGCGAGCTCATCCTGAAGCACGCGTCCGCGGACGTCATCAAGGCGGCGGCGGTGGCGAAGGGCATGCGAACGCTCCGCGACGACGGCTGGCTCAAGGTACGGGAAGGCGTCACCACCGTGGCCGAGGTGCTGCGGGTGACGCAGGACGAATGAGCGAGCCGGCGCGCGCGCGCGAGGCCGTGACCGACTCGTCGGTGGACGTGTCGGTGGTCGTGCCCGTCTACAACGAGCGTCCGACGATCGTCGCGCTCTTCGACGAGTGCCGCGCGGCGCTCGAACCGCTCGGCGTCACGTGGGAGCTGATCTTCGTCGACGACGGCTCGAACGACGGCTCCTTCGACGAGATCGCCGGGCTGCAGGCCCGCGACGCGCGCTGTCGTGGCCTGCGGCTGCGCGCCAACCTCGGCAAGGCGGCGGCGCTCGCCGTCGGCTTCCGGGCGGCGCGCGGCGCGCGCCTCGTCACCCTGGACGGCGATCTGCAGGACGACCCGGCCGAGGTGCCGCGCATGTTGGCGGCTCTGGATGCCGGCGCCGATCTCGTGTGCGGATGGAAGGTCGATCGCCAAGACTCGCTGTCGCGCGTCGTCGCGTCCCGCATCTTCAACGGCGTCTCGCGCTTCGTGTCGGGCGTCGAGCTGCACGACATGAACTGCGGGCTCAAGGCCTTCCGGCGTGAGGTCACGGCGGAGGTGCCGCTCTACGGCGAGTTGCATCGCTTCATCCCGATGCTCGCAGCGGGGCAGGGGTTCCGCGTGACCGAGCAGCCGGTGTCGCATCGCCCCCGGGCCTTCGGACGGTCCCGCTACGGGTGGTCGCGCGCGCTCCGCGGGATGATGGACATGATCACGGTGATCTGCCTGACCCGCTACAATCGCCGTCCGGCGCACTTCTTCTCGCTGCCCGGCGCGGCGCTCGTCATGACCGGCGGCGTCCTGTGCGCGTACATCGCGGCGCTCCGGCTCGTGTACGGCAACATCCAGAGCCGCCATCCGCTCCTCATCTTCGCGGTGCTGCTCGTGGTCGTCGGCGTGCAACTCTTCACGACCGGGCTCGTCGGGGAGATGCTGGTCGACGCGAGCCGGCGCGTCGACGACGACTACCACCGCGCGCGCAAGATCGGCTGAGGCGGCGCGCGCCGGCCGATGGGGTTGCGCGATCGGTGGCGTCGGGGAAGCGCCGCGAAGCGGCGCGTGGCGCTCGTCGGGCTCGACGGCGTCGGACTGGCGCTCGCGCGGGCGCTCGTCGACGGCGGCGTGATGCCGCGCCTCGGGGCCATCGGCCGCACCGGGACGATGGCCCCGATGACCTCGACGTTGCCCACGATCTCCAACGTGTCGTGGACGAGCCTCGTGACCGGCGTGAACCCCGGCCGCCACGGGATCTACGGCTTCACCGACCTGGCGCGCGACCGCTACGCGACCACGTTCCCGAACTTCGGGCACGTCCGAGCTCCGGCGTTCTGGGACGCGCTCGGCGCCCGCGGCCGGGCCTCGGTCGTGCTGAACGTGCCCGGGACGTATCCCGCGAAGGACATCGTCGGGACCCTGGTATCCGGGTTCGTTGCCGTGAGCCTCGAGCGCGCGGTGCGGCCGCCCGCGGCGCTCGCCGTCCTGCGGGCGCAGGGCTATCGCGTCGACGTGGACTACGTGAACGCCGATCAGCGGCCGGAGGCCTTCTTCGACGACCTCTTCGCGACGCTCGCGGCGCGACGCCGGGTGTTCCGTCACTTCCTCGCAAGCGAGTGGGACTGCTTCCTCGGCGTCGTCACCGAGACGGACCGCCTCCACCATTTCTTCTGGCACGCGTGGGAGGATCGCCGGCATCGCTGGCACCAGCGCTTCCTCGATTTTTACGCCGAGGTGGATGCGGCGATCGGCGAGATCGCGGACGCGGTCGGCGACGCCGCGCCGCTCCTCGTCGTCGCCGACCACGGCCACGCGGCGATCGAGAGCGAATGCCATCCCAACGTCTGGCTCCAGCGCGAGGGGCTGTTGCGCTTCGCGCGCGCCGCGCCGCGGTCGCTCGCGGACATGGATCGCGGTTCGCGCGTATTCGTGCTCGACCCCGGCCGCATCTACCTGCATCGGCGCGGGCGCTTCGCCGAGGGCGTCGTCGCGCCCGGCGCCGAGGCGGACGAGTTGCTTGCGCGCGTCGCCGCGGGGCTCTGCGGCCTCGCGTACCCCGAAGACGCCGCGGGCGGCGGACGGGTCGCGGTCGCGGCGGTGCATCGGCGCGAGGAGCTCTACGCGGGGCCGTACCTGGACGACGCGCCCGACGCGGTCATCGAGCCGCGGGCGGGCTTCGACTTCAAGGGCTCGGTCGGGCGCGGCGCGCTTTTCGACCGGAGCGCGCTCACCGGCATGCACACCTACGACGACGCGCTCTTCTGCGTGAACCGCCCCGACGTTCCGACGGAGGGGCTCGCCGTTACCGACGTGGCGCCGACGGTGCTGGCGTGGCTCGGCTGTCCGCCGCTCTCCCCGATGGACGGGCGCGCGAGATCGGCCGCGTGAGCCCGCGCATGCGCTTCGCCCTGATCGGTCCGAGCGCGCCGTTTCGGGGCGGCATTGCGGAGTATCATGATCGGCTGGCGGAGGCGCTCGCCACGGCGGGGCATCGCGTCCGGCGCCTCTCGTTCCGTCGCATGTATCCCCGCCTCCTCTTCCCGGGCCGGACGCAGTACGTCGATCCCCCCGCGGACGGCGGCGGACCCGGCGGACCGGCGGCGTTGCCGCCGCCCGAGGCGATCCTCGACTCGGTCGGGCCGGCGAGCTGGCTCGTCGTCGCGCGCCGGGCCGCGGAGGCCGAGGTCGCAGTCGTCGAGTGGTGGCATCCGTTCTTTGCGCCCGCGTTCGGGGCGATCGCGGCGCTGCTCCATCGCCGCGGCGTCCCGACGATCTTCGTCTGCCACAACCTCGACCCGCACGAGCCGATGCCGGGCGGCGGCTGGCTCGCCGCGCGCGCGCTCGGACGCGCGGCCGCGTTCGTCGCGCAGAGCGGGCGCGACGCCGCGCGGCTGCGCCGGACCCACCCCGGAAGACCGGTGGCGGTGGTGCTGCCGCCCGCGCCGCCGCCCCCGCCGCCCTGTCCGCACGGCGGCGAGCGCGACGGCTGCGCCGCCGCGCTCGGCATCCCGGCCGCGCCGCGCCGGCTCCTCTTCTTCGGATACGTGCGCGAGTACAAGGGGCTGCCGACGTTGATCGAGGCGCTCGGGCGGCTCGATGTCGACGTGCAGCTGGTGGTCGCGGGCGAGATCTATCACCACGACGCCGGGCACTATCGGGCGTCGGCGGCCCGGCTCGGAGTGGGGGATCGCGTCGTGATCATGGACCGCTTCGTCGCGCCCGCCGAGGTGGGGTGCTGCTTCCACGCGAGCGACCTCGTCGTGCTGCCGTACTGGGAAGCGAGCCAGAGCGCCGTCGTCCCCCTCGCCATGGCGAGCGGCCGGGCGGTGGTCGCGACCCGGGTGGGCGGCCTTCCCGACCTCGTGCACGACGGCGTCACCGGGCTTCTCGTTGCGCCGCGCGATTCCGCCGCCCTCGCGGACGCGATCGCCCGCGCCCTCGCCGCCCGCGACGCGATGGGGCGCGCCGCGCGCGACGCGGCGGCGGGGCTCGACTGGCGGGCGGCCGCGCGCACCCTCGCCGAGCTCGCGGCCACCGCTATATGCGGGCCGGCAGGCCCGTGTTAAGAGCCGGGTCGATTTCCGCGAGGTCGCATGGCGCAATTTCAGTACCGGGCAACCGACTTTCAGGGGAAGATCGTCGAGGGCTCGATGGAGGCCGGCGAGGAGCGCTCGGTCGTCCAGCGCTTGCGCGAAAAGGGCCTGATCCCCATCCGGATCGGAGTCGGCGCCACCGCCGCCCCGCGGACCGCGAGCAAGGCGATCACGCTTTCGGGCTTCGGGCGGAAGGGGGTCAAGACCGCCGAACTCCTCATCTTCACCCGCGAGCTCGCGACACTGCTCCAGGCGGGCATGCCCCTCGACCGTAGCCTCACGACCCTCACGCAGCTGGCGCAGACGCCCGAGCTCAAGCGGGTCACGTCCGAGGTTCTCGAATCCGTGCGGGGCGGTACGGCGCTCGCCGAGGCGCTCGGGCAGCATCCGAAGGTGTTCCCGCCGCTCTACGTCAACATGGTCAAGGCGGGTGAGATCGGCGGCGTGCTGGATCAGGTCTTGCAGCGGCTCGTCGAGTATCTGCAGAGCGCCGAGGAGCTTCGCGACGAGGTGATCTCGGCCCTCACGTACCCGCTGATCCTGGTCGGCGTCGGCGGCGTTTCGGTCGCGATCCTGCTGATCTTCGTGCTGCCGAAGTTCGCGACGATGTTCGCGGACCTCGGACAAGCGCTGCCGCTGTCGACCCGCATGATGCTCGCGATCAGCGACGCCGCCACGAGTCCGTGGTCGCTGATCGGGGTGCCGGCCGTGTGCGCGGCGCTCTTCGGCCTCTACCGCTATCTCTCGACCACCAAGCGCATGGCCTTCGACGCCTTCAAGCTGCGCCTGCCGGTCATCGGCAACCTGCTGCGGCTGACCGAGGTCGCCCGGTTCGGTCGGACACTCGGCGTCCTGCTGCGGAGCGGCGTGCCGATGCTCCAGGCGCTCGACATCGTGCGCGCCGTCGCGACCAATCAGGTCGTCGCGCAGGCGTTGAACGAGGTGCAGGTAGGCGTGCGCGAAGGCGCCGGCATGGCCGGGCCGCTCGGACGGAGCGGGGTCTTCCCGCAGCTCGCGTTGCAGATGATCGCGGTCGGCGAGGATACGGGAAAGCTCGACGAGATGCTGGTAACGACGGCCGATTTCTTCGACCGCGAGGTTCGCAACGACGTGAAGCGGCTCACCAGGCTCCTCGAGCCGGCGATGATCTTGATCATGGGGCTGGTCGTGGGATTCATGGTGATCTCGATGTTGATGGCGGTCTTCAGCATCAACGACGTCGACATTTGATACCTGGAGGAGCGAACGCATGGACGAAACGCGCAGGGACGATCGCAGGCGGTCACGGCGACGGCAGGGGGGCTTCACCCTCGTCGAGCTCCTGGTCGTGATGGTGATCCTGGGCCTGCTCGCGGCGCTCGTGGTGCCCGCGTATCTCGGCCGCGAGCGGAAGGCCCGCACGCAGGCCGCTCGGACCCAGATCGAGTTGCTCGGCACCGCGCTCGACACGTTTCGGCTCGACGTCGGCCGCTATCCGTCGAGCCAGGAGGGGTTGAACGCCCTGCAGGAGGGCCGCGGCATCCCCGGATGGGACGGACCCTACTTGAAGAAGGGCGTGCCCGCCGATCCGTGGGGCCGCGCATATCTCTACGTGAGTCCGGGCGAGCACGGCGAGTACGATCTCTACACGTATGGCGCCGACGGCGCGCCCGGCGGCGACGGCGACGCCCGAGATCTCGCGAGCTGGGCCGGCTGAGCGCGTCGTGCGGTGGCGGGCGCGCGGAGCGCGCACGTCGGAGAGCGGATTCTCGCTCTTCGAGCTGATCGTCGTGCTGATGATCGTCGCGATCGCGAGCGGGCTCGCCGCACCCGGCATCCAGAGCGGCTGGCGCAACCGCGAGGTGCGGAGCGGCACCCGTTCGCTGGCGGCGGTCATGCGCGGCCTCCGCGAGCGGGCCGTGCGGCGCGGTGTCGAGCAGGAGCTCGTCGTCGACGCCGACGGGCAGACGTACCGCTGGACGGGCGACCAGCAGGCGACGCTGCCCGGCGGGGCCGCGGTCACGGGCATCCGCGGCGGATGGCGCGATCAGGACGGCGGCGTGCGGGTCGTGTTCTACCCGAACGGCGGATCGAGCGGGATCGCGCTCGTCGTCGGACAGCGGGAGGGCGACAGTCTGAGCTTCGCGATCCGTGTCGATCCGCTGCTCGGGACGGTCGTGATCCAGGAGGCGACGACGTGAGCGCGTCGGCGGCGCGTACCCGCCGGCCGGCGGGCTTCACGTTGATCGAGGTGGCGATCGCGATGGCGATCGTCGGTGTCGGCGTCGTGGCGGTGCTGCAGATCTTCACCGCGGCGCTCCGTGCCGAGCGTGGGGCGGGGGTGCGGGCGCGGGCCGCGATGCAAGCGCGCGCCCTCCTCGAGCAGACCATGACCGAGCCCGATCCGGTGGCCGGACAGGACAGCGGCGAGCTTCCCGGAGGCTACCGGTACGAGCGCCGCGTCCGCGAGGCCGGCGAGTTCCTCGAAGGCTCCGGCCGCGACCTCGACGTGAAGAGCGACATCACTCTCTTCGAGATCGAGGTGTCCGTGCTGTGGGCGCAGACGGACGACCGCGAAGGCGTGTATACCGTGCGCACGTTGCGGGTGGGGCCGAGCCCGCAGACATGACGGTCCGTGGCCGGCAATCCGGCTTCACGCTCCTCGAGCTGGTGCTGGCGCTCGTGATCTTCGGGATGATCGCGGCCGTCGTGTACAGCGCCTTCTATTTCGGGCACCGGGCGGTGACGAGCGGGGAGCGGTCGGCGGACGAGAACCAGCGCATGCGGCTCGCCGAGGAGATGCTCGGCCGTCAGGTGCGATCGGCGGTCTACTACTTCGCCCACCACGACGACGAGGAGAACATCCCGTTCTTCCTCGGTGCGGCGGACGGCATGATGTTCGTGACGAGCGCGCCGCAGAGCCGGGGTGGGACCGGGCTCGCCGCCGTCACCTACCGGCTCGTCGAGGGGAAGCTGGTGGTCGAGGAGCGCGTCAACTTCACGCCGAAGGACCTCTACGACGTGCCTTCCGACGCGCCCGTGCAGCGCGCCGTGCTGCTCGAGGGCTTCACGTCGTTCCGCTTCGAGTACATGGCGGCCGAGGAGCGCGACCTCGGCTGGGTGGACAAGTGGGACGCGCGCGACGAGGACGACCTGCCGGGACTCGTGCGCGTCACGGTGGACGGCCTGTCGTATTTCGGCGGCGCGCCGTGGATCCGGGAGATTCCGCTGCTCACGCGCGCGGCCGGGTGGGGCACGAACGACTTCCAGGAGCCGCCCGACGACGAGACCGAGGACGACGAAAGCGGGGTCATGACGACCACCGGCGCGCAGGACGACCCCGGGAATCCGCTGGACGACCCGGAGGACGACCCGGAGGACGACCCGTGACGCATCCGGAAGAGCGGCGGCCCGCCAGGAAGCGCGCGGGCGGCGAGCGCGGCATCGCACTCCTCATGGTGATCTGGATCTTCATGGTCCTGAGCGTGCTGGCGGCCGAGTTCTCGCGCGCCATGCGCGACGACGCGATCGCGACCCAGAACCTGGCCGAGGAGGTGCAGGCCCGGGGGGTCGCCATCGCCGGCATCAATCGCGCCATCTACCGCCTGTTGTACGCCCGCTTGACGCAGGCCGAGGACGACGACCCGGACGTGGTCGACGCCGACGCTCCCGCCCCGTGGCTGCCCGACGGGCGGTGGCACGAGGAGCCGTACTGGGGTGGGACCTATGGCGTCCGCTTGATCGACGAAGGCGGGAAGATCTCCTTGAACCGGGCCGACGAGACCCTGCTCCGGAAGGTCTTCGAAGCGCTCGGGATGAAGGCCGACGAGCAGGAGGAGCTCGTCGACGCCATCATCGACTGGCGGGACGCCGACGACCTCCATCGCCTGCACGGCGCCGAGGACGAGTACTACATGAAGCTGCCCGAGCCCTATCACGCCAAGAACGGCCCCTTCGACTCGGTGGACGAGCTCCTCCAGGTTCGTGGTATTACGCGTGAATTGTTCTTCGGGGTGCGCGACCGGGGACTCGGGTCGGACGAGACGCCGCCGATTCCGCTGCGGGAGGTCTTTTCCGTCTTCAACCGGAGCGCTAACATCAACGTCCGGACGGCGCCGGTGGCGGTGCTGCGGGTGGTGCTGGGAGGAGACGAGGAGGCCGTGGACGAGATCGTCGCCGCGCGGGACGAGGATCCGAGCAGCGTACTGGGCTTGATTCGCGCCAAGGTTGCGGATCAGGTGCTGGCGCGCCGGCTGGTGGATCGGGCGGCGAGCCGGGTCGCGATCGAGGCTCGCGCCACGATGCAGAACGGACGGGTGCAGGCGCGCGTCGGGGCGGTGGTGGAGATCCCCGAGGACGGCGACGGCTTCCACATCGACCGGTGGTACGACCGCTTGCCGGCATTCTGATCCATGGACCTTTCGACCTTCTCGCAGCGGATTCGCCGCGTCGACTTCCTCGACGGACTCGGGATCTACGTCGGACCCGGGCACGTGTCGCTGGCGCTGGTGCGCAAGCGCCTGCTGCGGGTGGCGCTCGTCCAGAACCGGATCTACCCGCTGGCTCCGGTGTCGCGGCCGGAGGAGCGGCTGCGGAGCCTCGCGGAAGCCGTGGCCGCCTTCCGGCGCGAGACCAAGGCCGAGCCGGGCGCCGTCCACCTCTGCCTCGCCCGCCAGGAGCTTCTGCTGAACCGCCTGGTCCTCCCGATCGCGGCCCGCGAGAACCTGGCGCAGGTCCTCGAGTACGAGATCGAGCGCGTGATCCCGCTGCCGCGCGACGAGATCTTCTACGACTACCAGGTCCGGGACTCCGGGCAGGGTGAGAACGGACGGCTCGCGGTCCTGGTGGTCTCCGTGCCGCGCCGGGTGGTGCGGCAGTACGTCGACGCTCTGGAGGGCGCCGGCATCCGGCCGAAGTCGGTGGTCGTCGCCGCGGCGGCGCTCGGCGACTACACCGCGTTCTGCCGCGGCGCCCTCGCGCAGCCGGTGGCGCTCTTCGTGCGCGACGGGGGCAGCGGCGAAGGCGAGCTCGCGGTCTTCGTCGAGCGTCAGCTGGTCGCGAGCCACGCGTTGCGCGGCCACGCGCCGTCGAGCGCCGAGGTGAACGCGATGGTCCGCCGCGACCTCGCCGAGGTGTTCCACGCCGTCGAGGCTCCGGTCGACGTCCTGATCGCGGCGACGTCGAACGGCGGCGGCAACGGGGCCGGCTCGGAGGGTACCCTCGATCTCTTCGCCCTCGCGAGCGGCCGGCTCGAGGCGCCGACCGGCTTCTTCGACGCTGCGGACCCGGCCCTCCTTCCCGCGGTCGGCGCGGCGCTCGGCGCCGTGCGCGAGGGCGTGGTCGACATCGACCTGCTGCCGGCCGAGCACCGCCCGGTGCAGGAGGGCCTGCTCGTCCCCCTGCTCCTCATGGTCCTGGCGGTGGTCCTGGCCCTCGTCTACGGCGGCAGCATCGTCGTGCGCGACGAGATGACCCGTCGGACGCTCGCGCGCGAGGTCGAAGAGCTCGAGCCCCAGGTCGCCGCGATCAAGAAGCAGGAGGCCGACGTCCGGAAGTTCCAGGCGCAGATCGCGACGCTCACCGAGAACCAGGACCGCCGTGTGGTGCACTTCCTGAAAGAGCTCACCGACAAGATTCCGTCCGACGCGTATCTGACGACGCTGCGCTACCGGAACAACCGCATCGAGATGGACGGCTTCGCGAGCAAGTCCTCCGAGCTCATCCAGATCCTCGAGAGCTCGCCGCTGTTCAAGAACGCGCAGTTCACGTCGCCGATCACGCAGGGGCAGGGTGGGCAGGAGCGCTTCTCGATCGTCGCGGAGATCGAAGGATGAACTGGCGCGAGCGATGGGCGCAGTTCAGCGCGCGCGAGCGGCGGCTGATCGGAGCCGCCGTCGGCGTGCTCGGGATCTTCCTCGTGCACCTCCTGGTGGTCTCGCCCTTCCTCTCCTACCGTCAGGACCTGCAGGACGACATCGCGGCGCGGCGCGAGAAGCTCGAGAACGGCAAGGCGTACCTCGCCCGTACCGCCGACATCACCCGCCAACGCGACGGGCTCCAGAAGCTCTATCAGCAGGTGCACGCGCAGCTCGTTCCCGGCGACACGCCGACCCTCGCGGCCGCCAATCTCCAGAACACGCTGCACAGCCTCGCGGGCGAGAAGGGCGTCGAGATCCAGAGCACCCAGGTCATGCGCGACGACGCCGTCGGCGAGTTCCGACGCATCGCCGTCCGCATCACCGTCACCGGCGACCTGAAGCAGGTCGCGGACTTCCTGGCCGGGGTGGAGCACGGGCAGACCCGCGTCATGATCCCGTTCCTCGAGATCAGCCGGCGCGGCGCCGTGCTCCGCGGCAAGGCGGCGCGGGCGCTGTCGGCGACGATCGAGGTGACGGCGTTCCTCCAGGGGGCGCCCGGCGCCGCGGGCGGGAAGGCGGCGCTTGCCGCGCCCGGCGGGTCGTCCGCACCCGCACCCGGCGGGTCGCCGAGCGCGGTGCCGTCAGCGTCTCCGGCGGGAGGCACCGTCTGATGCGGCGCGTGCTGATCCTCAACATCTTCCTGCTGCTCGTGGTCGCCGGACTGCTTTTCCAGATCGTCACGCTCTGGTGGGTCCGAGCGCCCGAGGCCGGGGCGGTCGCGCCGCGGGAGGCCAAGGCCCAGAAGCTCGACCTCCCGAAGGTCGATCGCCGCCCGCCGCCGCCGAACCTCGCGACCCAGATCGCCGACAAGGACCTCTTCGATCAGTCGCGGACGGGGGTGCAGCCCGGACAGGCGGCGGCCTTGGCCACGAGTGAGCCCGTCCGGCCCCTCACGCTCGTCCTGCTCGGCGTTTCGGGGGGTGGTCCGGAGCGCGAAGCTCTGGTCAAGGACACGACGCAACCGAAGCCCCAGTGGCTCCGGCAGGGCGAGGACGTGGGGGGATACAAGGTCGGACGGATCGACCCCACTGCGATCGTGATGGTAGGACCGGACGGACAAGAAACGACGCTGGTGATCAACGTCGAGAAGGCCAAGGCGGGCCAGCCGGCCGCCGCGACCGGTCCGGCCGGCATCCAGCCGACGCCGACCCCGGCCGCGCACGCCACGCGCACCCCCCGAGGGGTCATGTCCCCCGGCGCGGTGCGTACCCCGGCGGCCGACATCAAGGAGAAGATCGAGCGGCTCCGGCAGGAGGCGCGCAAGCGCCGCGGCCAGGCCGCCGAAGCACAGTAGGTACGGGAGGGAGGGCCGCATGACACGAATTGCCCTGAGGATCGTCGCCGCGATCGTGGTGGCCGGGACCACGGCGCTCGCGCGCGCCGAGGCCCCGGCGCCGACCCCGGGCGCCGTCCCCTCCAACGGCGGGCCGAGCGCCGCGCCGGCCGCGGCCAAGGCGACGCCCGCGCCCGACGACTCCGTCGTGTTGAACTTCGAGGGGGCGGACATCCGCGAGGTGATCCACAGCCTCGCGGACTCCCTCGGGATCAACTACCAGATCGATCCCCGCATCCAGGGGCAGGTGACGATCCGCACGACCGGGCCGATCGCCAAGGAGGACCTCTTCCCGATCTTCAACCGCATCCTGCGTTCGAACGGCATCTCCGCGGTGCAGGTTGGCGACATCTATCAGATCATCCCCGTCGCCGAGGCCAAGACGAAGGCGATCATCCCGGTCGCTCCCGGTGAGAAGCGCCAGGCGTCCCGCGAGGACGCGTTCATCATCGAAGTGGTCAAGGTCGAGCACGTGGCGGCGCAGGAGATGGTGAACGTCCTGCAGCCGTTCGTGACCCCGGGCGGCGACGTCATTCCCTACGCGCGCGCGAACCTCCTGATCGTGACCGACCTCGAATCGAATGTCGTCCGCCTCAAGGACCTGGTCGCGACCTTCGACCGCGACGCGTTCCGCGACCTGCGGGCCAAGGTCTACAAGATCGAGCACGCCAACATCGAGGAGATCGGCCAGGAGCTGATCGCGATCATGGACACCTACGGCGTCACGCCGGCGTCGGCCGAGGAGCGGGGCGTCTACATCATTCCGCTGCAGCGCCTGAACTCGCTCGTGATCGTCGCGTTCAATCCGACGATCTTCGCGGAGGTCGACCGCTGGATGAAGCTGCTCGACGTCCCGCCGGAGGAGGGCGCCGGGCGTTCGGTACACGTGTACGCGGTCGAGAACGCGAAGGCCGCCGACCTCGCCGAGATCCTGAGCGAACTCTACGGCGAAGGGTCGTCCTCGCGCCAGGGTCAGCAGCAGGGGTTCACGCCGTTCGGCACGCGGCAGCGGGGTGGCATCGGCGCCGCGCAGCCGGGCGGCCGCGCGGCCGCGCCCGTGGTCGGCCGGCAGAACGCGCCCGCGCCCGCGCCCCCGCGCGTGAACCAGATGCTCGACGACTTCGACGACTACGTGCCGCTGCAGCAGTTCGACGACGGCGGCGGGATCGGCTCGAGCTCGTCGAGCTCGAGCCGTCGCGGACGCAGCGGCGGTCTCGGCGGCAGCTCGAGCCGCGGCGGGTTCGGCAACACGAACAACTCGAGCAGCGGGTTCGGCGGCACGCAGGGCGCGCAGGGGTTCGTGCTCGCCGGCGGCGAGCCCGGCGACATCTTCCGCCAAGAGGTGCGCATCGTCGCCGACGAGGTGACGAACTCGCTCGTCGTGCTCGCGACCAAGAAGGACTACGCCGACATCCGCGAGGTGCTGCGCCGCCTCGACGTCGTGCCGCGCCAGGTGCTGATCGAGGTGCTGGTCGCGGAGGTGACGCTCGGGGACGACATGAAGTTCGGCGTCGAGTGGGCGATGGCGGACCAGAGCCGCGCGCGCTCGGGAGGAGGGCCGCGCGCGATCGACCGCATCACCGGCGAGGCCACCAACACCAACGCGGACTCGAATAACACGAGCGGGAGCAGCCTCTTCGACCTGAACGCACTCGGCAACCGTGCCGCCGACGTCGTGCCGCTTCCCGGCACGGGCATGTTCGGCATCATCAGCGACAACCGGAACTTCGCGGTCGTGATGAACGCCGCCGCCGGCAAGAACAAGCTGAAGGTGCTCTCCGCGCCGCACATCATGACGGCGGACAACCACGAGGCGCACATCCTGGTCGGCAACGAGGTGCCGATCGTCACGACCCAGAGCAACGCCACGACGACGCAGACCAACGGCACCTCTAACATCCTCCAGAACATCCAGTACCGCGACACCGGCGTGATCCTGACCGTGCTGCCCCAGGTGAACTCCGAGGGGCTCGTCAACATGCAGATCCGCCAGGAGGTGAGCCAGGTCGCGAGCGCCACGACAGGGGGCATTCAATCGCCGACGTTCTCCACCCGCGAGTCCGAGACGACGGTCGTCGTGCAGAGCGGCGAGACGATCGTCATCGGGGGCATCATCGACGACACCGTCGACCGCACCCGCACGGGCGTGCCGTTCCTGATGGACGTTCCGGTCGTCGGCCGGGCCTTCCGCGTCGAGAGCGACACCGTCCGGCGAACCGAGCTCATCGTGCTGCTGACACCGCACGTGGTGCGCGATCGGCAGGAGTCGCGGAACGCGACCGAGGCCTTCAAGTCGCGGCTGAAGGGCATGGAGCGCGATCTCTACCGGTACGACCGCGGCCGTCCCGACTACGGCAGCGGACAGCCGTCCCCCGAGACCCTCGACGAGATGCGCGTGAGCCCTCCGGCGCCGTGAGGCGGCCGCCGATGCGTCGATGACCACCTGGCTCGGCCGCGCGCTCCTGATCGCGGCCGTCGCCGCGACGTTCGCCAACGCGATCGGGAACGGCTTCGTCTACGACGACCAGCTGCTCATCGTCGACGACCCGGCGGTGCGCTTGCCGCTCTCCGCGGGCCTCCGGGGTCTGCACTACCGGCCGCTGCGCACGTTGTCCTACCGGCTCGATCATGCCGTCGCAGGCATGGACCCGCGCGCCTTCCACCTGAGCAACGTGCTCTACCACGGCGCCACGGCGGCGCTCGTGCACGCCCTCCTGGGCGCGCTCGGCGCCTCGCCGCCGGCGGCGCTCGCGGGCGCGCTCGTCTTCGCCGTGCACCCCGTGCAGACGGACGCGGTGAGCTATGCCGCCGGTCGCCGCGACGTCCTCTGCGGGCTCTTCTACGCGCTCGGGGTCGTCGCCTACCTGCGCTGGCGGCGGACCGGGCGCGCCGCGGCGCTCGTGCTCGCGGCGCTCGCCTACGTGCTCGCGATCCTCGCGAAGGAGATGGCGGTGACGCTGCCGCTGATCTGCGTCCTGATCGACCGCTGGGAGCGCCGCCGTGCCGACGCGCCGTCGGCGGCGACCCCGCGCACGGCGCGAGGCCTCGCGTTCCTCGGCGCGCTCGCGGCGCTCGGCGTCCTCGCCCTCGTGCTCGCCTACGGCGGGCACGTGCTCCACATCGCGACCGCGCGTCCCTGGCACGGCGGCAGCTTCGCGACCAACCTGGCGACGGTGGCGCGGGTCTGGGCGAAGTACGCGCAGCTCGTCGTGTGGCCCGCGACGCTTTCCGCCGACTACAGCTACGATGCCTTCCCGGTCTCGACGAGCCTCCGCGATCCCCGCGCGCTCGCGAGCGTCGTCGTGCTTGCGGGCCTCGCCGCGGTCGCGCGGGCCCGCTGGCGGCGCGGCGACCCGATCGGACTCGGGCTCGCCTGGGCCGCGGTCGCGCTTCTGCCCGTGTCGCATCTCGTTCCGTTTCGCGAGCTCCTCGCGGAACACTATCTCTACGTGCCGATGATGGGGATCGCGCTCGTCGCCGCCGGCCTCGTGGACGACGCGTGGGCGCGCTGGCCGATGCGGCGGGCGGCCGTGGCGGCGGCCGTGGTGGTCGCGATCGGCGCGCTCGCGGCGCGCACGATCGTCCGCAATCGCGACTGGCGGGACCGCGTCACGCTCTGGTCGGCGACGGTCGCGGTCGCGCCGCGCTGCGCCCGCGCGCAGTACAATCTCGGCCAGGCCTACTTCGAACGGAGCCGGCTCGCCGACGCCGAGCGCGCGTGGCTCGCGGCCGCGGCGCTCCAGCCCGACGACGTCGAGACCACCCGCAACCTCGGCATGCTGTACTACCGGCTCGGGAAGGGCGACGTCGCGGCGGCGAAGATCGACGCCGTGATCGCTGCCAGGCCGGAGGACGGGGAGGCCCGGACGCTCGCCGGCTACATCGCTCTCGATCGCGGCAAGCCGGAGCGCGCGCGCGAGTACTTCGACGCGGCGCTCGCCCGCCTCCCCGCGGCGCGGGCCGAGACGGCGCGCGCCGGCCGCGAGCGCGCGCTCCGGGCGGCGCGCGCCGACGGCGCGGCCCCGGGGTCGCCGTGAGCGCGGCCGGCGTTCCGACCCGCACCGTCGTCGCGGGCGAGCGCGGCCTCGGCTGGACGGCGCCCTTCGCCATGGCGCAGGCGGTCTTCGCGGCGCGCGCCGTCGTCCACGCGCTCGTGGCGCGCGACCTGCGCGGCCGCTACGTCGGCTCGGCGCTCGGCACGGCCTGGTCGATCGCCCAGCCGCTGCTCCAGCTCGCGACGTACACCTTCGTCTTCGCGACGGTGATGAAGGTCCGGGTGGCGGACGCCTCCGGCGCCGACGTGCCGTTCGTCCTCTATCTCGCCTGCGGACTCTTCCCCTGGCTAGCGATCCAGGAGGCGATCACCCGCAGCGCCACGTGCCTGGTCGACAACCCGACGCTCGTGAAACGGGTGATCTTTCCGGTCGAGGTGCTTCCGGTGCAGCTCGCGTGCGCCGCGGTCGTGCACCAGGTGATCGCGACGGCGCTCCTGCTCGTCCTCATGGCGGCGCTCGGGTTCCCGCCGCGTCCGACGCTCGCCGCCTGGCCGCTGCTGCTGGCCGCCGAGCTCGCGGTGGCGATCGGCGTCGGCTGGGCGGTGGCGGCGCTGCACGTCTTCTTCCGCGACACCGCCCAGGCGCTCGGGGTGCTGCTGCCGGTCTGGTTCTACGTGACGCCCATCCTCTACCCGCAGCACCTCGTGCCGCCGTTCCTGCAGCCCGTCCTGGCGCTGAACCCGATGACGGCGCTCGTGCAGGCGCATCGCGACGTGCTGCTCTACGGCGTCGCGCCGGACGGCGCGGCGCTCCTGCAAATCGCGACGGCGAGCCTCGTGACGTTCGCGGTCGGCGCCTGGACGTTCGCCCGCGCGCGCGGCGAGTTCGCGGACTTGGTGTGACGATGATCGCGGTGCGGGCGGAGCGGCTCGGCAAGGCGTATCGGCTCTACGCGCGTCCGCTCGACCGAGCGCTCGAATGGCTCGCGCGCCGGCCGCGACACCAGGAGTTCTGGGCGCTCCGCGACCTCGATCTCGACGTGCGGGCCGGCGAGTCGATCGGGATCATCGGCGAGAACGGCGCCGGCAAGTCGACAGTGCTGGCCTTGCTCACCGGCACGACGCGGCCGACGACCGGGCGGGTCTCCGTGCGCGGGACGCTCGCGGCGATCCTGGAGCTCGGCGCCGGGTTCCATCCCGAGTTCAGCGGACGCCACAACGCCCGCATGCACGCGGCGCTGTTCGGCATCACCGGCGACGAGGCCGAGCGCCGCATCGAGGAGGCGATCGCGTTCTCGGAGCTCGGCGCCTTCGTCGAGCAGCCGGTACGCACGTACTCCTCGGGCATGTACGTGCGGCTCGCTTTCGCGCTCGCGGTGAGCGTGGATCCCGACGTGCTGATCATCGACGAGGCGCTCGCCGTCGGCGACCAGCACTTCCAGACGAAGTGCGTCGACCGCATTACCGAGTTCCGGGCGCGCGGCAAGACGATCCTCTTCTGCTCGCACGCGATGTACCAGGTGAAGAAGCTCTGCGACCGCGCGCTCTGGCTGCGCCAGGGGCGCGTGGAGGCGCTCGGGCCGGCCGACGAAGTGATCGACGGGTATCTCGAGTACGCGCGCGTGCGCGACGAGGAGCAGGTCGCGTCCCAGCCGGCGGCCGGGCGCGATCCGGCGGTCCTGCGCCTGGTCGAGGTCACCGCCGAGGGCGGTGACGGCCTGGATCCGCCGACCTGGCAGAGCGGCGCGCCCTTCACGGTCCGGGTCGTGCTCGAACGCGGGCGCGACGCGGCGCTCGAGCCGGGGGTCGGCATCGCCTTCGTACGCAACGACGGCCTCGTCTGCTATTGCGTGTCGACGGAGATGGATGCGGTCGCCATGCGCGCCCGTCCCGACGGGCGCTTCGAAGCGGTTCTCCACGTGCCCAGGCTGCCGCTCCTCGGCGGCGGCTACTACTTGAACGTCGCGACGATCGACAACCGCTCCGCGCTGCTCATCTACGACGTCCAGGAGCGCCGCTGTCCGTTTCGCGTCCGCAATCGCTCGGACGAGTTCGGGGTCATGCGGATGGACCACCGATGGGTCGCGCCGTCGTGAGGGGCGGCGCGGCGGCGCGCTGGCTTCGCGCCGCCATGGAGCTCGACTATTTCACGATCATGCCGGCACTGGCGCGCGTGTCGTGGCGCGCCGCGCTCTGGTGGGGGCGGCGCCGCGGCGATCTTCGCTACTGGCGGCGCACCGTCGGCCGCGAAGCCGCGATCGCCAACATCCGGCGGGCGTACGGCGACGCGCTCACGCCTGCGGCGGCCCGTCGTGCGATCCGCCGATGCTTCCAGACGCAGGCGTGCGAGGAATCCGAGGCGTTCTTCTATCCGGAGCTCGGCGTCGAGGGCGTCGAGCGTGTCCTCGCGGTGCGCGGCCGCGAGCACCTCGATGCCGCGCTCGCGGGCGGGCGCGGCGCGATCGTGTTCTCGTCGCACTATGGCAGCATGTGCCTCGCGATCATCGCGCTCGCGCGTCTCGGCTATCGCATGAACGTGATCGCGCGCTCGCTCGAACCCGACGACAATCCGCTCCACGACGTCGTGCGCCGCTACGGCGAACGCAAGGTCGCCTCCCTGGAGCGCATCGTCGGGAGTCCCTTCATCGTCTCCGGAACGCCGGACGCGATGGCGCGCATCCGGGCCGCGCTCGGCGCGGGGCAGGTGGTGTACATGCTGGTCGACGTGCCTCCCGAACTCGTCCGCCATCGTGGGCGGGTTCGCTTCCTCGGCCACGTCGCCGAGTTCCCGCTCGGCATCGAGTATCTCGCCTCCGGAACCGGGGCGGCGCTCGTGCCGTTCACGGTGCGGCGCGACGCTCCGGGCCGCACGCACACGCTCACGATGCTGCCGAGGGTGCCGGGCCCGGAGGCCGGACCGGGAACGCTGCAGCGATGCATCGACGTGGTCGAGCGCGAGATCGCCGTCGATCCAGGGCAGTTCTTCATGTGGGAGTATGCCCGCAGCTTCTGGGTCGACGAGGCGCCCCCCCGCCACGATTGACCCGGAGGGTCGCAATGGATACGAGGCGGATGCGCATGCGACGTGAGGGGTGGGTCGAGACGACGGGCCGCACGGCGGCCTTCGCGGGAATCCTCGGGGTGGCGCTCGTGGCCGCGCTCGGAGCGGTGGGCGGGTGTCAGAAAGCCGACCCCGCCGCCCCCTTGAAGGAGCGCGCGGCTGCCTACTGGGGCCTCAAGCAGTCGAAGGCGTGGCCCGAGGTCTACGACAAGTACGTCGATCCCGAGGCGAAGAAATCGCTCTCGCGGGAGGCCTTCCTGAAGCGGCGCTTCCTCGCGTTCGACATCCTAAGCTACGAAATAAGCGACGTTAAACAGGAGGGTGAGGACAAGGGCGCCGTGGCCGTCACCAACGAGGTCAATTTCCCCCTCAAGACGCCAGAGGGCGAGCTGACCTTCATCAAGAAGCGGGTCACGACCACCGATCAATGGGTACGGCGCGACGGGGTCTGGTACGTGGTGATGACCGAGTGAGGCCCTCGAGCCTTGACACATTTCCAGACCTCGGGTTAGGATGCGCCGCGTTTTCGGCCTGAGGATGTTGGGGGTCGTGGGTCTTCGTTATCTGGGTCTCGGAATCACAGTCTCAGCAAGTGACGCGCTCCCCAGCGGTCGTTGATCGGAAAGACCGGAAGGGGGATGGGTGCTCACGATTGCCAAGAGATCGCGCCATCAACCGGACCGGCGCGATGTGCAGCACGGTCAGTGAAGTCTCACAGCGAACGAGTGGAGACGAAAGGAGAGAGCACTATGAGGAAGGGCATCAAGTTTAGTTTCGGGACGGCCCTGGCAGGCGTGGCGCTTGCCACGTGTCCCGTGCAGGCGGCCGAACTCGGTGACACGGTCACCACGCTTCAGCCGGCGGTGGCGTTGATCATGCCGTTCGACGTCACGGACGGAAAGGCGAGCTTCCAGCTCGTGAGCCGCATCGGCGGCGAGGACTCGGATCCTCTGGCGACCCACTGGTCGTTCTGGTCCGAGAGCTGCGACCACCTCGCGGACGTCTTCATCTGCCTGACGCCGCGTGACACCGTCGTCGTGGATCCGACCGCGCTCCAGGGTCAGCTCCAGACCGGCCAGGACAACATCAACACTGGCCCGGTGATCAACCTGACGGGTGAGAAGGGCTTCATCACGGTCACGTCGTTCGACGCGGACACCAACAGCCAGACCTGCGAGCCCGAGGATCCGGAAGCGCCGAGCGCGACCCCGGCCCTCATCGGCAGCTGGGTCGTCGCCAACACCGCCACCAACGCGGCGTTCGGCAACAACGCGATCGGGATCGTCGACGGCCAGACGCTTCCCGCCGGTGCGGACTTCTTCCTCACCGGTCCGGTCTCGGCTGGTCTCTTCCTGCAGACCTTCAACCCGCTGGACCTCCAGGACTCCGAGGTCTTCTTCATCGGCGTGGCGTTCCCGGCGGGCAACGCGCAGTTCTCCGAGTCCGAGATCGGCCCGATTCCGGCCGCTCTCACCAACGGCGCGGCGGTCTGCTGCAACGGGCAGTACTACGACAACGTCGAGTCCTTCGTGTCGCTGCCCGACATCTGCCTGACCTGCTCGAGCACGGCGAAGATCGCCGAGAACGCGTCCCTCGCGGCGATCGATCTCCCGGCGATCATCCCGGCCTCGATTCCGGCCGAGACCTCCGGCTTCGTCCGCCTCACGAACTGCCAGGTCGGCAGCGACGAGGGCAACGTGCCGATCGGCGACACCACGATCAACGGCATCGACCTGGCCACCTTCCTGTTCGCCTACCACGGCCAGGCGGTGGGTCCGTTCGGTACCTCGACGCTCGGTCGCTACACCGCGGAGTAATCCTGTCCTAGACGGGAATCTCCGAGTCTGAAGTCCGGGGGGACGGCGTCTCGTACGCCGTCCCCCCTCTTTTTGTCCGCCGTTCCGGTCGAGAGCGTCGCCGCTTCGACGCCGACGGCCATCACCAGGATGGGTGCTTCCTTGCGACGCTGCCGCCGCGGTCTCCACGGGTCTCTGCTGCTTTCCGTCATCCTTGCGCTCCTGGGGTGTCAGCCGAAGGGCCCCGAGTTCGCCGCGATCGAGCGCTTGAACGGCGAGACCGGGAACGTCGGGCGGTATCAGGTCGCGTACTACGCGGCGATCCACGCCCTCGCGAACGGTGGCGCGGTGGCGATCTGGATGCGGGACGAGCCACCCTATCGTCCGGTCGTCTTCCGGCGGGCCCCGGAGGCCGGGGAGCCGTTCGGGCCGGAGGCCCACCTGAGCCCCGACGACATGCTGCGGACGATCACGATCGGTCTCACCATGCTCCCGGGCGCGAATGACGGGGAGCTCTTCGCGGCCTGGCAGGCGCGGCGGCCGGAGACCGGGAACAAGTTCGTCGTGTTCCGGAGCACCCGTGACGGGGGCGCGAGCTGGTCGGATCCGCGCGTGCTCAACACCGAGCCGATGGCTTTCGCACCGGCCATCGCGACCGACCGCAACGGCGGCGTGACGGTGGCCTGGCCCGACGAGCGCGGCTACACGACCGGCATCTTCGGGAATCACTCCGCGGATCGCGGCGCGACCTGGCTGCCGCAGGACGTCCGCATCGACGACGGCGAGGGCGGGGGCCTGATGGCGAACGCCGTCTCCGTGGCGTGCGACGGCGAGAACCGGGTCATCGCGGCCTGGGAGGAGCAGGCGCCGGCGGCGGGCCGCGTCGTGATGGCGGCGGTCTCCGCGGACCGCGGATCGACGTGGTCGAAGCCCATGCGGGTCGACGACGGCAAGGGACGCGGCGCGCCGCTGGCGCCGCGCGTCGCCTTCCTGGGAGGTCGCGCCGTCGTCCTCTGGACGGCGGCCGTCGGAGGAATCAACGCCTTCGCCGAGGTCTGGGCGGACTCGTCGGCGGACGGCGGGGGCAGCTGGGGCGAGGACGTGCTGCTGCACGAGCAGCCCGGCGGCACCGCGCCGACGGCCCAGCTCTTCTCGGACGGCAAACGCGCGGCGGCGGTCTTCGAGGCGAAGGCGCGCGGCGGCGCCGAGGCGATCTACTACGCCCGTCTGCAGCCGGACGGCTCCTGGAGCCCCGGGAAGGACGCGGCCGCGCCGCTGACGCCGGCCGAGGTCAAGGCCAGCGCGCCGCGCCTGGCGTCCGGCCCCGACGGCACGCTCTATCTCGTCTACGCGGCGGGCGCGCGCGGCGTGCGGTTGACACGCTCGATGGACGACGGCGCCACGTGGAAGGCGCCGCTCGCCGTGGTGGACCGACCGGAGGCCGAGGGCCAGGGGACGGTGCGGTTTCCGCAGGTCGCCGTCGGCGGCGGCACCGCCTACGTGATGTGGGAGGAATGGGGCGACGCGCGCGCCGTCATCAAGACGCTCGGCGACGCGCAGAACAAGCGGCCGCCGCTCGATCTGTACGTGCGTCGCATAGCGTTTCACTGAAGACCGCCGCGCGGCCGCGGCCGCGCCTCGGTGTCTCGGGAGGGCCCCTAAGTCCGTGTCGGTCGCGCCGGCGTTGCTCGTGTTCCTGGTGCTGCACGGTGCCTTCTTCGCCGACGTCGTCTTCGACGGGCGCTCGCTCTCGGCCGCGTCCTCGACGGCCGGGCTGACGCCGCGAGGCCCGCTTGACGCTCCCGATCCCCCGCCGCCCCCGCATCTCCTCGATGCCGAGGGCGCCGCGTGGGTCGACGAGCCGAGCCCGTATCTCGCACGCGCGGCGTTCGCCGACGGCGAGCTTCCGCTCTGGAGCCCGGGGAGCGGCCTCGGGGGTCCGCTCGCCGCGAACCTGAACTCCGGCGCCGGGAATCCGCTGCAGTTGCCGCTGAACCTCTGGCCGTCTCCCGGCCATGCCGATCTCTTCTACCTGGCGCGGCTCCTCCTCCTCGCCTGCGCTACCTGGGCCTTCCTGCGTGAGATCCGTCTGGCTCCGGCCGCCGCATGTCTCGGCGCCGCGCTCGTCGCCTACGGCGGGTACCCGCTGGCGTGGATCGCGCACCATCCGCTCTCGACCGAGTTGTTCCTGCCGCTCATGCTGCTCGGCTTCGAGCGTGGCCGGGCGGGCCGCGCCGGCGGCTGGACGCTGCTCGCGCTTGCCGCCGCGGGTGCGGTGCTCGGCGGCAAGCTGCAGGCGAGCTTGCTCTGCTTCGCGTTCACGGCGGCGTGGGCGCTCGTGCGCGCGGCGCGGCGGCGCGGCGGACGGGGGGCCGCGACGCTCGCGTCGACGGCGGGTGGGCTCGTGCTCGCTGGCGGCCTCGCGGGGTTCCTGCTCGTGCCGGCGCTCGAGTCGATGGCGCGCGCGTCCGGGCTCACGCTCGGAGGCCGCTCGCAGCTCGCGAGCTTCGTCGTGCCGTGGTCATCGCTCGCGAGCCTGGCGACGCCGGCGCTCTTCGTGGCGCCCGGCCGGGCGTTCGCCGAGGGGCTGCTCACGCCGTCGCTCGGCGGCGCGGCGGTCATGCTCGCGACGCTCGGGGTCGTGGCCCGCGCCGCGCCGATGCGCCACGCCGCCCTCGGCTGCGTCGCCTGGGCGACCATCCTGCTGGCGCGAAACGTCGGCGCCTTCGGCGACCTCGCCGCGCACCTTCCGGTGCTCCGCGGCATCCTCTTCGTGAAGTACACGTTCACGGTCGTCTTCGCGCTCTCGGTCGCGGCCGCGATCGGATTCGACGCGCTCCTCGCGGGGCGATGCGAGGAGCGCACGGCGCGCCGCGCGATCGTCGCCGCCGGGCTCGCGCTCGCCGCCCTGGTCGGAGCGGCCGTGCGACTCGCGCCCGTGCCCACGTATCCGGCGGCGCTGGCGCTTCCGGGGATGCTCTCGCTGGCGCTCGGGGTCGCCATCGGGCTCTGGTGGACCGGGCGCGCGGGTCACGGGCTCGTCGCCTGGGTGGTCGCCGCGATCGCGCTCGTCGAGCTCTGGGCGGCGGCGCCGCATCGTCATCCGCCGCGGCTCGACCCGTACCGCGCGCCTCCGTACGTCGCGTTCCTCCACGGCGCGCCGGCGGGACGCATCGTCGCCGACGCGGATCTCGCCGTTCCGCTCACGTCGGCGGCGGCCGGTCTCGCGGACGTTCGCGCGATCGACGTGCTGACCCCCGGGGCCTCCTACGCCTTCTTCACTCGCCTGCTCAGCTTCTGCGACCGCGTGATCCACTTCACCGTCGATCCCGACGTGCCGCTCGCGGCGACGGCGCCCGCCGCCGATCTCGTCGGCGTGCGCTGGATCGTGACGCGCCGGCCGCTCGCGGTCGACGACGTCGCGGCGCGCGTACGGCGCCAGGTCGGTCGCGAGCGCACCGCGCGCCTGCTCGCGGGTATGACGCGCCTCGCCACGGTCGGCGGCCCCCTCGCGATCGGGCCGATCGCCGCGGCTGGCGAGGAGCGCTTCGCGTTCACCTTGCCGACGCCGTTCACCCTCGACGTGACCGCGGTCTCCGAGGCGGGCGAGCTCGCATTCGGCGCGCTCGTGCGCGGCGAGGCCCGAGCCGTCGAGCTGCGCACGGCCGTCGACGGCGTCGCGTCGGACGCGTCGAGCGCGCCGCGGCGCCTCGAGGTCGGCGAGGTGTGGCAGGAGGAGCGCATCGCCCTCGCGCGTGCCGGCGCGCCGCGGCGCGTGCGGGTGCGGGTGACGGCCGCGAGCGTCGACGGCGCGCCGGCGGTGGTGTCCCTCGGTGACCTCGGTTTTGGACCGGGCGCCGCGGCCGAGGCGCGCCTCGCCGCGGAGCGCGGCACCCGGCACGCGATCGAGGCCGGGGCGCTGCGCGAGGCGTTTCGCGATCCGGTGGTCGGCGCCGTCGTCTACGAGAACACGAACGCGCTGCCGCGGGCATTCCGGGTCCGGCGGGTCGAGCCGACGGCGAGCGAGGAGGCGGCGCTCGGACGGCTCGGCGACGGCTTCGACTTCCGCACGACCGCGCTCGTGCCGAAGACCGAGGCGGCGGTGCTGACCGCGGCCCTCGCGGCGCGCGCCGCGTCCGACGCCGGCTCCGACGTCACGCCGGGCGCCGATGCCGGCGCCGACACGGCGATCGAGCGCGATACGCCCGGGTCGGTGACCGTCGCGACCGCCGGCTCCGCGCCGGCGCTCCTCGTGCTCGCCGACCTCGCGTATCCCGGCTGGCGCGCGGCCGTCGACGGTCGCGCTGCGACCGTGCATACCGTGGACGGGGTGCTGCGCGGCGTGCTGGTGCCGGCGGGACGGCACCTCGTGACGTTCCGGTACCGACCGACGTCGTGGCTCGCCGGCGCCGTGCTCTCGGTGCTCGCGGCGGCGCTCCTCGTCCCGTACCGCCGGATCGGGGTGCGGCTGCACGTCGAGCGCGAGGCGGCGTGAGGCCACGGTCGCCGCGCGGGGAGCTCGCGCTCGTCGCCGCGCTCATGGCGCTCGGCGCCGCGCTTCGCTGCTGGCGTCTCGATCTCGGCTGGTTTGGGGTCGACCAGGCGCGCGACGTCCAGACGGCGCTCGACGTCGCGTACGGCAGGGATTTCCCGATCGTCGGGCCGACCATGCGCCGGGTGACGAGCCTCGGCGCGCTCTATCACTACGTCTGGGCCCTGCCGCATCTCGCGAGCGAGGATCCCCTCGCGGCGTATCGCTTTGCGGCTGGCCTCGGCGTCGCGACGCTGGTCGCGACCTGGCTCTGCGCACGTCGCTGGTGGGGGGGGCGCGCGGCCCTGGTGGCGCTTGCCGTGCTCGCGACGGCGCCGGTCGCGGTGATCGACGGGCGCGTCGCCTGGGCGCCCGCGGCGCTGCCGGCGGCCGCGATCACACTCCTCGCGCTCCTCGCGGGGCCCGCGACGCCGGGGCGCCTGGGGCTCCTCGGGGCGGCGCTCGGGCTCGCCGTGCAGCTTCACCTCGCGATGGCGGCGTGGATCGTGGCCGCGGCCGGGGTCGTGCTCGCGCGCCGACCGAGGCGCGCCGCGATCGCGGCGGGCCTGGCGGGCGCGATCGCGACCGGATTTCCTGCGGCGTACGCCGCGCTGGCGAACGCCGGGCGCGACGCCGGCCTCGCGACCCTGCCGGGCCGCGGTCCGCTGCCCGACGTGCTCCCGCGGCTCGCGGCGGCATGGAGCCTGGAATGGCGCGTGCCCGAGGCGTTCTGGCAATGGCCGGACGCGCCCATCCCGGCACCGCTCGTCGCGCGCGGCCTCGCCGCGCTCGTCGCGACGGCGGCAGGGCTCGGCCTCGGGCGCGCCGTCCTCCGGGGGCACCGCGGTGATCGACCGGCCGCGGCGCTGGCCGCCGTCGCCGCGTGCCAGCTCGGCATGGTCGTCCTGCTCCCCGGCGAGGCCTGGTATTACTACCTCGACGCGCTCCTGCCGATCGCGGCGCTCGCGGCCGGCTTGCTGGCCGCGGGCGATGCGCGCTCGAAGCCCGGACGCGCGGCGGCGGTCGTCCTCGTCGCGGCGGCGACGCTCCTCGGCGGATGGGACGCCTGCTGGCTCGCGACGACCGCCCGCTACGGGTACATCGCGCTGGCGCCGGCCGGGCTCACCCTCGACGGCGTCGGCAGTCGCGACGCCGCCGTGCCGGGGCGGTTGCTCACCGTCGGGGTGAAGCGCGACCTCGCGGCGCTGCTCGCCGACGGCGGGGCGACCTTCCCGGCGCGCTGGGCGAGCGTCCACGGACCGGCCTTCGACGACGCGACGGGCGACAACGGCTTCTGGCTCGCGCGCGCGCCGGCGGCGGTCGGGGAGGCCGGGGCGCCGCGACACGCCGCCCTGTGGTATCGCGACGATCGCGGTGCGCCCGCCGCCGCGTCGCCGCGCTTCGAACTCGTCGACGTCGGTCCCCTGCGCGTGGCGCGCTACCGGCCCGCGATCGCGTACGGGTCGTGCCGCGACGACGGCGGCGCGTTCGTGGCGGTGCCGATCCGCGTCGTGCCCGCACCGCGCCGCTACGGCAACGGCACCCCCGCGCGTCCGGCGTCCCTGCCGCGCCGGGTGACGTGCGAGGTCGACGTTCCCGCCGGGGGCGTCCGGGTCGTCGCGTCGGTCGGAGGAGGCGCCGTGACGGTACGGGACGACGCCGGACGGAGCGGCGCCACGGCGGCGGCGAGCACGCTCTGCCTCGCCGCCGGTCCGCGGCGCGCGCGCGTCGTCATCGAGGCCGCGCACGACGCGGCGGGCGAGCTCGATCTCTACGAGCGTCCCGATCCGGCGTGCGACGCCGGCAAAATTGCGCCGTGATTTTGCGCCGTGCTATGAGCGCGCGCATCATGTCGTCCGCGCCCGACCTGGACGCGCGCGCGCTCGGAGCCCTCTACGACGAGGGCTACTACCACGGCGTCAACAGCGGCTACCCGTCGGCCGGCTACGAGAGCGACCACGCGAGCTGGCGCCACTGGGTGGCGCACCTGGCGGCGCGGTGCGCGTCCGGGGCACGCTGGCTCGACCTCGGATGCGCCTACGGCTACCTCGTCGCCGAGGCCCGCGCGGGCGGCTTCGTGGCGGTCGGCGTCGACGTGAGCGCCTACGCGCTGTCGCGCGCGCTCCGCGAGGCGCCCGCCGCCGCGGGGCGCGTGCTGCGCGGGCTCGCGGGCCGGCTGCCGTTCGGGGACGGCGCCTTCGACGTGGTGAGCGCGTTCGACGTGCTCGAACACCTGCACGAGCCCGAGCCGGCGCTCGCCGAGATCGCGCGCGTGCTGAAGCCGGGCGGGGTGCTCATCGGCGCAACGCCCGATCCCCTGTATTTCGGCGGCCACGAGGAGACGCACTACTCGGAGCGTCCGCCGTCCTACTGGGTCGACCGGTTGCTCGCACTCGGGTTCACGGTGGACTTCCGCTTCTTCCAGGCGCCCTACAATCTCGAGGTCGCGGCCGTGCGGTCGGCGGCGTCGGCGCTCGCGCCTGCCGGCGAGCTGCGTCCGGAGGGATTCGGCACGGCGCCCGGGCTCGGGACGGTCGCGGGTCCGGAGGCGGCGCGGGTCGCGCTCCGGGTGCGGACGGGGTTCACGGCCGCGCCGCAGCTCGATGCGCCCGACGCCCAGTGGAGCGGTGCGGCGGACGGCCTCTGCTATCTCCTGATCACGGGGCGCGCGCCGTGCCGCGTCACCGTCCGGATCGAGGCGTGCGCCGAGCGCCCCGGCGACCTCGTGGCGCAGATCGGTGATCAGGAGATCGGCCGCGCGCCGCTCGGTGAAGCGCCGGGCCTCGTCGAGCTGCCGAGCGTACCGCTGCCCGCGGGCGGCCACGGGCTCCGCCTGCAGGCGGCCTCGCCGCTGCTCGTCCGGCGCCTCGAGGTCGTGGCCGAGCCCGTTACGCGCGGCGAGCTCCTCGCCCGGCTGCCCTTCGACATGTACCAGCGCTACGACCACGCGCGCGCCGCAGCGGTGCGGCTCGGCGCCTCGCCCCGGCGCGTGCTGGACGTCGGCGGCGTGATGGGGGGCGCACGCGGTCACTTCGCGACCCTCGCCGACTTCTTTCCCGACGACGCGACGTGCGCCGTCGACGTCCGGGTCGCGGACCATCCGGATCACCGCGCGGTGGCGGAGCCGCCGCTGCCGTTCGCGGACGCGAGCTTCGATCTCGTGCTCTGCCAGGACGTGCTCGAGCATGTGCCGCCGGACGAGAGGACGCGGCTCCTCGACGAGCTGCGCCGCGTCTCGCGGCGCTTCATCGTGCTCGGGGCGCCGTTCGCGACGCCGGGCGTGCGCGACGCCGACGCGGCGCTGTTCGCGCTCGTCGAGGCCCGCCACGGCTACCTGCACGAGTTCCTCCGCGAGCATCTGACGCACGGCCATCCCGATCTCTCGGCGACCATCGCGTACTTCGAGGACGCCGGGGCGAGCCTCGTCACGTTGCCGAACGGCTATCTGCCGTACTGGAGCCTCATGCAGGCGGCGAACCTGCTCCTCGCCGAGCCGGTCCTCGGCGAACGCTACGCGCGCGGCCAGGCGCGCTACAACGGCCACGTGGCCGATCGGTGCGCGCCGGCGTATCGCCATGTCCTCGTGATCGATCTCGCGGGCGCGACCGATTGGTGTCGTGACGTGCGGCGGCTCGCCGCCGCCGACGGGGACGCGGACGCCGCCGCCCGTCGCCTGCGCGACGCGCGCGCGCTCTCGGAGATCCTGACCCTCGCGGCCGGGCCGCCGCCGGGCGCGCCGGCGCCGGCGGCGCGCGTCGAGCCCGCGCCAGCGGTCGTCGCCGCTCCGACGCTCTCCGCTGCGGCCGTCGAGGACGCGCGCCTGGCGGCGCGCGTGCGGGCGCATCCGATCTACCGCGCCTACCACGGGCTGCGGCGGATCGGCCGCCGGCTCGCCGGGAACGAGTCGACGTGAGCGCGGGCGTCGCCACGGTCGCGATCGTCAACTGGAACGGTCGCCATCACCTCGAGGCCTGTCTGCCGTCGGTGTTCGCGCTCGAACACCCGGGCATGGATCTCGAGTGCGTCGTCGTCGACAACGGGTCGTCCGACGGCTCGACCGCGTGGCTCGCGCGCGAGTGGCCGACGGTCCGCGTCGTCGCGCACGACGAGAACCGCGGCTTCGCGGCGGGCGCGAACGACGCGGCCGCCGCGGCCTCCGGCGACGTCGTGGCGTTCCTCAACAACGACTGCCGGGTGGCGCCGACGTGGCTCGTCCGGCTCGTCGAGGCGCTCCGCGCCGGCGGCGCCGCGGCGGCGGGGAGCTGCCTGCTCGACTGGGACGGCGGGCGCGTCGATTTCGGGGGCGCGGCGATGAACTTCCACGGTCACGGCAGCCACCGCGGCTGGGGGCGTCCGTACGTGGCGGACCCGGCGGCCCCGCCGGAGCCCGCGCTCTTCGGGTGCGGCGGCGCGCTCGCGGTGGATCGCGCCCGCTTCCTCGCCGCCGGCGGCTTCGACCAGGAGTACTTCGCCTACTTCGAAGACGTCGACCTGGGATGGCGTCTCTGGGTGCTCGGGGAGCGCGTGCTCTACGTGCCGGCGGCGGTCGCCTACCACCGCCACCGCGGCTCCGGCATGGATCCGGGACGCTGGCGCTTCCTCCTCGAGCGGAACGCGCTCGCGTCGTGCTTCAAGAACTACGACGACGCGAACCTCGACCTGGTGCTGCCGGCGGCGCGTGCGCTCCTCGCGGCGCGCGGGCGCCTCGCGCCCGCGTCCGAGACGGGAGCGTTCGGGGAAGCCGAGCGCGCCTTCGACCGGCGGCTTCCGGCCTTGCGAACCGCCCGCGCCGCGGTGCAGGCGCGGCGGCGGCGACCCGACCGGGACGTCCTGCCGCTCTTCCGCGAGCCGTTCCGTCCGAGCGCCTTCGGCCGCGCCTACTGGGAGGCCCAGCGTCGCGCCGTCCGCGCGCACGATCTGGCGCGCGTCTTCGGCGCCGCCATCGTCGACGGTGCGGAAGGTCTCGGCGATTTCATCGACGAGCTCCAGGGCCGGATCGAGGCGCTCGACGCCCGCCTTCCCGAGCCCCGCGAAGGCTGAGAGAATCCGCCGACCATGGCATGGACCCGACGACGATTCCTCGGCCTCGCCGCCGGCGCCGCGGCGCTCGCGACCGCGCGTCCGCGCGCGGCGCGGGCGGCGGGCGCCGCCACGCTCGAGACGATCGAGGCGCTCCGCGGCCTCGTCACCCAGCGCGCGCTCGTGAGCGACGACCCGTGGGTGCTGATGCACGTGGTCCTCGCGCTCGGACCCGACGCGAAGAACGCCGGCGCTTCGATCCTCGACGCCGTGGTCGCGCGCTACGCGACCCGGACGCCGAAGGGCGGGCGCTCGTACGCGGGCTTCCCGATCAACGTCGAGGCGCACCCGAACCACTTCCTCGAGATCATCGACGCGATCGGGGTGCCGCCCGCGCGGCGCTTCGCCGCCACGGGCGGTCCGATCGGCGTCGACGACCTCCTCGTCGGCGCGCGGGCGCTCTTCACGCCGACGATCGCGGGCCCGGAGCTGTCGTGGACGCTCAGCGTCTTCACCAAGGCGATGCCGCCGTCGGGCGACCGCTTCACGAACGCCGACGGCCAGACGTTCACGGTGGCGGCGCTCGTCGAGACTGCGGCGCAGGCGGCGGAGGTCGGGTATGCCGACACCGTCGCGGCGATGCGCGGCGCGAAGGCCTACGGCCGGAGCACGCTCCAGACCTATGCCTGCAACGGCAGCCACGTGCTCTACGGCCTCTACGACGCGCTCCGACACGGGTACGAGGCGAAGAATCTGCGCCCGCGCGTCCGGGACCTCACGCGGGCGACCTACTTCCGGCTCGCCGCCGAGGTGGCGTTGATCGACCAGGCGCTCGCGAGCCCGGCGCAGCAGTTGAACGCCGACGCCGCGAAGCTCCAGTTCCTGGGGCACTCGATCGAGAACCTGCGGTACGCCGAGCGCTGGGGCATCTACGTGCCGGCGGACGCGGAGCGCGCCGCGCGCACGGCGGCGGAGCGCACGCTCGGCGAGGTCGTGCGGCGCATCACCACGGTCCACAACCTCGACGCGCTCGCCGCGTCGGTGCCGCGCGCCTATCGCATCGTGCTCGGCGACGCCTGCCACGCGCTGCACGGCCTGACCAGCGAGTCGGCGTGACCTGAGCCCGTGGCGAGATTCCGCACGGACTCCGAGGCGATCGCCGCGACCCTCGCCGACCTCGCGATCGTCGTCGTGACCTGGCGGAACGCCGCCGAGCTGCCGGCGCTGCTCGTCTCGCTCGCGTCGACCCTCGCGGCCGGCGCGGAGCTCGTCGTCGTCGACAACGCATCGAGCGACGCGACGGTGGCGGAGGTGCGCCGGCACGCGCCGTCGGCGCGCGTCGTCGCCAACTCCGCGAATCGCGGCTTCGCCGCCGCCGCGAACCAGGGCTTCGCGGCGAGCGCGCGGCCCTTCGTGCTCTTCCTGAACCCCGACGCGGTGGTCGAGCCCGGCGCGGTGGCGCAGGCGCTCGCCTGCCTCGATCGCCAGCCGTCGGTGGCGGTCGTCGGGTGCCGCACGCTGAACGCCGACGGGACGCCGCAGCCGACGGTCGATCGCTTCCACTCCGTGCGGGCGCTCGCCGTCGAGGCGCTCGGCGAGCGCCGTCGCGGACCGCGCGGCGCGGCGCCCCCCGCGAGCGGCCTCGTCGACTGGGTGTACGGGTCGTTCCTCCTCGCCCGTCGGGAGGCGCTCGCGCCGATCGGCGGCTTCGACGAAGCCTACGAGATGTACGGCGAGGATCTCGACCTCTGTCATCGCCTCGCGGCCGCCGGATGGCGGATCGCGTACTGCGCCGAGGCGACGATCGTGCACCACGGCAACCGGAGCGGAGCGACGCGCTACGGCGCCGACCGCGATCGCGCCGTCCTGCGGGGTACGCTGCGCTTCTTCCGGCGCCGTCGCGGGCGCGCCGCGGCGCTCGCGTTCCGCGCGGCGGCGGGGGGGGCCTTCGTCCTCAGGGCGATGGGCGCCGCGTGGGCCGCGCGTCGCGGCGACCCGGAGGCGGCGCTTCGCGCGCGCCGCTACCTGGGCATGGCGGGGCTCTGTCTCAGCGGCGATCCCGCCGGGCGTCGCGCCGATCGCGCGCGGTTGCGGGTCCCGCAGGCTCCTGGGATAGAGGGGGCGTGACAGAAGCGGCCCCCTGGATCGTCACGGGCCCAGGCGAGGGAACGCCAGTAGTGTCGATCGTGATCCTGACCTGGAACTCGTGCGCTCTGCTGGCGGCGTGCCTGGAGGCGCTGCCGGCCGCGACGGCGCCGGTCCCCACCGAGGTCATCGTCGTCGACAACGGTTCGCGCGACGGCACGGCCGAGCTGCTCGCGCGGCGCGAGGACGTCGTCACGATCGCCAACGCCGGCAATCGCGGCGTCGCGCCGGCGCGGAACCAGGGGATCCGCCGCGCGCGCGGGGAGCTCGTCGCGCTTCTCGACGTCGACACCGTGCCGAGCGCCGGCTCGTTCGCGACGCTGGTGGCGCGCATGCGGGCGGCGCCGCGCGTCGGTCTCGTCGGTCCGAAGCTGGTCGCTGCCGACGGGACGCTGCAATACAGCTGCCGGCGTTTCCCGACGCTCGTGGACAAGGTGCTGCGGCGCCTGCCGGCGCGCCTCGGGGGCAGGGTCATGGACGACGTCGAGCTGCGCGGGTGGGACCACGCCGGCATCCGCGAGGTTGACTACGTGATCGGGGCGTGTCAGCTGATCCGCCGAACGGCGCTCGACGAGGTCGGACTCCTCGACGAGCGCATCTTCTACGGCCCGGAGGACGTGGACCTCTGCCTGCGCATGTATCGCGCGGGATGGCGCGTCGAGTACGTGCCGGAAGCCGTCGTCATGCACCTCGAGCGGCGCGTGACCCGGAAGCTGTGGTCGACCTTGACCGCGCGCCACGTCTACGGCCTCGGCTATTTCTTCTGGAAGCACGGCTACCTCCTCACGCGGCCCACCCCGGCGACGGCGCGTTCGGCCGCATGACGGCGTCCGACCCCGCCGCGCGGCCGCCCGCGCTGACGATCGGCGTGCCCGCGAGCGTCGGGGAGGACGATCTGCCCGCGACGCTCGTGAGCCTCGCGGCGAGCGCCGCCGGGCTCGGGGCGCCCTTCGAGGTCGTCGTCGCGGTGAACGGCCCCGACGAGCCGGCCCCGGCGGCGGTGGGCGCCGAGGCGTTCGCGCGGCGCGCCGGCCTCGCGCTCGTTCCGCCCGGGGCGGCGCCGCCCGCGGCCGGCTCGTGCGTCCGCGTGCTCCGCCTCGTCCCCCGTAGCAAGACCGCAGCCTGGAACGCGATCCGCGCCGCCGCCCGCGCGCCGGTGATCGTCTTCGCGGACGCCGACGTGCGCGTCGTGGCGGATGCGCTCCCGCGCCTCGTGCGCCGCCTCGAGGCGTCCCCGGAGCTCGCGATCGTCGCCGGCCGCGAGGAGCCCCTGGTGACGCCCGCCGACGGCCTCGTCGCGCGCGTCGCGGCGCTGCCCCATCGGTTCGATTTCGGCAACGTGCCCGGACGGCTCTACGCGCTCAGGACGGCGGCCTTGCCGGAGCCGATGCCGGCGTCGGTGCTGCACGAGGACGCGTATCTCTCGGTCCGCCTCGGCCGGGCGCGCTTCGCCAAGGAGCCCGGCGCGGTGGTCCGGCTGCGCCCGCCGACGACCTGGAGCGAGTACCTCCACCAGCGCATCCGGAACGAGGTCGGCAAGCTCCAGCTCGTGCGCGAGTTCCCGGACCTCCACCGCGCGCACGGCTTCGGGGTCTATCCGTGGCGGCGCTTCGTCCGCGAGATCGCGCCCCGCGAGTATCCGCTCGTGGCGCTCTCGATGGCCGCCCGCGTGTACGCGCGCGCGTGCGCGCTCCGCCGGATCCGCCGCGGCTTCGACCGCGGCTGGAGCGTGCTGCCGTCGACGAAGCGCTGGCCCGCCGCCGGCGGCGGCGCCGGGACCTGATGCAGCGCCGCGGGCTCCGCGAGCAGAGCACGATCGGGCTCCTGCTCCTCTGCGACCTCGCGTGGGCGATCGCCGCCTACGTGATCGCGTTCTTCCTGCGCATCTACTTCCCGCTGCCGCTCACGGCCGACTTCCTGCCGGTCGCGCGCCTCTTCGAGCTGCGCCACATGCTGCCGGCGATCCTGCTCGCGGAGATCGCGACGCTCTACGTTTTCGGGTTCTACGACCTGCGGGCGCTGCGCGCCGGCTTCCGGCCGGTCGCCAACAGCGTGACCGCGCTCTTCGTGCACCTGCTCGCGACCACGGCGCTCTACTTCTTCAGCGGCGACGTCAACTTCCCGCGGTCGGTGCTGGTCGTGTACTGGCTCGTGAACGCCGCGGGCGTCGCGGCGATCCGCGTATGGATCGGCCGGCGCCTCGCGGCGTCGTCGCCGGTGCGCGTGCTGCTGGTCGGAACCGCGGAGGAGGTCGGGCAGTTCCTCGAAGGCGTCGGCGAGCCGCGCCTCCATCACGTCGACATCGTGGGCGCGGTCTCCGTCGCGGCCGAGGGGAGCGGCAACGGGCGCGCGCGGTCGCCGTTCATCGGCGACCTGCCGTGGCTCGGCGACGCGGGCGATCTGCCGCGCCTCCTCGTCGAGCACGACGTCGGCGAGATCGTGCTCCTCTCGCCGCTCTCGTGGCGTGATCGCCTCGTCGACCGCATGCTGCGGCAGAGCCGGCGGCCGCGTGTGAGCGTCGTGCCGTCGGTGTACGACATCCTGGTCGGGCGCGTTTCGTCGGGGCGCATCCACGACATCCCGGTCGTCGAGGTCGTGAAGAACCCGCGCGACGATCTGAGCTACGTCCTCAAGCGCGGCAGCGATTTCCTGATCGCGGGCATGCTGCTCGTCGCGACGCTGCCGCTCGCGCTCCTCGCCGCCGTCGCCGTCAAGCTCGGCTCGCCCGGCCCGATTCTCTACCGGCAGCGTCGGGTGGGGCAGGCCGGCGCGCAGTTCACGATCTGGAAGTTCCGTACGATGTTCGAGCACGCCGAGCGCGGGAGCGGCCCGGTGCTCGCGAGCCACGAGGACCGGCGAGTGACGCCCGTCGGTCGCATCCTCCGGGCGAGTCGCGTCGACGAGATTCCGCAGCTCTGGAACGTGCTGAACGGCACGATGAGTCTGATCGGGCCGCGTCCCGAGCGTCCGGAGTTCGTCCGCCGCTACGCCGAGGAGATCCCAGGCTATCTCGAACGGCTGCAGGTGAAGCCGGGGCTCACCGGCCTCGCGCAGGTGAACGGCGAGTACCACACGAGCCCTGCCTACAAGCTGAAGTACGATCTCGCCTACATCTACAACTACTCGATCACCCTCGACCTCAAGATCATGGCCGAGACCGTGAAAGTCATGGTGACGCGCCGGGGCGTTTGAGGCGCTCGCCGGTCGGCCCGGCGTGCGGAGCCGTCCGCCGGTTCGGGCGGGCGCGCTCATGTTCGTCCCGAAGCGCGACCACGCGACCGGTGACGTCGCCCGGCCGCTCAGCGACCGGTGAAGACGGGCTTCCGCTTCTCGAGGAAGGCGCGGATGCCTTCCTGTCCGTCGGGCGAGATCGACGCGGCGGCGATGGCGCGCGCCTCGAGCTCCATCTGCGCCTCGAGGCCGTGCTCGAAGGTCTCGTTCAACAGCGCCTTGGTCGCGCCGAAGGCCCGGGTCGGACCGGCCGCGAGCGTCGCGGCGAGCGTGGTCGCGGCCGGCAGGAGGTCGTCGGCCGCCACGACCTGGTTCACGAGCCCCCAGGCGAGCGCCTCGGCGGCCGTGAGGCGACGGTTGGTGAGCATGAGCTCGCGGGTGCGCCGGTCGCCGATGCGGCGGGGCAAGAAGAACGTCGAGCTGCCGTCCGGGACGAGACCGGCCTGCGTGTACGCCATGACGAAGCCCGCCCCTTCGCTCGCGATCACCAGGTCGGCCGCGATCGCGAGGCTGAAGCCGGCGCCCGCCGCCATGCCGTTGACGGCGGCGACGACCGGCGCGTCCATGCGGGTGAGGCGCGAGATCGCCGCGTGCAGATGCGCGGTCAGCTCCTTCAAGCGGCTCGCGATCTTCGGTCCCGCGTCGGCGAACGAGCGCAGATCGCCGCCGGCGCAGAACATCTTGCCGGCGCCGGTGAGGACGACCGCGCGTACGTCCGGATCGTCGTCGCAGGCGATCGCCGCGTCCATGAGCTCGCGGGCGAGCGGGAGGTCGATGCTGTTGGCGGCGTTCGGGCGGTTCAGAGTGAGGACGGCGATACCGTCGTGGCACTCCAACGTGATGTTCTCGTAGGGCATGCGGCCTCCGGAAGGATGTCGTTCGGCGGACTCTAGTCGGTGGCGGGCCATTCGCAACCTGCCTCCCTTGACCCGGCGCCGACGAGCTGACTAGCTACCCGACGCCCGGACGCCCGCGTCACCCGCGGCGCGACCATTCGACCGGCGCCGAGAAGGAGTCAGCCATGAAGGAGTTCGGACTGTTCATCGACGGGGAGTGGCAGGCCGCCAAGGGCGGCAAGACCGCGCCCACCATCAATCCCGCAACCGAAGAGCCCTGGGCGACCGTCGCGGTGGCGGACCGCGAAGACGTCCGGAAGGCCGTCGCCGCCGCCAAGAAGGCCCACGACAGCGGCGTCTGGCGCAACAAGTCGCCGCAGGAGCGCGGCGAGATCCTCCAGAAGGTCGCGATGGCGATCTTCGAGCGTCAGGACGAGATCGCGGCCGCCGAGGTGCAGGACGGCGGCGGCACCATGCGGAAGGCCATGAGCATGGACGTCCCCGGCGCCGCCCAGACCTTCATGCACTTCGGGCAGTTCGTCTGCGGCCCGGAGTACCAGGCGATGATCTACGAGGAGTACGACGAGGCGGTCCCGATCCCGTCGAAGAACCTCGTCGTCCGCGAGCCGATCGGCGTCTGCGCCGGCATCACGCCGTGGAACTTCCCGCTCATCATGGCGTCGTGGAAGATCGCCCCGGCGCTCGCCGCGGGGAACTGCGTCGTCTTGAAGCCGGCGTCGGTGACGCCGGTGACCTCGCTCATGCTCGGCGAGATCTGCACCAAGGCCGGCGTGCCCGCGGGGGTCGTGAACGTCATCAGCGGTCCGGGCGGCACGGCGGGCGAGGAGCTCGCGACGCACCCGGACATCGGCAAGGTCGCCTTCACCGGCTCGACCGAGGTCGGCCGCCGCATCATGCAGCTCGGCGCCGGCACGCTGAAGAAGGTGACGCTCGAGCTCGGCGGCAAGTCGCCGAACATCATCCTCGACGACGCCAACCTCGACACCGCCGCCCTCGGCGCGCTCTTCGGCACCTTCATGCACCAGGGCCAGATCTGCGAGTCCGGGACGCGCGTGCTGGTGCACGAGAAGATCCACGACGAATTCGTCGAGAAGATGCTGAAGGGCATCGAGCGCATCCAGATCGGCGACACGATGGACATGACGACGGGCATGGGCCCGCTCGTGAGCGCGTCGCAGCGCGAGACCGTCGAGAAGTACGTCGGGCTCGGCCAGGAGCAGGGCGCCAAGTGCGTCGCCGGCGGCAAGCGCCCCACCGGTATGAGCAAGGGCTACTACTACGAGCCGACGATCTTCGACGACGTCGACAACAAGATGCGGATCGCCCAGGAGGAGATCTTCGGGCCGGTTGTGTCGGTCATCCGCTACAAGGACGAGGCCGAGGCCATCCGCATCGCCAACGACTCGGTCTACGGGCTCGGCGGCGCGGTGTGGTCGTCGAACAAGGACCGGGCGGTCGCGATGGCCAAGAAGATCGACACCGGCACCGTGTGGATCAACGACTACCACATGATCAACCTGCGGTTCCCGTTCGGCGGCTACAAGCAGAGCGGTGTCGGGCGCGAGCTCGGCAAGTGGGGCCTCGCGGAGTACCACGAGCTGAAACACATCCACATCGGCGAGGACACGCCGCCGGAAGGGAAGTTCTACCTGCAGCTGCTGCTGAACTAGGCGGTATGCGAGTGCGGCCCCGGCTGTACGCAGCCGGGGCCATCGTTCCGGCGCGTGTGAGGGTTCCCGAACCTGACTCAGTTGACTACATGAGGACGGTTCGGATCGGAGAGCTGAAGACTCACCTGTCTCGGTATCTGCACGTCGTCCGGCGGGGCACACGCCTGATCGTGCTGGATCGAGATACCCCGGTTGCCGAGATCGGCCCTGTCGCCGTGGGGCGCACCACCAGCGACCGTCGCGATGATCTCATCCGGCGTGGGGCTCTTGTTCCTGCTCCACGCAGCTCCCTGACGCTCGGCGAACTCGGTCCTCCGGTACGCTGCCGAGGCGACGCACTCGCGGCCCTGCGCGCCGATCGCGACGACCACTGATCTCTGCGATCCCTCGATGCGCTGCAGCTGGGTTGTGCCCGAAGTCTTGCCGTCCCAGGTGACGCGGACGTCGTATCGGAGTTCGTCTGCTGTGATCGGCGTCTCGCAGGGGCGGCCGCGGCCGAGGGCTACAGGGTGCCCATGGCGCTGCGACGGTGGACTCCGGACTGCGGCGCGTCGGCGGACCCGAAGAGCACGAGACGCGTCGCGGGCGCCTCCGCGTCGAACTGCGGATCGAAGATCGACCTCGAGGGTATCGCCCTCCGGTATCGCTGGGGCGGCGGGCTGTGACCGTCAGCGGAGGTCCGACACCGAGACGATGCGCATACCGGGGACGTCGGGCAAACGTCGATCGTGGGTCACGAAGGCAGTCGCCCTCGCGTGCAGCGCGCCG
>JADYZW010000007.1 GCA_020852955.1 Deltaproteobacteria bacterium | reverse complement strand
GCGCCCGCCGCGGCCGCCATGTGACGCGGGCCGAGGCCGCGCGCGGCGGCCTCGGCCCGTCGGACCTTCCGCGGGCGCCTCGCGGCGCCCCGCGGGCTCACGGACAGGTGATGATGACGTCCGGACCAGACTGCGAGAACGGCGGCGTCGGCAGCGTCCCCGGCTGCGGGTCGCCGGGGAGCAGCGTGCCGCAGCTCGCGGGCGAGTCGCACTCGACGTTGGTCCACGCCGGCGTCCGGCCGCGCATCGCGTTGATCCAGTCCACGATGGTCGGCACGTTGCCGCTGGTGTCGGTGTAGACCTTGTCGTCGCCCCACATCGTGTGCCGCGATCCGGTGCCGATGTAGTACCGGTAGTTGCTCGGCGCGGCGGCGGCGGTCGCGATCGCCTGCGAGCGCATCACGCCGTTCCAGGCGCAGCTCGCGTTCCACCAGCTGGGCCAGTTGAGGATGACGAGCGGGTGCAGGTTCAACATCACGTTGTAGAAGCCGGTCTGGCCGCCGGTGCCGCCGTCGTAGGAGGTCGTGTAGTGGCCCCACGCGGTGTTCGGGTAGTAGTCCGCCACCGCCTCCGTGTAGGCCGGGATGCCCACGCCGCCGGTGATCGCCTCGGCGACGCCCGGAATGTTGGTGGGCAGATGGGCGACGAAGTTCCACTGGTTGAACTCGTTCTGGAGGAAGCTCGGCGTGATGATGCCGTTGCCGGCATCGCCGAGGATCGAGAACTTCGAGTCCGGCCACACGTCGTGGTGCAGGGGGGCGTTGAAGAACGCGCCGTACGCGCCGGCGCTCGAGCCCGTCACGAAGATCTCCTCGGGAGCCACGAAGTGCTCGCGCGCCCACTTCTCCGCCGTGCGGGCGTTGTGCCAGCCCTTGTGGCGGATCGGCGTGCCGCCGTAGCTCGGCAGGCTGTCGCCGAAGTGGATGTCGCCCGTGCAGTACGGGACGAAGACGATGTTCCAGTCCTTGAACGGATTGTTCGCGTTGGTGAGGTCGCCGAAGCCCGTCCCGATGTTGTTGGGGTTGTCCCAGCTGCCCGGGTCCACCTCCTTGTCGAAGGTTCCGACGAAGACGCACGTGTTGTAGTCCCAGCACGCGCCGCCGCCCTGGTAGTACACGACGAGCTTGTTCACCGAGCCGCGCTTCACGAAGTAGTGGTACGGGGTGCCGAGCGAGCAGATCGGGTGCAGCGTGTCCTTGCCGTACGCTATCCCCGGGTACTCCGCGGGCGAGATCATGGTGAACTGCGTGTCGTCGACGTTCGGCGAGACGATGACGTTGGTGGTGACATCGGCGGCGAGCGCGCCGACGGCGGTGTCGATCGACGAGAGCGTGGCGGTGGTCGGACAGCTCCCCGTCGGCGGGAGCTGCTTGTTCACCGCGTCGGCGAGCTTGGTGCCGGCCTTGGTGTTGCCGGCGTCGCGCTTGCCCTTGCCGGCGGCGAGCTTGTTGATGTAGCCGGCCTCGTTCTTGAGGTAGGATGCGCACGCGCCGCCCGCCGCCTTGAGGAGCGCGGAGGCGCACTTGGCGTCGTCCGACAGGGCGAGGTTCAGGCCGCCGGTGACGTCGGTGAAGACGCCCGCGACGGCATTGTCGATCAGGGTCTGCATGTCGCCGGTCGCGAGGGTCAGGTCGACGCAGTCGACGTCCTTGGCGGCGGCCTTGGTCTCGGCCTTCGTCCAGGCATCGCCCATCTTCGTGGTCGCCTTTCCGAGGGCCGCGTCGCGGGTCGCGGTGTCGAGGCCGCCGCCGGCCGCGAACTTCGCCCACGCGCCGAACGCGGCCTTGCACTTGCCGCTCGCCGCCTTCAGCTTGTCGGCCGCGCACTTGTTGCTCGGGTAGGTGCCCGCATCGACCGCCTGGGGCACGATCAACGCCGGAGCCGCGATCGCCAACGCGGCGAACGCGCACAGCAGAACTCGGGAATGCATCACGGAACCTCCTCCTCGGCTGGGATGATGGATGACGCGCTACGGGGAACGGCAGCTTTCGTCGGACGCTAGTCGCAGCCGCGGCGCCGGGTCAAGCTGATTTTCCCGCGTGCAGCGCCGCGGCGACCGCGCGCCAGCCCTGGCGGACGCTCGGATGGCGCGGGGTCCAGGACGTCACCGCCTTGAACATGGTGTTGTTGACGCGCTGCGACCGGGTGAGCAGGCCCACCGGCCGCCCGAAGAGCAGGCGCGCGACGGGCAGCGGCACGCGCCGGGCCGGCTTGAACCCGAAGGCGTCGGTGAGCGCCCCCACCCAGGCGCGCATCGGCAGCGGCTCGTCGTCGACGACGTTGTAGATCCCGGCCGGGACGGCGAGCGCCGCGACGGTCGCGGCCGCCGCGTCCTCGACGTGGATCGACGACACGTAGTGGCCGCCCGTCCCGACGACCGGGAAGAGCCGCCGGCGGGCGAGCGCCACGGTCGCGAGCGTCGACGGGGCCTCGGCCGAGTAGAATCCCCCGAAACGCAGCACGATCCCCTGCCCCCGGCGGGCCGTGAAGCGGGCGGTCTCGCGCTCGGCGTCGCGCGCCGACGCGAGCGGGCGGGGCGCGTCGATCGGCGCCGTCTCGAAGATCTGCTGGTCGCCGAGGTCCGCGTAGAGGAAGGTGATCGACTCCTGCACGTAGACCTTCGCCCCGGCCGCGAGCGCCGCGGTGACGAGGATGCTCGAGCCCTGGCTGCGGAGGCGGTCGTTGTCGCGCCAGTTGGCGAGCTTGCGCATCCGCGGGAGCGGCGGGATGCGAGTCGCGAGGTGGAGCACGGCCTCCGAGCCCGCGACGGCGGCCGTCATGGCCTGGAGGTCGAAGACGTCGGCGACCACCGGCTCGGCTCCCAGGCCGCGCAGGACCGCCCCGCGCTCCGGGGTCCGCGCGAGCGCGCGCACCTCGTGGCCCGTCGCGACCAGGAGCCGCACGGTCGGCCGGCCGAGCGTGCCGGTTCCGCCGGCGACGAAGACGCGCATGAGCGCTTCGCTCTACCAACGACCCGGAAAGCAGGCTAGTAGCTCCTCCCCATGCGGGATCTCTTCTCCGTCGAGGGAAAAGTCGTGCTCGTGACCGGCGGGTCGCGCGGCATCGGGGCGATGATCGCGCGCGGCTTCGTCGAGGCCGGCGCCAAGGTCTACATCTCGGCGCGGAAGGCGGCGGAGTGCGCCAAGACCGCCGCCGCCCTCTCCGAGAAGGGCGCGTGCATCGCGATCCCGGCCGACCTCTCGACCGAGGCTGGCTGCCAGGCTCTCGCCGACGCGATCGCGGCGCGCGAGGGCGCGCTCCACGTCCTGGTCAACAACGCCGGCGCCAACTGGGGCGCCCCGCTCGCCGAGTTTCCGGACTCCGGCTGGGACAAGGTCCTCGCCCTCAACGTGAAGGGCCCGTTCCACATGACGAAGATGCTGCTGCCGCTCCTCGAGAACGCCGGCACCGCCGCCGATCCGGCGCGCGTCATCAACATCGGCTCGATCGACGGGCTCAAGGTGCCCTTCCTCGAGACCTACTCCTACTCGGCGAGCAAAGCGGCCGTGCACCACATGACGCGCGTCCTCGCCGTGCAGCTCGCGCCGAAGCACATCACCGTGAACGCCGTCGCGCCCGGTCCCTTCGAGAGCAAGATGATGGCGGTCACGCTCGAGCGCTTCAAGGACGCGATCGTCGCGGCCTGCCCGCTCGGTCGGATCGGCGAGCCCGAGGACATGGCCGGCGTCGCGATCTACCTCGCGTCGCGCGCCGGCGCCTACGTGACCGGCGTCGTCATCCCCGTCGATGGGGGCATCACCGTCCGTCCCTCGTGAGGCCGGGCGCCGCACGTCGAGCCCGGGCGTCGCTCCCGGCGCGGCGACGCGCGTCGCCGCGCCGGCGGCGTCCGCCGGCGGGCGCGGCTCGCCCGTGCCGGTCTGGCTCGCTCTCGCGGCGCTCATCGTCTTCGCGGCGAACCTGCTCGCCGGCGTCACGACCTGGGTCACGGTGGAGATGATGCACGGCGTGAGCGCGTTCGCCGAAGAAACGCGCCGCTTCGAGCTCTCGGTCCTGCCGTACTGGCGCTCCGCCGCGTACACGGGCGGCGTCGCGGTCGCGATCGCCTATCTCCGGCCGATCGTCGCGTTCTTCAAGTGCGGGGCCGCGGGGCCGGCGTCGGAGCTCGTGCAGCGGCGCGTGACCAACGCACCCGCCGTGCTCGCCTTCGTCGGGTTCGCGCTCTGGGTCGTCAGCATCCTCGTCTTTCCCGCGCTCACGGTCTGGCGTTTCGGACACTGGGGCCCGGACCTCATGTCGCAGCAGGTGCTCGGGCCGCTCGTGAACGGCTTCCTCGCGGCGACCGTCTCCTATCTCCTGGTCGACTGGCTCTTCCGCTCGATGGTGACGCCGACGGTCTTCCCGGAGGGGCGGGTCGCCGAGGTTTCGGGCTCGCTGGCGCCCGGGGTGCGCATGCGCCTCCTGCTGTTCCTGATCGCGGTCGCCTTCATCCCCTTGTTCATGCTGCTCGGGCTCGTACGCGCGGCCGTCGTGCGGATCGAGACCGGGCGGCCCGCCGCGGAGGTCGTCGCGTCGCTCGCGACGGCGAGCACCGCCACGTTCGGCATCTTCGTCGCGCTCGGCATCGTCCTGACGCTCGTCGTGGCGCGCTCGCTCACGCTGCCGCTCGGCGGCATGGCGGCGGCGTTGAAGCGCATCGAGGACGGCGACCTCGACGTCGCGGTCGCCGTCAGCTCGGCCGACGAGGTCGGCGTCCTCGCCGACGGCGTGAACGCGATGGTCGAGACGCTGCGCGATCGCGAGCGCATCCTCCAGACCTTCGGCCGCGTCGTCGAGCCGTCGGTGCGCGATCGCCTGCTCGCGGGCGACGTCGGCGCGACCGGCGAGCTGCGCACCGCCACGATCCTGTTCTGCGACCTTCGCGGCTTCACCGCAATGGCGGAGCACGCGGCGCCCGCCGAGGTCGTCGCGAGCCTGAACGAGTTCTTCACGGCCATGACGACCTGGGTGCGCGCCTGCGGCGGCTTCGTCGACAAGTTCATCGGCGACGCGCTGCTCGTGGTGTTCGGGCTCTTCGCGGACGACGCTCCGGCGGGCGCGTGCGACGAGGCCGGCGCGGCCGCCGCGCTCCGCTGCGCGGTCGGCATGCACGAACGGCTCGCCGAGCTGAACGCGATTCGCGCGCGGCGCGCGCAGCCGCCCCTCGCCATCGCGATCGGCATGCACTCGGGCGACGTGCTCGCCGGCACGATCGGCGCCGCCGATCGGCACGAGTACACGGTGATCGGCGACGCCGTGAACGTCGCCGCGCGCCTGCAGCAGCTCTGCAAGGACGAGGGGCGCGCGCTCCTCGTATCGGAGACGGCCTACATCCGCGCCCGCGCCGCCGGATTTCCGACCACACTCGCGCCGCATGATCTCGTCGTGCTGCGCGGCCGGCGCGAGCCGATCGCCGTCGTCCAGCGCTGACGAACCTCGACGCGGCTCCAGGCGCGGGTACGGCGCCGCCTGCGCTCGACGGGGACGTCACGGCGCGCCCGCCGTCGCGCGCGCGGGTTCAGCGCCAGGCGAACACCGGCTGCTCGAAGTGGTCGACGCGCGTCGCCCGGCCGTGCACGCCGACTTCGCGGAGCTGGTAGACGATCGCGGCGGTCGGCGCGTGGACGTGCGTCCCGACCATCGCGATGGAGATGACCGGCCGCGCGCTCTCGGGGATGGCGCGCAGGTACGGCACGTCGGGATGCTCGAGCACGCGCAGCGGCACCCGGTGCACCGAGCTCACCTCCCCCGGATCGAGTCTCAACGCCGTGCTCTCCTCCGCCCAGACGACGACCGGCGTGATGACGTACCCCGAGCGCGTCGGGTAGTCGTCGAGACAGCCGAGCACCTGGCTCGGCGCGGCCGCGAGACCGACCTCCTCGGCGAGCTCGCGGAGCGCCGCCGCCGCCGGCGTTTCGCCGGGCTCGACGCGGCCGCCGGGGAGCGCCCACTGTCCCGCGTGCGACGAAAGCCGGGGGGCGCGACGCGTGAGCAGGAAGCACGGCGCGCGCTCGTCGTCCGCGACGAGCGTCACCGCGACGGCCGCGTGGCGCCGACCCTCGAGCGGCACGGCGAGCCGGTCGTGACGCGCGAGGTGCGCGCGGACGCGGAACGCGAGGTCGGCGCCGAACGCGGGGAGCATCATCGGGTCGCCTAGCGTACGACGTCCGCGGAGGGGCGGCGCGTGACCGGCGTCGGGATGCGGGCCATGCGCGAACCTTAGACGGGGCCCGACGCCGCGCCAAGGGCCGTACGCGCCCCGTGCTTGACCAGCCGGCGCGCGCGCGCGACAACGGCCGCATGCCACGCGCGCGCCTCGCGAACGGAATCGAGCTCGAATACGACGCCTTCGGCGACCCGACGAACCCGCCGCTGGTCCTGATCATGGGGCTCGGCGCGCAGATGATCCTCTGGGAGGAGGACTTCTGCGCCGAGCTCGCCGCCGCCGGCTTCCACGTCGTCCGCTTCGACAATCGCGACGTCGGCCTGTCGACCCAGCTCGACGCTCTCGGGACGCCGAACGTCTTCGAGGCGATGCAGGCCGCGTTCGCCGGGAAGCCCGTCCGGGCGCCCTACCGGCTCGAGGACATGGCCGACGACACCGCCGCGCTCATGGACGTCCTCGGGATCGCGCGCGCCCACGTGGTCGGCGCGTCGATGGGCGGCATGATCGCGCAGACCCTGGCGATCCGATACCCCGACCGCCTCCTCAGCATGACCTCGATCATGTCGACGACCGGCGACGTGACGCTGCCGCCGGCGACGCCGGAGGCGATGCGCGTCCTGTTGGCGCCGCCGCCGCCGGACCGCGAGGGCAACGTCGCGCAGGCGCTCGAGGCGTGGAAGGTGATCGGCAGCCCGAAGTTCCCGCCCGACGAGGAGCACATGCGGGCGCTCTTCGAGCGCGCCTTCGACCGCGGCTACCATCCCGCGGGCGTGGCGCGGCAGATGGCGGCGATCATGGCCTCGGGCGACCGCACGGCCGCGCTCCGCTCGGTGCGGGTGCCGTCGCTCGTGATCCACGGCGACGCCGACCCGCTCGTGCGGGTCGAGGGCGGACGCGCCACCGCGGCGGCGATTCCGGAGGCGAAGCTCGTGATCGTCGAGGGCATGGGTCACGATCTCCCGCCGGGCGTCTGGCGCGAGATCATCGACGCCGTCGGCGAGCTCGCGGCGCGCGCGCGCGCCCGCGCCGCCTGAACCGCCCGGCGCCGCGCCCCCACCCGCGATGCCGATCGAGCGCGGCTGCGACCTCTGCGAAGCGGCGAGGCGCACGCGCTGGTACTCCGAGGACGAGGTCTGCTGGGTCGCCGACTGTGAGATCTGCGCGGTTCCGATGGTCGTCTGGCGCCGCCACGGCATCGATCCGTCGCCGGCCGAGCTGGCGCACATGACGGCGGCGCTCGCGCGCGCCGCCGCGGAGCTGTTCGCGACCTGGGTGGTCGACGGCCACCGCCGCAACATCCCCGATCACTGGCACGCGCACGCGCGCCCGAGCGGCACGGCGGCGCTCGCGTGGTGGACGCGCCGCTTGCGCTGACGTTTGACGCTCGGGCGCCCGCCGGTCCAGAGTCGGTGCGATGAGCGCGGACGTGCGCACCGTCGAGATCACCCGCCCGCGGCCGCAGGTCGCGCTCGTCACGCTGAACCGGCCGGCGGCGTCGAACGCCATGAACGCCGCCCTGATCCGCGACCTGCACACGGCGTTCGCGTCGCTCCGCGACGACCGCGGCTGCCGCGTGATCGTGCTGACGGGCGCGGGCCGCGCGTTCTGCGCCGGGCTCGACCTGAAGGAAGGCGCGACGCCGCCCGCGGCCGCCGGGCTCGGACGCGTGCAGTCGGGCCTGGTCGTACAGCAGGCGATCGCGGCGCTGGTGCCGCTCATGCGCGGCATGCGCCAGCCGATCATCGCCGCCGTCAACGGCGCCGCGTCGGGCGGGGGCCTGGCGCTCGCGCTCGCGAGCGACGTCCGCCTCGCCGCCGCGTCGGCGCGCTTCAACGTGGCCTTCGTCCGGATCGGGCTCTCGGGCTGCGACATCGGCGTCTCGTGGCTGCTCCCGCGGCTGATCGGCGCGTCGCGCGCCTACGAGCTGATGCTGACCGGGCGCTTCCTCCCGGCCGAGGAGGCGAAGGCGATGGGCCTCGTGCTCGACGTCGTGCCCGACGGCGCGGTCGTCGACGCCGCGCTCGCCGAGGCGGACCTCATCGCCCGCAACAGCCCCTTCGGCGTGCAGATGACGAAGGAGGTCATGTGGAGCCAGCTCGAGATCGGCTCGCTCGCCGCCGGCATCGACCTCGAGAACCGCACCCAGCTCCTCGCGAGCCACACCGGCGACATGATGGAGGCGATCGCGGCCTTCCTCGCCAAGCGGCCGCCGGAGTTCAACGAACAGTGAAGGGAAGACCTCGATGAGCCTGCACGGACGGATCGCCCTGGTGAGCGGCGGGAGCCGCGGCATCGGCCGCGCCATCGCGCTCGGCCTGGCAAGCGACGGCGCCGACGTCGCGATCAACTATCGCCGCGACGACGACGCCGCGCGCGCCACCGTCGCCGAGATCGAGAAGCTCGGGCGGCGCGCCCGCGCCTACGCCGCCGACGTCGGCGACTGGGAGTCGTGCGCGGCGATGGTCGAGCGCGCGCTCGGCGACTTCGGCCGCTTCGACGTCCTGATCTGCAACGCCGGCGTCGCGTCGCGCGGCCAGACCGTCGTCGACACCGACCCGCACGAGCCCGGCAAGCTCTGGAAGACGCACGTCTACGGTGCGTGGGCGCTCGCGAAGCTCGTCGTGCCCGGCATGCGGCAGGCGCCGCGCGGCGACGTCGTCATGATCTCGTCGGCCGCGACCCGGTACCTGGCGCCAAACAGCGCGCCCTACACCATGGCGAAGGCCGCGCTCGAGGCGCTCGCCGTGACGCTCGCCAAGGAGGAGCGCCACCACGGCATCCACGTGAACGTCGTGGCGCCGGGCCTCGTCGACACCGACATGGGCCGCCGCCTGGTCAAGGGCGCCATGGGCGTCTCCGACATTCGCACGATGGACGCGAGCAGCGCCTTCGGCCACGTCTGCAGGTCGGAGGAGGTCGCCGACGCCGTACGTTTCCTCGTCTCGGAGCGCGCCGGCTACGTCACCGGCCAGCGCCTCGGCGTCGACGGCGGGCCGTTCTAGCCTAGCTCGCGTTCGATGCGTCGGGCCGGCGCGCTCTACTTGTCGCGGAACTGGTCCGGTTGGTTGCGCGACGCCGGCGCGGCGAAGCGCGTCTCCCAACAGACGCCGTGGCTGCCCTGGAGCTGCATCACGACGTTCGGGCTCTGCACGAGGGGAAGCCCGGGGATCGGCAGGTTCGCGCCCTTGCCGGCGAGAATGATCTTCGACTTTCCGGGCGCGAGGCCCTGCTTCAGGATCAGGCTCGAGACGCCGTCGCTCGCGTGTGCTTTGTCGGTGTACTTGAAGCCGGAGCTCGACTCGTGCCAGCACGGCCCCGCCCCGCAGGTGCCGCCCGCGGGAATCGCATAGCGCTGCGTGAGACGCGGGTTGCCGCCGACCTCCTCGTAGAGACAGAAGTCGAAGCTCGTGGTCGCGAGCGGGTCGCCGAAGTCGGCCTTCGGCGTGGTGTCGCCCGGCGCGTACTTCCACTGCAGCTTGTTCTTCTCGGATTTGAGGCGGCTCAGCACCAGCACGCCCGCCTTGCCCGCAACGGTGGTCGGACGGCAGCCGGAAGCCGGCTCGGGACCGCACGGCTCGAGCTGGCAGCTCTCGTCGCACCCGTCGCCCGACACGTTGTTTCCGTCGTCGCATTCCTCGACGCAGCCGGCCTCGAGGGTGCCGTTGCCGCAGTTCTGGAGGAATCCCCCGCAGATGCCGGCGATGCAGCGATCGTTGATGCTGCACATGTTCGCGTCGTCGCAGGAGGTCTCGTCGGGCGCGAACGCGTCGGCGGGACACTCGTCGCCGACGCCGTCGCAGCTCTCCGCGACGTCGCACACCCCCACCGGCGGCCGGCATTCGGCCGTGCTCTTGGCGTCCGCGCAGACGCCGCTCGCGCCGCTGCACAGGTCGGCGAGGTCGCACGCGCCGGCCGCGTCGCGGCACGGCGTCGATGCGGGCCTGAACGTGCAGTCGACCGCGCAGCAGGACTCTGCGGTGCCCGTCGCCGGACCCTCGTCGCACTCCTCGCCGGAATCGAGAATACCGTCGGCGCACGGCGGAACCTGGGCGCGCAGCCCGGCCGGAGCCACGAGGAGCGCCGCGAGCACCAGGGCTGCAGTGAAGGTCGTGCGCCTGTGGCGCGTGATGCCGTGGCTCATCGGTTCTCGGTTCGGATTTTCTTCGACGCCGGAACTCGGCGTCGTGCTTCGGAAGGTCGTGGCGGACTCGGCTTCCCAGCAAGCGCCGCCACCGTTCGCGAGACGCGCGAACAGGAGATGCATGACCGAGAGCGCCGGATCTTGCAAGGTGTTTTCGCGGTCTCGCGTGCGGGTCTGACCTGGCCACGAGCCGTCGCGGGCGGCGGTGCGAGCAGTCGAGCGGGGTGGGATCGCACTCGACATGGCGAAGACTCTCGGCGTGACCCGGGTTGTCGCCGCGCGCCAGCCATGCCAAAGCGCTCGCCCATGCCGCTCGCGCCGCTCGTCGTTGCCGCCCTCGCCACGTCGCTCGCCGCGTGGCTCCCCGCCGCGAGCCTCGCCGCCGACCTCCCCCTGCTCGCCCCGAGCCCGCTCCGCGCCGATCCCGACCGTCTCTGCGAAGCCTCCGCCGTCGTCGCCGGACGCGACGGCGCAGTGTGGATCGCCGACCGTTCGATCGACGACACGCTCTTCGGGTTCTTCGTGAAGGCCGGCGCGCTGGCCGCCGCGAGGGCGCGCAACCTGAGCCTTGCCTCGATTCCGGCGGCGGAGCGCCCGCACCACGTCGCGGCCGCGGCGATCGTCATCCGCTCGCTCGTGCTGGTCGGATCGCATGCCCGGGGCGAGCGCTGCGAGGTCCGTCCGGAGCGCGAGCGCATCCTCGTCGCCGAGCTCGATCAGTCCGGCCCGGGCCTGCGCGAGCCGCGCGCGATCGACGACGCGCCGCTCATGGCGAGCCTGCGCGGCGCCGACGAACCGCAGTGCCTCGAACGCTTGTTCACGGCGACGGGACGCGCGAGCGACGCGAGCCGCGCGCTCTGCCGTGCGCTCGTGGCGGCCGAACGGACGGCGGCGAAGGACGCCTGCGGGACGCTCGCGATCGCGGGCGCGGCGATCGTGGTGCAGGCCGGACGCGAGCGCCTGTGGCTCGGGCTCCGGGCGCCGCTCGTCGACGGCCAGGCGGCGCTCGTCCGCATGGCGAACCTCGGCGGCCTGCGCTTCGACAGGACCGCGCTCGTCGACCTCGGCGGCAACGGCGTCCGCGCGCTCGCCGGACACGGGCGATCGATCTTCGCGGTCGCCGGACCCGCGCGCGCCGGGACAGGGCCGCTCGCGCTCGGGGCCCTCGCGCCGCGTTCCGACGAGACCTTCGACACCCGCCGCCTGCGTGACGACCTCGTCCCCTCGTCCGGCGGCCTGCTCGCGACCGACGCCGGCCTCGTCGCCCTCGTCGACGGCGCGGCGGACGCGGCCGGCGGACCGTGCCGACGCCCGGCGCGGCAGTACGGGATCCCTCCTCCCTCCGGCGGGCTCTGAGCGGCCCCTGCGGCGTCTCGCCGCGCCCCCGACCGACGCCCGGCTCGCGAGCGACGCTCAGCCCGCGCGGTAGTCGAAGAACGACTGCCGCTTGATGACCTCGGCGACGCCCGCCGGCACCATCGTCTCCCAGCTCGGGTCGCCGTGCTTGATCTTCTTCAGGATCTCCCGGGAGAAGATGGAGAGGTACCCTTCGTGGAAGCCGTCGAGCTGCTCGATGCAGCCGCTCTCGACGAGGTACTCGTAGAGCTTCCGGAGCTTCGGCGCGACCAGGAGGTTCTGAACGGTCGTGAGCGCGTTCGTGGAGCGGTCGAGGAGCGGGTAGACGTAGAGCTTCAGATCGTTCTTGAAGAGCCGTCCGAACGACTCGAGGATTCCGCCGTCGAGATTCGCGTAGTACTGCTCCTCGAAGAGATCCTTGAGGCTCCCCGCTCCCATGACGACGCCGATCTGCTTTTTGGTGTGGCGCCCCAGATACGCGGCGAGCCGGTAGTACTCGAAGTAGTCGGAGATGAGCACGGTCATGCCGCACGCGGCGAGCACGTCGGAGCGCGCGAGGAAGTCGTGCACGTCCACGCTGCCGGAGCCATTGGTCTGCATGAGGTTCCGCATCGTGATCTCCATGAGCGGAACGACCGCCGCGCCGTCGACGCCGGGCTCCGCCACGAAGCGCTTCATCGCGCACTCGAGCATGTCGACGTTCACGTGCGTCACGGGACGGAAGCTGCCGCGCTCGACGAGGACGGGCTTCTTGTAGAGCACCTCCGACGGCTGCAGGACCGCACCGTCGGCGGAGAACATCGCGGCGCCCGTGAGCCCGAGCTGCACGAGCTTCAGGCTCATCACGCGGTTGTCGACGTGGCGAAACTCGATGCCCGACATCTCGGCCATGTCGATCTCGATGCGATCGGTGGTGAGGCCATCGAGGAGCGACTCGATCAAGCGCTCGGGCTCGTGGTACAGGAAGCACGCGCCGTACACGAGATTCACGCCGACGATACCGAGCGCTTCCTGCTGCGCCTCCTTCTCCTTGTCGAGCATGTTGACGTGGATCACGACCTGGCTGTCGGCGTCGCGCGGATGCGACTGGAAGCGGATGCCGAGCCACCCGTGGCAGCCGTCCGCGGAGTTGTACCCGGCGGCCTTCACGGTGTCGGCGAACGCGAAGAACGCGGTCGAGTTGCCGCGCCGCTCGCGCAGGCGCTCGAGATTGAGCGCGTGCTCGTACTCGAGCATCGCCTGCAGGCGCGCGCGGCTCACGTAGCGCTCGCCCTTGCCGTAGATCGCGTCGCTCACCGTCATATCGTAGGCGGAGATGCTCTTCGCGATCGTCCCGGCGGCGCCGCCGGCGCGGAAGAACCAGCGCACCACCTCCTGCCCCGCGCCGATCTCGGCGAACGTGCCGTAACGCCGCTGGTCGAGGTTCACGGCGAGGGCCTTCTGATGCGGATCCGTCGGCCGGGTGGCGTCCTTCATGTCCCTCTGCATCGGCCGAAATCCCGAAAGTATTGAGGATGCGGCAAGTGCCATGCCTTGTGAGGATCGCGACGAGTGCGCTACCCGGCCTCGGTCCACCCGGCGCGTCGCCACCCCTCGATGCAGCGTTCGGCCAGCGCCGCCGAGTTGGCGCGGCGGAAGCCCTCGACGGTGAACTGCGGGGCGAGGTGCCGCATCTTCTCGAGCGCCGCGCGCGCGTCGGCGGAGCGGCCGAGCCACCCGTAGGACGCCGCGAGCACGCGATAGATGTGGGCCTGGTCGGCGCGGAGGCGGAGGCTCTCCTCGTCGCGCGCCGCCGCGTCGGCGTAGCGCCCCGCCATCAGGTGCGCCACGGCCATCCGGTGGACGCCGGGAAGAGGCGGAACGACGCCAGGCGCGTGATCAGATCCTCGACGATGCCGTCGGCGAGGAACGTCTGCCCGCCGTCGGACCCCCGGGACTCGAACGGCAGTACGGCGATCGCCGGCCGGCCGCCGAAGCCCGGCACCGTGGTCGCGATCTCGATCGGCGTCTCGCCGTCGCGGAGCGGCCGCAGGCGGTACACGTGGACCGGCGCGGGGATGTTCTTGAGCTCCTGCACGCCGAGATCCTCGAACGCGGCTTCGACCTTCCCCCGCACCTGGTCGACGATCGTCGCCGACGCGCAGACGCCGCCCGGCTCGGCGAGCGCCTCGAGGCGCGCGGCGACGTTGATGCCGTCGCCGAAGACGTCGTCCTCCCCGACCACGATGTCGCCGAGGTGGAGGCCGATCCGGAACGGCAGGCGCGCCTCGAAGGGCAGCGGCTCCTCCTGGCGCGCGATCTCGCGCTGCGCGGCGATCGCGCACGCCGCCGCGTCGACCGCGCTCGGGAGCTCGGCGAGGAGATTGTCGCCGACCGCGTTCACGACCCGCCCGCGGTGCTCGCGCACGAAGCCGGAGAGCGTCTCGCGGTGCGAACGGATCGCGGCGACCGTCGCCGCCTCGTCGGCGGCCATCCGGCGGCTGTAGCCGACGGCGTCGGCGCTCAGGATCGCGGCGAGCCGACGGTGCGGTTTCGGCGGTTCCGGAGGGGTCATCGCATCCGGTGGAACGCGGCGACCCTACGCAACGAGCCCCGCCGCGGCAAGGCCGGGGCGGGCGCCGGCGAGACGCCCCCCGGGCGAAGCCGTGTGCGCCTCCGCGCCCGCAGCGCGCGCCTCCACAGGCAAATGCCGGCTTGCACGCCGGCCCGGCACCCTTCACCATGCCCGCCATGCTCTTTCTCGTGACCGGCGCCGCCGGATTCATAGGATCGCACGTGGCCCACAAGCTGCTCGACCGAGGCGACGAGGTGGTCGGCCTCGACAACGTCAACGACTACTACGATCCGAAGCTCAAGGAGGCGCGGCTCGCGCGCCTCACCTCCCGCAAGGGCTTCACCTTCGTGAAGCTCGATCTCGCGAACCGTCAGGGCATGGAGGAGCTGTTCGCGAAGTACCGCTTCCCGCGCGTCATCCACCTCGCGGCGCAGGCCGGCGTCCGCTACTCGATCACGCACCCCTACGCGTACATCGAAGCCAACGTCGTCGGCTTCCAGCACGTTCTGGAAGGCTGCCGCCACAACGGCTGCGAGCACCTGACCTACGCGAGCACGAGCTCCATCTACGGCGCCAACACGACGATGCCCTTCTCCGTGCACCACCACGTGAACCACCCGCTGACGCTCTACGCGGCGACGAAGAAGGCGAACGAGCTCTTCGCCCACACCTATTCCAATCTCTTCGCCCTGCCGACCACCGGCCTCCGCTTCTTCACCGTCTACGGCCCGTGGGGCCGTCCAGACATGGCGCTCTTCCTCTTCGCCAAGAACATCCTCGCGGGAAAGCCGATCGACGTGTTCAACCACGGCAAGCACACGCGCGACTTCACCTATGTCGACGACATCGCCGAAGGCGTGATCCGCACCGCCGATCAGCCGACCGTCCGCGACGCCACCTGGCGGAGCGACGAGCCCGATCCGGCGACCAGCTCGGCCCCCTGGCGCGTTTTCAACATCGGGAACGGGAGGCCGGTGCCGCTGCTCCGCTACATCGAGGTGCTCGAACGGGAGCTCGGCAAGAAGGCCGCGATGAACCTGCTGCCGCTCCAGCCCGGCGACGTCCCCGACACCAGCGCCGACGTGCAGGCGCTGGTCGACGCCGTCGGCTACCGGCCGGACACGCCGGTCGAGGTCGGCGTGAAGCGCTTCGTCGAGTGGTACCGGTCGTACTACCGGGTCTGAGCCGGCGGTCGGCCGCGCGCACCGTCGGCACGAGCGGCGCCCTGGGGTCGCCGGACGATCAGCCGCCGGGGAACACGCGCGCGGCGACACAGAGCTCGGACGGCTTCCGCCGTCCGACGATGCGGACGCCGACGGAGCGGCTGCGGGTTCCCACGGTCAGTCGCGCGAACCTCGCCCCCCGCGACAGCTTCACGGACCAGCAGACGAGGAGGTCGCCGCGCGTCTCCGCACCCGGGGTTCCGCCATCGACGTCCGCCGGGAGGCAGACCTTCGTCGGCTTCCGCACGAGGAACGCCTGTCCGCCGGGAAACGCGTCGTCCACGAGCGCGATCGGCGCGATCTCGGGGAGCTTCGGCGCGCCCTTCGGCGCCCCGGCCGCGTAGCACTTGAAGCGGTTCACCTCGACGGAGCTCCTGGTCGGATCGTCGTTGAAGTCCGCCGGCGGATTGGTCCCCGGCTGGACCGGAGTCACGTCGAGGACGGCGGCAAGCCCGCCGAGCTCCAGCTGCCGGGTGCCGAAGCGGTCGCTCACTCCGATCGTGAAGGGAACGAACTTCGGTGCGGACTTCTCCTTCTTGATGGTGATCCCGACGAGGTGGATCGTGTCGTGCGACACGTCGCCGCCGTCGATGCTCGCCGGATTGCAGAGTGTCGCGAGCCGCCGCATCACGAAGCTCGCGTCGCCGAAGCGGTCGCGCACGTCGACGCGAGCCCCGCTGATCGGCGTGAGCTTCTTGTTCTTCGCCGTACCCGCCAGGTAGCAGAGGAACGAGTCCGGCGGATTCTCGGCGGCGCGCGCCGGAGCGGCGACGGCCACGAGCACACCCAACGCGAGGACACGGATCGCAGAGATCATCGCGCGACACTATCCAACCGACCCGCGATTGCCAACGTTGGCGGCGCGGCCGCGGCGCCGCATGCGACCGCCGCGTCCGGTCGGTGGCACCTCAGAGGTAGCGAAGGCGCTTCGCCTCGGCCGCGAGCTCGTCGCGGAACTTCGGGTGGGCGAGGCCGATCAGCGCGCGGGCGCGCTCGGCCGTGCTCTTGCCCTTGAGGCAGGCGGCGCCGTGCTCCGACACCACCCAGTGCACCTCCGTGCGCGGCGTCGTGACGACCGCGCCCGGGCGGAGCGTCGGCACGACGCGGGACACCTCGCCCTTCTTGGCCGTCGAGTAGAAGGCGATGATCGACTTCCCGCCCCGCGACTCGAAGGCGCCCCGCGCGAAGTCGTGCTGGCCGCCGGTGCCGCTCCATTGCGTCGGACCCATCGACTCGGAGCAGCATTGACCGGTCAGGTCGACCTCGATCGTCGAGTTGACCGACACGAGCCCGTCGTTCCGAGCGATGTTGGACGGGTGATTGGTGTACGAGACCGGGTGCGATTCGACGGCGGGATTGTCGTCGAGGAAGTCGTACGTGCGGCGCGAGCCGGCGGCGAAGGCGAACACGGCTTTCCCCGCGTGCAGCGTCTTCCGTCGTCCGGTCGTGACGCCCGCCTCGATGAGATCCACCATGGGATCGACGAACATCTCGGTGTGGATGCCGAGATCCTTGTGGCCCGCCAGGGAGCGCGCCACCGCGCTCGGCACGCCGCCGATGCCGAGCTGGAGCGTGGCGCCGTCGGGAATCATCTCGGCGATGATGCGGCCCATGGCGGCATCCTCCGGACGAGCGGCGGCGGCGGGGAGCTCCGTGAGCGGCGCCGAGTGCTCGACGATCGCGTCGATCTCCGAGACGTGGACCCACGCGTCGCCGTGCACCCGCGGCATGTGGTCGTTCACCTGGGCGAGGACGAGGGCGGCGCCGTCGATCGCCGCGCGTGCGGTGTCGACGCCGACGCCGAGGCTCATGTAGCCGTGGCGGTCGATGCGCGAGAGGTGGATCAGCGCGACGTCGATCTCCAGGAACTCGCGATAGATGCGCGGCACCTGGTGGAAGTACGCGGGCGCCGCCACCGCCGCACCCGCCGCGATCGCGTCGCGATCCACGCCGCTCGCGAAGATCGAGCGCCAGTGGATCACCCCTCGGAGGTCCGACGCCAGCGTCGATCCGGCCGAGGCCGCGAGCGGCAGGAGCGAGGTCATCTCGAGGCGGGAGAGACCACCGGCGCGCGCGCGCGCCGCGATCGCGTCGAGCAGCGCCGGAGGCTCGCCGACCGCGTTCCCCTGCACGACGAACGCACCGTCCGGAATCATCGCCGCCGCGTCGGCGGCGCTCTTGAGCTTCGCGCGGTACTGGGCGGCTGCGGTCATTCGCGTCTCGACGCGCGCGCATCGTGCCTGCGTCTCCCGGCGCCAGTCAATGCGGGGCGCGAGCCGATCCTCGACCCGGCGAGACCGGGAATCCGGGCGAGATTCCCTACGGAATCATGACATTGCTACATAGTGGAGCATTATATTTCCGCTAGATGACCCCCTATCCTTAGGGAATTTTCCCTGTGTGTCATTGGAGCGGGAGGGGATTTCTCCTTGACCTGCACACGCGGTCTGGCGTATCGCTCGCCATAGCGACCCGGAGAACCGCGAGGCGCCGAGACGCCTCGCCGCAACCGTAGGAGGGCGCCATGATGTGCCGTGTCATCGCCCCAGTGGCGGGTTGGTTCCGTCGCGAGACCTCGCGTTCGCCGGGTCGCCGCTCCCCCGCTCCGCCGTCGCTGCCCCGACGCCTCCGGATGGCGCGGCGTCGCACGCTCCGCTGGTTCAGCGCACCGATCGCCATCAGCGAACGCGCGCGCCGCGCCCACGAGGTCGCCCCGAGCCTCTGGGCGTACGGCTTCGACCCCTGGCCGGGGATCGGCCGCGTCGAGCCGATACGCCGGCCGCGACGCGGACGCCGCATTTCCCTGATCCGCGCCGGTTACTGAGCCGATCCCCGTCCGAGCGGCGTCGTCGCGGTCGGGCCGACGCCGGACTCCTGGTACACGACCGCGCCATCCCTGGCAGCGATCCAGTGCGGGACACCGGCGGGCGCAACGTACACGGCCCCGGCGGGAACCGCGACGAGCCGCGCGTCGTCGACGACCTCGCCGAAGCCGACCCACAGGGTTCCGGAGAGCACCGTCGTGTGGCGCACATCGGGGTGGACGTGCGGCCGGAGACGGGCGCCTGCGTCGAGTCGCACCCGGAAGAGATACGGCCCGGCCGCGCGCTCGGCGCCGAGCACCCACGCGCCGCGCACGGCGGGATTATCCGGCGGACTCTCCCAGCGGAGCGCGTCGGGAAGGATCGGCGCCGGACCCTCCGCGGCGCGCCCGGAGGTGGCGGTCGCGAGCACGACGAGGGCCGCGATCGTGAGGATCCACGCCCGCGGCCGCACCGTCGCCACCGCCTAGTCCGCGCCCGGTCCGCCTAGTCCGCGTCGGCCGCGACCGCGCGATAGACGATCGCCCCCGCGACGGCGCCGAAGAGCGGCGCCACCCAGAACAGCCAGAGCTGCGCGATCGCCCACCCCCCGACGAAGACCGCGACGCCCGTCGAGCGCGCCGGATTCACCGAGGTGTTGGTCACGGGGATGCTGATCAGGTGAATCAGCGTCAGCGTGAGCCCGATCGGGATCGGTGCGAAGCCCGCCGGCGCGCCCTTCGCGGTGGCGCCGAGGATCACGAAGACGAACATCGCCGTCATCACGACTTCGCTCACGGCCGCCGAGCGGAGCGCGTAGCCGCCCGGCGAGTGCTCGCCGTAGCCGTTCGCCGCGAACCCTCCCGCGACGTCGAAGCCCGCCTTCCCGCTCGCGATCGCGTAGAGCACCGACGCCGCGACGATCGCCCCGAGGACCTGGGCGACCACGTACGGAAGGACGTTGCCGGCAGGGAAACGACCTCCCGCCGCCAGGCCGACCGTGACCGCCGGGTTCAGGTGACAGCCGGAGATCGGACCGATCGCGTACGCCATCGTGAGGACGGTGAGCCCGAAGGCCAGCGCTACCCCGAGGAATCCGATACCCACCTCCGGGAACGCGGCGGCGAGCACCGCGCTCCCGCATCCGCCCAGAACCAACCAGAAGGTGCCGACGAACTCCGCACCGTAGCTCTTCATGAGCGTCTCCTTTCGTTCTTCCGGGGGTCCGGCGCGGCTCGTAGCGTTTTCGCCCGTGCTCACGCAAGCGCGGCGGGCTTCGGACCGAACCCTCGCGGGGCACGGCGTCACCAGACCGTGTAGACCATGAGGAACGCGGCCGCCGTCATGAGCGTCAGGCCGACCAGGAACGCGCCGTCGATGACCCGCACGAGTAGGCGGGCGAAGCGCGACGGCTGCAACCGCAGCGCCGCGAAGATCCCGTAGGTGCAGAGGAGGAAGATGAGCGCGCAGACCGCGAAGAGATCGTCGATCGCGGTCGTCGCGGCCGCATCGACCGAACCAAACGAGTGCATGACCGCGACGACGGTCACCGCGAGGCCGGCGAGCGTCCCGGACACCGAGAGCAGGTGCAGCAGCTCGTCGCGGACCCAAACCGCCTGTCGCTCGTCGCGCGGCATTGGCGTTCACCCCGCGAGCGGCGATTCCCCGGGCGCGAGCCGCGCGCAGCGCACGCTCGCGTCCCAGAGCGCAGCCGCCCGGGTCTGGTCGTACGACGCGTCCGACGACGGCGCTTCGCCCCAGCGTGCGTGCGACGGGAAGTACTTGCCGGAGATCCGCTCGAGCGACGGGTCGAGCGCGAGCCGCGCGAGTGCCTCTCCTGCCGTGTCGGTCACATTGACCGACGGCGTGAAGCGCGTCGCGGCGCGCGCCACCGCCGGCAATACGCGATGCCAGATCCACCGGAGCGCCGGCGGATACTCGCGCGCGAGGCCGGAGCCGGGGACGAACCCCGGCTCGAAGGCGTTCACCGAGATCGGCCGCTCCTTCGAGGAGAGGCCGGCAGCCGCGAGGCGCCGGATCAGCTCGTACGCGAACCAGAGATTGCAGAGTTTGCTGTTGACGTAGGCGAGGCGCGCGTCGAAGGCATCGGGTCGCGGACCGCCGGTCTGCGCGAGCACGTCGAAGTGGCCGACGTCCGGCTTGGGCATCCCCGTACGGCACTTCGGGTCGTGTACGCCCGAGGCGACGATCAGGATGCGGGCCGGTGTGTGCGCGGCGAGCCGCCGCAGCAGCAGGTTCACCAGCAGGAAGTGCCCGAGGTGATTCACGGCGAAGGTGCGCTCGTAGCCGTCGGCGGAGCGGACCAGTCGCTTGCCGCTCGCCTGGAGCCCGGCGTTGCAGACCATCGCGCGGATCGGCAGGTCGCGTTCCTCTACCTCCCGCGCGAACGCGCGCACGGCGGCGCAGGAGCCGAGATCGAGTCCCATCTCGCTGATCCCGGCGTTGCCCGTTTCGTCGCGGATGCGCGCGACCGCCGCCGCCGACGCGACCCGGTCGCGGCTCGCGATCACGACCGCCTGTCCGTCACGCGCGAGTCGGCGGGCGCAGGCGTAGCCGATGCCGGAGTTCCCGCCGGTGAGGAGGATCACCCCGCGTCCGGTCACGAGACGCGACCGCTCCCGCCGCGAGCGGCCCGGAGGCCGCCCGCGACGGCCATCGCCGCCCAGTGGCGCAGGAGCCCGCCCTCCCTCATCGCCGCGGCCTCCGTGTCATGGGTCGAGCGCCTTCGCGAGAAAGCGCGTCGACGCCGAGTCGCCGCCGGCGACGTCGCCGAAGCCGACGCGCGCGTAGAGGGCGCGCGCCGGGCGGTTCTCCTCGAGAACCTCGAGCGTGAGCTTGCAGCAGCCGCGAGCGCGGGCGCGGTCCTCCACCGCGGCGAGAAGCGCGCGGCCGACACCGCGCCCGCGCGCCTCGTGCACGACCGCGAGGTCGTGCACGTTCAGGAGCGGCCGCGCGCGAAACGTCGAGAAGCCGACGAAGCACACCGCGACGCCGACCGCCCGGCCATCCAGGAACGCGAGCAGCACGAGCGCCGTCGGGTGCGCGCGGAGGCCCGGCACGAGGCGCGTTCGGATCTCGTCCGACAGCCGCGCACCCCCGCCCATCGGATCGCTCGCGTAGGCGTCCACGATTGCGACGACCGCGGCCGCGTCCGCGGGGTCGGCGAGATCGGCGTCGCGGATCTCCATCGGCATGGCGTCGGCGGTACGGATGGCCTAGAGGCTCCATGAACGATCTAGCCGCAGCGACGGCTCATCACAACGACGGGGTTCGACGGAGGGGGCATGGAGCCGGTCGCCGAAGGTCTCTGGAGCATCGTGCGGCCGCTGCGCTTCCTCGGCCTCGAGACCGGGACGCGGATGACGGTGGCGCGGCTCGCGACCGGCGGCCTCTTCGTGCACTCGCCGGTCGGCCTCGATCCGGCGCTCCGCGCCGCCGTCGACGCACGCGGCCCGGTCGCGGTGATCGTCGCGCCGAGCCGCTTCCACCATCTCTCCGTCGGCGAGTGGCGCGCGATCTATCCGAACGCGCTGTGCTGCTGCTGCCCCGGCCTCGAAGCGAAGCGCCCGGACATCGCGTGGGACCGCGTGCTCGGCGACACGCCGGAGCCCGAGTGGCGCGCCGACCTCGACCAGGTGTTCTTCGCGGCACGCTCGCTCGAGAACGAGGTCGTCTTCTTCCACCGTGCGAGTCGCACGATCGTCCTCGCCGACGCCATCTTCAATTTCGCCACCCATCCTTCGGCGCTCACGCGTCTCGTCGGATGGCTCCTCGGCGGCAGCGCACCCGGCGCGACCTGGCTCGAGCGCCTCGTCATCCGCGACCGGGCCGGCGCGCGCGCCCAGATCGACCGCATGCTGGCATGGAACGCCGACCGTATCGTGTGCGCGCACGGCGACGTCATCGCGACCGGCGGCATCGGCGTGCTGCGGCGCGCGTACGCCTGGCTCTGAGCGTGCACCCGCACGAGCGCGCGCGACCCAGGGGATCGCGCTCTCCACGCGGGCCGCGGGGATCACTCAGAAGAGCCGCCCGACGAGCGCCGGGATCGCCTGCTCGACGCGCAGCACGCGCGGACCGAGCGACACGGGCTCGAGGCCCTGGCGCGCGAGCGCGCCGATCTCGTAGGCGGTGAATCCTCCCTCGGGACCGATCGCCAGGGTGAGTCGCGCCGCCGGATCGCGCGGACAGAGCGCGGCGGCCGGCGGGTGCGCGACGAGGCCGCGGGTTCCGACCACGATCGCCGGCAGCTCGTCCTCGACGAAGGGCTTGAAGCGGCGGTGCAGCGTGACCGTCGGGAGCATCGTGTCGCCGGCTTGCTCGAGCCCCAGCACGAGCTCCGCCCGGACGGCGGCCGCGGCGAGGAGCGGGCTCTCCCAATAGCTCTTTTCGACCCGCCAGGCGGCCACGAGACAGAGCCGCTTCACGCCGAGCGTCGCGACCGTCTGGAGGACGCGCCGGACGACCTTCGGGCGGGGAAGCGCCAGGACGAGCGCGAGCGGTAGCGGCGGCGGCGGGTCGCGCTCGAGCGTGACGACGAGAGCGAGGCCGGCGTCGTCGAGCCGTGCCACGGTCGCGGTGCCGAGCCGCCCGCCCACGACCCCGACGCGCAGAACGGTGCCGACCGCAGCGCGGTGCACGGCCCGTACGTGCGCGACGCGGCGATCCACCGCGAGCCGCACGACCCCGCCACGCGCCGCCGCGAGCTCGCAGGGCGTCAGGAGGAGCGTGTTCATCGCGGTCGCGATGGCGGCAGCGGCATCGCCGACCGCGGGAGAACCAGCGCCGCCCCGACCGTCGGCGCTCCGAGCGCGCCCAGCGCCTCGCAGTCGAGCCACACCCAGTAGCAGCGCACGCAGGCGAGGATGTGCCGGCGCACGACGCTCGCGACCTCGGTGAAGTGGTGCCGGCACGCGGGACAATGGAGCGACGACGAGCGCCCGTGGTGCAGCGCCGTCTGCCAGAGTCCGTTCACGAAAGGACGCGGCGCGAACCGCCGCAGGATCGGCAACGTCACCGCGCCGCCGCGACACGCGCGACAGATCCAGACCAACCCCTCGCGCCCCGCGCCGCGCGCGAGGGCGTCGCCGCAGCGCGGGCACGGCAGCCCATCGAGGCAGCTGATGGCGGAGGAGCGCACGCCCCCGGCGTCGTAGCCCCACCGCGACGCCGCGACAAGCGAGGATGCGCTCAATCTCGATCGGGCGCGCCGAGCGGGAAGTACGAGCGATACGGGCGTGCCTCGTCGACGGCGCGCGCAAACGACGGGCGGGCGAGCAGCCGCGCCCGGTAGGCGCGCGTACCCGACAGACCAGCGTCGATCGGATGCACCCAGTCGGCGTAGAAGAGCGACGGCGCCGCGGCGCAGTCCGCGAGACTGAAGACGTCGGCGGCGGCCCACACGCGGTGCGCCATGCGTTCGTCGAGCCAGCGGTACGCAGTGTCGAGGAGCGCCCGCGCCTCCTCGACGCCGCGCGGGTCGCGGACGCCCTCCGGGCGGAGCGCGTCGAAGACGATCCGCATCATCGGAGCCATCACGTAGTTGTCGAAGAAGCGGTCCATCATCCGGACGTCGAGCGCAATCCGCGGATCCTGCGGGAGGAAGCGCACCGGACCGGGATGGTGGAGGTCCAGGTACTCGATGATGATCGTGGACTCGACGACCGTGCGGCCATCGTCGACGAGGACGGGCATGCGCCCGAGCGGCCAGAGACGGGCGTGCTCGGCCGCGACGTCGTCGTGACCCGGGCCGAGCATGCGGAGCTCGTAGGGAAGCGCGTTCTCGTAGAACGCGATCAGCGCCTTCTGACAATACGACGAGAACGGATGGGCATAGAGCTGCATCGACGATCGCCTGCCGCGCGTCATGCGCCCATCCCGCCGAGCGCGCCCGAGGCCGGCATCGCGATCACGATTCACGCCCTACACCGCGCCCGCCGCCGCGGGAAGCCCTCATCGCCCGAGGAGGTGCGCGAACCGGATCTCGACGCTCCGTGAGGACGGGTCAGCGTCCGTGACGGCGACTACGCTGGCTGGCGGCCATCCGTGATGACGCGCGTCGATGGGTGGGATCCGCTGCTCCAGATCGCGGGCGGGGGCGTCTTCGAAACTCTGGACGGCGTCGCGGTCACGTCCCTCGTCCCGCGGCAGGGAGCGGGACGGCTGGGCGGCGAGGACCTCACGCATCTCGTCGCGCACACCGAGCCGCCGCACGAGTCCCTCTTCGTCGACGCCGACGGACCGCGCACGTTACGCCCGAGCGACGCAGGCGTACTCGACGGTACGTCGAGGAGCGCGAGCCGAGACGCCTCGAGATGACAGGCGATTGGCGCTCGCACTGGCGAACTGGTGAGAAAGGCGGGCTAGACGTCGATCTCGTCCACCTTCGGCGCCCGCTCCATGATGAACTCGAACCGCGGCGCCACGTCCTTGCCCATCAGCGTCTGGATCGCCTGCTCGGTCTCCGCCGTATTGCCGATCGCGACGCGGAGCATCGCCCGCCGCGCGGGGTCCAACGTGGTCTCCTTCAACGTGGCCGGGTTCATCTCGCCGAGACCTTTGAACCGGGTGACGTGGACCTTCGACGCCTTGCCGTTCAAGCCGGCGAGGATCGTGTCGCGCGCGGCGTCGTCGCGGGCCCACTGCACCTGCTTCCCGATCTCGACGCGATACAACGGAGGCTGCGCGATGTAGACGTAGCCGCCGCGGATCAGCTCCGGCAGGTGGCGGTAGAAGAAGGTCAGGAGCAGCGTGCAGATGTGGTTGCCGTCGGAGTCGGCGTCCATCAGCAGACAGATCTTGTGGTAGCGGAGCTTCTTCGGATCGAAGTCCTTGCCGGCGCCGCAGCCGAGCGCGCTCACGATGTCGCCGAGCTCCTTGTTCTCGAGGACCTTCGACGTCGCCGCTTGCTGGGTGTTCAGCACCTTGCCGCGCAGCGGCAGGATCGCCTGGAACTTGCGCTCGCGGCCCTGCTTGGCGGAGCCGCCGGCGGAGTCGCCCTCGACGATGAAGAGCTCGCACTCGCTGGGGTCGGTCGACGAGCAGTCGGCGAGCTTGCCTGGGAGGTTCAGGCGATGCGAGATGGCGCTCTTCCGCGTGACCTGCTCGGCGGCGGCGCGGGAGGCGCTACGGGCGCGCGAGGCCAGGATGACGCGAGCCGCGATGGCGTCGCCCGCCGTGCGGTTGGCGTTCAGCGCGTTTTCGAGCGCGGTGCGCACGATGCCGTCGATGACAGGAGTGACCTCGGCGTTGTTCAGGCGGTCCTTGGTCTGCCCCTGGAACTGCGGCTGCGGGATCTTGATCGACAGCACGGCGACGACACCTTCGCGCGCGTCCTCGGCGGTGATCTGCACGCCGCGCGGCAGGAGGTTGTGGACGGTCAGGTAGTTGCGGACGGCCTTCACGATCCCGCTCTTGAGCCCGTTCTCGTGCGCGCCCCCCGAGCCCGTCGGGATGCTGTTCACGAACGACAGCACCTTCTCCGAAGGCTCCTCGGTCCACGCGATCGCGCAGTCGAGGTGCAGGTCGTCCTGGGTCTTCTGGATCGCGAAGACCTCGCCCGCGAGCGGCGCCTTGCCGGCGTCGGCGACGATCTTCCCGAGATAGGTCTTGAGGCCCTCGTCGAAGTGGAAGCTCTGCTTCCGACCGGTGGTCTCGTCGGCGAAGTCGATGGTGAGGCCGCTGTGAAGGTAGGCCTTCGCCTCCAGCGCCTCGGCGATCTTCTTCGGATCGAACGCGATCGACGGGAAGATCTTGGGATCCGGCTTGAAGGAGATGGTGGTGCCGGTGCCGCGCGCGGGGCCGAGCTTCTTCAGGGGGCCCGTCGCGGCGCCGCGCGCGAACTTCTGCTGCCACTCGGCGCCCTCGCGCTTCACGGTCGCGGTGAGGCTCTCGGAGAGCGCCGTCACGACCGACGCGCCGACGCCGTGGAGCCCTCCCGAGTGGAAGTAGTTCTTCGCCTCGAACTTGCCGCCGGCGTGCAGCGTCGTGAGGATCAGCTCCAGCGCCGGCTTCTTGTACTGCGCGTGCCTGTCGACCGGGATGCCGCGGCCGTTATCGCCGACGGTAATCGACGAGCCGTCCTTGTGGAGCGTTACGGTGATCTTGTCGGCGTGGCCGTTCATGGCCTCGTCGACCGAGTTGTCGACGATCTCCCAGATCAGGTGGTGGAGGCCGGCCGAGTCGACGCCGCCGATGTACATGCCCGGCCGGCGCCGGACGGGTTCGAGTCCTTCGAGTACGAGGATGTCCTTCGCTGTGTACGTCGCTGCCATGGGTTGTCTCTCCGCCTCCGGCTACCGCTTCTCGTCGGCGTCGACGTGCTTCAACGCCGCGACCCCGCCGCGCTTCACGACCTTCTGCCCCTTCTGCGCGCGCTTCCCGGCCGGCACGTCGCCGACCGCGAGCGCGCGCTCCCCGCCGTCGGGCGCGACGGCGACGAACCCGTCCTTCTTCCCGAGCGCGAGGGCGCCGACGATCCGGTCCGCGCCCTTGTCGGGCTTCATCAGGATGACGCCGCGACCGGGACCGGCGAGCTCCGGCACCTCGTCGAGCGGGAAGCGCACCATCTTGCCGGCCGCCGTCGCGACGACCGCGACCGGCCCCCGCACCGCGTCCACGCTGACGATCTCGTCGCCCTCGCCGACGCGCGCGAGCTTGCGGCCGGCGCGCGTGGTCTCGGTCATGTCGGGAACGGCGCGGAAGCCGTAGCCCTTGGCGGTCGCGACGAGCACGGTCAGCACCTCCTCGGTGAGCTCGATGATGCCGGGGAGCGCGGCCTGCGCCGGCGCCTCCTCACCGGCCGACGGCTTCCCGGGCGCGGCGCCGGCATCGCGGATCAACCGGGCGGCGACGACGCGCTCGCCGTCGCCGAACTTCAAGAGCGACTGCACGGGCTCGCCGTAGCCGGTCGTGGCCGGCACGTCGGCGACCCGCATCACGTAGACAGCGCCCTTGGTCGAGAAGAGCACCAGCCGATCGCGCGTCGAGCCGGGAAGCAACGCGAACAACGCGTCGCCCTCCCGCAGACGGGTTGAGGACGGGTCCTTCACCTCGCGGACGCGCTTCAACCAGCCGTCGCGCGACAGCACGACCGTCGCGTCCTCGTGCACGACGTAGGCCTCGGGGTCGTACTCGAGCTCGTCGCCGGCGGCGAAGGTCGTGCGGCGCTTGTCACCGAACTTCTCGGCGATGCGCTGGAGGTCGGCGCGGATCAGCTTCCAGCGCTCCTTCGGCTTCGCGAGCAGCGCTTCGATCTCCTTCAGGCGCTTCTTCTTCTCCGCCATCTCGGCACGGATCTTCTCGATCTCGAGCTTCGCGAGCTGGTAGAGGCGGATCTCGAGGACGGCGTCGGCCTGGATCTGGTCCAGGTCGAAGTGCTTCATCAGCTTCTCGGCGGCGTCGGCGCGCGACTCGGAGCGCCGGATGATGCGGATCGCGGCGTCGAGATCGTCGTAGATCCTGGCGAGCGCTTCCAGGATGTGCAGGCGCTCGAGGAGCTTGCGCTTCTCGTGCTCGAGCCGCCGCGTCACGACGATCATGCGGAAGTCGAGGAACTCGCGGCAGAGATCGCGGAGCGTGACGCGCGCCGGCTGCCCGACCGCGGGATTCGTCGTCGGCTTCAAGCACGTGAGGTTGACGTTGAAGTTCGTCTGCAGGGCCGTGTGCTTGTAGAGGTACGCCATCGCCGCCTCGGGCGAGGCCTCGGGCTTGAGCTCCAACACCACGCGCACGTCGGTCGTCGACTCGTCGCGCACGTCGACGACGAGCGGCAGCTTCCGCGCGACGATCTCGGCCGCGATCTCCTCGACCAGCGTCGCCTTGTTGACCGTGTACGGGATCGACGTGACGACGACGTTCTTCTTGCCGCGCGCGCCGGTCTCGACCTCGTACTCGCCGCGCAGCCGGATCGCGCCCTGCCCGCTCTCGTAGATGTCGCGGATCTCCTTCTTGCTGTTCAGGATCTCGCCGCCGGTCGGAAAGTCCGGACCCTTGATCTGCTTGACGAGATCCTTCACCCCGAGCTTCGGATCGTCGATGAGGGCCACGAGCGCCGCGACGATCTCGCGGAGGTTGTGCGGCGGGACGTTCGTCGCCATGCCGACCGCGATGCCCGTCGAGCCGTTCATCAGGAGCTGCGGAATGGCGGAGGGCAGGACGATCGGCTCGTCGAGCGTCGCGTCGTAGTTGGCGCGGAAGGGCACCGTGTCCGAGCCGAGGTCGTCGAGCATCTCCTCGGCGAGCGCGGTGAGGCGGGCCTCCGTGTAGCGCATCGCCGCCGCGCCGTCGCCGTCGAGCGAGCCGAAGTTCCCTTCGCCCTGGACCAGCGGGTAGCGGAGCGCGAAGTCCTGCGCCATGCGCACCATCGCCTCGTACGCCGCGAGGTCGCCGTGCGGGTGGAACTTGCCGAGGACGTCGCCGACGATCGCCGCGGACTTGCGCGGCCGCGCGCCGGCCGTGAGCCGGAGGTTCTGGTACATCGAGTAGAGGATGCGGCGCTGCACGGGCTTGAGGCCGTCCCTCACGTCGGGGAGCGCGCGCGAGGTGATCACCGAGAGCGCGTAGTTGAGATAGCGCTCTTCCGCGGCTTCCTTGAGATCGGCGTCGATTGCTGGCGCTACGGCTGGACCCATGCTGCCCTCCACTACCCCACCCGGCGAAGATCGGCGCGCATACTAGCAGCCCGCCGCGAGAAGGCGAGCAGATTCCGCGCCGCTGACCGCCGCGGCCGATCGCGAGGAGGCGCCGCGACGTCGTGCCGCGCGCGCGGCGTTCGAGGTACGGGCTCTCGCGGCCGGCGTCGCGAAGCTCGCGGACGAGCGTCTGCCACGGCCGTTCCCTCGGCCGGACTCCATGGTCAGCGAGGCCCGGCGCCGGACGCCTACCATGCCGCGCGGTCGCAGTCGGCGCGATCCGTCGGCGCGGAGCGCATGGCCGACCCCACGGCGTCTGCGTAGCGCCGGTCATCGTCCTCCCGCGGAGCCTCGGACGCCCGAAGCGGCAGTCCCGCATGCAGCGCGTAGGGGTCTAGCGGAGGTGCAACACGGGCGGCCGCGTCGCTACTGCGTTCTCTCTGGCATCCGCTGTGCTAAAGACCGCGCGCCGCCCGGGTCGCTCCGCGGTGCGCTCCCACATCAGAATGTCGTTTAATTCGAGCCTCATTGGCGCGACGCTGGTCGCGACGTGCGTTCTCGCGCTCACGTCGCACGACGCGTGCGCGTTCAGCGCGCGTCTGCGGTGGCGCGCGGTGCCCGCGGTGAGCGGCTATCGCCTCTACGTGCGCACCACGGGCGCCTGGAGCTCGGCGATCGACATCGCCGATCCCTCGAGCGACGCGAACGGCGTGATCACGCACGTCGAGAGCGGCCTCACCGACAGCAGCGACTACGCCTTTCGGGTGACGAGCTACGTCGGCGGGGTCGAGAGCGTGGCGTCGAACGAGATGGCGCTCGCCTACGCGGCGATCGCGGGACTGCTCGACTCCGATGACGACGGCCTCACCGACGCCGCGGAGGACCGCGACCTCGACAAGGCGACCGACGCGAAGGAGACCGATCGCCTGCGGCCCGACAGCGACGGCGACGGCATCGGCGACGGCGTCGAGGCCGCCGCCGGCACCGATCCGCTCGATCCGAACGATCCGCCGGCGACGAGCGGCACGTGCGTCGCGCCCGTCCTGATCGCCCCGGGCGGCGGCGCCGTCACCGGCGTGACGTCGGGCGTCGGCACGCTCGGCGGCTCGTGCGTCGCCGCCTCGGACGCTCCGGAGAGGGTCTACCGCTGGACGCCCGCGGTGTCTGGTCTCGCGACCTTCGAGACCTGCGGCGCCGCCGGAACCGCGTTCGACACCGTCGTCTACGTCCGCCGCGGCGGCTGCGGCGGCGCGGAGGTCGGCTGCAACGACGACTCCGGAAGCTGCGCGACCGCCGAACCGAGCGCGTACCACGGCTCCCGCATCGCGCCGTGGGTCACGGCGGGAGAGACCTACTTCATCGTCGTCGACGGCGTCGGGTCGGCGAGCGGCGTCTTCACGTTGCGGGTGATCCCGCCGTCGGGAGCGACGGCGACGCCCGCGCGCACCGTGACCCCCGCAGCCACCGCGACACCGGCCGGAACCGCGGCGACGCGCACCGCGACCGCGGTCGCGACCCGCACCGCGACGCCGGCGGCCGCGCGGACGACGACCCCGCGCGCCACGGCGACCCGGACGCCCGCGCGCACCGCGACCGTCGCCACCGCGCCGACGCCGACCACCGCACCGACGCCGGCGCCGACCGCGGCGTGCGAGGACGCCATCGCGATCCCGGCGAGCGGCGGCACCTTCCGCGGCGCGACGAGCGGCGCGGCCGGCGGCGTCACGGCCGGCTCGTGCGCCGCGACGGCGTCGGCCTCCGAGCGCGTCTTCCGCTGGACGCCGACGGCGTCCGGCACGGCGACGCTCTCGACGTGCAGCGGCGCGACGACCTTCGACACCGCCGTCTACGTACGGATGGGCGCGTGCCTCGGCGGCCCCGAGCTCGCCTGCAACGACGACGCCGCCGCCTGCCGGGTCGCGAGCGGGAAGCCCCAGGGCTCGCGCGTCGGCCTCACGGTAACGGCCGGCCAGACCTACTTCGTCGTCGTGGACGGCGTCGACGGCGCGGCCGGCACCTTCGAGCTGACCGTAGAAGCGCCGCACGGCAGCGGATCCGTCGTCGGCACCGCCACGCCGACGCCGTACGCGACCTCGATCCCGGGCGACGACGCGGGGGAGCCGATCCCTCTCGCCGACGCCTACCGCTGCCACCGCCTCGGCGCCACGCGGGCCGACGGCGTGCGCCGGACCACCGTGCAGGTCGCCGATCGCTTCGGCGACCTCGTCGGCGACGTCCGCACCCCGCGCATGCTCTGCCTCCCCGCCGCCGCGCGCGACACGACCGACGCCGCGAGCACCCCGCCGCTCACCTGCCACGCGCTCCGGTCTGAGGTCTTCGCGCCGGGACCGGGGAATTCGCTGCGGGTCACGGGCGCGCTCGGCGATGCCGCCATCCGGGTGACGCGACCCGAGTCCGCGCAGGTGTCCGCACTCGTCGAGCCGCCGCCGCCCGGCGCGAGCCTCGACGCGGAGCCGACGGATCGGCCGCACCTCTGCTATCGGGCGCGCGCCGAGGGCGGCCGGCAGCGCTGGCGCGTCACGGTGCCCTCGCCCGAGGGCGACGAACGCCTCGTCCTCGCCGGACCGACCCGTCTCTGCCTCGACGAGGACGCCGCCCGCCTGCAGCTCTGTTATCGCTCGCGCCGGCGCGCGACCCGGGAGGAGGCGGCCACCCGTATGACGATCACCACCCCGATGAACGCGCTCACGGGCGAGCTCCGCGCGCTCCGCGAGGTGTGCGTGCCGGTCACTCCGACGCCGTAGGCGCGGACCCCGTACCCGCCGCGTACGCGCCGGGTAGGCTTGCGGGCCCGCGCCCGCGCGCATACCACCGGCCCCGATGGAGGAGAGGGTTCGCATCGCGGTCGGCGACGTCGCGCTCGACGGGCGGCTCGCCGTTCCGCCCGACGCCGCGGGGGGCGCGGTGCTCTGCCACCCGCACCCGCAGTTCGGCGGCAGCATGGAGAACGACCTGGTGCGCGCGCTGACACGCGCGCTCGGCGCCGCTGGATTCGCGACGCTGCGCTTCGACTTTCGCGGCGTGGGGGCCAGCGGCGGCGCCTACGACGACGGCCGGAGCGAGGTCGCCGACGTGCGCGCGGCGGCGGCGCTCCTGCGCGCGCGCCTCGGCGGCGCGCGCGTGACGCTCGCGGGATACTCCTTCGGCGCGGTGATGGCGCTCCGCGCCGGCGCCGCGGAGCCCGACCGGACGCGCGCGATCGTCGCCATCGCGCCGCCCGTTCGCATGGTCGGCCTCGACTTCCTCGCCGGCTGCGGCGTGCCGCTCGCGTTCGTGACGGGCGATCGCGACCAGTTCTGCCCGCTCGCCATGCTGGAATCCGCGCGCGAGCGCTTCGCACCGGCGAGTACGCTCGCGCTCGTCCCCGGCGCCGACCATTTCTTCGGGGCGCACCTCGACGCGCTGGCCGCGCGCGTCGTCGATCGCGTACGGACGACGGCCGCCTGACGCTCCGTCAGAAGCCAGCGAACTCCTCGGCGTAGCGGACGAGCCCGCCCCGGCCCGCGAGCGCCTCCGGACGGAGCTCGAGCACCTGGAACACGCCGGGCGGGACGTCGTACTCGGAGCAGAGACCGTGGCGCTCGGCGGCGACGAAGCCGAAGCGGCCGTAGTAGGCGGGGCTCCCGAGCACGACGACCACTCCCGCGCGTCCGATCCGGCAGGCGTCGAGCCCGGCGCGGACGAGCGCGGTGCCGAGGCCCGTCCGCTGCGCCTCCGGCGCGACCGCGAGCGGCGCAAGGCCGAGACCGAGCGGTGCACCGGCGAGCGTCACCGGGCTGAAGACCACGTGACCCGCCACCCGCCCGCCGTGCTCGCCGACGAGCGCGATCGTCGCCTTGCCGGCGGCGCGGAGCGCCGCGACCAGGCGCGCCTCGTCCGTACGCTCGAAGGCGCGGATCACGACGTCGCGCACGGCATCGACGTCGGCCGGCACCTCGAGCCGTACGCGCCACGAAGCGATCGTCATCCATGCCCTCCGCCGTGCACGCGCACCCGCCGTGCTTAGCAGCGCCCGGAAACCCCTTGCCAGAGGGTGACGCCCACCACATTCTCTCGTTGAACTGACTCACGGAATCCGATCGGAGGGCATCATGAGCGACGGGTGGCGGCAGACGGCGTGCATCCTCTGCAGCGTGAACTGCGGCCTCGAAGTGAAGACCGAGGACGGCCACCTCACGAAGGTGCGCGGCGACCGCGCCCATCCCGGGTCGCGCGGCTACGCCTGCGAGAAGGCGCAGCGCCTCGACTACTACCAGAACGGCCGGCACCGGCTGGCGACACCGCTCCGCCGCCGTGCCGACGGCACCTTCGAGTCGATCGACTGGGACACCGCCATCCGCGAGGTCGCGGCGAAGCTCGCACACGTGCGCGACGCCTTCGGCGGCGACACGATCTTCTATTACGGCGGCGGCGGACAGGGGAACCATCTCGGCGGCGGATACAGCGGGGCGCTCCGCAAGGCGCTCGGCTCGGTCTACAGCTCGAACGCGCTGGCGCAGGAGAAGACCGGCGAGTTCTGGGTGGACGGCCAGCTCTACGGACGCCCGCGCTGCCACACGACCGGCGACTTCGAGCGCGCCGAGGTCGCGGTCTTCGTCGGCAAGAATCCGTGGCAGTCGCACGGCTTCCCGCGCGCCCGCGCGGTGCTGCGCGCGATCGCCGCCGACGAGAAGCGCACGCTCGTCGTGATCGATCCGCGCCGGACCGAGACCGCCGAGCTCGCCGACTTCCACCTGCAGGTGAAGCCGGGAACCGACGCGTTCTGTCTCTCCGCGCTCCTCGGCGTGCTGGTGCAGGAGGACGTGATCGACCACGACTTCCTCCGCGACCACACGGTGAACGAGGCGGAGATCTTCGCGGTGCTGCGCGCCGTACCCGTCGCCGACTACTGCACGCGCGCCGGCGTATCCGAGGAGCTGGTGCGCGCGGTCGCGCGGCGGATCGCGGCGGCCGCGAGCGTCTCGATCTTCGAAGATCTCGGCATCCAGCAGGCCCCGCACTCGACCCTGAACTCGTATCTCGAGAAGCTCGTCTACCTCCTGACCGGGAACTTCGCGAAGGCGGGATGCATGAACATCCACACCCGCATGGCCGGGCTCGGCGGCGGCAAGGAGAGCGGCAAGACGAGCCCGGTCGGCGGCCACCGCATCATCACCGGCCTCATCCCGGCCAACGCGATCCCCGAGGAGATCCTGACCGACCACCCGAAGCGTTTCCGCGCAATGATCGTCGAGAGCTCGAACCCCTGCCACTCGCTCGCGGACAGCCGGCGCATGCGCGAGGCGCTCGACGCGCTCGAGCTCGTGGTGGTGATCGACGTGGCGCTCACCGAGACCGGCCGCCACGCCCACTACGTGCTGCCCGCGCCCTCGCAGTTCGAGAAGTGGGAGGCGACCTTCTTCACGCTCGAGTTCCCGGAGAACGTGTTCCAGCTGCGCGCACCGCTCTTCCCGCCGCTCGCGGGCACGCTCGCGGAGCCGGAGATCCACCGCCGCCTCGTGCGCGCGCTCGGCGCGCTCGACGGGGTCGACCTGGCGCCGCTCCGCACGGCCGCCGCGCGGGGCCGCGCCGCGTTCGCGCCCGCGCTCCTGCAATTCACCTGCGAGCGACCCGAGCTCGCCGGGCTCGTACCGGTGATCCTCTACGAGGTGCTCGGCCCGACGTTGGGCGCCGGCAACGAGGCCGTCGCACTCCTCTGGGGCGCGGCCCACACCTGCGCGATGAGCTATCCGGAGTCGGTGCGCCGAGCCGGCTTCACGGGCGATGGCGCCGCGCTCGGCGAGGCCCTCTTCGAGGCGATCTATACGCGCCGCTCCGGCGTGACGTTCACCGTCGACGCGTACGAGGAGACCTGGCGGCGGCTCGCGACGCCGGACGGCAAGATCAACCTCACGGTGCCGGAGCTCATGGACGAGCTGCGCGCGCTCCTCCGGGCGCGGACCGCGCCCGCGCCCGCTTTCCCGTTCGTCCTGACGGCGGGGGAGCGCCGCACCTCGACCGCAACCACGATCTTCCGCGATCCCGCGTGGCGGAAGAAGGACGCCGCGGGCGCGCTCCGCATGAGCCCGGCGGACGCCGCATCGCTCGGCGTCGCCGACGGCGGCCGCGTCCGCATCACGACCAAGCGCGGCAGCGCCGAGGCGGTCGTCGAGGTGCACGACGGCATGCAGGCCGGCCACGTGAGCCTGCCGAACGGCTACGGTCTCTCGTACCCGGACCCGCACGGCGAGCCGGTCGTGCACGGCATCGCGCCGAACGAGCTCACCGCCTGCGAGGACCGCGACTGGCTCGCCGGCACGCCGTGGCACAAGCACGTCCCGGCGCGCGTGGAGGCGGTATGACGGTGCGGACGGTTTCCGACGGACCCCCCTGAGATGCGGCGGACCCGCTTCGACGACTGGCCGTGTCCGATCGCGCGCGCGACGGATCTCATCGGCGACTGGTGGACGCCGCTCGTCCTGCGGGAGGCGTTCGCCGGGACGCGCCGGTTCGAGGACTTCCGGCGCCGCCTCGACGTACCGCGCGCGATCCTCGCGAAGCGGCTCGCCCGGCTCGTCGGGGAGGGACTGATGGTCAAGCAAGTGTACGCCGAGCGGCCGATCCGCTACGAGTATCGCCTGACCGACAAGGGCCGGGCGTTCTGGGACGTGCTCGCGGCAATGTTCCGCTGGGGGAGCGATTGGTTGTGGGACGAGCGCGGCGCACCGGTCGTGCTGGTCGACGCGGAGTCCGGCCGAGAGGTGCGTCCGGTCGTCGTCGACGAGCGCACCGGAAAGCGCCTCGACGTCCGGCGGCTGCGGGTCGCGCGGGCGCGCCGCAGCGCCCCGCCGAAGAAGGACGCGCCGCCCGGCGGAGCGAACGACGCTCCGCGCCGCAGAGCCTGAAGGAGGCGTGATGGCGAATCGTGCGGTAATCGTGGTCGGCGTCGGGCCGAGCCGCGGCCTCGGGGCCGCGATCGCGCGGCGCTTCGCGCGCGAGGGCTTCCGGGTGACGATCATGGGGCGCGCGTCGGAGAAGCTCAACGAGGCGCTGCGCGACCTGCGCGCGGCGGGCGCCGATGCCGAGGCGATCGTCGGCGACGTCACCGACGAAGCGGCCGTGCGCGCCGCCGTCACGGCCGCCGAGCGCCCCGAGGCGCCGCTCGAGGCGGCGGTCTTCAACGCCGGCGGCAACTGGCCGCGCGCCTTCCGGGACATGGACGCAGAGTTCCTGGAGAGCATGTGGCGCGTGAACGCGCTCGCGGGATTCTTCTTCGCGAAGGCGGCGATCGACGCGATGCTGCCGCGCGGGCGCGGCGTCGTGATCTTCACCGGCGCGTCGGGGTCGCTCCGGGGCAAGGCGATGTTCGGCGGCTTCGCCCAGGCGAAGGCCGCGCTCCGAGCGCTCGCGCAGGCGGCGGCCCGGGAGTTCGGCCCGCAGGGCATCCACGTCGCGCACGTGGTCGTCGACGGCGCCATCGACGGCGACCGCATCAACACCTTCCTCCCGAGCCTCCGGCAGGAGCGCGGCGAGGACGGACTCCTCGATCCCGACGCGATCGCGGAGAACTATTGGTCGCTTTTCCGCCAACCGCGGAGCGCCTGGACCCACGAGCTCGACGTCCGGCCCTGGGTGGAGAGCTGGTAGCGGGACACTCCGCGACGCTCGACGAGGACGCGCCGCCGCGGAGCGGCTCCCCGCTCCGCGTCCGAAGCCCTGCTACTTGGCGCGCGCGATGAAGCGCGCCTCGCGCGTGTCGATCTGCACCGCCTCGCCCGTTTCGAGATACGACGGCACCTGGACGACGAGCCCGGTCTCGAGCGTCGCGGGCTTCGTCTGCGCCTGCGCGGTCGCGCCCTTCACCGCGGGCGCCGTTTCCACGACCTGCAGCACGACGGTGTTCGGGAGTTCGATCGCGATCACCTTGTCGTTGAACAGCACCGACCGGATGCCGCTCATGCCGTCCTTCAGGTACCCGCCGAGGTCGCCGAGGTCGTCGGCGCCGAGCGCGAACTGCTCGTAGGACTGGGTATCCATGAAGTGGAAGCCCTCGTCGTCGCGGTAGAGGAACTGGATCGGCCGGAGCTCGACGTTCGGCTCCTCGACCTTGTCGCCGCCGCGGAACGTCTTGTCGAAGACCTGCCCCGTCTTGAGGTTCCGCACCTTGATCTTCGAGAGCGAGCTCGCGCCGCGCGCCGAGGGCGACTGCACGTGGACGTCGAGGATCACGTAGGGCTCGCCGTCGATCTGGATGCGGAGGTGCCGCTTGAAATCGCTGGTGGAGATCATCGCGCCGGCTTTAGCACGTGACCCGCGCGGCGGCGAGCTTGCGGACCGCCCGAGGTTGCACGTCGGCGAGGCCATCGCGTAGGGAAGCGGCCATGGGCGACGTCGAGCTGGTCGTCCTCCCGACCGACGATCTCATGCACGAGAACAGCGGCGAGGAGGCCTTCAACGAAAGCGCGTACTACAACTTCTTCGACCCGGGGCGGCGAGTCGGCGGCTTCGTACGGCTCGGCAACCGCCCGAACGAAGGACACGCCGAGATGACGACCTGCTTCTATCTCCCCGACGGCCGGGTCGCCTTCATGTTCCGCCGGCCCGAGATCGCGTCGAACGCCGCGCACGACGCGGGCGGTCTCCGCTTCGAGGTGCGGAAGCCGTTCGTCGAACACCACGTGGCCTATCGCGGCCGCGCCTGCATGCTGAGGAACCCGCTCGAGATGGCGGACCCGCGCGCCGCCTTCGCCGCGAACCCGTTCGTCCCCGTCGAACTCGACGTGCGCTGGCTCGGCCTCTCGCCGGTGTACGGCGGCGAACCGCGCCGGCGCGAGGAGGAGCGATGGGTCGGCGTCCGCGCCGAGAAGCCCGGCCAGGAGTTCGCCCGCGGCCACCTCGAGCAGCACGGCAAGGCGATCGGGACGCTCGCGATCGGCGACGAGCGGTTCGCGCTCGACGCGCCCGGCATCCGCGACCATTCGTGGGGACCGCGCTCCTGGCAGGCGCCGAAGAGCTACCGCTGGCTCACGATGAGCTTCGACGAGGACCTCGGCGCGGTGCCGAGCTTCGTCGCGCAGCGCGACGGGCGCGAGATCCACGGCGGCTACGTCTTCCGCAAGGGGCGCGACAACGACGCGATCGTCCGCACCGAGATCGCGACCGAGTTCGTCGGCGAGCAGCGGCTGCACGATCGCATCCGGGTGCGGGTCACGACCGCGCGCGGCGAGGCGATCGAGATCGCCGGCAAGGTGCTGGCGATGATCCCGCTCCGCAACCGCCGCGACGGCACGGTGACGCGCATCGCCGAGGGCCTGACCGAATGGCGCTGGGGCGACCGCGTCGGCTACGGCCTCGCCGAGTACCTCGACCACCTCGCGGAATGAGCGCCGCCGACCTCGCCGACCTCGAGGCGATCCGCGACCTGGCGCGGCGCTACGCCCACTACGTCTGGCAGAACCAGGTCGAGCGCCTCGCGGACCTCTTCGCGGAGGACGGCGAGATGGACCCGGGCACGCGCCCGCCGATCCGCGGCCGCGCCGCGCTCGACGCCGGCTTCCGCGAGATGCTGCGGAGCGGGTCGATCTTCCTGCCGTTCGTGCAGCAGCACGTCGTCGACCTCGCGGGAGACGTCGCGCGCGGCACCTGCTACGTGGACCTCCGCGCCGAGGTCGGCGGCACCAGCATGATCGGCGCCGGCTGGTACGACGACCGCTACGTCCGGACGCCGGCGGGCTGGCGCTTTCAGGCGCGCAAGATCACGCTGCGCTTCTTCGTGCCGCTCGCCGCAGGCTGGGCGAAGAAGACCGACTAACGCGGGACGACGATCTCGAGGCGCTGGCTCACGTAGACGAGGTCGACGTCGAAGTCCGCGAGGTGCGCGCCGAGCGGCGGCAGATCCTCCGGCGGCGTCCCCGCGTAGACGAGCACCGCGGCGATGAGCGGCGTCGGTTGCGTCGTGTTGGTGCGCGCCGGGACGGCGATCGACACGGTACGGCCGGCGCCGTCGCCCTGGTTCTCGACGGTCACGGCGGCCAGCCGCCACGGGCCTTCTTCGCTCTCGGCGACCGCCGCGAGCAGGCTGGTCGGGTGGTCGAATCCCTCGGTCGTGAACGCCAGGGGCGCCGTGCACTTCTCGGAGATCGGCGTGCCCTCGCACACGAGCGGGGTACCCACGGGCGCGGCGATCTTCACGAGCGCGCCGGCGAACGGACCCGGCGCCTCGACGCCCGAGGCACAGAAGGTCTGCTGGCCGAGCGCCGCGCAGTCGCCCGAGTCGATGACGTGCTGGATGGCGGCCGCCTCGCTCGCGACGGCGTCGAAGCCGCTCGAGCCGCTGCCGCCGCAGCCGCAGAGCGCGGCCAGGGCGACGGCCAGCATCGCAGCGATCGAGACGTGTCGTACTCGTGGCGCTTTCCTCTTCATCCTCGCTCCGTCAAACCGGTGTCCCGACGATCAAGACGTTCAGGAACTCCGTTCCGGCACCGGCGTCCGCCGCGAACTCCTCGGCCAACGCGCGCGCCGCCTTCTCGAGCCGCTGGTAGAACTCGGGAAGTCGCTCCCGCTCGATGTGCAGATAGTGATTGCGCAGATGGGTCGACGCCGCGCGCTCGGGCAAGCTCACCTTGTCGAGCAGTGCCTTGGTGTAGATCGCGGTGAACTCCATTGCCAGCGCGCGCCGCTCTTCGAGCGTCGTCGCGACGAAGTGCCGGGCCTTCCGCCGCACCTTGCCCTTCGCCGTCTCGACGAGCCCACGCTCCTTGAGGAGATCGGTGACCTTCGAGACGTCGCTCGCCTTCGACTTGTCGCGGACGGCGACGGAGATCGCCGCCCGCCACTTGGCGGCCGTGATCCAGGCGCCGTCGTCGGGGAGCGCCGCGATCGCCCGGCTCACCTGCACCGCCAGATCGGCGTCGGCGACGCCCTCGACCGCCGCCGGGTCGTGCAAGGCGCGCCGCAGCTCGCGCCCGAACGCGTACAGCATGCGGTCGCGGTAGAGCACGGCGAGGAGCGGCGCCACGGACTCGCCCCTGACGGCGGCGAGACGTCGCACCAAGGCCTCGTTCGGAAAGCGCTTTCCCTTCTCGATGTAGCCGAGCATCACGGGGTCGACCGCGCCGCCGAGGACCTCCTTCGCGAAGCGGGTGACGGTGTACTCGCGGCCGCTCAGGACACGGGTCTCGTAGAAGAGATCCTTGATGCCCTTGGGCGCGGTGCTCCGCCGTTGCATGACCCGGCGACCGTACACCAATCTCTTCTTGCTTGACAAGCAAACAACTATTGTTTAGTGACGATGCCGTCCGATCGTAGTGGAGCGACGGACGCAGCATCCCGCCGCCCCGTGCGCGAGTGGAGCGCAGCGCGGGAAGGGTTCGGCGCGGAGAGGAGCGTCGGCGCGTTCAACGAGGACGCGCCGGCGCCCCGGACCTTCCCACCGCGGGGGGCGTCCTGCCCCGGCATCGCGGCGGCTGGCGCGGGCGCACCCGACATGGCAGAGGCCACGGCTCGGTCATGACGACACGCCTGCGCTTCCGCGTCGAAGCGGCCGCCTCCGATTCGCGCGCGCGCGCGTGCCGCTTCCGGACCCTGCACGGGGAGATCGAGACGCCGCTCTTCATGCCGGTCGGCACGCAGGCGACCGTCAAGGGGCTGACGGTGGAGGATCTCGAAGGCGCGGGCTCGCACGTGCTTCTCGCCAACGCCTACCATCTGCTGCTGCGGCCCGGACTCGAGGTGTTCCGACGCTTCGGCGGTATCCACCGGTTCATGAACTGGCGCCGCTCGGTGCTCACCGACTCCGGGGGCTATCAGGTCTTCTCGCTGCCGAACGATCGGGTGATCACGGAGGACGGCGCCGTGTTCCGGAGCTACGTCGACGGCGCGCGCGTCGTCCTGAGCCCCGAGCGCAGCATCGAGGCGCAGCTTGCGATCGGCAGCGACCTCATGATGGCGATGGACGTCTGCGTGCCGTCCACGTCCGATCACGAAACCGCCGAGGCGGCGATGCACCGTACGCACCGCTGGGCGGCGCGGAGCCTCGCCGCCCGCGGCGAGGCGCCGCAGGCGCTTTTCGGCATCGTCCAGGGCGCGTGCTTCGAGGACCTGCGGCGCGAGAGCGCCGAGCACCTGGCGCGCCTCCCCTTCGACGGGTTCGCGATCGGCGGGCTCGCGGTCGGCGAAGGAAGGGAAGATCGCGAACGGTTCACGGCCTTCGCGGCGGCGCTTCTGCCGCGCGACCTGCCCCGCTACCTCATGGGCGTCGGCACGCCGCTCGACCTGCTCGAAGCCGTCGAGCGCGGCGTCGACATGTTCGACTGCACGATTCCCTCCGTGCTCGCCCGCCAGGGAGTGGCGTTCACCTCCACGGGACGACTGAACCTCTATCGCGGCGTCTACAAGCTGGCGGACGAGCCCGTGGACGCGGCGTGCGCGTGTCCGACCTGCGCCGCCTACTCGCGCGCCTACGTGCACCATCTCGTCAAGACGAGCGAGGCGCTCGGATGGCAGCTCCTCGCCAAGCACAACGTCCGCTTCTACCACGACCTCATGCGCCGCATGCGCGCCCACATCGTCGCCGACACCTTCGCGGCGTGGCGCGACGCGCAGCGCTTCGTGCTGGCGCGCGCCGACGAGGACAACCCGCCGGTGCCGACGCCGCGCCGGCGGCGCGGCCGCAACGAGGGCGATCTCGAGCGCTTCGGCGTCCACGAAGCACCCGCGGGCCACGCGAGCATCCTGCACCGCGCGTCGGGCGAGCTCATGCACGGCGGCATCGACCCGGCCGTCGAGGCGCACGCGCTCTACGTCGCGCAGTCGCGCCTGGCCGACCGGATCGCGGAGCGCGCCGCGACGCCGCTCGTCGTCTGGGACGTCGGTCTCGGCGCCGCGCACAACGCGATGGCGGCGCTCCGCGTCGTCGAGAGCGCGCCCCCCGCGGTCGGCCGCCCGCTCCATCTCGTGAGCTTCGAGCACGACGTCGCATCGCTGCGCCTGGCGCTCCGGCACGCCCTGAGGTTCCCTCATCTCCACCACCCCGCGCCGAACCACGTGCTGCGCTTCGGCGAATGGCGCGCGGAGGACGCGTCGATGGTGTGGACGCTCCTCGAAGGCGACTTCCGCGAGCGTCTCGGGGCGGCGCCGGCGCCCGACGTGATCTTCTGGGACCCCTTCTCCGCGAAGACCGACGGGCCGATGTGGACGCTCGAGTGCTTCGAGCGGGTGTTCGCCGAGTGCGCCGAGCACGACACCGAGCTCTTCACCTACTCGGCCGCGACGGTCGTGCGGAGCGCCATGCTCGGGGCCGGCTTCGTCGTCGGGCGCGGGGCGCCGACCGGACGACGCCCGGAGACGACGCTGGCGATGACGCCCGTGGCCGCCCGCCGGGCGGAGGTCCGGGGACGCACGCTCCTCGGACCCGAGTGGCTGGCCCAGTGGCGCCGCAGCGACGCCAGGTTCCCCCTCGACGTCCCGGAGGCCGCGCGCGCCGCGCTCGCCCGGCGCATCGAGGGGGCGGCGCAGTTCCACGCCCCGGACGGCGCCGCGCGCGTTTCGCAGGCGTCGGAGGCCGATCCGGCGCGCCCGTCGCAGGACTGAGAACGGTCTGCCGCCCCGCGCGGCGGCCCGCCTCGCGTTTTCCGGCGGGCGCCGGCCGGGCGCGCTTATTGCTCCCCTGGAACCGCGGGATGACGTACGCGCATTTCGAGCGCCTGTCGGCGCTCGACAACAGCTTCCTCGGCATCGAGGACGGCGTGAGCCACATGCACATCGGCTCGGTCGCGATTTTCGAGAAGGGCCAGTTCGGGACGCCCGCGGGCGGGGTCGACATCGAGGCCATCCGGAGCCTCATGGAGTCCGAGCTGCACCGCGTCCCGCGCTACCGCCAGCGCCTGCGGCGTACGCCGATCTTCGACCAGCCGGTCTGGGTCGACGATCCCCACTTCAACCTGAACTACCACGTCCGCCACACCCACCTGCCGCTGCCGGGCGACGACCGCCAGCTGAAGCGCCTCGCGGCGCGCTTGATGTCGCAGGCGCTCGATCGCGGGAGGCCGCTCTGGGAGATGTGGGTCGTCGAGGGGCTGCCCGATGACCGCTTCGCGATCGTCACCAAGGTGCATCACTGCATGATCGACGGCGTCGGCAGCGTGCGGCTGACCGGGGCGCTCCTGCGCCCGACGCCCGACCGTCCGACCGCCATCGATCCGCCGCCAAGCTGGATACCGCGTCCGGAGCCGTCGCCGACGGAGCTCGTCGTGGCGGAGCTCGCGCATCGCATCGCGACGCCGGCGAGAGCGCTCGCGGCGGGGGTACGCGCGGCCGCGCAGCCGGCTCGCGCGCTCGGCGGCGCGCGCGACATCGCGACCGCGCTCGGCGCCTCGCTCGGCGCCGGGCTCCGCTCGGCGTCGCCGACGCCGCTGAACGTTCCGATCGGCCCGCATCGCCGATTCGACTGGACCACCGCGGACATGGAGGCGTTGAAGGCCGTCCGCGCGCGGCACGGCGGAACCGTGAACGATGTCGTGTTGACGGTGCTCGCGGGCGCCCTCCGCGCCTTCCTGCGCCGCCGCGGGCTCGACCCGAACGCGCTCGATTTCCGCGTCATGGTGCCGGTGAACGTGCGCGACACGACGAGCCGGGACGAAGTCGGAAACCGCGTCGCGATGATCGTCGTGCGGCTCCCGCTCGCGGAGCGCGACCCGCTCGAGCGCCTGCGCCTCACGGTGGCCGAGACGATGCGCGTGAAGCGCTCGCAGCAGGCCGCGGGCACGCAGCTGATCGAGGCGCTCAGCGACGCCACGTTCCCGGCGCTGATGGTGCAGTTCGCGAACCTGACCGCCCTCGCGCGCCCCTTCAACGTGGTCGTGACGAACGTCCCGGGACCCCCGATCCCCGTCTACATCCACGGCGCGCGCATGCTCGCCGCCTATCCGCTGGTGCCGCTCTTCACGAACCAGGCCCTCGGCATCGCCCTCTTGAGCTACGCGGGGACCCTCCACTGGGGCTTCAACGCGGACTGGGACGCGCTGCCCGACCTGCACGAGCTCGTCGAGGCCGTGGAGCGCGAGCTCGCGGCGCTCGCGACGCTCGCGATCCAGGCGCCGGTCGAGCGGGCGGACCCTACGGCGGTCCGCGTGTGAGGGCGCTGGACGCCGGCGCCGCCGCATGGCAGGTGCACGCGGGTCGCGTTGACGATATGTCGTTCGGCTGTGATTTCGTGAGCGTTCGGGAGGACCCATGGCAGTGAAGATCGCGATCAACGGTTTCGGCCGCATCGGCCGTCTGGTGTTTCGGGCGCTCTGCGAGCAGGGCCTGCTCGGGAAGACCTTCGACGTCGTCGCCGTCGGCGACGTCGTTCCAGCCGACAACCTGGCCTATCTGCTCAAGTACGACTCGATCCAGGGCCGCTTCGACGGCACCGTCGCCTCCAAGAAGTCCGCCGCCGACAAGGCGGAGGACGACGTGCTCGTGGTGAACGGTCACGACATCGTCGTCGTGAGCGCAAAGACCCCGGCGGAGCTCCCGTGGGCGAAGCTCGGCGTGCAGATCGTGATCGAGTCGACGGGCCTCTTCACCGAGGCCGAGAAGGCCAAGGGCCACCTCGCCGCCGGCGCCAAGAAGGTGATCATCTCGGCGCCCGGCAAAGGCGAGGACCTGACCGTCGTAATGGGAGTCAACGACGCCAAGTACGACCCGGCGAAGCACCACGTCGTCTCGAACGCATCGTGCACGACGAACTGCCTGGCCCCCGTCGTCCACGTGCTCCTCAAGGAAGGGTTCGGCATCGACGAAGGCCTCATGACGACCGTGCATGCCTACACGGCCACGCAGAAGACCGTCGACGGCCCTTCGAAGAAGGACTGGAAGGGCGGCCGCACGGCGGCGCAGAACATCATTCCGTCGACCACCGGCGCCGCCAAGGCGGTGGCGCTCGTCTGTCCCGAGGTGAAGGGGAAGCTCACCGGCATGGCGTTCCGCGTGCCGGTGCCGACCGTTTCGGTCGTGGACCTCACCGTCCGCACCAGCAAGGATACGTCCTACAAGGACGTGTGCGCGGCCATGAAGCGAGCCTCGGAGACCTACCTGAAGGGCATCCTCGGCTACACCGACGAGGAGGTCGTCTCCTCCGACTTCATCCACAGCGCCTACTCGTCGATCTTCGACGCGGGCGCGGGCATCGAGCTCAACAGCCGCTTCTTCAAGCTCGTGTCCTGGTACGACAACGAGTGGGGCTACAGCAACCGCTGCATCGACCTCATCAAGGTGATCGCCGCGAAGCTCTAGCCGAGCCCGCGTCGCGTCACGGACAGCCGCCGAGCCCGTCGATCCACGCCGCGACCACGGCGTCCCCGAGGGGGTCGAGAACGAGCGTCGCGAGCGGCGGCATCTGGCCGGCCCCGCGCATCGCGCCGCGGAGCCACAACACCGAGTCCTCCGGGCGGCCGGGCGCCACTATGCGCGCTCCCGCGACCCCGAGGTCGCCGTTCTGGGGCATCGTCCCGCAGACGTTCATCGCGGCGAAGGTCGCCTCGGCGCGGAGGTCGATCGTGGTCGGCGCCGGTCCGCCCGGGAGATGGCAGTGCGCGCAATTCGCGTGCAGCCAGCTGCGCGCGCGCGCGTCGAGCGGAGCGCCGGCGTCGGCGGGATCGGCGAGCGCCGGCAGCGCCTCGGGCCGCGCCGGCAGGCAGCCCCCGAAGAAGCCGACGTGCTCGAGCGCGCGCAGCTGCTGGTCGACGACGGCGCCGTAGGCGCGCGTCCGGTTGAGTTGCCGGGTCTGGAGGCCGAGAGGCCCGCCCGCCGCCGTCGTGTGACAGCGGACGCAGTCGCTCCGGCTCGGGAAGACGTGGGTGTGCTCGACCGCGCCGGTCTCCGGATCGCTCACGGGGAAGGTGAGGGTCGTGCCGTTGTCGAGGAGGTAGGCCTCCGACTGCGCTTCGTTCCACCGGTACGAGAAGCCGCGCCAACCACTCGCCCGCCGCACCAGGAAGCGCGTCTCGAGCGCGCGCGTCGAGGCGGGATTGCCGCGCTCGGTCTCGTACGTGAACTCCTTCACGAGGATCGTCCCGACCGGCATGTCCCAGGCGCCGCTCGTGCGGAAGCCGATCGTCGCGCCATCGGGAACGACGAGGAAGCGGCGTTTCGCCGCCCCGTCCGACCAGAGCGGCGAGCGAACGTCGTAGGGTACGAGCTCGGGCGCGGGCGTGCGGTTCGGGACGTCGCTGAAGCAGCCGGTCGCGGTGAGGGTGCGCGGGAACTCGCCCGGCGCGGCGCCCGTCGGCCGGCGCAACCGGTGGATCGAGCCGCCGAGGCTCACCACGTAGAGCTCGCCGTCGCGGTCCTCGCCGAAGCTCGAGATGCTCAAGGTCGTGTCGGCGATCATGGTCGTGCTCGCCGTCGCGCCGTCGTAGCGGAGCGCCCAGATCTTCCCGCTGCAGTAGTCGCCGTAGACGTACGCGCCATAGAGCTCCGGCAGGCGGCTGCCACGGTACACGTAGCCGCCGGTCACGGAGCAGCCGTCGCCGTGCGAGTACACCGCGAGTGGCGCCGTGAAGGTCCCCGTGTCGCAGCCCGTACTCGGGTTGTAGCAGGCGTTCCCTTCCTTGCGGCGCCAGCCGTAGTTCCGGCCGCGCTCGATCAGGTCGATCTCCTCCCAGTTCCCCTGGCCGACGTCGCCCGCCCACAGCGCGTGGGTCAGCCGATCGAAGCTCATGCGCCACGGGTTGCGCAGACCGAGCGCCCAGATCTCCCCGCGCGCGCCGCTCTGGCCCACGAAGGGATTGTCGGGCGGGACGGCGTAGCCGAGGCCGGGATCGCTGCGATCGACGTCGATCCGCAGGATCTTACCGAGGAGCTCGTTCGTGTTCTGGGCGCGATTCTCGGGATCGCCCGCGCTGCCGCCGTCGCCGAGCGAAACGTAGAGGTAGCCGTCGGGACCGAAGGCCAGCTGCCCGCCGTTGTGGTTGGAGTACGGCTGCGCGATCTCCATGACGACGCGACCACTCGCCGCGTCGGCGACGTTCGGGTCGGCGCTCACGCGATAGCGCGCGATCACGGAGCGCCGCGGACTCGACGCCGAATAGTAGACGTAGAAGTACCCGTTCGCGGCATAGTTCGGATGGAACGCGAGACCGAGGAGGCCTTCCTCGCCACCGACGCTGATGCCGCTCAGCGCTAGAAAGACGGTGGCGGTCGCCGGCGCCCCATTCGGAAAGACGCGGATACGCCCGCCCTGCTCGACCACGAACACACGGTCGGCGCCGTCGGGCGCGTACGTCAGCTGGACCGGGCTCGAGAAGCCGAGGGCGCCGAACACCCGCTCGACCTCGAGCGGCGGCGTCGCGTCGGGATCGCCGTCGAGCCGGCAGCTGGTGGCGGCCGGGCGGGTCGTGAGCCCGTACGGCGCCGGGTCCGCGTCGCAGACGCCGCCCGGCGTGATGGTCGCGAGCGGCGTCGGCGTGGCGCCGCCGCTCGGCGTCGCGGTGCCGGTCGGCGTCGCGGTGCGGGTGGCCGTGCGCGTGGGCGTCGCGGTGCGGGTCCTGGTCGGGGTGGTCGTGCGGCTCGGCGTTGGCGTGGCCGTCGCGGCCGGCGTGGACGTGCGCGTCGGGCTGGACGTCGCGGTGCGGCTCGGCGTCGCGGTCGCGGTAGGGGTCGAGGTTGCGACGGCGGTTGCGGTGCGCGTCGGCGTGGACGTCGCGTCCGGCGTGAGCGCCGCGGTCGCGCTCGGCAAAGCCGTCCCGGTCGGCGTCGGTCCCGGCGGCGGTGCCGGGCAATACGACGGACGGAAATCGAGTCCGGCGCGTGCGAACAGCTCCTGGGCGTGCGGCACGCGGCTCGCGGCGGCGTCGGCCGCCTCGCACGCGAGGCGTCGACCGAGACAGGCGAGCCACCGGTCGGCGCTCCCGAGCGACGGCACTCCCACCTGCGCGCAGGTGTCCGCGAGCGACGCGACGCCGCCGCCCGAGGCCGCGGAGAGGTCGACAAGCTTCACGGCCGGCTCTCCGCACAGCCGCGCCAGCGCATCCGTCGCGAGCACCGGACGCGCGAGCCGCACCCGACACGCCGCCGCCGCGCTCGCCGCGCACGCCACCGCCGCCTCGGCCTCGCGCGTGGCGCATTCGAGCAGCGTCGATGCGCAGCCCGCGAGCGCCCTGGTGCGGGCATCGACACCGCGGCTGCCGCCGCGGAGCGCCGCCGCGAGGCAGCGATCGAGCGGCCGTCCGACGCGCCGCCGCTCGACGACGTACGCGCCTTCGCCCCCGCGATCGGCGAAGCACGTGTCGGCGTCCGCGACCCCGAGCACGCGCAGCAGCTCGCCGGCGCGCGGCACCAGGAGCGAGGCGACGCGCGCGTCGCCGCAGGCATCACGGCGGGCGATGCACGCGCCGACGGCGTCGGCGTCGGCGAGGACGACGCCGTGCGCCTCGCACGCGGGGGCGGCGTCCGCGAAGCCGAGACCGCTCGCCGGCAGCACCCGTCCGGCGACGTCGGAGCAGGCGCGCGTCACCGCGGACGCCATGCGCGCCTCATCCTGTGCGATCATCGCGCGCGCCGCCGCGCAGGCCTTGCCGGCGCGGCCGCCGCAGCCGACATCGTCGGGCCGCAGCTGACGACAGCGGAACGCGCTCGCGACGCAGCGCTGCGCCTGCGCGGCGCGCTGCCGACCCATCCCGGCCGCCGCGCTCGCGATCGCGCTCTGACAACGCGCGAGCGCGGCGTCCACGGCCGACGCTTCTTGCGAATACGCCACGCGCAACCACATGCTCGCCACGACGCATGCGGCTACGAGCGCCGTCCCCCACCTACGGAAGCGCACGTCGCCAAGAGCAACGCCGGTGCCACGGGCGCGGGCGGCGAAGAACCGTCCGCGCGGCGCGCGCCCGTGCAGATGCGCATGCGCGGACGATCGGAGCGGCGCATTTGCGTCATCCGAGCGGCGCGCCGGCCGGCCGGTCCCTCACTCCGCCGCTGCCTTCGCCTCCGCCGTACGAAGAGACACGGAGACGCCGAGCGCGAGCGAGCGCCCACACCGCGTCGCCGTCAGGAGCGCGCGCGCGGCAGGGCGACCTCGAACGCAGCGCCGCGCTCGCCCGGCGTCGACGCCAGGGCCACCGAGCCGCCGTGCGCCTCGACGATCTGCCGCACCGACGGCAGCCCGAGCCCGGTCCCGTCGGCTTTGCTGGTCTCGAAGAGCGCGAACGGATCCATGCCGCACGGCACGCCCGGTCCGGTGTCGCGCACGACGATGCGGACCCTGTCGGATCCGTCCCCGGAGGCGGTGAGACGGATCTCCCCGGGTCCCCGCGCGATCGCCTCGAGGGCGTTCTTCACGAGATCGTCGAAGGCGCGGCGGAGCTTGAGCGCGTCGGCCCGCACCTCCAGGCCGGACGCGGCCTCCACCGCGAGCGTGACGCCGCGCGCCGCCGCTTCGGTGGTCCACGCCTGGGCGAGCTCTCCGAGAAACTGCCGGACCGGAACGGCCGCGAGCTCGAGCCGCAGATGGCGCACGAACTCGCGGAACTCCTGCAGGAAGACGTCGAGGTGCTGCGCCGTCGCGAGGACGCGGTCGACGCCCGGTCGGATCGGACCGCCGAGGTTCTCGGGCAGCCGGTCGAGCATCTGCCGGATTCGCTGCGTCCCCATGATCAGGCCCGCAACCGGGTTCGCGATGTCGTGGACGATCCTGGTCGTGACCGCGCCGATGTCGGCGAGCCGCTGCTGCTGTTGCTGCGCGAGCGCGAACGAGCGCGCGCGGTCCGCGGAGTCTCGGCGCTCGCTCACGTCGCGCATGGCGACCAGCACCGTCGGCTCGCGGCTGTTCGGCACGACCACGCTCGTCGTTTCGACGATGCGCACCTCGCCGTCGGCGCGCACCACGCGCTCCTCGATCGCCGGGCGCAGGGTCTCCGTCGCGTCATTCGCCGCAGCGAGCCACGCGAGCATCGCGGCGCGATCGTCCGGATGGATCACGTCGGCGAGCCGGGGCGACGGAAGCCGGCCGTGCGGCTCGACTCCCACGAGCTCGAGCGCGGCCGGATTCGCGTAGCTCACGCGCTCGCGCGCCGCGACGAAGATCGCGATCGGACATGCCTCGAGAAAGCGATGATAGACGTTGACGTCGCGCGCGATCGCAATCACGAACGTGCCCTCCGCGAGCACGATCGTCGAGAGGCTGATGTCGATCGGGATGAGCCGGCCGTCTTTGCGGAGGGCTCGCAGCTGGCGTCCGGCGCTCATGGACCCGCCGCTCGCCGTCGAGCGCCGGAACGCGTCGCGGTCGGCGGCATGCCGGGCGCGCTGGGCCTCCGGAACCAGGGCGTCGACCTCCGATCCGACCAGCTCCTCGCCCGCATAGCCGAAGAGCCGTCCGGCCGCCGGATTGGCGAGGACGATCCGGCCCGCGACGTCGACGACCAGCATGGCGTCGGGAACGCCGCGGAAGGCGGCGTCGAGGATCGCCAGCGAGGGCAGCGGGGCGAGCGGCGGCGCGGGCATGGACACGGGCCGGCTCACCGGGCGCGCAGCGCGTAGGAGCGCAGGACGCGCAGGTAGTTGGCGCGCTCGAACGCCGCGGGCTCCGCGACGGCGCGCTGACTCATACTGCCCTGCATCTGACGGATCGAGGTGTACTCGTGTTCCTGCATCCAGCGGACGAGCGCATCCCGGACGGCGCCGAGATGTCCGACGCCATGCGCCAGCAGCGCCGACGTCATCATCGCGACCGACGCGCCGGCCATCATCGATTTCAGCACGTCGACCGCGTCGTGCACGCCGCCGGTGACGGCGAGGTCGGCGTCGACCCTGCCGGCCAGGATCGCCACCCAGCGGAGCCGGAGGCGGAGCTCGTCCGGCGTGCTGAGCCGCAGGTTCGGCGTGACCTCCAGGCGCTCCACGTCGAGATCGGGCTGGTAGAAGCGGTTGAAAAGCACGAGGCCGTTGGCTCCGGCGGCGACGAGGCGGCGCGCGACGTTCGCCATGGCGCTGAAGAACGGTCCGAGCTTCACCGCCACCGGTATGCGGACGGCGGCCCGCACGTCGCGCACGAGGTCCGCGTACATGCGCTCGACGGCGGAGCCGTCGACCTCCGGATCCGTGGGGATGAAATAGACGTTCAGCTCGAGCGCGTCGGCGCCGGCCTCCTCGATCAAGCGAGCGTACTGCACCCAGCCGCCGGACGACACGCCGTTCAGGCTGCCGATCACCGGCACGTCGACGGCCGCCTTCACGCGCGCAACGTGGTCGAGGTACGCGTCGGGCCCCAGGCGATACGCCTCGGCCGCGGGGAAATAGCTCAAGGCCTCCGCGTAGCTCTCGGTGCCGCGCGTGAGGTGGCGATCGAGGTCGTGGCTCTCGATCTCGAGCTGCTCCTCGAAGAGCGAGGAGAGCACGACGGCGCCGACGCCGGCATCCTCGGCGGCGCGGATCGCGTCGACGTCCTCGGCGAGCGGCCCCGCCGACATCACGAGCGGCGAGCGCAGGGCGTGGCCGAGATACGTCGTCCCGAGGTCGATCACGCGACGCCCTCCGTCGGGCCGACGCCGCAGGCGACGGCGGCGAGTTGATGGTAGAGGCTCCAGCGCCGACGGACGTCCGCTTCCGCGAGCGCCAGCACGCGTCGCGCCGCCTCGGGATCGGCGTGCGCCAGCATGGTGTAGCGCGTCTCGTTGTACGCGTATTGCTTGAACGCCAGGGACGGCGGCTTCGCGTCGAGCTGGAGCGGATTCTTGCCGGCCGCCGCGAGGCGCGGGTCGTAGCGGTAGAGCGGCCAGGCGCCGGAAGCGACGAGCGCCTTCTGCTGATCGAGCGCGTGCACCATGTCGTAGCCGTGCGCAATGCAGTGGCTGTAGGCGATCACGAGCGACGGCCCGTCGTACGACTCGGCCTCGCGGAACGCCTTCAGGCACTGCGTGTCGTCGGCGCCCATCGCGACCGAGGCCACGTAGACGTGGCCGTAGGTCATCATGAGGAGCCCGAGGTCCTTCTTCGGGAGCAGCTTCCCGCCGGCCGCGAACTTCGCGACCGCGCCGCGCGGGGTCGCCTTCGACATCTGCCCGCCGGTGTTCGAGTACACCTCGGTGTCGAGGACGAGGACGTTGACGTTTCGCCCCGACGCGAGCACGTGGTCGAGTCCGCCGTAGCCGATGTCGTAGGCCCAGCCGTCGCCGCCGACGATCCACACGTCGACGCGCACGAGGCTCTCCGCGACGCTCGCGAGATCGCGCGCGGCGCCGCCGTCGACGCCGCGCAGGCGCTCGCGGAGCGTGGCGACCCGCGCCCGCTGCGCCGCGATCCCGGCCTCGTCCGACTGGTCGGCCGCCGTGAGTGCGGCGACGAGATCGCCGCCGACGGTCGGCGCCAGACGCGCGAGCAGCTCGCGAGCGTACTCGGCCTGCTTGTCGCGGGCGAGCCGCATGCCGAGCCCGAACTCGGCGTTGTCCTCGAAGAGCGAGTTGGCCCAGGCGGGCCCGCGCCCCTCTCGGTTCGTCGTCCACGGCGTCGTCGGCAGGTTGCCGCCGTAGATCGACGAGCAGCCGGTCGCGTTGGCAACGAGCGTGCGGTCGCCGAAGAGCTGGCTCACGAGCTTCAGGTACGGGGTTTCGCCGCAGCCCGAGCACGCGCCCGAGAACTCGATGAGCGGCGTCATGAGCTGTACGTCCTTCACCTGGCTCGGGTGGAGCGCGGTGCGCCCCGGATCGTCGAGGTCGAGGAAGAAGCGCCAGTTCTCGCGTTCCGCCTCGCGGATGGGCGCGACCGGCCGCATGTTGACGGCCCGCAAGCGCGTCTCGCTCTTGTTCTTCACGGGGCAGATCTCGACGCAGAGCGCGCAGCCCGTGCAGTCGTCGGGCGAGACCTGCAGCGTGTAGCGGTCGCTCGCGAACTCCCCCTTCCAGCGCGCCGGGTGCGACTTCCAGGTCGGCGGTGCCGCCGCGAGCGCCGCCGGGTCGTAGACCTTGGCGCGGATGACGGCGTGCGGGCAGATGAGCACGCACTTCCCGCACTGGATGCAGATGTCCTCGTCCCAGATCGGCACCTCGGTCGCGAGCACGCGCTTCTCCCACCGGGCCGTGCCCGTCGGAAAGGAGCCGTCGACCGGAAGCGCGCTCACCGGAACGTCGTCGCCCTCCCCCGCGATGAGGCGCGCGGTAACGTCCCGCACGAACGCCGGCGCTTCGACGGGCACGGCGGCGCGCCGCACGACCCCGCTCGACGCGGCGGCGGGAACGGTGACCTCGTGCAGCGCGGCGAGCGTCGTATCGACCGCCGCGTGGTTCTTCCGGACGACCGCCTCGCCGCGCCGCCCGTACGCCTTCGCGATGCTGCGCTTGATGGCGGCGATCGCCTCCTCGCGCGGCAGGATGCCCGCGAGCGCGAAGAAGCAGGTCTGCATGACGGTGTTGATGCGTCCGCCCATGCCGGCCTCGCGCGCCACGCGGTAGCCATCGATCACGAAGACACGGAGCCTGCGGGCGAGGACGGTCTCCTGGAGATCCCGCGGCAGCCGATCCCAGACCGCATCCGGTCCGAAGGGCGCGTTCAGGAGGAAGGTGGCGCCTTCGTCGGCGAGCGCGAGCACCGGCAGGCGGTCGAGGAGAGCGAACTGGTGGCAGGCGACGAAGCTCGCGCGCCGCACGAGGTAGGTCGAGCGGATCGGCCGCGGCCCGAAGCGGAGGTGCGAGACGGTGGTCGAGCCCGCCTTCTTCGAGTCGTAGACGAAGTAGCCTTGGGCATAGCGTGCGGTCTCGTCGCCGATGATCTTGATCGCGTTCTTGTTGGCGCCGACGGTGCCGTCCGAGCCGAGGCCGTAGAAGACGGCCCGCACCGTCTCCGGGTCCTCGGTCACGTACTCCGGGTCCCAGGCGAGGCTCGCGTGGGTGACGTCGTCGTGGATGCCGACGACGAAGTGGTTGCGCGGCTCGTCGCGGCGGAGCGTGTCGAAGACCGCCTTCACCATGCCCGGCGTGAACTCCTTCGACGAGAGCCCGTAGCGTCCGCCGACGACGCGCGCCCGGCGCCCGCCCTCCGCGAGCGCGACCGCGACGTCGAGATAGAGTGGCTCGCCCTGGCTGCCCGGCTCCTTGGTGCGGTCGAGGACGGCGACCGCGCGCGCCGACGGCGGCAACGCCGCGAGGAGATGCGCGCCCGAAAACGGGCGATAGAGGCGCACCTTGATCATCCCGACCTTCTCGCCCTCGCGAACGAGGCGCTCGACGACCTCCTCGACCGCGCCCGTCCCCGAGCCCATCGAGACGAGGACGCGCTCCGCGTCGGGCGCTCCGACGTAGTCGAAGAGCCCGTAGCGGCGGCCCGTGAGCGCCGCCAGACGCTCCATCGCCTGCGCCACGATCGTCGGGCAGGCGAGGTAGTACGGGTTCACCGTCTCGCGGCTCTGGAAGAAGACGTCGGGGTTCTGCGCCGTGCCGCGGATCACCGGATGGTCGGGCGAGAGCGCCCGGGCGCGGTGCTCGCGCACCCGCGCGTCGTCGAGCATCGCGCGCACCTCGTCGACGCCGAGCGCGGCGATCTTCGCGACCTCGTGCGAAGTGCGAAAGCCGTCGAAGAAGTGCAGGAACGGGATGCGCGCCTCGAGCGTCGCCGCGTGCGCGACCAGCGCCAGGTCCATCGCCTCCTG
>JADYZW010000006.1 GCA_020852955.1 Deltaproteobacteria bacterium | reverse complement strand
CGCCGAACTCGACCTGCAGCGCCCGCGGCAGCGCGAGCCCGTAGTCGCGCTCCAGGAGATACGCGACCCCGCCCTTCCCGGACTGGCTGTTGACGCGGATCACGGCTTCGTAGCTGCGGCCGACGTCCGCCGGGTCGATCGGCAGGTACGGGACCTCCCAGACGCCGGACGCATCGGCGCCCCGCGCGTCCGGCGCGCGCCGCTGCGCGGCGAGGCCCTTGTTGATGGCGTCCTGGTGCGAGCCCGAGAACGCCGTGTAGACGAGCGTCCCGGCGTAGGGATGGCGCGGGTGTACGGGCAGCCGGTTGCAGTGCTCGGCGACGGCGACCAGCGCGTCGATGTCGGAGAGGTCGAGCTCCGGGTCGATCCCCTGCGAGAACAGGTTCAGCGCGAGCGTCACGACGTCGACGTTGCCGGTCCGCTCGCCGTTGCCGAACAGCGTGCCCTCGACCCGGTCCGCGCCCGCCATCACGGCCAGCTCCGCCGCGGCGACCGCGCAGCCGCGGTCGTTGTGGGGATGGACGCTCAGGACGACGGCGTCGCGGCGCGTAACGTGGCGGCCGAACCACTCGATCATGTCGGCGTAGACGTTCGGCGTCGACATCTCGACCGTCGCGGGCAGGTTGAGGATGATCGGGCGCTCGGGCGTCGGCTGCCAGGCGTCCATCACGCGCTCGCAGATCTCGACCGCGAAATCGAGCTCGGTGCCGGTGAAGCTCTCGGGCGAGTACTCGAAGCGGACGTCGGTTGCCGGCATCGTCGCCGCCAGCTCGCGTGCGAGCCGGGTGCCCGCGACCGCGATGTCGGCGATGCCGGCGCGGTCGAGCCCGAAGACGACCCGGCGCTGCAGGGTCGAGGTCGAGTTGTAGAGGTGGACGATCGTGCCCCGCGCGCCGCGGATCGACTCGAAGGTGCGGCGGATCAGCGGCTCGCGCGCCGGGGTCAGTACCTGGATCGTCACGTCCTCGGGGATCGCGTCGGCCTCGATCAGCCAGCGCACGAAGTCGAAGTCGGGTTGCGAGGCGCTCGGGAAGCCGACCTCGATCTCCTTGAAGCCCATCGCGACCAGGGCTTCGAACATGCGGCGCTTGCGCTCCGGGCCCATCGGCTCGACGAGCGCCTGGTTGCCGTCGCGGAGATCGATGCTGCACCAGAGCGGAGCCCGCGTGATCGTGCGGTTCGGCCAGGTGCGGTCCGGAATGTCGACCGGCGTGAACGGTCGGTACTTGTCGACCGGCATCGCTCGCTTCGTTGGGATGGGCTGCGTCTTCATCTCGTCGTCCTCCGGGTTCGCCTACCGCTGCGGCCGGCCGGGTCGAGGGAGGAAGCGCGGATGCCAGAAACGAAAAACCCCCTCCGGCCGGACAGCGGGAGAGGGTTTGCAGAGACGCGCGCTCTAGCGCGGGCTCAAGGCTCTACCGCCACGGGCTCGCGTAGCCCTAGGAGTAGACCGAGAAGCAGCGCGTGCGCTCGTGACGTCATGGTGGATCCCTACTTATGCGAGCCGTGCGCACAGGGTCAAGTAGCTACTCGTCGCGGCGCGTGCGGAACGGCCGCTCGCTATGGTCCCGCCACCCGAAAAGGAGGCCCAGGCCATGACCAGGACCGTCGTCGCGTCGTTCGCCGTTCTGCTGCTCGTCTCCGCTCCGGTCGCCGCCAAGAAGACCGAGCCTCGCCGGCGCGCGTGGTCGCGCATCGCCGCGGAAACGCTGCAACCCGGAAGCCCGTTCGACTGCGACACCCCGCGCGGCAGCGCCTGGTTCGGGTCGACGGCGCGCTGCCTCGCCGAGCTCTGCCGCGGCCGGAACGTCACCAACGCCGCGGTGGTCGGCGGCGACGGCCGGCTGCGCGCGAATCCGTGCGTGCAGCGCATCGACGACCGGCGCTGAATGGCGCGCTCGGGTCTGGTGCCGTGTCATGCGCCGCGCTACGGTCTCGAACGTGCACGAGCACACGTTCGCCGACTATCTCCGGCTCGAGAAGGACAGCAACGTCAAGCACGAGTTCCTCGACGGCGAGATCTACGCCATGACCGGCGGGACTCCGAAGCACGCCGAGCTCGCGGTCGTGATCTCGAGTCTTCTGCATACACAGCTGCGTGGTCGCGGTTACCACGTCTTCAGCTCGGATCTCCGTGTTCGCGTGCCGGCGACGGGGCTCGCTGCGTATCCCGACGTCACCGTCGTCTATGGCGAGCTCGCGTTCGATCCGGAGGACGACGACACCGTGACGAACCCGCGGGTCGTCGTCGAGGTGTTGAGCCCCTCGACCGAGAAGTTCGATCGCGGTCTCAAGTCGCATCACTACCAGCAGATTCCGACACTCGAGGCGGTCGTGCTGGTCGCGCAACGCGAGCCGCAGATCGAGGTGTGCTCACGCCGGGATGACGGCGCATGGACGATACGGGCGAGCGGTCCCGGTGAGATCGCGACCCTCGACTCGATCGGCTGTACGCTCCCGGTCGACGAGGTCTACCGCTAGCCCCGACGTCGTAACGGCTCCGGCTCGTAGACGTGCCGCGGGGGTGCGGCAAGCCGTCGCGCCCGTTGCAACGCGGCGCGGCCGCCCGCATCATGCCCGCGATGTCGTCCTTCCTCGTCGAGGTCTCCGCAGAGGAAATCCGCCGCGAGCGCCGGAAGGCGCGCGACCTCCGCGCGACCCAATGGTGGAAGCGCAAGCGCGCCGCCGGCGTCTGCCACCACTGCGGCGGCAAGTTCGCCGTCGAGGAGCTCACGATGGACCACCTCGTGCCCATCGTCCGCGGCGGCAAGTCGACGAAGGGCAACGTCGCCCCGAGCTGCAAGGCCTGCAACACGGCGCGCAAGCACGATCTGCCGTTTCCGACGTCGGCCTGACCCGCCGCTTCGCGGCGCGCGCCGAACGCGGCCGACGGTCTCAGCCGGCGCCCCCGTACGCGTCGTGCATGCCGTAGCGGCGGTACGCGCCGAAGAAGCCGTGCTCGTGGAGACCGTAACCGACGGTGCCGTCGCTCGTCTCGAAGCGCGCGACGTGGTCGACGACGCCGTATTGTCCGAAGGCCGCGATCTCGGCGACGGGCTTCACGAAGCCCTGGACGACGAGCGGTCCCTGATACATGCCGTGGCGCCAGTCCTGCTCCATGCCGTAGCCGGTGCCGACCGTGATGAAGCACGAGGTGAGGAGCGTCGCGCGCACGTCGAAGGCGCCGCCCGGCGCGTGCGGGAACGACAGCACCGACGACTCGATCATGCGCGAGCCGGGCGTGAGCACGTGGCGGTGCTCCGGGCGTCCGAGGTGCTGCGGCCGCTTCGCGGGATCGGCCCAGATGCGCACCGCCTCCTCGAGCGGCCGCTCGCCGTCGTCGGTCTCGTTCAGGATGTAGAGGATCGAGTAGTCCCGGAATTGCATCGGCGAGTAGTTCCACATGCCCGACATCTGGCCCTCGGCCTGGCGGATACCGGGGTGCTCGGGCTCGCCGACGGGGCGGACGCCCCAGGAGCGGTCGCGCGTGCCCCACCAGCGGTCGGGCGTGACCGCGAAGGTCTCGCCGCCGATCGCGAGCGTGCCCGTCCAGCACCCGGTCTGCGCGAAGCGCTTCGAGTCGAACAGCACGCGGCCGTACTTCCGGATGAAGTGCTGCGGCTCCTCGAAGGCCGGGACGGCGCCCTGCCACGTGAGGTCGAAGGCGAGCGAGTGCTCGCTCGGCTCGAGGATCATCCGGACACGCTTCAAGCCCTCGAGCACCTCGACGCGGAACGGCCCGACGCTCGTGTCCATGCGGTCGCCGAGCTCGCGCGACGCGCGCACGACGTGGTGCCGGTCACCGCGGCGCGCGCAGGCGAACGCGTCCTGCACGCCGAGGTTCGGGTACTGCCCCATCCCCATCACGAGGAAGAGCTCGTCGCTCGAGCCGTGCAGGTTGAAGTAGTAGCGGTCGTAGAAATTGCGGTCGCTCGTGCCGACGTTGCGGATGACGTCGGCGATCTGGTGCAGCGGATAGTCGTCCATCCGGGAGAGCATGGCGGCGGTCGTAGTCGCGCCGCGAATCCGCTGTCAACCACGAGCGCCGCACGCGCGGGCAGGGGTGCGCCCGACGCCGCGACTGTGATACCAGCCGCGGTGATGCCGATCCCTCAGGCGCGCGATCTCACCGCTACCCGCGCCCAGCTGACCGCATGGCTCCAGCGCCGGTTGCCGTGTGCGACCGGCGTCGCGATCGGCGAGGTCGGTCTCCCGAGCGGGAGCGGCTTCTCGAACGAGACGCTACTGATCGACGCGTCCTGGCGCGAGAACGGCACGCCGGCGAGCGCCCGTTTCGTCGCGCGTGTGAAGCCGACCGCCTACGCGATCTTCCCCGAGTACGACCTCCATCGGCAGTACCGAACGATGGATCTGCTCGCGCCGAGCGGCATTCCGGTGCCGCGCATGCGCTGGTACGAGGAGGACACGAGCGTCCTCGGCCAGCCGTTCTACGTCATGGAGCGCGTCGACGGCGTGATCCCGTCGGATCATCCGCCGTTCACGACGGGCGGCTGGCTCTTCGACGCGACGCCCGAGCAGCAGCGCGCGCTCGCGTGCTCCGCGCTCGCCGTCCTCGCCGACCTGCACCGCCTCGACTGGCGCGCCCTCGGCTTCGGGTTTCTCGCGCGCCCCGAATACGGCGCGACGCCGTTCGAGCAGCAGCTCGGCTACTATACGATGATGCTGCGCTGGGCGGCCGCCGGCCGCGCGATGCCGGTCGTCGACGCGACGCTCGCGTGGCTCGAGGCAAACCGCCCGGCGGACGAGTCCGCCCCGAGCCTCGTCTGGGGCGACGCCCGCATCGGCAACATGATCTTTCGCGATTTCCGTCCGGTCGCGGTGCTCGACTGGGAGATGGCGACGCTCGGTCCGGGCGAGGTCGATCTGGCGTGGTGGCTCGTCCTCGATCGCTACCACACGGAAGGCGTCGGCGCGGTGCCGCTCCCTGGGTTCCCCTCGCGCGCCGAGGTCGTCGCGCAGTGGGAGGAGCGTGTCGGACGCCGTGCCCGCGATCTCTTCTACTACGAGGTGTGGAGCGCGTTCCGCTTCGCGCTCGTGCTGATCCGGATCGCCGACCAGATGACCGAGTACGGCATCATGCCCGAAGGCTCCGGCTTCGAGCGCAACAACCCCGCGACCCAGATGCTCGCGAAGATGCTGGAGCTGCCGCCGCCCGGGTGAGCCCGCCGGCAGCTGATGGACGAACCGTGCCGCGCCGCCGCTCTCGTGGTGTGCGGCCGGCCCCTCAGCGCGGGCGGACGCGGTTCGCCGTTTCCCAGACCGTCTCGAGCGCGCCCGATTCGCCGAGGAGCTCGTCCGGGTTGCGCTTGTCGATGTGGCCGATGAGGCCGCGGTAGACGCCGTAGCCGACCAGCTCGCGCAGGCGCGGCGAGAAGCCGCGCGCAACCTCGCGCGGGATGCCGAGCTGCTGGTTCTCCTGCTGGCGGACCCAGCCCGCGCAGTAGTTCATGGCGATGCCGACGCGGACCGCTTCGCTGCGGTTGCCGCCGCCGCCGTGCCAGAGGCTGCCGTGCCAGACCAGCACGCTCCCGCGCCGCATGGTCGCCGGGATCGCCGCGTGCTCCGAGCCGTACACGGGACTGTGGTCGCGTCCGTGCGAGCCCGGGATGATGCGCGTGGCGCCGTTCTCCTCGGTGAACTCGGTGAGCGCCCACATCGTGTTGCAGACGGTCGCGACGTGCGGCTTCGGCAGCGGCAGCAGCTGGTCGTCGGCGTGGATCGGCTGCGCGATCTCGCCCGGGTGGATGGCGATCGAGGAGAGTGACGACACGAGGCAGCCCGGGTCGAGCACGCCCTCGACGATCGGGAGCACGCGCGGGTGCGCCGGGATCGCCTCGAAGATCGGTCCGTGGACGAGCAGGTTGTAGACGCGCTTGGTCCGGCGGCCCTCGAAGTCGTTGCTCGCGAACCCGATTCCGAGGTCGCGCTCGAGGCCGGTGAGCGCGGCGACCAAGGCGTTGGCCTCGGCCGACGACAGCACGTCCTCGACAATGGTGTAGCCGTCGCGTTCGATGCGGGCGAGGTGTCCGCCTGTGTCGGTCATGGAGGCGTCTTACTAGCGCGGGCCGCCGCGCGTCCATCCGGAGACGCTGCGCGGCGCGGCGCGTGGGCGACGGCTCCGCGGTCCGCGGGAACGTGCTTGCCTCGCGCGGCGGCGGCTGCTTTGAAAGCGCCTCCGCCGAGGAGGGTCATGCCGATGAAACGACTGCCGCTTCCCCACATGCACTCCGGCAAGGTGCGCGACATCTACGCCGTCGGCGGCGACGAGCTGCTGATGGTGACGAGCGACCGCTTGTCGGCGTTCGACGTGGTGATGGCCGAGCCCATTCCGAACAAGGGCCGCGTGCTCACGGCGATGACCGCCTTCTGGTTCGAACTCTTCGAGGGTATGGTCGGAAGCCATCTGCTCTCGACCGATCTCGCCGACCTGCCGCCCGAGGTGCGCGGGGAGCGGGATCTGGCGGGCCGCGTCATGCTCTGCCGGCGCGCGGAGATGCTGCCCGTCGAGTGCATCGTGCGCGGCTACCTCACCGGTTCGGCGTGGAAGGAGTACAAGAAGAGCGGCACGATGCACGGCGCGGCGCTCCCCGCGGGGCTTCTCGAGTCGTCGCAGCTTCCCGCGCCGGTCTTCACCCCCTCGACGAAGGCGGCGGTCGGCGACCACGACGAGAACATCTCGTTCGAGGCGGCCGCCGACCTCGTGGGCAGGGCGCTCGCGACGCGTCTTCGCGACGTGAGCCTCGCGCTCTATTCGCGCGGTGCGGCGTGGGCGCGGGAGCGCGGCATCATCATCGCCGACACCAAGTTCGAGCTCGGGCGCATCCCGGGGACCGGCGAGCTCGTGCTCTGCGACGAGGTGCTGACGCCCGACTCCTCGCGCTTCTGGCCGGTCGCCGAGTGGACGCCCGGAAAGACGCCGCCGTCCTTCGACAAGCAGCCGGTGCGCGACTACCTGGAGACCCTCGACTGGAACAAGACGCCGCCCCCGCCGCCGTTGCCGCAAGCGGTCGTCGACGCCACGAGCACGCGCTACGTCGAAGCGTACGAGCGGATCACCGGCCGCCGCTTCGCCGACTGGCCCGGCGTGCGCTGACGGCGGCGCTCAGGCGCGTCCGACGGACGATTCTGGGCGCCGGAGCGGCGGCGTGCCGAGCGGAGCGGCGCGCTCGGCCGCGCCGTCGGCCCGACGCACGATCAGGAGCGATGTCGGGCACTCGCGCACGATCAGCTCGGGCTGGATCCCGAACGAGCGGTGCTCGAGACCCCAGTCGGCGCCGGCGCCGATGACGACGAGATCGTAGCCGTTCTCGCACTCCTCGAGCACGGCGTGGGCCGGTTCGGCGTGATCGGCGACCTTGGTCGCGACGCGGCCGCCGTTCGGGAAGCGCTCGCCGTCGAGGCCGCCGAGGACGTGATCGATGGCCTCGGACGCCGCGCTCCGCGGATCCGCGCTCACGACGTGCAGCACGGTGACGCACGCGCCGGCCTGCTCGGCGAGGCGCAGACCGAGCGCGAGCGCGGCGCGGTCGTGCGATCCGCCGCGATAGGGGACGAGCACGCGGTTGATCCAGCCGATGCCGCGGTCGACCAGCACCGCGACGTCGGCGTGGCTCCGTCGCATGACCTCGTGCACCGTGCCGCCCAGGACGGCGCGACCGATCACCGGCTTGTGCCATCCGAGGATCACGACGTCGGCCCGCTTCACGTCGGCGACCTCGCAGATGTCGACGGCCGGACTCTGCGAGACGAACGAGAGCGGACGGACGGTGAGCCCGAGCTCGTCGGCGCGCGCCATGAGCGGCTCGAGCACGGAGGATCTGTCCTCCGGACCGTGCTGCTGCAGCACGAAGGACGCGCGGCCGGTCGGCGGCACGAGGCGGAGCGCGTAGAAGCGGGTCCGGTCGTCGGTGCGGCCGAGGAGCGCGCCGGCGACGGTGACCATGCCGGGACCGGAGCGGTCGTAGGCGACGCAGGCGAGCACCGTGAAACCTCCGGGCTCGTACCGGACGGCGTCTCCGTCGGCCGCTTCCGCGGCCGCGGTCGGGTAGATGCGCTCGAGCAGCGGGCTGGTCATGATCGTCGTGGCGAGCGCCATGAGGACCATCATGGTGAAGAGCGCCGGCGAGATGACGCCGAGATCGAGCCCGATGTTGAGCACGATCAGCTCCATCAGGCCGCGCGTGTTCATGAGGACGCCGAGCGCCGACGCTTCCCGCCAGCGGAGGCCCGTGAGCCGCGCCGCGACGGCGCTGCCGCCCACCTTGCCGGCGCAGGCCGCCGCGATCACGAGCCCGCAGGTCGCCCAGGCGTGCGCCGAGTCGAGGAGGCCGATCTCGGTGCGGAGGCCGCTGTAGGCGAAGAAGAGCGGCAGCAGCAGCACGACCACGAGATCCTCGAGCTTGTCGGCGAGCAGCTGCGCGAAGCCGTCGTGTTTCGGCACGATCGCGCCGAAGAGAAAGGCGCCGAACAGCGCGTGGATGCCGATCAGCTCCGTCGTCCAGCTGGAGAGCAGCAAGAGGACGAGGGTGAGCGCGACGAGGTTCTGGCTGAGGCCCTCCTTGTTGGCGCTGCGCGCGGCCACGCGCTCGACGAGCGGTCGCAGGACGCGCAGTGCGACGACGACGTAGGCGAGCGCGAGAAGCGTCGTCCACATGCCGTCGGCGACCGTCGACGCCCGCACCAGCGAGACGACGGAGGCGAGGATGCACCACGCCGTGATGTCGTCGACGGCGGCGCAGGTGATCGCTATGGCGCCGATCTTCGTGCGCAGCAAGCGGCGCTCGACGAGGATGCGCGCGAGGACCGGAAACGCCGTGATGCTCATCGCAGTCCCCAGGAAGAGCGCGAACGACAGGAGCGGCACGCCGGCCGGGGCCAGGTCGGCGTGGAGGTGTCGCGCGAGCCAGGCGCCGAGCGCGAAGGGAACGAGGATGCTCGTGTGGCTGATGGCGACTGCGGCGTACCCGCGCCCGCGCAGCAGGCCGGCGTCGAACTCGAGCCCGACGAGGAACATGAAGAGGATGAGGCCGATCTGGCTCAGCAGGCCGAGGAGCGGCATGCTGGCCGCCGGAAAGAGCCACTGCTCCGCGCTCGGGGCGAGCCATCCGAGGAGCGACGGTCCGAGCGCGATCCCCGCGACGATCTCCGCGATCACCATCGGCTGGCGAATGCGCCGGGTCGCGAGCCCGATCAGCCGCGAGACCGCGACGATCAGGATCGCCTGCAGAATGAACAGAGGCAGCGGACCGTGCATCGGAACGTCGCCGGGCGCCGGAGCGCTTCGGCCTCGGGAGAGTGGCAGATGCACGGACGCCGGGCAATCTGGTAGATCCCGACGATGCCCGACCGCATCGTCGTCCGCGGGGCGCGTGAGCACAATCTCCGGAACGTCGACGTCGAGATCCCACGCGAGAAGCTCGTCGTCGTGACCGGGCTCTCGGGCTCGGGCAAGTCGTCGCTCGCGTTCGACACGCTCTACGCCGAGGGGCAGCGCCGCTACGTGGAGTCGCTGTCGGCCTACGCACGGCAGTTCCTCGAGCAGATGGAGAAGCCGGACGTCGATCAGATCGAGGGCCTGTCGCCCGCGATCGCGATCGAGCAGAAGACCGCGAGCAAGAACCCGCGCTCGACGGTCGCGACGGTGACCGAGATCCACGATTATCTCCGCCTGCTCTACGCGCGGTGTGGACGCGCGCATTGCCCGCAGTGCGGGCGGCCGATCGCGTCGCAGACGGTGCAGCAGGTGGTCGACCGCCTGCTGGCGCTCCCCGAGAAGACGCGGCTCAATCTCTACGCGCCGGTCGTGCGCGGGCGGAAGGGCGAGCACCGCCGCGAGCTGCGGGAGCTCCGGGAGGCGGGCTTCGTGCGGGTGCGCGTCGACGGCGAGCTCCGGGATCTCGCGGACGACATCGTGCTCGCGAAGACCGTTGCGCACACGATCGAGGTGCTGGTCGACCGGCTCAACGTGCGCGCCGGGATGGAGAAGCGACTCGCCGACTCGCTCGAGACGGCGTTCGCGCGCGGCGACGAGATCGCGCGCGTCGAGCGCCTCGCCGACGGCGGCGACGTTGCCGAGGAGATGCTCTTCAGTCGCCGCTTCGCGTGTGTCGCGTGCGGGACGTCGCTGCCCGAGATCAGCCCACGCCTGTTCTCGTTCAACAGCCCGCAGGGCGCGTGCCCGGCCTGCAACGGCCTCGGCGCGAACCGCTACTTCGATCCCGACCTCGTCATCCCCGACGTGCGGAAGAGCCTCGCGGCCGGGGCCGTCGCCACCGTCGACCGCAAGACCGCCGCCCAGCTCGGCAGCGTCTTCGCAGCGCTCGCCGCGCGCTACGGATTCCAGCTCGCGACGCCGTGGGGCGAGCTTCCTCCCGCCGCGCGCGCGGTCGTGCTCGAAGGCACCGGCGACCAGGAACTCGCCATCGAGTACCGCAAGGACGGGAAGCGCCACACCTTCCCGCGGGCGTGGGAAGGTCTGGTCGCTTTCTTCCGGCGGCGCTACGAGGCGACCGAGTCGCCGTGGCTCCGCGAGGAGCTCGAGCGCCTCATGAGCTCGCGGCCGTGCGCCGGGTGCGACGGCGCGCGGCTTCGCCGGGAGAGCCTCGCGGTCAGGGTCGGGGGCAGGACGATCGCCGACGTCGCACGCTTCTCGGTCGGCGAGGCGGGCGCGTTCTTCGCCGCGCTCGACCTCACGCCGCAGGAGCGCGAGATCGCCCGGCTCCTCTTGAAGGAGATCCGCGACCGCCTCGGCTTCCTGCAGCAGGTCGGCCTCGACTACCTGACGCTCGACCGCACGAGCGCGACCCTGTCCGGGGGCGAAGGGCAGCGCATCCGCCTCGCAACCCAGATCGGGTCGAGCCTCTCGGGCGTGCTCTACATCCTCGACGAGCCGTCGATCGGTCTCCACCAACGCGACAACACGCGGCTGCTGACGACCCTGCGGCGCCTGCGCGACCTCGGCAACACGGTGCTCGTCGTCGAGCACGATCGCGACACGATGCTCGCCGCGGACCACGTGATCGACATGGGACCGGGCGCGGGGCGGCACGGAGGAACGGTCGTCGCGGCCGGGACGCCGGCGGAGGTGATGGCGAATCCACGCTCGCTCACGGGCCGCTATCTCGCCGGCACCGCGACGATCCCGACCCCGGGAACACGCCGCGCCGGCTCCGGCTGGAACCTGGTCCTCCGCGGCGCCCGCGAGCACAACCTGAAGAACGTCACGGTCGAGATCCCGCTCGGGACGATCACCTGCGTGACGGGCGTCTCGGGTTCCGGGAAGAGCTCGCTCGTGATCGACACGCTGTACCCGGCGCTCGCGCAGAAGCTGAACGGCAGTCGCGAGCGCGCCGGCGCCCACGACGAGATCGAGGGGTGGCAGCTCCTCGACAAGGTGATCGATATCGACCAGGCGCCGATCGGTCGCACGCCGCGCTCGAACCCGGCGACCTACACCGGCCTCTTCACCCACGTCCGCGAGGTGTTCGCGCAGCTCGCGGAGGCGCGCGCCCGCGGCTACGACCCGGGCCGCTTCTCGTTCAACGTCAAGGGCGGTCGCTGCGAGGCCTGCAAGGGCGACGGGATGCTGCGCATCGAGATGCACTTCCTGCCGGACGTCTTCGTGGCCTGCGACGTCTGCAAGGGCCGCCGCTACGCGCGCGAGACCCTCGAGGTCCTCTATCGAGGAAAGAGCATTGCCGACGTGCTCGACCTCACGGTCGCCGAAGCCCTCGACGTCCTCGCCGCCTTCCCGCCGATCCGGACGAAGCTCGCCACCCTGCACGACGTCGGGCTCGACTACCTGCGCCTCGGGCAATCGGCGACGACGCTCTCGGGCGGCGAGGCTCAGCGCGTCAAGCTCGCCCGCGAACTCGCCCGGCGCGCTACGGGACGGACGCTCTACGTCCTCGACGAGCCGACGACCGGCCTCCACTTCGAGGACGTCCGGCGTCTGCTCGCGGTCCTGGAGCGCCTGGCGGATCAGGGCAACACCGTGGTGGTGATCGAGCACAACCTCGACGTCATCCGGACCGCCGACCGGGTCGTCGACCTCGGCCCCGAGGGCGGCGCCGGCGGCGGCGCGGTGGTCGCGGTCGGGACCCCGGAGCAGGTGGCGGCCGTGTCCGCGTCCCATACCGGCCGGTACCTTCATGACGCTTTGCGGCAAATCCTTCCCGAAGGGCAACAACCTCAAATGGTTGGTTGACACTTCGCCGGGCGATTTATAAGAGACTGCTCAGCTCTGAATTGGGTGGATTAAGGCAGAACCCGGCGTGGCATCTCGGGTGATCGGAGGACGAGTCGAATGAACGGCAAGACGATGCGGCGCGTGTACATGGACAACCACGCCACCACCGAGGTGGATCCGCGGGTGGTCGAGGCCATGCTGCCGTGCTTCAGCGAGACCTACGGCAACTCGGGCAGCCGGAATCATGCCTTCGGGTGGGAGGCGGAAGCGCTCGTCGACGAGGCTCGGGAGCGGGTCGCGAAGGTGATCGGCGCCAAGGCGAAGGAGATCATCTTCACGAGCGGCGCCACCGAGTCCGACAACCTCGCGCTCAAGGGCGTCGTCGAGTTCTACAAGGAGAAGGGCAACCACATCATCACCGCGACCACCGAGCACAAGGCCATCCTCGACACCTGCAAGGCGCTCGAGCGCAAGGGCCTGGCCACGGTGACGTACCTTCCCGTCGATGCGTTCGGCCTGATCGACCTCGACGCGCTCCGGAGCTCCATCACCGACGAGACCATCCTGATTTCTATCATGCACGCCAACAACGAGATCGGGACGATCCAGCCGCTCCACGAGATCGGCAAGATCGCCAAGGAGCGGGGGGTACTCTTCCATACCGACGCGACCCAGGGCGCCGGCAAGATCCCGGTCGACGTCGAGGCGATGGGGATCGACCTGCTCTCGATGTCGGCGCACAAGATCTACGGTCCGAAGGGCGTCGGCGCGCTCTACGTCCGGGCCCGCAACCCGCGCGTGCGGCTGACGCCGCAGCTCGACGGCGGCGGCCAGGAGCGCGGCTTCCGCTCGGGCACCCTCAACGTTCCGGGCATCGTCGGCCTCGGCAAGGCGATGCAGGTCGCCGGCGAGGTGATGGAGGGCGAGAACGAGCGCCTGCTCCGCCTTCGCGAGCGGCTGCGCCAGGGCATCATGGGCAAGCTCGACGAGGTGTTTCTGAACGGGCATCCGATGCAGCGCCTTCCCGGCAATCTCAACATCAGCTTCGCCTTCGTCGAGGGCGAGTCGCTCCTGATGGGCCTCAAGGACATCGCGGTGTCGTCGGGCTCGGCCTGCACGTCCGCGACGCTGGAGCCCTCGTACGTGCTGAAGGCCCTCGGGATCGGCGACGAACTCGCCCACACGTCGATCCGGTTCGGCCTCGGCCGCTTCAATACGGAGGAGGAGGTCGACTACGTCGCCGAGCGCGTCGTGCACGAGGTGAACCGGCTCCGTGAGATGTCGCCGCTCTACGAGATGGCCAGGGAAGGCATCGACCTCAAGACCTTCAACTGGGCGCGCGAGTAAGGAACGAGCGAAAGGACAACGACCATGGCCTACAGCGACAAGGTCCTCGACCACTACGAGAACCCGCGCAACGTCGGGAGCTTCGCCAAGGACGAGCCCGGCGTCGGCACCGGCATCGTCGGCGCGCCCGAGTGCGGCGACGTCATGAAGCTCCAGCTCAAGATCAGCGACGAGGGCGTCATCGAGGACGCCAAGTTCAAGACCTTCGGCTGCGGCAGCGCGATCGCGAGCTCGAGCTACGTGACCGAGCTCATCAAGGGGAAGTCGGTCGAGGATGCGTACGCGATCAAGAACACGCAAATCGTCGAGGAGCTGAACCTTCCGCCCGTGAAGATCCATTGCTCGGTGCTCGCCGAGGACGCGATCAAGGCGGCGATCGGCGATTGGAAGGGCAAGAAGGGCAACGAGGCCGATTCCGAGAAGAAGGCGGTCTGAGGACGATCGGTGGCAGCCATCAGCCTCAGTGACGCCGCGGCCGAAAAGATCACCGGCCTCGTCGCGTCCCAACAGAAGCCCGATCACGGACTCCGCCTGAAGGTCACCGGCGGCGGCTGCTCGGGCCTGCAGTACAAGATGGATCTCGACGTCGAGCGCGCCGGGGACAAGGTATTCACCAACGGCGACGCCAAGATCCTCGTGGATCGGAAGAGCTTTCTCTATCTCAACGGCACCGAGGTCCACTACGAAGACGGCCTGATGGAGTCGGGATTCAAGCTCAGGAACCCGAACATCAAGCGCGAGTGCGGGTGCGGCGCCTCGTTCACGGTTTGAGCCGTGTGGATCGGAGCACATGACGACGAACACCGAAACCTCGTTGTGCCTCCATTGCGGCAAGCCCGCGGCCCATCAGCTCGTCTGCGCGGGCTGCGGCATCGTCGCGCCGGCCGGTCGGGAGACTGACTACTTCAGCGTCTTCGGACTCCCCCGTCGCTTGGCGATCGACCTCGCCGAGCTCGAGCGGCGCTATTACGCCCTCTCGCGCGAGTTCCACCCCGACCTCTTCCACGATCGTCCGCCCGCGGAGCAGGCCGAGAGCCTGCGCATGACGGCGCTCGTGAACCGCGCCTACAAGACTTTGAAGGAGCCGGTGCGGCGCGCGCTTTACTGGCTCGAGGCGCACGGCGAATCGCTCGGTCGCGACAACGAGCGCGTGCCGACCACGCTCGCGGCGCGGGTCTTCGAGGTGCAGGAGCGGCTCGAGGAGCTGCGCGCCGCCCGCGCGCGCGGCGCCGGGGAGGCCGAGGGCCGCGCGATGTGCGCGATCCGCGACCAGTTGCGCGCCGATCTCGGCGCTTCCGAAGCGCGACTCGCGCGTAGCTTCGAGGCGGACGACGGCGCGAGCGCCGGCGCGCTCGCCGAGACCAAGAAGATCCTTTCCGAGCTGCACTACCTCCGTACGTTGCTGCGCGACGTGGAGAGCGAGGTGTGAGCGTGGAACGGCCTTCTCCCATCGTCGGCATAGACCTCGGAACGACCAACAGCCTCGTCGCCTGGCTCGACGACGACACGCCGCGCGTCATCGCCGATCCGGTGACCGGCAGGGTCATCGTCCCGTCGGTCGTGTCCTTCCCTCCGGGGGGCGATCCCATCGTTGGCGACGAAGCGCGCGCGCTGGCACCGACGGCGGCCGCCGCGACCATCGAGTCCGTCAAGCGCTTCATGGGTCTCGGCCCGGAGCACGTGACCGCCGCCGATCGGCAGCGCTACACGTTCGCCGACGGCGGCGGCGTCGTGCGCTTCGTGATCGGCGAGCGTACGTACACGCCGCCCGAAGTCTCGGCGCTCGTGCTGAGGGAGCTGAAGCGGCGCGCCGAGGCGGCGCTCGGCTGCGCGATCAAGAAGGCGGTCGTCACGGTGCCGGCATACTTCAACGACACCCAGCGCCAGGCGACCAAGGACGCCGGCCGGCTCGCGGGACTCGAGGTGCTGCGCCTCGTGAACGAGCCGACTGCGGCGGCGCTCGCCTACGGACTCGACCGCGCCAACGAGGGGACCGTAGCGGTCTACGACTTCGGCGGCGGGACCTTCGACGTGTCGATCCTCAAGATGGAGCGCGGCATCTTCGAGGTGAAGGCGACCGGCGGCGATACGCGTCTCGGCGGCGACGACGTCGACGAGGCCGTCGCGGCGTGGCTGCTCGACGGCGCGGACCTGCCGAGTGACGTCGCGGCCCGCCGCGACGCGCAGGCGCGGGCGCGGCGGGCGGCCGAGGAGGCGAAGTGGCGCCTCTCGTCGGCGGACGCGGCCGACGTGACCGTGAAGCTCCCGGACGGACGGACGATCGCGCGAGTTCTGACGCGCGCGGCGCTCGAGGTCCTCATGGCGCCCATCGTCGAGCGCACCCTCGCGCCGTGCCGCCGGGCGCTCGCCGACGCGGGCCTCGCGCTGACGGACGTCGATGCCGTCGTGCTCGTCGGCGGCAGCACGCGCATCCCGCTCGTGCGGGCGAAGGTGGCGGAACTCTTCGGCCGTGAGCCCCTGTGCTCGATCGATCCCGATCAGGTCGTCGCGCTCGGGGCCGGAGTCCAGGCGGGGATTCTCGGCGGACGGCGCAAGGACATGCTCCTCCTCGACGTCGTGCCGCTCTCGCTCGGCATCGAGACGATGGGCGGAGTCATGACGCGCCTCATCGAGCGCAACACGACGATTCCCACGAGCCACAGCGAGACCTTCACGACCGCGGTGGACAACCAGTCCGCCGTCGCGCTGCACGTGCTCCAGGGCGAGCGCGAGCTCGCCGGGGATTGCCGGAGCCTCGCGCGCTTCTCGATCCCGATCGAGCCCGCGACGGCCGGTTTCCCCCGCGTCGATGTGACCTTCATGATCGACGCCAACGGCATCTTGAACGTGACGGCGCGCGACGTCCGCACCGGCTGCGAGCGCTCCCTCGACGTGAAGCCGTCGTACGGCCTCACCGACGAGGAGGTCGAGCGCATGCTGGAGGAGTCGATCGACTTCGCCGAGGAGGACGTGGCGGCGCGGCTCCTCGCCGAGGCGCGCATGGAGGGGGAGACGCTGATCCGACAGATCGGTCGTACGCTCGGGGAGTCGGGCGCGCTGCTCCGGGACGGCGAGGGTGGCGTCATCCGCGAGGCCATCGCCGCCCTCGAAGCGGCGCTGCGCGAGACCGACTACAACCGCATCCGCGATCTGGTGCAGGCGCTCGGCGAGGCGAGCACGCCTTTCGCCCACCGCATCATGGAGGCATCGCTGAAGCGCGTGCTCGAGAACAAGTCCGCGGAAGGCGAGCCATGGGTCTGAAGTGGGAGGATGCGGAGGATCTCGCGCTCGCGCTCGCCGACGAGCACGAAGAGATCGATCCGCTCACCGTGCGCTTCACGGACCTGCACCGCTACGTCACGGCGCTCGACGAGTTCGACGACGATCCGAAGGCGTCGAACGAGGGCAAGCTCGAGGCCATCCAGATGGCCTGGTTCGAGGAATATCGCGATCGGAAGGACGACTGAGGACTCCAGGGGATCCCCATGGCCATCATGCAAGTCAGCCGGAAAGTCGACTATGCGCTTCGCGCGGCGATCTATCTCGCATACCAGAACGATCGCCGTCCGTGCTCGGTGGCCGAGATCGCGGCACGCGAGGCGATTCCGAAGAAGTTCCTCGAGAAGATCATCCAGGATCTGATCCGGTCCGGAATCGTGCGCTCGACGCGCGGAGCGCAGGGCGGGTATGCGCTCGCCCGCGAGCCGGAAGCCGTGACGTTCAAGGACGTCATCGAAGCGATCGAGGGGCCGGTCTCGTTGAACGTGTGCGTCGGGGATGCCGGCGCGGCTCCCGACTGCTGCGCGCAGTCGCTGCGCTGCTCGATGCTATGGGTATGGAGGGAGGCGCAGAAGCGGGTGGTGGAGGTGTTCGCGAGCACGACGCTGGCCGCCGTACTGCAGAAACGCGCGACGACGCCGCTCGCGGAGATCGCCGCGGACGCGGCGATGGGATGAGGACGACTTTGCTCGAGCGGGCGTGTTCGAGCCGAAGGGAGAGATGCCGATGACCGACACCAGTACCGAAGATCGATACGGCGGGTTTCTGCAGCTCGACGCGATGCTGCCGGTGCAGTTCTTTCAGGCGTTGCGCTCGAAGGGGCAGTCCGACGGCGAGCGCCGCCTCGTGCTCGCCGTCCTCGCCGACGCCGTGAACTGTTTCATGAAGCAGCTCCACGCGACGGACCCGAAGGCGCGCCAGCTCTTCGCGGACGCCGAGGCGTGGATCGCCGCCGAGGATCGCACCTGGTTCTTCTCCTTCGACAACGTCTGCGAGATGCTCCAGCTGAACCCGGAGTACGTGCGGGAAGGCCTCTTCAAGTGGCGCGCCGCCGAGCGGAGGCGGGCGAGTGACGCCGTGGCCGCGGCGGCGGAGGATGCTCCCGAGGACGACGTCGATCATGGCCAGTTCCGGCTCGCCCGGCACAGTTAGCGCGCAGGTCTCCCGCGCGTGTCGCGACGGGCGGTGGGGTTCCGGCTCCACCGCCCGTCGTCGTTTCGGGGTGCCGCGGCGATCGGATCGATCGAAGCGCGGCGCGCTCAGGCGTCGGTGATGGCGAGGCCGAGCCTTGCCGCGATCGCGCCGAGCGTCTCTCCGGAGCTTCCGTGCAGCGCGGCCTCGGCGTCGTCGTCGTATGGCGTCGGCTCGCGGTTCACGATCACGAGCGCCGCGCCACTCTCGACGGCGGCTCGCGGCAACCCCGCGGCGGGATACACCTCGAGCGACGAGCCGACCACCAGGAAGACGTCGGCCGCCGCCGCGTCGGCGAAGGCCTGCACGGTCTCCCGCTCGGGCATGGCCTGGCCGAACGAGATGGTCGCCGGCTTGAGGAGGCCGCCGCAGTCGCAGCGGAGGTCGTGTTCGCCGGCCGCGAAGCGCGCCTGCACCGGTCCGCGATCCTGGCGGGCGCCGCAGGTCAGGCAGCCGACCTCGAGCGCGGTGCCGTGGATCTCGATCATCGCTTCGGGCGAGCTCCCGGCCTTCTGGTGGAGCCCGTCGACGTTCTGGGTGATGATGCGGAGGAGCCCGCCGCGCCGCTCGAGCGCCGCGAGCACGCGGTGCGCGGTGTTCGGGTGCGCGTCGCGGAGTGCGGGGAAGAGGTCGTTACCCATCTCCCAGTAGAGCCGGCGGGTCTCGGCGCTCGCGCAGAACCGATCGAACGTGAGCTTCCGCGGGTCGTAGCGCGTCCAGAGGCCGCCGGGGCTCCGGAAATCCGGGATCCCGGATTCGGTGCTGATGCCGGCGCCGGTCAGGACGACGAGGCGGCGCGCGCCGCCGACGAGCGCGGCGGCGCGATCGATGTCGGTGTCGGTGACGGGCGCGATGACTTCAGTCTCCGGCGGCAGCCGCACCGAGGACGGGTGCGAGGCGCGGCGCCGCCCGCTCGTGTATCCCAGGATTCGTGCGCTCGCGAGAGCCCGCGACGTCGAGCACGTGGGCCCCGTGAGACTCCGAGCTGCGGTCGAGCGTCACGGGGGGCCGCACTCGCTGCGCCGGCGTCCGAGCGCCGCGGGCGCCGCCGTCGTACCGGTGGCGATCGCGAGGACCGTGAGCGTCAGAACGTAGGGGAGCATCAGGAGGAGATGATACGGGATCGTGATCCCGGCCGCTTGCAGGTGGAACTGCGCGGCGCTCGCGGCGCCGAAGAGGAGGGCGCCGGCCAGGATGCCGAGCGGCCGCCACCGCCCGAACACGACGATCGCGAGCGCGATGAAGCCGCGTCCCGCCGACATGCCTTCGACGAACGTGTTGGAGTAGGCGAGCGAGAGGTAGCCGCCGCCGATTCCCGCGAGGAGGGCCGCGGCGAGCAGCGCGCCGACGCGCACCGCGGCGACGCGGATGCCGAGGCTCGCGGCGGCTTCGGGCGCCTCGCCGACGGCGCGGAGCTCGAGCCCGAGGCGCGTGCGTGCGAGGACGAGCCACACGAGCGGCACGAGGGCGAGCGCCACCCATACCGGCGCCGGCTGGCGGAGGGGCGCGAGCCACCACGCGTCGCCGTCGAGGGCGATCGGCGCGAAGGTCGGCACCGTGAGTGCGGCGCCGGTCACTCCGAAGACGGCGCGGTAGGCGACCCCCGTGACGCCGACGGCGAGGATGTTGAGCGCCGCGCCCGCGACGACCTGATCCGCGTCGAGCCCGACCACCCACAGGGCGAGGAGCGCGCCGAGCATCATCGCGGCGCCGGCTGCGGCGACCATGCCGACGAGCGGGCTGCCCGTCGCCCAGCAGGCGAGGAACCCGGCGAACGCGCCGGTCAGCATGAGACCCTCGACGCCGATGTTGAGCACGCCGGCACGCTCGCTCACGAGCTCGCCGAGCGCCGCGAACAGGAGCGGCGTGCCGAGCGCCAAGGCCGAGGCGGTGAGCACGACGAGCCACTCCGTCATGCGGCCGTCCCCGCACGCGGCGCGAGGTCGTCGCGCCGGCGGCCGCGCCGGTGCGCGAAACGCGGTGCTTCCGCCGCGAGGAGCGCCAGGATCACGGTCGCCTGGACGATCGACGCGAAGACCGCGGAGACGCCGGCGCTCCGTTGCATGGCGCCCGCACCGGCTGTGAGCGCGCCGAAGAACAGCGCCGAGACCGCGACCCAGCCCGGATGGAGGCGGGCGAGGAGCGCCACCGCGATCGCGGTGTAGCCCTGGCCGCCGGAGAACTGCTCGAAGAGCCGGTGCGTGACCCCGGTTACCTCGATGCCCCCCGCCAGACCCGCGAGCCCGCCGCTGACGAGCATGGCGCTCATCGTCGCCCGCGCGGGCGCGAGCCCGGCGAGATGGGTCGCGTAATAATTGTCGCCGGCGGCGCGCCAACGAAAGCCGAGCGCCGTCCGGTGCAGCACGAGCCAGACGAGCGGCACGGCGCCGAGGGCGAGCGCGATCCCGCCGTGCAGCCCACCGCCGAGGGTCGGGAGGTGCGCGGCCGCCGGCAGCACGTCGCTCTGCGGGTAGTGTCCGGCCGTCTCCATGAGGGGACCGTGCACCGCGAAGCCGACGAGCCGGGCCGCGATGAAGTTCAGCATGATGGTCGCGATCACCTCGTTCACCTGTCGGCGGAGCTTCAGCGCGGCCGCGAGGCCGGCCCAGAGCGCGCCGGCGGCGACGGCGCTCGCGAGCGCGGCGGCGAGGGCGAGCGGCCGTTCGGCGGCGGCGTGCGCGGCGGCGGTGGCGGCGAGCGCTCCCGCCAGCAGCTGCCCTTCGGCGCCGATGTTCCAGACCCCGCTTCGGAACGCGATCGCGACGGCGAGGCCCGTGAGCGCGAGCGGGCAGCTCTTCACGAGCGTGTCGACGAGCGCGAAGCGGTCGCCGAAGGCGCCGCCGCCGAGCGCGGCGAGCGCCGCGAGCGGATCGGCGCCGGCGCCGGCGAGCACTCCGACGCTCACGAGGAGCGCCGCGGCGACGACGGCTGCTGGTCCGAGCATGCGCGCGAACGCCCGACGCGGGGTCACCACAGCCCCGCCATGAGCGCGCCGATGCGCGCGCGATCGCGCGGCGACACCGGTCCCGCGAGCCGGCCGCGGTAGAGCACGAACGAGCGATCCGCGATCGCTGCGAGCTCGTCGAGGTCGGTCGTGAAGAGGAGCACGGCCGTTCCGGTCGCGGCGGTGGCGGCGAGCATCGCGTGGACGTGCGCGGTCGCGGCGATGTCGAGCCCGCGCGTCGGATTGACGGCGATCAGCACGCGGGGCTCCGTCGCGAGCGCCCGACCGATGACGATACGCTGCTGGTTGCCGCCCGAGAGCGCGCCGACCGGATGATCGAGGCTCGGGACGGCGACGCGATACGACGCCACGAGATCGGTCGCGAAGGCCCGCGCCCGCGCGACGTCGAGCAGTCCGAAGCCGCTGAAGCGGGCGAGAAGAGGCGCCGCGAGGATCGTGTTCTGCCAGACCGTCATACCGGCGGCGAGCGCGTCGCGCCGGCGGTCGCCGGGGACGAGCGCAAGGCCGGCGGCGATCGCGGCGCGCACGTCGTCCGCCGGAAGCGTCGCACCGTGGACGACGACCGTGCCGCGCCGGGGAATCACCCCCGCGAGCGCGCCGGCCAGCTCGTCCTGGCCGTTGCCGTCGACGCCGGCGATCCCGCAAATCTCGCCCGCCCCGATGTCCAAGCTGCAGGGCGCGAGCGCCGTGCGGCCGGCGACTGCGTTGGTCGCGACGTCGCGGGCGAGGAGCGCGAGCGGCTCGCCGGTCGCGCGCGGGTGCGCGCGCGCCGCCGTTTCGGCCCCGGCGCCTACCATCATTCGCGCGAGGTCGTGGGCCGTCACGTCGGTCGCCCCGACGGTCGTGACGCGCTTGCCCCCGCGGAGCACCGTCACCGCGTCGCAGAGCGCGAGCGCTTCCTCGAGCTTGTGGGTCACGAAGAGGACGAGCATGCCGCCGTCGCGGAGCCGCCGCAGCGTCGCGAAGAGCTCCTCGGTCTCGCGCGGCGTGAGGACCGCCGTCGGCTCGTCGAGGAGCAGCACGCGCGGCGTCGCCGAGAGCGCGCGCAGGATCTCGACGCGGGCCTGGCCGCCGACCGGAAGCGCGCCGCAGGGCGCCGTCAGGTCGCCGACGTCGAGCCCGAGCGTCGCCGAGAGCGCCCGCGCCGCGGCGGCGAGCCGCGCCGGCGCGCACCACGCGCCGGTCGACTCCGGTCGGCCGAGCGCCAGATTCTCGGCCACCGACAAGGCGCCGACGAGCGCGAAGTGCTGGTGCACGACGCCGACGCCGGCCGCGCGCGCGGCCCGCGGGTCGCCCGTCGCGAGCGGCGCTCCGTCGATCGCGATCGTGCCGGAGTCCGCCTGGACGCCGCCCGCGACGAGGCGCACCAGCGTCGATTTGCCGGCGCCGTTCTCCCCGAGGATTCCGTGGATCGTGCCGCCCGGAAGCGCGAGGTCGAGCGGCGCCAGCGCGACGAGGTCGCCGTAGCGCTTCGCGACCCCACAGAGCGAGAGCCTCGGCGTCGTCATCGCGCGCGCGCCGGGTCCGGCGATCAGAACTCCGCCGTCGGGACCTTCAGCTCGCCGGCGCGGATCGCGGCCTCGGTCTCTCGGATCGCGTTCCGTACGTCGGCGGGGATCTTGGTCTCGAGCGCGGGATTGAACACGACCGCGATCGCGCCGTCGGCCATGTGCTCCTCGATGATGCGGCTCGTGAACGTGTGGTCCTTCACCTCGCGCGCCACCGCGACGAACGCCGCCGGGATGTCGATGACCGCGCTCGCGAGGACGGCGTTCGGCGCGACCTCGTGCTGCGCCCGGTTCGAGCCGAAGGCGTAGATGCCGCGCTCGCCGGCTGCCTGGAAGACGCCCGGACCGGCCGCGTCGGCGTTCTGCAGGACGAAGCGGCAGCCGCGATCCGCCAGTGCCAGCGTCGCCGTGCGCGCCGCCCCGACGTCGTCCCAGGTGCCGAGGTAGGACGTCGTCACCGGGTAGCCCGGCTTGGCGTGCGCGGCGCCCGCCTGGAACGCGATGAACGTGCTCTTCACCGACGGGATCTCCATGCCGCCGACGGCGCATGCCGCGCCGTCGGGCGCCATGCGGGCGGCGAGCTCGCCGAGCACGAACGTCGCTTCCTCGAGGCGGAACACGATCGGCGCCACGTTCGGCCGGACCGTATTGCCGGACGTCGTCAGGAACACCGTGCCCGGGAACTCGGGCGCGACCTTCGCCGCCGCGTCCTGGAACTCGAAGCCGTGGCCGATCACGAGCCGGAAGCCGCGCCGCGCGTAGTCGCGGTACGCCTGCTCGAACTCGGGCGGCGTCCGCGTCTCGACCTGGCTGATCTCGGCGCCGAGCTGGTCACGTATCGCGAGGAGCCCCTCGTAGGCCGCCGCGTTCCAACCCGCGTCGCTGATCGGGCCCGGATTCAGAAGGGCGACCTTGAAGCCGCCGTCGTTACCGCCGCGGGTGCACGCGCCGACGCCTCCGAGCACCACGACCGCCGCGACGAGCCGCGCGAGACGTCTCGACATGGCGGCGGACGCTACCGGGCGTCGCGGCGGGCCGCAACTCTGGCGACGCGCGTCGGCACGCGGCGCTCGGTCGAGGCGTCGAATCAGTGGCTTCGAGCATACGGCGGCACCCGCCTGCTGATCGAGCACACCGGATCCGTCATACGTCGTTGGAGATTCACTCTTGCCGGGTCGATTCGGGTGCGAGCGAGGTCAACGGCCACGCCTCCACGCCGTTCCCGAGGGGAAACGGACTTGGGGTCCGACAGATCACCGCGGTCCGTTCCACACGGCGGCGTCCGATTCGAGTCCGTCTACACCGGCGCCGACTCCGCGAAGTCGACGGTCGAGCGGTTCGAGGGCAAGCGCAACGAGTGAGTCTGATGCCGGGAGGGTGACGCGGCACGGTGCTTCGCGTCGGCGAATTGCAGGAGCACGCGAAAGCCGCTACGAGCCACGCGATGAAGATCCGGGTGCGTGGTGGAGACCCGACGGCGATCGCGGCCGAGGTCGTGATCGTTCCGATGGCCGCCGGGGAAGAAGACGGGCGCGAGATGCGGGCGCTCGCGCGGCGCGCCGGCGGCGCGGCAGTGAAACGCGCGCTCGCCGCGACGCGCTTCCGCGGGCGCTCCGGGCAAGCGACCGTGCTGCCGGTGCAGGGACCGCGCCGGCAGGCGCTCATGGTCGTCGGGCTCGGCGACGCGGCGCGGATCGACGCCGAAGCGTGGCGGCGCGCCGCCGGCCAAGCCCGCGGTCTCGTCGGCACGCTCGGTGCGACGCGCGTGGTGGTCGCCGGCGGCGCCCGTGCGAACGACGCCGCAAGGCTCGCGGCCTTCGTCGAGGGCTTCGAGCTCGCCGCGTACCGCTTCGGCAAGTACAAGTCCGAGCCCGATCCCGCGCCGCCGGTCGCCGAGCTGATCTTCGTCGTCGCCGATCCGCCCGCGGAGACGAGCTTGACGCCCGTGTGGAGCGCGCTCGAGGTGACGCTCGCCAGCGTGACGCTCGCCCGCGACCTCGTGAACGAGCCCGCCGCGGTGAAGACGCCGACGTACATCGCCGAGCTTGCGAAGAAGGTCGGGAAGGAAGCCGGCCTCGAGGTCGAGGTCTGGGATCCGAAGCGCATCGCGAGCGAAAAGCTCGCCGGCCTCGCCGCGGTCGCGCGCGGCAGCAACGAGGAGCCGCGCTTCGTGCGCCTCCGCTATCGCGCCAAGGGCGCGAAGCGCCGGATCGCGCTCGTCGGCAAGGGCATCACGTTCGACTCCGGCGGCCTTTCGCTCAAGCCGGCGAAGAGCATGGAGACCATGAAGTGCGACATGGCCGGGGCGGCGGCGGTCATCGGCACGATGACGGCGATCGCGCGCCTGAAGCCCGCGATCGAGGTGGAGGGATTCATCCCGATCACCGAGAACCTGCCGGGCGGGAAGGCGCAGAAGCCCGGCGACGTGATCCGCTACCGGAACGACAAGACCGTCGAGGTGCTGAACACCGATGCCGAGGGCCGCCTCGTGCTCGCCGACGCGCTCCTCCTCGCCGCGGATACGAAGCCGGACGCCATCATCGACCTCGCGACGCTGACCGGTGCCTGCATGGTGGCGCTCGGCACGCAGGTCGCCGGGCTCTTCGCGAACGACCAGGCGCTCGCCGACCGCCTGCTCGCGGCGGGCGCCGAGACCGGCGAGCCGCTCTGGCAGATGCCGCTCGTCGCCGAGTACAAGGACGACATCAAGAGCGCGGTCGCCGACCTCAAGAACATCGGCGGCGGCCACGCCGGCAGCATCACGGCGGCGCTCTTCTTGCAAGAGTTCGTCGGCTCGACGCCGTGGGTCCATCTCGACATCGCCGGCCCGGCGTTTCTCGAGAAGGCGCTGCCGTACGCGCCGAAGGGCGGCACGGGGTTCGGCGTGCGGACGCTCGTCCGCTACCTCACGAGCCTCGCCGACGGCGCGTGAGGCGGAGCTCCCCGAAGCTCATCCAAGTGTCTCGACGCACGAGCAGGCAGCACGTTCGCGAGCCTACGAGGTAGACCCGCGGAGCGTCACGTCGGAAGACCGGACCTCAGCCGCGTCGTTTGCCGGACGCGGCCTTCGTCGCAGGCTTGGCGGTCGCTCCGGACTTCGCCGGCTTCTTCGCTGACGGGCGCTTCGCCGGCTTCGCGCGCTCGATGGTGCGTTTCGACCTGTCGAGCTTGGCCTCGCGGACCTGCGCCGAACTTCTGCGGGCGGTCTGCACGTCGCGGCGGCCGCGCTGGTAACGCTGCGGCGCCGTGCGGGCGACTCGCGTCGCGCTCCGCTTGCCCTGCGCGACGGCAGTGCTGCGGCCGCCCTTGGCGATGCTCCGGCCGTTGCGCCCGCCGCGAGCGCTGCGCACGACCTCGCGGCGCGGGTGTACCGGCTCGACGTAGGTGGCGAGGCCGATGCGGAGCGGCTCGGCCTTGCCGACGGGTACGCGCAGCGAGTAGCCGCTCGGCGTGATCCCGCTCCGGAGCGCCGGATTCAGCTCGGCGAGCTCGTTCGCGGAGAGGCCGCACATGTCGGCGGCCGCCCGCAAGGACACCGTGCGATCGACGTCGACCATCTCGTAGGGCTCCGGGGTATGGGTCGGTGTTTCGAACCCGTAGTCCTCGGGCGCCTTCGCGATCTGCACCGCCGCGAGGAACTTCGGCACGTACGCCGACGTCTCGCTCGGCAGGTACCCGCGCTCGCGCATGTCCCAGTAGTCCTCGACGTCCTTGTTCGCGAGGATGCGGGCGACCCGGTATTCACCCGTATTATAGGCGGCGAGGGAGAGTTCCCAGTCGCCGAACATCTCGTGCAGGTCCTTCAAGTACGCCGATGCGGCCTGCGTCGACCTGATCGGGTCGCGGCGTTCGTCGACCAGCGAATCGATGCGGAGCCCGTAGCGCCGGCCGGTCTCCGGAATGAACTGCCACGGACCGGCGGCGCCGGCCGGGGACACGGCCTTCGGCCGGTAGCCGCTCTCGATGAGCGGCAGGTACGCGAGATCGGCCGGCAACCCCTCGCGCACGAGGATGTCCCGCATGGACGGCAAATACTTGGCCCCGCGGGTGAGGGCGCCGTCGAAGAAGCCGCGGAGATGGGTCTGGAAGGCCGCGACGCGGCTCTGGACCGCCGGGTTCTCGACGTCGCCCAACGTCGAGGCCGCTTGGTGCTGGGCGTTGGCTTTCGCTGCGGCTTCCGCTCCCGGGGCGGCGCTCGTCATTGCCTGCTTCGCACTCGGACCGACGTGGAAGCAGCCACTGGCCAGCATCGCAACCAAGGGAAGCACGATGAACGGACCGCCTCGGCGGACCCACCCGTTTCCCCACGCGTTCGTCATTGCACCCCCTGAATCCCCGTCGACCTTCCACCCCACCCCACGAACGGTACCGGGCCGGTCCACGGCTCTGCCAGTCCCAAACGGCTCCGGGCGCTTGTACACGAAAAATCCCGGGATGCAAGCAAAAATCCGAGGTGGTGCGCCATATTAGGCCATGCAGTCGGGATCTGGACGAGGCGCGTCAGAGGGGTTCGCAGGCGCGCTCGTATGTGGGGCCGCATGACATCACGCGTGCGATCCGATGCGGTGCCGGCGCGGTCCGCCGAGCGGACGCCATGCGATCGGGCACAGGGCCGCCGCCTGGCGGCGCGGACGGCGTGCGGCGCGGATCATCCGATCCATCCGCGTCGCGCGCCATGCGTCAGCTCCGCGCCATGTTGCGCAGCACCATCTGCAGGATGCCGCCGTGCCGCAGGTAGTCGATCTCGATCGGACTGTCGACGCGCGCGATGGCCGTGAAGACGATGGCGCTGCCGTCGGCGCGGCGGGCGCGGACGGTGAGCTTCTTGCCGGGGGTCAGGGTGGCGAGGCCCTCGATCGCGTAGACCTCGAGCCCGTCGAGTCCGAGCGTCGCGCGGCTCGCGCCCGTCTCGAACTGCAGCGGCACCACGCCCATCCCGACGAGGTTGCTGCGGTGGATGCGTTCGTAGCTCTCGGCGATCACCGCCTTCACGCCGAGCAGCAGCGTGCCCTTGGCGGCCCAGTCGCGCGAGCTCCCCGAGCCGTACTCCTTGCCGGCGACGATCACGAGCGGCGTGCCGGCGGCGCGGTACTTCTCCGACGCCTGGAAGATGCGCATCTCGACGCCGTCGGGGAGGTGGAGCGTCCAGTCGCCCTCTTTGCCGCCGACGAGCTCGTTCCGGAGGCGGACGTTGCCGAAGGTGCCGCGCATCATCACCTGGTGGTTGCCGCGGCGCGCCCCGAAGCTGTTGAAGTCGCGCGGCTCGACGCCGTGGTCGATCAGAAAGAGGCCGGCCGGGCCGTCCTTCGGGATCGCGCCCGCGGGCGAGATGTGGTCGGTCGTGACCGAGTCGCCGAGCATGGCGAGGACGCGCGCGCCCGCGATGTCGGCGAGCGGCTGCGGCGTCGGCGGGAGATCGGCGAAGAAGGGCGGCTCCTGGATGTAGGTCGAGTCGGGCTCCCATGCGTAGAGGTTGCCCTCGGGCACCGGCAGGCCCTGCCAGGTCGGATCCCCGGTGAAGACCTCGGCGTAGGTCTGGCGGAAGAGCTCGGGCGTGACCGCGCGCGCGATCGCATCCCGCACCTCGGCGGTGGTCGGCCAGACGTCCTTCAGGAAGACGGGTTTCCCGTCCTTGCCGGTACCGAGCGGATCCTTCGTCAGGTCGACGTCGATGCTGCCGGCGAGCGCGTAGGCGACGACGAGCGGCGGCGAGGCGAGATACGCGGCGCGCACCTGCGGGTGGATGCGGCCTTCGAAGTTGCGGTTGCCGGAGAGGACCGCGGCGACGACGAGGTCGTTGTCCCGGACGGCGGTGCCGACGGCGTCGGGCAGCGGACCGGAATTTCCGATGCAGGTCGTGCAGCCGTAGCCGACGAGGTCGAACTTGAGCGCCTCCAGCGCTCCGAGCACGTCCGCGTCGCGCAGGTACTCGGTCACGACCCGCGACCCCGGCGCGAGGCTCGTCTTGACGTAGGGCTTCGGCTTCAGGCCGCGCGCCACCGCCTTTTCGGCGAGGAGGCCCGCGGCGAGCATGACCGACGGGTTCGAGGTGTTGGTGCAGCTCGTGATCGCCGCGATGACGACGCCGCCGTGCGTGAGCGTCTCGGTCGCGCCGTCGCTCGTGATCGGCGCGCCCTTGCCGCCGCCGGCGAGCTGCTTCTCGTAGGCGCTCCGGAAGCTCTGCTTCACGCCGCCGAGCGGGGCGCGGTCCTGCGGACGGCGCGGACCCGCGAGGCTCGGCTCCACGGTCGAGAGGTCGAGGGTGGCGACTTCCGAGAACGTCGGCTCCGGCGCCGCCGGCGTCCGGAAGAGGCCCTGCTCCTTGCAGTAGTGCTCGACGAGGTCGACGCGCGCCGCGTCGCGGCCGGTCGAGCGGAGGTAGCGGAGGGTCTCGTCGTCCACCGGGAAGAGGCCGGCGGTCGCGCCGTACTCGGGCGCCATGTTGGAGAGGGTCGCCCGGTCTGCGAGACCGAGGTCGGCGCAGCCCGGGCCGAAGAACTCGACGAACTTGCCGACGACGCCGTGCTTGCGGAGCCGCTGCGTGAGGGTGAGGACGAGGTCGGTCGCGGTCGTCCCGGGAGGCAGCTGCCCCGTGAGCTTGCAGCCGACGACGACCGGCATGAGCTGGTAGAGCGGCTGACCGAGCAGCACGGCCTCGGCCTCGATGCCGCCCACGCCCCAGCCGAGGACGCCGAGGCCGTTGATCATCGTGGTGTGGGAGTCGGTGCCGACGAGCGTGTCGGGGAAGGCGAACGTCGCGCCGTCCTCGCCGCGGACGTCGACTACGCTCGCGAGGTACTCGAGGTTCACCTGGTGGACGATGCCGGTGCCCGGCGGCACGACGCGGAAGTTCTCGAAGGCCTTCTGGCCCCAGCGCAGGAGGAGGTAGCGCTCGCGGTTCCGCTCGTGCTCGCGCTTCACGTTCTCGGCGAAGGCGTCCTTGGAGCCGAAGGCGTCGACCTGCACCGAGTGGTCGATGACGAGGTCGGCGGGCACGAGCGGGTTGATGCGCTCGGGGTCGCCGCCCGCGCGCGCGACCGCGTCGCGCATGGCCGCGAGGTCGACCACGGCCGGCACGCCCGTGAAATCCTGCAGCACGACACGGGAGGGCAGGAACGGCAGCTCGGTCGCGGCGGCGGCGGCGGGATCCCAGCGCGCCAGCGTCAGCACGTCGGCGGGATCGGAGAAGGGCTTGCCCTGGTGCCGGAGGACGTTCTCGAGCAGGATCTTGACCGTGATCGGCAGGCGATCGAGGGCGACCCCGCGCTCCTTCGCGAGCGCGCCGAGGCGGTAGTACTCGACCGCGAGGGCGGTTCCAGCGAGGCGGGCGCGGGCGCCGAAGGCATCGGACGACGTCGTCATGAGCTCCTCCCCAGGGGTGTCACTGTGCCCCTCGCGACCGGGGGGCGCAACCCATCCTGGGCTGTACGCCGCCGCCGGCGGCGCTATGGTGGCCCGCGTGCGCACCCTCCTCGCCGTGACGATGGTGACGCTGGCCTGCGCGGCGTCCGCGTGCTCGCACCTCGGCCTGGCGCCGAGCTCGCTGCCGCCCGCGGGCCGCGAGCCGCTCGAAGGCTTCGGCGCCGAGACCACGGGCGGCGCGGGCGGCCGCGTGATCACCATCAGCGAGCCCACGGAAGACGCCGTGCGCGCCGCCTTCGCCGACGCGGCGGCGAGCGGGAACGCGATCATCCGCTTCGCGGTCACGACGCCGATCCGCATCGGGAAGAAGCTCCCGATCCTCGGGAAGCCGAACCTGACGATCGACGGCGGCGGCGCCACGCTCGACGGCTCGGCGATGAAGGAGGGCTCGGCGATCCTCGACATCCGGACCAACGACGTGATCGTGCGCGACCTCCGCCTCCGCAACGGCGACGACAACCTGCGCGTCGACGGACCGGAGGCGTACCGCGTGGTCGTGGCCCACGTATCGTCGACCGGAGCCCACGACGACGGCATCTCGATCGGCTACGGCGCCCACGACGTCACCGTGCAGTACAGCCTGGTCGCCGGCGCGACGCGCGCGATCTATTGCAAGTACGCAGGCACCGACAACATCTCGCTGCATCACAACTGGCTCATGAAGAGCGCGATCCGGAGCCCGATCATCTCCGGCGCGATCGTCGCCGACGTCCGGAACGTCATCGTCGAGGACTGGGGCGAGTGGGGGAGCCGATTCGAGGACGGCGCCACGGGCAACGTCGTCGGCTCGCTCTTCGCGCTTTCGCCGTACGCCAGGTCGATCGGCGGGAAGCCGCACGCGGCGCTGCGCTTGAAGGGCGCCGGAGCGGTGTATCTCTCGGAGAACGCCGTGCGCGGCGCCGTCGAGCCGCTCGTCGCCGGCACCGCGTCGGCGCCGATCCCCGCCCCGAAGGTCACGACGCTCCCGATCGCCGAGATGGAGAAGGTCGTGCGCGCGCGCGCCGGCTGCCTGCCGCGCGACGGCGTCGACGCCGCCTACGTGAAGGCGACGAGCGGCTGGAAGGTGAGCGAGACCGAGCCGCTGCGCCTCGCTCCCGGCGCCTCCGGCCGCTGAGTCGCGGGGGCGCGGGGGCGCGGGGGCGCGGGCGCCCGTGGCGGCGCGATTTCTCTTTCCCGCGGCGACCGGACCATCGGGAACGGCATCCGCGACGTCCTCGGCGCGCGGCCGCTAACGGAGGGTCGATTCGAACATCCGCTTGGCGGCGGCGTAGTCGGGCTTGCCGTTCGGGGCGCGCGGCACCCGCTCGACCACGAGGAGATCCTTCGGGATCTTGTAGTGGGCGAGGCGGCGCTTGGTCTCGGCGAGGATCGCGGCCGGCGTGTCGGTGGCGCCGGCCGCGAGCGCGGCGACGCCGACCACGCGCTGGCCGAAGCGCTCGTCCGGGAGGCCGAAGACCAGCGAATCTTCGACCGCCGGGTGCGCCTTCAGGGCCTCCTCGACCTCCTCGGGGAAGACCTTCTCGCCGCCGGTGTTGATGCAGTGCGAGCCGCGCCCGAGGAGCGTGATGCGGCCGTCCGCCTCGACGGTCGCCATGTCGCCGGGAAAGGCGTAGCGCACGCCGCCTACCTCGCGGAACGTGCGCGCCGACTTCTCGGGGTCCTTGAAGTAGCCGAGCGGCACCATGCCGCCGTTGGCGACGAGGCCGATCTCTCCCGATCCCGGCGCCACCTCGCGGCCGTCCTCGGTGAAGACCTTGGTGGTCGGGTTCAGCTTGAAGCGCGCGGTCTCGGCGGTCATGCCGGCGCGCACCGTCGACTGCCCCATGCCGCCCTCGGTCGAGCCGAGGACGTCGACGATCGTCAGGCCCGGCATGTGCTTCACGAGCCCCTGCTTCACCTCGAGCGAGAACATCGTCCCCGACGACACCATGAGCCGGAGGCACGAGAGCTCGAAGCGCCCGGGGGCATCCTCGAGGGTGCGCAGCAGGGGTTTCGCGAAGGCGTCGCCGACCACCACGACGAGGTTCACGCGCTCGCGCTCGACGACCGACCAGAGCTCGACCGGATCGAGCGACGTGCTCTCGAGCAGCACGGCGGTGCCGCCGAGCATGTGCGGCACCATCATGCCGAGCCAGCAGCCGGTGCCGTGCATGAGCGGCGGGCCGGACATGCTGACCCACGCGGTGCCGTCCGCGCGCGTCCGCTTGGCGATCTCCGGCAGGTGCGCCGCGTCCGGGATCCTCGGCTGGCCGATCATCGACGGATAGGTCTTCAGGAAGAACCCGGCGAACTCGGCCATCGAGTACATTACGCCCTTCGGCATGCCGGTCGTGCCGCCGGTGTAGAGCATGTAGATCTCGTCGCCCCGCGGTGCGATCCGCGCCGCGGGCGCGACGCTCGACTGGATCGCCTCGTAGCGCACGGCCCCCTCGACCCGGACCGCGCCGTCCGCTCCAGGCCCGTCGTCGACCTCGACGAAGAGCTTCACGCGCGGCGCGCGCGTGCGCACGGCGGCGACGCGGTCGGCGAGCGAGGCGTGGTACACGAGCGCCTCCATGTCGGAGTTGTCGATCAGATACGCGAGCTCGTCGTCGAGGTAGCGGTAGTTCACGTTGACCGGGATGCCGCGGATCTTCATCGCGGCGAAGTTGGTCTCGCAGTACTCGGGCGAGTTGTAGAGGTACATGCCGACCTTGCTGTGCGCTCCGAGGCCGACGTCGAGGAGCGCCCGCGCGAGGCGGGCGGCGCGCAGGTCGTAGTCGCGCCACGCGATCCGGCGCGTTCCGTGGACGACCGCGAGGGCGTCGGGCGTCGCGTCGGCGACGGCTTCCCAGATGGTTCCGAAGTGGAGGTGCATGGTCGGGCCGTCTTAGCGCGGCCGGCGCGGGTGGCGCCAGCGGAGCGGGCGCATCATGCCGCCGTGGTGGTCGATGGCGCGGTACGGGGCGGCATAGTACGAAACCGCGTGCCGCACGCCCCGTTCCACGTCCGCGCCGGCGAGAGACGCGCCCCGTTCGTGTTCACCGTCGAGCATGCGTCGGCGGCGGTGCCCGACGAGTACGCGGGCCTCGGGCTCGGATCCGCGGCGCTCGCCGATCACGTGGCGTGGGACATCGGGGCCGCGGCGCTCGCGCGCGCGCTCGCCGCGGCGTTCGCCGCGCCGGTCGTCGAGAGCGGCTGCTCGCGGCTCGTCGTCGACTGCAACCGCGGCCTCGACGATCACGACCTGATCGTCGAGGAGACCCATGGCGTCGTCGTGCCGGGGAACCGCGCGCTCGATGCGGCGGCGCGTGCCGACCGCGTTGCGCGCTGGCACGCGCCGTACCATGCCGCGATCGACGAGGTGCTCGGTGCCCGGTGCGACGCGACGATCCTCGTGAGCATCCACAGCTTCACGCCGGAGCTGCGCGGCCGGCGGCGCGCGCTCGAGGTCGGCGTGCTCTACGACGACCACGTCGGCCTCGCCGGCGCGCTCGCCGGCGCGCTCGCGGCGACCGGCCTCGTCGTGCGCCACAACGAGCCCTACTCCGGGCTCGACGGCCTCATCTACTCGGCGCGCGTCCACGGCGCGCGCCACGCGCTCCGCTACGTCGAGCTCGAGGTCAACAACGGGCTGCTCCGCGACGACGCCGGCGTCGCGGCGGTGGCCGCCAAGGTGGCGGCGGGTTTGCGGTCGCTGTTGCGATAGACCGGCGACGGGCATCAGCCGATGCGCGGCGACCCCACGCGGACGCCGGGGCGATCGCGCGCGCGCCGGAGGGCCGGTTTCGCGAAACGCGCCGCCGTGGCAGGAGGAGCCATGGCTACCGATCCGTCGTCGCCGTCCGCCCGCAAGCGCCGCGCCCAGGAGCTCTGCCGCGAGTACCTCATGCCCGCCCGCGCCGCCGCGTGGGAGAGCCTCGGCGTCCCGCTCGTGATCGGCAGACGCGAGGGCTACCGCATCTGGGATCTCGACGGGCACGAGCTCCTCGACCTGCACCTGAACGGCGGCACCTACAATCTCGGCCACCGCCACCCGGTGCTCGTCGAGACGCTGCGCGCCGGCCTCGAGACGCTCGACGTCGGGAACCACCACTTTCCGTCCGAGGCGCGCGGCGAGCTCGCCGAAAAGCTTGCGCGGCTGACCCCCGGCGACCTCCACTATTCGGTCTTCGTGCCCTCGGGCAGCGAGGCGAACGACCTCGCGATCCGGGTGGCGCGGCGCGCGACCGGCCGGCGGAAGATCGTCGCCCTCGAGGAAGCCTTCCACGGCCGCGCCGGTCTCGGGGCCGCCGCCGGCCGCGACGACATGGCGCGCTACTTCCTCTCCGACTACCCGAGCGAGTTCCTGACGGTCCCGTTCGACGACCTCGACGCGATGGCGCGCGTGCTCGCGCCGGGAGACGTCGCGGGCGTGCTCATGGAGACGATGCCGGCGACCTACGGATTCCCGGTGCCCTCCGACGGCTACCTCGCCGGGGTGAAGGCGCTCTGCGAGCGCTACGGGACCTTCTACGTCGCCGACGAGGTGCAGACCGGCCTCGGACGCACGGGCGATCTCTGGGGCGTCGAAGGCTTCGGCGTCGAGCCCGATCTGCTCGTGACGGGCAAGGGTCTCTCGGGCGGGCTCTATCCGATCTCGGCGGTCGTGATGACCCGGCGGGCGGGTGCGTGGCTCGGCGAGCAGGGCTGGGGCTACGTGTCGACCTTCGGCGGCGCCGAGCTCGGCTGCCGGGTGGCGTCGCGCGTCCTCGATCTCTGCTCGGACCCCGCGGTGCTCGCGGGCGTGCGCCGCACCGCGGAGCGGGTCGCGGCCGGGCTCGCGGCGCTCCGCGCCCGCCATCCGTACCTGGTCGGCGTCCGCCAGCGCGGCGTCGTGATCGGCCTCGAGACGGCGAGCGAGCTCGGCGGCATGCAGCTCTCGCGGGCGCTCTATCCGCGCGGCGTGTGGGCGATGTTCGCGGGCTTCGCGCCGTCGGTCCTGCAGTTCAAGGTCGGCCTCCTGGTCGACGACGAGTACTGCGACGAGCTGCTCCGTCGCCTCGACCTCGCGCTCGGCGACGTGGAGCGCGAGATCGCGTGACGACGACGGAGGCCTTCGCGGCGCTCGCGACCGACGAGCAGGTGGCGCGCCTCGCCGGGCTCGCGAACCGCGCGCTCGCCGCCTGGGATCTCGCGGCGCCGCGGGTCGAGCTCGTGAAGTATCGCGAGAACGCGGTGTTCCTGGTCACGGCCGCCGACGGCACGCGGGCGATCCTGCGCGTCCACCGCCCGCGCTATCGGAGCGACGACGACATCCGCTCGGAGTTCGCGTGGATGCGCGCGCTCGACGCCGACGGCATCCCGACCCCGGCCGCCATTCCGACGCGCACCGGCGACGGGCTCACGACGGTCGGCGTCGGCGGCGTTCCCGAGCCCAGGCAGTGCGACCTCATGACCTGGGTGCCGGGGAAGCCTCCCGGGACGCTCGAGGCCGGCGTCGCCGCGGACGCCGCCGGGCTCCGCGCGCTCTATCGCGCCGTCGGCGGGCTCGCCGCGCGCATGCACGCGCACGCCGCCGCGTGGCCGAAGCCCGCGCGCTTCAGCCGCCCCGCGTGGAACGTCGCCACCCTCGTCGGCGACGCCCCGACCTTCGGACGCTTCTGGAAGCTTGGCGCCATCGGCGCCGAGGAGATGCCTATCCTCCTCGCCGCGCGCGACCGCGTGCGCGAGCGCCTCGCGACACGGCCGGCCGACGTGCTGATCCACGGCGACCTGGTTCCCGACAACATCCTCGTCGACGGCGCGACGACGCGCGTGATCGACTTCGACGACTTCGGCTGGTCGTGGATCGGCTTCGAGGTTGCGACCTCCCTCTACACCCTGCGGATGGCGGGCGGCTTCGACGACGCCCTCGCCGGCTATCTCGAGGGCTATCGCGAAGTGCGACCGTTCCCGGCGGCCGATCTCGAGCTGCTCCCCGACCTGCTGATGGCGCGCGGGCTCAGCTACCTCGGCTGGCCCGTCGGCCGCCCCGAGATCGAGTCGACGCGGAACCTCGTTCCGATGCTCGTCTATGTGGTGACCGACGAGGCGCGTCAGTATCTCGCCGCGACCGGCTGAGCGGTCGCAGCGGCCCCGGCGACGTGCTCGGCGCCGTCGGTCCGCCCTTCCGGGGCCGCGCGACGCGTGCGCGCCGGATCGCTGCTCCGCCGCCCGAGCGCTTCTTTCGAACCTTCGGGCCACGACGAGGGATCGATGCAGCGTTGCCGATCACCGAGCTTCCCACGGGTGCGAAGGCGCGCCTGTCCTTCAGCGAGCACCCTCCGGTGGTGTGGGTCGGGCGGCGGGGCGTGCGGGCACCGGACAGCAATCGGGGGGACAGACGTCGGGGCTCGGCGGTAGCGGGCCGACGCTCCGGGGCGGCGCACCGTGCAGGCGCTCGAGCACGAGCTCGCGGACGCACGTGACGAAGCTCGGATGCGTGCCGACGGTGGCAGCGCGTACCATCGCGATGCCGAGATCGTCGCAGAGGTGGCGCGCCTCGACGTCGAGGTCGTAGAGCACCTCGACGTGGTCCGAGAGGAAGCCGATCGGCGCGATCACGACGCCCGGTACGCGCGCGGCGCGGAGCGTGCGGACGTGGTCGAGCACGTCGGGTTCGAGCCATGGTACCTGCGGCGGTCCGCTGCGGCTCTGCCAGACGAGGTCCCAGCGGTCATGTCCGAGACGCTCGGCGACGAGCGCGGCGTTGGCGCGGAGTTCGCGCTCGTAGGCGCAGCCCTCCGCCATGGCGCGCGGCACGCTGTGCGCGGTGAAGACCAGGCGCGCCGCGTCTGGCGCATCGGCCGCGAGTGCCGCGCGCAGGCGCTCCCACGCCGCGCGGACGCAATCGGTGGTGGCGTCGACGAAGTCGGGGTGGTTGAAAAAGCGCCGGAGCGGCGCGATCGTCGGCGCGTCCACGACCGCGGCGCGGGCGCGCGCGAGGTCCTCGAGGTATTGCCGGCAGCCGGAATAGGAGCTGTAGGCCGAGGTGATGAACGCGAGGGCGCGGCGGACGCCGGCCTCGCGCATCTCGGCGACGGTGTCGGCGAGGAACGGGCGCCAGTTGCGGTTCCCGAAGAAGAGCGGGAGGTCGATGCCGTGCGCCGCGAAGTCGGCGCGGAGCGCGGCGACGAGCGCGCGGTTCTGCTCGTTGAGCGGGCTCCGTCCGCCGAGGTGATGGTAGCGCTCGACGACGTTCGCGAGACGCTCGCGCGGGATGCCGCGGCCGCGCGTCACGTTCTCGAGGAAGGGCGCCACGTCCTCGGGGCGCTCGGGGCCGCCGAAGGAGACGAGCAGGAGCGCGTCGTAGGCGGACATCGCGGCTGCCTCAGAGGCGCGCGACGATCGCGTCGGCCATCGCGGTCGTGCCCGCCGTGCCGCCGAGGTCGCGCGTCACCCGGGTACCCTCGGCGAGGACCGCCGAGGTCGCGGCGGTGATGCGATCGGCCTGCGCCGCGAGGCCGAGGTGACGCAGCATGGCGAGCGCCGACACCAGCAGCGTCATCGGGTTGACGGCGTCGGGCGCTGCGACCGCGGACGCGTCGTCGTAGATGGCTTCGAAGACCGCGAGATCGTCGCCGAAGCTCGCGCTCGGCACGACCCCGCGCCCGCCCGCGAGCCCGGCGCAGAGGTCCGATACGAGATCGCCGTAGAAGTTCTGCATCACCATCACGTCGAACTGGTAGGGGTTCATGACGAGCTGCATGCAGGCGTTGTCCACGATCAGCTCCTGGAAGGCGATCGCGGGATGCTCCCGCGCGACGGCGCGGCAGCAGTCGAGGAAGAGGCCGTCCGCGCGCTTCATGATGTTGGCCTTGTGGACGGCGGTGACCTTCGCGCGCCCCGCCGCGGCGGCGTGTGCGAAGGCGAAGCGGGCGATCCGCGTGCACGCATCGGCCGTCGTGACCTTGATGCTCTCGACGACGCCGGGCACGACGCGGTGCTCGAGGCCGGCGTACTCGCCCTCGGTGCTCTCGCGGACGACGACCAGGTCGAGGCCGGGGTAGCGCGAGGCGCGTCCGGGGAAGCTCTGCACCGAGCGCACGTTGGCGTAGAGGTCGAGCATCTTGCGGAGCGCGACGTTCGGGTTCTCCCGCGCCTCGCCGAGCCTGGCGGCGAGATGGCCCTTCAAGGCGACGCGCGTCCGCAGCACCGAGCCGACGAGCTCCGCCGGGATCGCCGAGCCCTGGCGGCGGAGGGCTTCGTCGCCGGCCGCGACGCGCTCCCACGCGATCGGTACGGCGGCGGCCGCGAAGATCCGCACCACGGCGTCCGCGAGCGCCGGGCCGCCGCCGTCGCCGGGGACGAGCGTCACCGTGCGCGTGGCGCTCACGCCGTGGCTCCACGCAGCGCGGCGACGATCGCGTCGCGGACGTCGGTCGTGCCCGCGCTCCCGCCGAGGTCGCGCGTCCGTATCCGCCCCGCGGCGAGTACGGCGGTGGTCGCGTCGACGACGCGCGTCGCCGCCGCGTGCTCGCCGAGGTGCCGCAGCATGAGGGCGCCGGAAAGGATCAGCGCCAGCGGGTTCGCGAGGTTCTTGCCGGCGATGTCGGGCGCGCTCCCGTGCACCGCCTCGAAGACCGCCGCGTGCGCGCCGACGTTCGCGCCCGGCACGACGCCGAGCCCGCCGACCAGCCCCGCGCACAGGTCCGACACGATGTCGCCGTAGAGGTTCTCGAGCAGCACCACGTCGAAGCGGGTCGGGTCGAGGACGAGCTCCATGCAGAGCGTGTCGACCGCGATCTCCTCGTAGCCGACGTCGGGGTGGCGCGCCGCGACCGCGCGGCAGCAGTCGAGGAAGAGCCCGTCCGTCATCTTCATGATCGAGGCCTTGTGCGCCGCGGTGACCTTGCGCCGGCCGTCGCGGCGCGCGAGCGTGAAGGCGTACTCCGCGATCCGGAGGCAGGCCTTTTCGGTGAAGATCTTGAGCGTCTCGATCACCCCCGGCACGACCTCGTGCTCGAGCCCGGCGTAGAGGCCCTCGGTGTTCTCGCGGACGATGACGAGGTCGACCCGCTCGTGGCGGGTGGGAACGCCGGGCATCGTGCGCACCGGACGGACGCTCGCGTAGAGGTCGAGCGCCTTCCGCAGCCGCACGTTCACGCTCTGGAACCCGCCGCCGATCGGCGTCGTCACGGGGCCCTTGAGGGCCGTCCCGGTCTCGCGGATCGCGGCGAAGACCGACTCGGGGAGCGGATCGCCCTCGCGCTCGATCGCCGGCCGTCCGGCGGCGCCTTCCACCCACTCGATCGCGACGCCCGTCGCGTCGATCACGGCGCGCGCCGCGTCCGCCACCTCCGGCCCGATGCCGTCTCCCGGAAGCAGCGCGACGCGATGGCCCATGGCGCGGCCACCTTAGCGCGCGAGGGCGAGGGGCGCACGCCGCGGGTGGCGGACCATCGCGGCGCGCGCCGCGCCCTCGGCTGGCGTTTCCGAAGCGCCGAGCCGCCGTGCGCCGCGCCCTTTCCGGGGACTCAGGGGCCGGCGCCGACGAGCGTCGCGAGCGGCGCATCGGGCGCCCGCGGATCGACGAGCGCCAGACGGGCGGCCGGAGCCGCATCGGCGGGGACGGCGACGACCCGCGTGACGGCGTCGCCCGGGACGAGGACGGCCGGGCGGAGGAGCCGGACCGGCGCCGCGCCCATCGGAGCGCCCGACGGTCCGTACCAGCGGATCAGGAAGACGGCCGGCTCGATGGGGTCGGGATGACGGTAGATGACGGACCCGCGGTGCTCGAAGGTCACCGCGATCCGTCCGGGACCCGCCGGATCGCGGGCGAGACGGACCGCGACCGCGGCGGGGTCGCGCGTGGTCGGGGGCGGCGCCGGGAGGCCGTAGAGCCGCTCGGTGCCGGCATGGCCGAGCTCGACCAGGGGGAGCGCGCTCGCCGCCGAAGGCAGGGGCCCCTTCGCGGTCGGGATCGCCAGGTGGACGACGACGGTTCCGATCCCGAGGGCGGCCAGGGCCTCGGCGGCGCGGGCGTCCTCCAGGGCCCGCGCCGCGTAGTGCGCGACGTCGTCCTGGAGGGGGGTCAGGAAGGAGTTGTAGCAGGCGGCGACCCGGTGTCCGTGAAACGCGCCCGCGAGGACGAAGTCGGCCATGCGGAAGAACCGGCCGGGCCCGAGCTCGTACGGCACGTCGAGGACGGCACCGGGCCGCAGGCGCTCGTACATCGCGAGCACCGCGTTCGGCGGGCGGACGACGTACGCCTGGAGCGCGACCGTGCGTCCGAACGCGCGCCGCGCGAGGCCCGGGACGAACACCTCCGCGAGCGCCGCCGCGACGAGGACGAGCGCGATCGCGGCCCGCGCGCCCGCCCCGCGTCCGCGGACGAGCGCTGCGACGCCGAGCCCCGCGAGCGCGCTCGCGACGAGGTACCACCCGGTCACGACCGCGCCGCCGCGGCGCACGGCATCGAAGCCCGGCACGATGCCGCCGAGGAGACCGAAGAGCGGAGGGATCGCGACGTCGATTCCCGGCGCGCGCAGCCCCGCGCTGGCACCCCACGCCACGAGGAGGCCGGCGACGAGGAGCGCGGCCCGCGGCGGCGCGGGATCCCGCCGCCCGGTGCGCGCGACGAGCGCCGCCGCCGCCAGCGCGAGCGCGACGGTGCCGGCGTATGCGCCGCCGCCCGGTGCGAAGTCGCCGGCCACGTACAGGAACTGCTGGCGTCCCGCGAGCGAGCCCCACGTCTCCTTGAAGGCGAGATAGGGACCGAGCACGAGCGCGACGGCGACGACGTTCACGAGTCCGGCCGCGGCGAGCTTCGGGAGGACGGCGCGCCAGGCGTCGCGGCGGCGCCACAGGCCCGCCAGGCTCACGACCGCGACCACGATCGCGTGCGGCACGAGCGGGTAGATGCTCTCGAGCGTCTGCAGCGAGCTCGAGAGCGCGACGGCGGCGGCCGCCGGCCAGGTCGGCCGGCGGAAGAAGCGGTGCAGGTAGAGCAGCGTCAGGACCGTCCAGTAGTTCGCGATCGCCGACAGGTGCACGAGGTCGCCGAGGCGTGCCGGGTGGATCGCGAAGACCGTTCCTGCGACGAGCGCCGCGGCGCCGCTGCCCGTGTAGCCGCGCACCAGGAGGTGCATGGCGAAGCCGGCGAGCGCGACCGAGAGCGCCGCGACCGCGTTGTAGGTGAGCACGGGGTCGCCGCTCAGGGCGTACGGCAGGACGCCGAGGAGCCCCTGGCCGAGCTCGTGCTGGCCGAGCATGAGCGCGTGGCGGAGCGGATGGCACTGCGGTCCGTCGAGCAGCGTCGACGGCGCGTGGACGAGGGCGCGCGCGTGCGCCGTCACGACCGCGACCACGAGCTTCTGGTCCGCCATCGTGATGCCGCGCCACGCGGGCGGCACGTCGACGGGGATCGCCGCCAGCCGCGCTGGCGCCGGCAGCACGACGCGCAGGGCGAACAGCGCGAGCGCCAGGTAGTACCCGAAGAAGAGGATCGTGCGCGCGCGCGTCGCCATGTGTCGGGATGCGAGAGAGAGCGCAGCGGAGACGCCACGTCAACGGTCTCGGATTGACGGACGACACCGGCTTCCGTAAGAGGCCGCCGTGCGGCGGCGTGATCGGCGCGGCGGTGGAACGTCGATGGGTCGCCGAGGGTCCGCCGCCGTGGTCGCGACATTCGCGTGTCTCGTCGTGGTCGGCTGCAGCCGGCCGGCGCCCCCCAGCATGCGCGCGCGTCCCAATGTCGTCCTCGTGGTGATCGATACGCTTCGGGCCGATCACCTGGGAGCGTATGGGTATGCGCGGGCGCGGACCGCGCGCCTCGACGCGTTCGCCGCCCGCGGGACACGTTTCGGCCTGGCGCGTTCGACGAGCTCGTGGACGCTGCCGAGCACCGCCAGCATCCTGACGGGTCGCTATCCCGTCGACCACGGGGCCGAGCGCATGACGCTCAAGCTCAACGAGAAGCAGCTGATGCTGGCCGAGATGCTCGCCGCCGCGGGATACGATACCGCGGGATTCTCCGCCAACGCGGCGGTGGTGACGCCGGAATCGGGATTCGCGCAGGGATTCGACCGCTTCGACGTCCTCGCGCGGCGCGGCGATCAGAGCGGCGCAGACCCGGTATGGCCGAGCAACGAGCAGAAGCCCGACGCGACCGCGGACGTCGTGACCGACGCCGCGCTCGAGTGGGTTGCGTCGCGCCCGACGACCAACGGTCCGTACTTCCTGTACGTGCACTACTTCGATCCCCATTCGACCTATTCTCCGCCACCGGCCTACGCCGAAGCGTTCGGAGTCCGTTCCGGCGACCCGCTGCGCGGGCCGGCGCAGGCTCTGGTGATGATGAAGAAGGCGCTCGCCGAGCACGAGCTCGCGACGCTGCGCGCGCTCTACGATGCCGAGATCGCCTTCACTGATCGCGAGATCGGACGTCTCCTCGATGGCATCGGCTTCGGACGGAGGCACGACATCATCGTCGTGATCACCTCCGATCACGGCGAGGAGTTCGGAGAGCACGGGCGTATGCAACACACGAAGACGCTCTACGAGGAGGTCCTGCGCGTACCGCTCCTGGTCGGCGGCGCCGATCTCCCGACCGGGCGCGTCGTGGAGGCGCCGGTGTCGCTCGTCGGCGTGTTCCCGACGATTGCCGAGCTCGCGGGGGTCGAGGTGCCGTCCGGGCTGCCGGGGCGGTCCTTCGTTCCGGTGCTGCGGGGCGCGGAACCCGCCCCCGCACCGGTGTTCGCGGAGCTGTCGTGGGGGCGGGTGCATCGCGCCGCCGTCGTGGACGGCTCGTGGAAGCTCCTGCTCGACCAGGGCTTCGTCCCGACGCTGTACGACCTCGCGACGGATGCAGGAGAAACCACGCCGCGAAACCAGAACCAGGCCGCGCGGACCGGCGCGCTCCAGAAGGCCATCGGCGAGCACAACAAGGCCGGCTTTCGCGCCCGTGCCGCCGCTCCGCCGGTGGCGCTCGCCCTCGACGCCGAGCGTCGCGAGCGCCTGCGCCAGCTCGGCTACGTCGTGGACTGAATCGCCTCGCGGCCGCTTATTTTTCCAGCTCCTCCCGGATCGAGTAGATCTTCTGGCGCGCCTCGGCGACGTAGACGTCGAGGTTTCGCCGGTGGTTGGCGGTGAGGCCGGCGTCGCCGCCGTCGAGCACGACGAATGGCTTCAGGCGCGCCGCGTACTCGAGCGAGCGCGCGACCTCCTCGACGAGGGCGGCGAGCGCTTCGCGCTCGCCGAACGAGCGCGCGTGCTCGCGCTGGATCGCGCGCAGGCACGCCGCCATCACGTGGGTATGGCCCTGCGCGCGGTAGAAGATGTCGTCGCTCTCCCAGGGCCGGACGGGGTGGCCGTCGATCTCGCTGCGGTAGAGGTTGGCGTGCGCGTCGCCGAGCATGTCGCTCCACGCCTGGAAGAGGCGCAGCAGCTCCATGTGGCGGAGCGTGAGCGGCTTCGAGGTCTGGAGCTCGGGCTTCAGGCCGCGCACGTAGTCCTCGAGGTAGCGCACGCCGAGCGCGTAGCGCCCCTCGGCGGTCGGGTAGAAGAACCTCCATTCGTCGTAGCGGAAGGCGTTGTCGGCCTTGTCGAGGTTCGCGTCGAAGGGGTCGCTCGAGATCTTGGTGAGGTGCTCCTTCATCACCTGGGTCGTCCGGCGCACGGCGTGCAGGATGCCGAGCTGGCGGTTGGCGTTGTTGTCGGCCAGGACGCGCGGGCCCCAGAGGAGGAAGTCGTTCGGACGCCAGCCCGTCCCGGAGAGCTCGTGGCGCATGACGGTGGCGAGCGTCGCCGCCAGAAGCGTGCCCGGCGGCGGCGGCTCGCCGGGCGGCGCGAGCGCGTCCAGGTCGAGTGGCAGGCGGTCGTGGCGGATCTGACCGACATGCAGCCCGACGACGCCGGCGAACCACAGCAACGCGAGCAGCGCGAAGCGGTTGAACAGGAGACGTCCAAGCCAGGTCATGCGTCCTCCGGCGCGGCGCTCACGGCCGCACGAAGCGTTGGTAGATCTTCGGTAGCTCGCGCGGCAGCGCCGTGATGTCCTCGATCACGAGATAGCGCGAAGCCTCGCACATCTCCTTCAAGTAGTCGTGCCCAGCCTTGTCGACGGTGATGCAGAAGGGCGTGACGCCGGCGCGCGCCGCCTCCTGGAACGCCCGCGTGGTGTCCTGCACGCCGTAGACGTTCGAGCGCCGGTCGTCGCCGTAGTCGACGTCCTGCGGGAATCCGTCGGAGAGCAGGAGCACGTGCTTGGAGCGCGCGGCGACGCCGCGCATCTTCGCGACCGCATGGCGGAGCGCCGCGCCCATGCGCGTCGAGCGCTTCGGCTCGATCGCGCCGATCCGGCCCTTCACCGCGCTCGTGAGCGGCTCGTTGAAGTGCTTCACGAGGTAGAGCTCGACCTGCCGGCGGCCGTGGCCGGAGAATCCGTAGATGCCGTAGGCGTCGCCGATCTCCTCGAGCGCCTCGGCCATGACGACCAGCGCCTCCTTCGTGATGTCGATGACCCGGCGACCGGCGGGCGCGCCGGGGACGGGCTCGTCGGTCGAGGCGCTCATGTCCACGAGGAAGAGCGTCGCCACGTCGCGCTCTTCGCGCTGCTTCGCCTGGTAGAGCTTCGGTGACGGCGGATGCCCCGAGCGCCGGTCGGCCCGCGCCGTGACGACGGCGTCGAGGTCGAAGTCCTCGCCGTCCTCGAGTCCGTGGATCACGCGGTAGCGCTCGGGGCGGATGCGCTGGAACTGCCGACGCACCTCCGGAAGCAGGTCGGCGTGGGCCGCGAGCGTCTGGTGGAAGAAGTCGCCGGTGTCGCTTTCGAGCGGGATCTCGGCGAGCCGGCACCAGGCGTGACGGTAGTCGGCGATGCGATAGTCCCACTCGTCGTAAAGGAACTCGCCTTCGCCCGCCGCATGCGGCAACGCCGCGGCGCGGCCGCTCTGCGCCTGGCGCAGCAGGTTCTGCAGCTCGGCCATGCGCTCGCGCGGGAGCTTGCCGGCGAGATCCGACACGTAGAGGCCGAGCGCCGCGAGATCCTCGCCGTGACCTTGCGCGGCCGTGATGCGGGCCCCCGATTGCAGGAGCTTCAGGATTTCCTCGGGGTCGAGCGGCACGCCGGCCGGGCCGTCGCTCTCCTCGTCCGTGAGGGCGACGTCGTCGTCCACCTGCCGGTCTATCGGTTCGGGCGCCTCCGGCGCCGGCCCCGCCGCCTCGTCTTCGCCACCGCCGAGCGCCTCGCCGCCGTCGAGGTAGAAGCGCGCGTCCTCGGCAAGGGCGGCGAGGTCCTCGTCGTCGGCCGGCCCGTGAAGCGCGCTCGCGAGCAGCGCGCCGTGCTCGCCACGCATCATGTCGTCGTAGACGGCGCGTGTGACGGCGGCGCTGTCCGCGACGGTCGCCCCGGGGGCCCCGAGCCGCGCCGCGAGCGTCGGCACGCGGCGCGCGAGCTCCGGCAGGCGCGCCTCGCGCAGCACGTGGACGAGGTGCCCGAGGGTTCCGGGCAGGCGGCGCCGTCCGTGTTCGAGCTCGGCCGCGACCGCCGCGAGGTCCCCGGCGAGGCCGCGATAGCGGCGCCCGATCCCGGCGTCGACGCGGACGCCGTCGAAGATCGCGAAGAGCTCGCCCGCGACGCCCGGGTGGTCGAATCCCGCGAGGAAGCGGTCGAGAGGCGGGTCGAGGGTGTCGCTCGCGAGCTCGCGCCGTCCCGCGTGCTGCGCCGCGATCAGTCGGTAGAGGCGGAGGTTGCTCTCGGCCTCGGCGAAGGTCGCGAGCTGCGCCGGGAAGAGCGCGGTCTCGCGGCTCGGCGCGGCGTCCTCCGTCGCCGGCTCGTCGAAGGGGGGGCGGTAGCCGACGTCGGCGCGCCCAGCGACCTGCCAGCTCCGGCCGGTCAGCATCTGGAGATAGCGTTTCAGGAGCCCCTGCACCTCCGGCAGCTCGACGGCCGTCGACTCCGCCGCGAGCACCGCGCGGCTCGTCCGCGAGTCGAGACCGAAGTAGGCGGCGCCGGCGTCGGGATGCTCGGCTGCGTGTTCGAGCCCCGTCGCGACCCAGCGCTCGATTCCGTCGATGCCGGTGCGCTCGAGGAGCCGCGGCAGCATCCGGTAGAACGGGACGGTGCCGGTCGGAAAGACCGCGGCGACGCGGCCGGCGAGCGCGATCAGCCGGGTGCGTACGTCGCGAGGCGTGTGCCCGAGGATCGCGCGCAAGACCGGTAGGAGGTCGGTGAGGGAGGCGGTGGCGTCGCGTGCGACCGGCCGCAGGCTCGCGAGGAGGTCCGCGCGCGCTTCCGGGACCACGGCGAGCGCGGCCGGGAGCGAGAAGTACGCCTCGACACCGATCGCGGGCGCGCGCTCCGCGGCGAGCGTCGCGAGCTCGAGGACGCCGCCGCGCTCCGCCTCGTCGAGCTCCCGGAGCGCCGGCGGCACGCTCACGAAGAGGTCGACCCGCATCCGGCTCGCCGACGCCGCGGCGAGTCCGAGTGCGGCGAAGCGCGCGTAGTCCCGCGGCGCGAAGATCGGCGCCGCGAGCCCGGTCGCCTCGAAGAAGGCGAGCGCCAGCGCCTCGCCGTCGAAGCCGTGGCGCGCGAGCGACAGCCCTTCGGCGACCCAGCGCTCGAGTCGTCCGCTGCCGGGCGCGAGACTCGCGAGCGCCGGCAGGCTCGCCGCGACGAAGGCCTCGCCGAGCCGCCGCGACGCGACCAGCACGTCGCCCGCGAGCGTGAGCCAGGCGTCGAGCTCTGCCGCCGGCAGGCTCGCGAGCGCGGCGGGTGCCTGCGCGAAGTAGGACCCGGCGGCGTTCCGCGAGCCGTGCTCGCCGACCGCGAGCCGCTCGCCGCCCGCGACCCAGCGCGCGAACGCGCCCTCGCCGAGCGCCCATGCGGCCGGCGCCTGCCGACAGTACTGCTGGGCCAGCGTGAGCGACGTTGCGGCGAGCCGGTCGCCGACCGCGAGCAGGAGCTCGCGCGCGTGCTCCGGGAGCGCCGCGAGGCGCATGCGCAACCCGGGCGCGCCCGCGTCGAGGTGGCGGCTCTCGTACCACAGACTGCGAAGACGGCTCATGGGCTCAGCCGGTCGAGAAACGCTCATCGACTTCGTCGCTCACGTCCGAGCCTTTCTCGACCGTCGGATCTTCGTTCTACGGGAAGATCGACGCCACCATTTCGTCGAGCGCGCGGCGCATCTCGGCGTCGTCGGTGAGCGAGCGGCTGATCGCGGCCGTGCAGGCGCGCCGTGCCGGGATGCCGTTTGCGATGAGCTTGGCGGCGTAGATGAGGAGGCGCGTGCTGACGCCCTCGGAAAGCCCGCCGCCGCGGAGGTTCCGGACCTTCTCGCCGAGCGTCGCGAGCTCGAGCGCGGTGTCCATGTCGGTCGCGCCCTCGTGGGCGACGATCTGCGCTTCCTTGTCGCGCGGCGGGTAGTCGAACTCGAGGCTCACAAAGCGCTGCCGGGTGGACTGCTTCAGATCCTTGAGCACGCTCTGGTAGCCGGGGTTGTAGGAGATGACGAGCAGGAAGTCGGGGTGGGCCTCGAGGATCTCGCCCTTCTTGTCGATTGGCAGGATGCGGCGGTGGTCGGTGAGGGGATGGATCAGGACGATCGTGTCCTTGCGCGCCTCGACGATCTCGTCGAGGTAGCAGATCGCCCCGTGCTTCACCGCCTGCGTGAGCGGGCCGTCGATCCACACGGTCGCGTCGCCCTCGATGAGGTAGCGGCCGACGAGGTCGCTGCCGGTCAGATCCTCGTGGCAGGCGACCGTGACGAGCTGTTCGCCGCGCGTCCGCTCCGGATGCAGCTTCGCGGCCATGTACTCGACGAAGCGGGTCTTACCGCAGCCCGTCGGTCCCTTGAGGAGGATCGGCAGGCGCTTCGCGTACGCGGCGGTGAAGACCTCGATCTCGTCGCCGATCGGGAGGTAGTAGGGCGCCACCATGAGCGCACGATTCTAGGGGCGGCCCGGCGGCCAAGCAATCCGCGCCGCCGCCGGGTCGCCGCACCCGGCGGCCGCGTCCGGCCGCCCGCGTCGAGGACGACCGCCGGGCATTGCGTCGTTCGGTCGTCGCGCGTACAGCGGGCGTCATGCCGAAGACCAAGCGATCCGACGCCGCGGGATCGACCGCGCGCTTCGTCGGGTTCGCCGACCGCGAGGCGCGCTTCTTCGCGAAGCTCGCTAGGAACCAGGACCGCGAGTGGTTCGCCGCGAACCGCGACGAGTACGAGGCAGGCTGGCTGGCGCCGATGAAGGCGCTCCTCGCCGCCGTTCGCGAGAAGCTCGCGCCGCGTTACGCCCACGAGGAGATCGCCGCGCCGAAGGTGTTCCGTATCTATCGTGACGTGCGGTTCTCGAAGGACAAATCGCCGTACAAGACCCACATCGGCGGCTATCTCGGGATCGCAGGGAGCGACGCCGGTCCGTCGGGCGCGGCGGCGCTCTACCTCCACGTCGCTGCTCGCGAGTTCTTCGCGTGCGCAGGGCAGTACATGATGGACGGCGAGCAGCTGCGGCGCTTCCGCGCCGCCGTCGACGACGCGAAGCAGGGCGCGGAGATCGCGAGGATCGTCGGCTCCCTCGGACGCGCCGGCTTCACCGTCGGCTCGTACGAGGAGACGCGGCGGGTCCCGCGCGGCTTCGATCCCGGGCATCCGCGTGCCGATCTCCTGCGCCGGAAGGGCTTGATCGTGTCGTTTCCCGGGCCCGGACGCGCGCTCCTCACGTCGCCGAAGCTCGTCGACGAACTCGTGGCGCGCGCGAAGAAGGCGGCGCCGCTCGTGGAGTGGCTGGCGGCCGTGACGATGTAGCGCCGCGCGCCGCTACCGACCCGAAGATTGGCCCGGCCAGCGCCCGGGCTTCACGGGCAGGCGCCTCGACGATCGACGTTCGCTCCGAGGCTCGCCGCGACGCAGGCGTTCGAGTAGGTCAGGCCGTCGCACCCGCAGACGGGGTCGTAGACCTGCACGCAGGCGCTCGGGCGGACGGCGCACGATCCGTTGTCGTCACAGCGCCCGCGGCCCTTCGCGCAATAGGCGCTGGCCGGGCACTCATCGTTGCCCCTGCACGTCGAGCCGCTCCCGACGCCCGTGAGCGCGAACGGCGCGCAGACCATCTCCTCGCGCCCGAGCACGAGCAACCGGCCCGACGGCGTGGCGCCGTCGGCAACGGAGAGCTGCCGGCCCTTCACGGGCGGCGTGGCGGTCGTGCACTTCACGCGGTGGCAGAGGAAGCGCTGCGCGGGGCCGCCGTTCGGGTCGTCGCCGTCGTTGACGGCGCTCTCCTCGCAAAGCAGGCGGGTGCGGGCGGCGACCTTGCAGTCGGTCGCGGTGCCGAGCTGGTGCTCCAGGCGCGCGATCGCCGGCGCCGCGGTGGCGTCGAGGTCCTTGACCGTGAAGCAGGTGAGGTGGTCCCGCTCCTGAGCCGCTCCCTGCCCCGACGCGACGATCAGCAGGGTCGCGCCGACGAACATCACGAGCCGTTCTCGAGTGGTCATGGACGCACTCTCCACCCACGCGATCGGTCCAGTCAACCAAGAAGGGCCCGGGACGCGGGTCCCGTCTCCTCGGGACGCCGCCGCGGGCGCGGGGGCGACGCGACGACTGCCGCCGGCGCCGCCGGCGTCGAGGGGGCTACCGCTCGCGGTCGCGGGCGGTGTCGGTCGCGATCACGTAGAGCGGCCGGCCTTTCACTTCTTCGAAGATGCGGCTCACGTAGGCGCCGAGGATGCCGAGCGCGACGAGCTGGATGCCGGAGAGGAGGGCGACGGCGACGAACACCGACGTCCACCCCGGGGGCGTCGCGCCGCCGAAGAGGCGGCCGACGATCCCGTAGGCGGCGAGGAGCAGGCTCAATCCGAAGACGGCGAAGCCCATCCACGCGACGAGCTGCAGCGGGAAGGTCGAGAATGCGGTCACGCCGTCGAGCGCCAGGCGGACGAGCTTGGTATAGGGATACTTCGTCTCGCCCGCGAAGCGCTCGGCGCGCTTGTACCCGACTTCGGCGTGGCGGAAGCCGAGCCAGCGAATGAGCCCGCGAACGTAGCGATTGCGTTCCGGCATCCGATTGAGGGCGTCGGCGACGCGGCGGTCGAGCAGGCGGAAGTCGCCGACGTCGGGCGTCATGTCGACGGACGCGATTCGTTTCAGCACCCGGTAGAAAGTGCGGATGAGGAAGAGCCGGAGCGCGCTCTCACCGGGGCGTTCGGTGCGCACGGCCGACACCACCTCCCATCCCTCGCGCCACTTGGCGACGAGCTCCGGAATCACCTCCGGCGGGTCCTGCAGGTCGGCGTCGATCACGACCACGGCGCGGCCGCGCGCGTGCTCGATGCCGGCCGTCACCGCGGCCTGGTGGCCGAAGTTCCGGCTGAAGCGCAGGACGCGGAGCCGCGCGTTCCGGTCGGCGGCATCGAGGAGGATCGCGGGCGACTCGTCGATCGAGCCGTCGTCGACGAACACGATCTCGTAGTCGGGCGCCGCCTCTTCCAGCACGGCGACGAGCCGCTGGAGCAGTTCCGGGAGCACGGCGCGCTCGTTGAAGGTCGGGACGATCACCGACAGCTCCGGAGCCGCGCTCGCCGCGGCGGTCGAGGCGCCCATGCGCTCGCTCCCGGGCTCGCTCGACGCCATGGCTAGGCCGGACGCTCGGCGAGGCAGACGAGGGACACGCCGACGGGCAGCCGCCAGCGCGCGAGCCAGCGCCCTTCGGCGCCGAAGACGCGCGCCAGGGCGTCGTTCACGGGCCCGGGCTTCGTCATCGTGAAGTCCGACTTCACCTCGTCGGACGGCGGCTCGCCGCGCAGCCGGCGCGCGACCCGCACGGCGGCGACCACCGGGAAGAGGATCGCGTTGAAGTACGACAAGCGGCGGGGCGCGAGACCCGCGGATCGCATGCGCGCGCCGAGCTCGGCGCGCGTGTAGCGGCGCCGGTGATGGCTCACGACGTCCTGGTTCCCCCAGAGGAACTGGAACGCCGGGACGGTGACGAGCACGTGGCCGCCCGGGCGGCAGACGCGGGCCAGCTCGACGAACGCCGCGCGGTCGTCCTCGACGTGCTCGACGATGTCGAAGGCCGTCACGAGGTCGAAGGCGGCGCTGGCGATCGGAACGTGGGTGATGCTGCCGAGGAACATCGGACACGCGACGCGCGTCCGCGCGAAGCGGATCGCCTCGACCGACATGTCCATCCCGATCACGGATCCGTACGGCTCGAGGAACCTCAGCATGGCGCCGGTGCCGAAGCCGATGTCGAGCATGCGCAGCGGCTTCACACCGAGCGGCGCCAGGAGGCGCGTGAAGATCTCCCGCCGGCCGCGGAACCACCAGTGCGTATCCTCGATCTGCGAGTACTCGGCGTAGAAGTCCGGCTGCATCTACTTCGTGACCGTTTCCATCGCGGTCCCGCTCGCCGCGTCGGCGATCTCGATGGTGCGGGGGTCGGTGACCGCGAACCTCGCCTTGGTGTCGGACAGGATGGCCTCGAGGCGCGCGCGGAACATGGTGCGCGCGAACTCCGGCATGCTCGCCATCGGGAAGTCGGCGACGAGGACGCGGGCGCGGGTCGGATCGGGCCACTCGATGCTCCGGATCTTTGGACCGAGAATCTGGTGCGCGCGGAGCTGCGCCTCGACCCGGCTCGGAAAGTCCGTGCCGGCCGCGCTCTCCGCGGCGGCCCCGGCCGGCGGCGCGCCGACGCCCGGATGCGGCGGCGCCGGCGTGCCCGCCATACCGCCGTCCGTCGGCGCGCCGGCCGCCGGCGGCGCCGCGGTGCCGCCGGCCGCGATGGTCGCGGCCGCCGCGCCCGGAAGCGTGGCGGAGAGCTGCGTCTTCACGCGGTCGATGCGGGTCCGCGTGTCGTCGTCCGTCGCGAGCTCGCGGGCCTTGTCGAGCGAGGCCATGGCCTTCTCGCGCTCGCCCTTCGCCTCGTAGGCGAGGCCGAGATTGAAGTGCGCCTGTAGGAACGTCGGCTTCGACGCGATCGCCTGCTGATAGCCCGCGATCGCCTTGTCGACCTGCCGTTGGTAGAGGTACGTGGTCGCGAGGTCGGTGCGCACACTCGCGTCGTCGGGGTTCTTCGCGAGGTAGCGCTCGTACTGCAGCGCGGCCAGGTCGAACTTCTGGCGGTCGTAGTACGCGTTGCCGAGGCCCCGGATCGCGTCGGCGTCGGCGGGGGCGATCGAGAGCACGTGCTGCCACGATGCGAGCGCCTGCTCGCCGTAGCTCGGGTCCATCTCGGCGGCGCGCGCCTGCACCTGCGCGAGGCTCTTCCACGCGGCGACGTCCTGCGGCGCCGCGTTCGCCTTCTCGGCGAGCTGGGAGACGAACCCCTTGGCTTCGTCGGGCAGGCCGACCGGCGGATGCTCGGCCGGCATCACGCCGCCGCCGGCGCCGCCGCCCGCCGGCGCCGCCGCCCGGCCGCGCCCGGGCGCGCTCGACGGCGCGGGACCCGGCCGGAGGACGCCGATCCACACCAGCAGCCCGGCCGCGAGGAAGACGCCGAGCACCACGAGGCCGGGCCACTGATCGCGCAGGCTCGCGGCGGCCGCGGGCGCGCTGTCGGCGGCCTGTCCACAGCCCGGGCAGAAGCGAGCCGTCGGCTGCAGGCGCTCGCCGCACGAGGGGCAGAAGCGCGCGCCGCCGTCCTTGCGTTCGGCCGCGGTCATGCGTGGCCGACGACCAGCGTGGAGACGAGGCCGGGCGGCAGGACGTCGGCTTCGGCGCGTGCGAAGCCGGCGGCGAGCAGCCACTCGCGGATCTCGGCGAAGGCGTAGTCGCGGCCGCGCGTGAAGAGCAGCATGGCGATCGAGAAGATCGCGGCCGGCGCCGGGCTCGTGCCGGACTCGTCGGTCACGTGATCCTTGATCATCACGCGTCCGCCCGCGACGAGCGCGCCGCGGATCTTTCGCATGAGCGCGCGGTTGGTCTCCTCGTCCTCGCCGTGGATGACGTTCGAAAGGAAGACGAGATCGTAGCCAGTCGGCAGGGGATCGCGGAGGTAGTCGCCGGCGACGAGCTCGATCCGGTCGCCGACCCCGCTCGCCTCGATGTAGCGGCGCGTGACGGCAAGCGTGCCCGGCAGATCGAAGATGGTCGCGCGCAGGTGGGGATGGCGGCGCGCCATCTCGATCGCGTAGGAGCCGGGACCGCCGCCGACGTCGAGGAGCCGTCGCACGCCGCCGAGGTCGAGCGTCTCGGCCAGCACGCGCGCGTCGCCGCGCGCGGCCACGATGCTCGCCATCGCGTCGATGAAGCGCGCGGTGTCCTCGGAGCTCGCCTGGAACATGTCGGGATCGCGCGCCGGCTTCCCGGTGCGCACGGTCTCGGCGAGGTGGTCCCAGAGGGGCCAGAGCGATGCGTCGAAGCGCACGTAGTCCGTGTACGAGGTGGGTGAGGCCGTCGTCAGGTAGGTGCGGGTGACCTCGGTCTCCTTGAACACGTCGCCGTCTTTGCGGACGACCCGCATTGCGACCAGCGCGTTCAGCAGGAGCTCGGTCGCGCGGGGATCGGTGCCGGCCGCCGCGGCGATCGCGGCGGCCGTGCGTCCGGGCGCGTCGAGCCGATCGAAGAGCCCGAGCGTCACGGCGGCGTGCAGGATCCGCGCTTCGGCATAGCCGCCGTTGATGCGGGCGAGCTCCCGAAATTCCATCGCGGGGTATCTAACAGGTCGAAATCGGCCTTGCCAGACGAGCGCCGACGTGGCGCGGCGTCCGTCTGTGATACAAGCGCGCGCGGTGACGGGCGGACGCGAACGCGGAACGAGCCTGGAGGCGCGCGACGAGGCCGGTCCCGGTGCCGCCGGGCGGCTCGCGTCCCTCGCGCGTTGGATCGCGCGGCCCGGCGCGCACGTGAGCGCGCTCGCGGTCATCGCGGCCGCGCTCGGCCTCGGCGGCGTCGCGCGCGTGCCGCTCGACGGCGACCCGGCGATGTACGCGACCATCGCGCGCACGGTGCTCGAGACCGGCGAGTGGACGCATCTCACCTTCAACGGCGTGCCGTACGTCAACAAGCCGCCGCTGCACTTCTGGGTGAACGCGCTCGTCTTCGCGGCCGCCGGACGGACCACCTTCACCGCGGTGCTCGCGCCGGGTCTGCTCGGCGTCGCCTGCACGCTGCTCGTGTACGCGCTCGTGCGCCGGACCCTCGGCGGCTGGGAGGTCGCGTTCTTCGCGGCGCTCGTCTACGTGACGACGCCCGAGGTCGCGCACTGGAGCCGGGGGGTGCACCTCGAGACCCTGGTCACGGCATGGGTGCTGCTCGGCCTCCTCGCGGCGCATCGCTCGGTCGCCGAGCCGAGCGCGATCCTGGGGCTCGCGATCGCGGCGATCGGCGGCTGGTTCGCGAAGGGGCCGCAGGGGCTCTTTCCGGTCGCCGTCGCCGTCGTGCTCTGGGCGCACTCCGGCGTCCTGGCGCGCCGCGTGTTCTCGAGGTGGAGCGCTCTCGGCGTGGTGCTGGTGTTCGCGACCGTCGGTCCGTGGCTCGCGGCCCGGCTCGACGAGGGCAGCGACTTCGCGCGCGGGTACTTCGGAGGCCAGATCGGCCAGGTGCTGCTCGAGCCGAGCACGCTCGGCCGAGGCCCCTTCTGGTACTTCTCGAAGCTCGCGCGAACGTACTGGCCGTGGTTGCCGGTCGCGGCGGTCGGTCTCGTGCTCCTGGGACGCGCCGGGCGGACATCGCTCGGGGCGCGCCTCTGGCTCGTCTACGGCGCGATCGTGCTGGTCGTGATCTCGGCCGCCGCCGGCAAGAAGAGCCGCTACCTTTTCCAGCTCTATCCGGCGCTCGCCGCCGCCGCCGGGTTCGCGCTCCACCGGGCCGCGCGGCGCGTGCGGGCGCTGCCGGTCGCGCTCCTCGGCGCGGCGGCCATCGCGGCCCTCGTCGTCGTGATCGTCGGGGAGCACGTCTCGCGCTCACAGCGCGAGCACAGCGCGTCGGGGCTCGCGATCGCGGCGGCCCTGCCGCGTGATCGTCCGGTCTGGCTCACTCATGCGGTGCAGTACGGCGAGCCGCAGCTCGGAAAGATCATCGGTTTCTACGGGCCGGCGCTCTTGCGAACCTGCCGCGTGCGCTGTGCGGAGGAGGCCGAGCCGGGAGCCGCCATCGTCGCCCGCGAGCAGGAGGCCGAGCGCGTCGCGCGCGAGGTCGGCGCGGAGATCCGCGTCCGCCACGGCATCCTCGCGCTCCTCGAGCGTCCGCCCGCGCCGGCTGTCCGTTGACACCTCCCGGGCCCCTTCCTAGATAGAGCCGCCTGCGCACCTGGTTCGGATCGCGAAAACGACCGAGGGGAGGTGTTCCATGGTGAACGTGCTGCGCGTGAGCGTGGTGGTTGCGATGCTCGGTGTGGTGCCGGCGGCGTCCGCCGACGTGTCTCCCGGCGATACGATCGACAAGTCGAACGTCGCCAACGTGAAGGGCCTGATCTCGCCGGCGATCGAATGGTGCGTGAACCAGGGCATGACGATGAAGATCATCGCCCCGAGGCCGATCGCGTGGCCGAAGGCCTACAAAGAGGCCACCGAGAAGTACGCGAGCCAGGTGAAGCTCGCGGAGAACGGCCTGGCGCTCCAGGGGCACGTCGCCGGCGCGCCTTTTCCCTCCATCGATCCGGCCGATCCGAAGATCGCGCTCAAGATCGTGTGGAACTACGAGTATCGGCCGTATCCCGGCACCGACGATTTCGTCGAGTACGATTTCCCGGCGGAGACCGGCGCGGTCGGCAACGGCAAGCCGATGGAGGTCGAGCGCTACTACTGGATCGGCGAGTCGCGCCGCATGTACTACAACAGCCGTCTCTACGTGGACCCGAAGCCCGAGCTTCCGAACCCGGAAGGGATTCGCTTCAAGGAGGTCCTCGGTCCGCTGATCGCGCCGTTCGACCTGAAGGGCATCGGCGCGCTCGAATACCGCTACGTCGACGCGTCGAAGCAGGACGACACGTGGCTCTACGTGCCGTCGCTCCGCCGCGTGCGCCGGCTCTCGACGGCACAGCGCTCCGACGCGCTCTTCGGACAGGACACCGACCCCGACTCGTACTGGGGCTACAACGGCCACATCGCGTGGTCGGAATGGAAGTTCCTCGGCGAGAAGGAGATGCTCGGCATCCTGCACGGCGAGCACTTCCCGCAGAAGCGTTGCGAAGCGCCGGCCGACTACCTGATGTGCGACAGCTGGGAGAAGCGTCGCATGTGGATCGTCGAGGGCGTGTCGAAGCTCCCGCAGTACGCGTACGGGAAGCGCGTCATCTTCATCGACAAGGAGTCGCTCGTGGTGGCGTACTCCGACATCTACGACCGCAACAGCGAGCTCTGGAAGGTGTGGATCGACAACCACCAGTTCCGAACGCAGGCGTTCCCGGGGGCGCCGACGAAGTACGACGAGGAAAAGGACTTCTACGCGGGTCTGGCGATGGTGGACATGCAGTTGATGCACGCGACCTACGTGCCGCACCCCGGCGAGAAGCCGCCGGGACACGAGGGCTGGCACTTCAACAAGGGGTCGGAGTCGGCGACGCAGTACAAGCCGGCGGGCGCCGTTCCGGACTCGTTCACGGTCGCGAAGCTGATCGAGCAGGGGCAGTAGCCGGGGCGTCGCCACGGGCGCCGCGCCGGCGGGGTGCGGCGCCCGGGCTCGTCCCGCGCGGGCGCGACAAAGTTGTCCGCACGCCTTCGTTCGGCCGAGGGCGCATGGCATACCTGCCCGCCATGGCGATCATCGGTTACGCGGCCGCGCTCGAGCAGTTCCATCCGACCGAGCTCCTCGACCACTCGCGGCTCGCCGAAGACCTCGGCTTCGGCGGGGTGATGGCGGCGGACCATTTCCAGCCGTGGGTTCCGAAGCAGGGCCACAACGCCTTCGTGTGGTCGTGGATGGCGGCGCTCGGCGCGCTCACCAAGACGCTCACCTTCGGCCCCGGCGTGACCTGCGCGTCGTTCCGGTATCACCCGGCGGTCGTGGCGCAGGCGGCGGCGACGCAGGGGGCGATGACGCCTGGGCGGTTCTGGCTCGGCATCGGCACCGGCGAGGCGTTGAACGAGCACGTGATGGCGGCGGCGTGGCCGGAGCCGCACGTCCGCCTCAAGATGATGCAGGAGGCGATCGGCATCATCCAGAAGCTCCTCACCGGCGAGGTCGCGAGGCATGACGACGGGCGGTTCTTCAAGATGGAGCGGGTCCGCCTGTGGACCGTGCCCGACGCGCACCACCCGGTGCCGATCTACGTCGCGACCGCGGGTCCGATCGCCGCGAGATGGGCGGGCGCCCATTGCGACGGCTTCATCACGCCGGGCGCGGGCGTCGAGAAGCTCAAGATGCTGCTCGGCAAGTTCGAGGAGGGCGCGCGCGCGGCCGGCAAGGACCCGGCGAAGATGCCGAAGCTCCTGCAGCTTCACATGTCGTGGGCGAAGACCAAGCACGAGGCGGTCGAGTACGCGCTCGACCAATGGCCGAACGGCGGCATGCCGTTCCCGAAGGGCGATATCCGGACGCCGGAGGACTTCGCCGAGATCGCGAAGCTGGTGCGGCCCGAGAGCTACAAGCACCGCATGATCATCTCGCCCGACATGGACGAGCACCGCGAGCAGATTCAGCAGCTCGTCGATCTCGGCTTCGACGAGATCCACGTCCACAACGTCGGACGCAACCAGAAGGAGTTCATCGAGGCCTTCAGTCGGCAGGTCATCGCCAAGCTGAAGCTCTGACGGCCGCGGGAGTACGACGATGAGCGATCCGGTCCTCTTCGAGCGGCGTGGCGCCGCGGCGGTCCTGACGATCAACCGCCCCGAGGCGCGAAACGCGGTGAACGGCGCCGTCGCGTCGGCGCTCCTCGACGCCTATCGGCGCTTCGAGGCCGACGCCGACGCGCGGATCCTCGTTCTCGCCGGCGCCGGCGGCGAGGCGTTCTGCGCCGGCGCCGACCTGAAGGCGCTCGACACGGTCCGCGACCGTCACGAGGGGCCGCTCGGCTTCACGCGGCTCACGCCCAGCAAGCCGACGATTGCGGCCGTCTCGGGCTGGTGCGTCGCCGGCGGCCTCGAGCTCGCCTGCTGGTGCGACCTGCGGATCGCCGCCGAGGGCTCGACGTTCGGGTGCTTCGAGCGCCGCTTCGGCGTGCCGTTGATCGACGGTGGCACGCAGCGCCTGCCGCGCATCGTCGGGCTCGGCCGCGCGCTCGAGATCATGATGACGGGCCGTCCCGTGCCGGTTGACGAGGCGCATCGCATCGGGCTGGTGAACGAGATCGTGCCGCGCGGCCGACACCTCGCGCGCGCCCTCGAGCTCGCCGAGACGCTCGCGAAGTTTCCGTGGCCGACGCTCCTCGCGGACCGCGCCGCCGCGCTCGCTGGATGCGGGCTGCCGCTCGAGCACGGGCTCGCGATCGAGGCGCGCCTCGGCCGCGCGGTGCTCGACGAGGCGAAGCGCGGCGCGTCCCGCTTCGCCGGAGGCGCGGGTCGCAAGGGCGCCGGCGTCTAGCCCCAGCATGTGGGGATTCGAGAGGGGGCCTGCCGAGCGCGATGCTCGAGGCTGGCGCGAAGTCGCGGCGGCTAGCGCGGACGGAGGCTCGCGACCGAGTCGCGGAGACCCAGCGTGACGATCGCGACGAGCGGCGCCGCGACCTGCGCCGGCCCGGGCAGGAGGTAGAGGCCGAGGGCGAGACCCGCGACCGACGCCGCGAGCGCGGCGCGTCTGCGCACTTGCGCCAGCATCAGCGCGACGGCGACGAGCGAAAGAGCGATCGAGATCAAGGACATGGCGCCCGGTCCTCGGATACTGTCGGCCCGATCGGAGCGCGACTTGAGGGCGGGACCGAGGAAAGACAGGGTTGCGCGCCCCCGCGCGCGGCCGTAGGGAGTCGACGAGGAGCCGCCATGAAGACACTCGTCAGCCTGGTCGCCGCCGCGACGCTCGCCGCGCCGATCGCCGTCGGTCCGGCGTGGGCCGGCGAGAAGGTCCTTCCGCCCGCGTTCGGGAAGGAGCTCGTTCCCGACCAGTCTTCGCACGAGTACAAGGGGCCGAACGCCGACATCGAGGAGCGCATCGAGGAGGAGAAGGAAGAGCGTGCGGTCCAGCGGCCGCGGCCCCATCGCGGCGGTCGCGGCGGGCGCGTCCGGATCCAGCTCGACGGCGACGTGGACGGCGGCGGCCAGGTCGACGGCGACTTCTAGCCCTCATCGCCCGCGCGTAGGCGGACGCGAATCGCCGCGTCCTCGCCGCGGGCGTCGGGCTCGGGATCGGCGCGCGCGATCCAACGCCGCCCGGCGCCGTCGAGCCAGCGCGGGACGACCTCGCGCAGCACGCCGCGGCCGTCGGGACTGTGGCGTCCCTTTCCGTAGACGATGCGCACCTCGCGGACGCCGTCCGCGTGCGCTTCGGCGAGGAAGCGTTCGGTCGCCGCGACGGCGTCGCGGACGCCGAGCCCGTGCAGGTCGAGCTCGGGAGGCCGCCGGCTCGCCGCGGCGACGGCGGCGATGCCGCACGCGAGGAGTCGGTCGAGCCATGCGGCGACGCTGCGCACCGCCGGACTATGGCACGCGCGCGGGGTTCGGCGCATCGTGCTCGCATGCGGTTTGGCGCGCGGGATGTCACCGCCGGCGCGCGTGTGCCCGCCGCGTCGCGCGTGACGCTGTGCCACGAGCGCCCGCCGTGTGTGCCAGCGCGGCGCACGCCGCGTCATCCGTGACACGCCACGCGGTCCGCCCGCCACGGCCGCATCGGCGGGTGGCGCCGCGAGATCGGCCACTTCGGCCGCGTGGAGCTCCGGAGCGCGGCGCGCCGGACCTGGTGGCCGGGCGCTTGCTCCAGCACGCCCGATAGCTCGTGCTCGCGGCGAGCCCATATTCCATGTCGATTCCCGTCGTCCTGCTCCTGATCGCGAGCATCGGACTGCTCGCGTGGCTCGCGCGCCGCGCCGCGCCGCACCCCGCCGGATCGGCCTGGCTGGCGCGGACGCTGCGCGCGCTCTCGGAGGCGTCCGAGCCGGCGGCGATCGTGAGCGTCCTCTCGACGGAGGTCGCCACGGGCATCGACGCCTCGCACGTCGAGTGGTGGCGCCGGAGCACCGACGGCGCCTGGGAGTCGCGCCTCGGCCGGATCGCGGACGCCGACGCGCGCGCGCTCGACGCCTGGGTCGCAGCCGGCGTCGTGTGGCAACGGCGCGGCGAGATCGGTACGGCCGACGCCGCCCTCGGCGCGCTCGCGGCGACCGGCGCCCGGTTGGTCGCCCCGATCCGTTGCGGCGCGCGCCCGGTCGGCCTCCTCGCGGTCGGCGGCCAGCCGGGCGGCTACCCCTACGACGCGCGCGCCGTCGACGCCGTCGAGGTGCTCGCGCATCACCTCGCGCTCCTCGCGGAACGCGCCGGCACCGCGGCCGCCCTCGCGGAGACGCGGCGCATGCTGCAGCAGGCGACGCGCCTCTCGACCGTGGGCACGCTCGCCGCCGAGCTCGCCCACGAGATCCGCAATCCGCTCGTCGCCGTGCAGACGTTCCTCCAGATCCTTCCCGAGCGGCTCGACGACGCCGAGGTCATGGTGGACCTCCGCGTCGTCGCGTTGAACGAGCTGCAGCGCGTGGCCCGGCTCCTGAACGAGCTGCTCGGCATGGCCCGCGCGTCGGCCACGAGCTTCGCGGCGGCCGATCTCGAGCTCCTCGTCGAGCAGGTCGTCCGTCTCCTGCAGGTGTCGGCGCGCAAGAAAGAGGTCACGCTCGAGCGGCGGGGCGACGTCCTGCCGGTCGGCGCGGCCGACGCCTCGCGCTTGAAGCAGGCGCTCGTCAACCTCGTGCTGAACGCGATCCAGGCGAGCCCGGTCGGCAAGACCGTCTGGGTGGAGACGCGCGCCACTGCCGAGGCGGCCGAGGGGCCGTACGTCGAGGTCGTGGTGCGGGACGAGGGTCCGGGCGTCGCGCCGGAGATGCGCGAACGCGTCTTCGAGCCGTTCGTGACGACCAAGGAGAACGGCACCGGGCTCGGCCTGTCGGTGACGCGGCAGATCGTGGCCGACCACGGCGGGACGATCGCGATCGAGAGCGCTCCGAGCGGCGGCGCGATGTTTGCCGTGCGGATGCCGCTCGTGGTGGCGCCCGCCGAGCGCCGCGACCAGGCGGCCTGACGCCCGGCGCGCCGCCGCCCGAGCTCGCCGCGCGGCCTTCCGCCCTCATTCCCAGCGCAGTGCTTCGATCGGATCGAGCCGGGACGCCTTGTAGGCCGGGTAGTAGCCGAAGAAGATTCCGACGACGCCCGAGAACAGGAACGACGCCGCCAGCGACGCCGGCTCGAGCGCCGTCGGCCACTGCGCGAGCCGGCCGATGAGATGGGTCGCGGCGAGGCCCGTCGCGACGCCGACCAGGCCGCCGGTCATGCTCAGCACCGCGGCCTCGGTGAGAAACTGGAGGAGGATGTGCCGGGCCTTCGCGCCGACCGCCATGCGGAGGCCGATCTCGCGCGTGCGCTCGGTCACCGACACGAGCAGGATGTTCATGATCCCGATGCCGCCGACCAGGAGCGAGATCGACGCGATCGCGAGCAAGAGGTTTCCCATGACCTCGCTCGCCGCGGCGCTCGCGCCGGTCATGTCCTCGAGGGTGCGGACGGTGAAGTCGTCCTCCTGGCCGTGCCCGATGTGGTGCTGCTGGCGCAGCACGGTCGCGATCGCGTCGGCGGCGACCGGCAGGTCGGCGGTGGTGCGCGCGCTCGCGTAGATCATCTCGACGGTGCCGAGGATGCCGGCGCCCATCACGCGGCGCTCGGCCGTCGAGAAAGGGATCATCACGACGTCGTCCTGGTCCTGGCCCCACGACGACTGCCCCTTCGCCGCGAGCACCCCGATCACCTTGAACGGGACGTTCTTGATGCGGACGATCGCGCCGACCGGGTCCTGGCCCGGGCCGAAGAGATGGCGGGCCACCGTCTGGCCGAGCACCGCGACCTTGGCGCCGCTCTTCTCGTGGCGCTCGCCGAAGAAGCCGCCGCTCGCGACCTGCCAATCGCGCACGCGCTCGAACTCGTCGGTGACGCCCTGGACGACCGTCGACCAGTTGGCGCTGCCGTAGATGACCTGCAGCACCTGGCGGCGCGAGTACGTGACCGCGGCGAGCTCCGGCACGCGGGCGAGCGCGTCCGCGTCGGCGACGGTCAACGTCGACGCGCCGCCCCAGCCGGAGCGCGCGCCGCCCGAGGTCACGGCGCCGGGGATCACCATGACGATGTTGGTGCCGAAGCTCGCCAGCTGCTGCTGCACGAAGCGGTCGGCGCCGGCGCCGACGCTCACCATCGCGATCACCGACGCGACTCCGATGATCATGCCGAGCATGGTGAGCCCGGACCGGAGACGGTTGCGCCGGAGCGCGCGCGCGGCCGTGCGCGCGGTCATGACGAGCAGCTTCGCGCCGCCGGGACCCGCGCTCACGCCTCGGCCCTCGTCGCGCGCGTCCGGGCGCCGTGACGCGGCGCCGCCGGCGTGTCGGCGACGATGCGGCCGTCGCGGAACTCGAGTACGCGGTCGGTTGCGGCGGCGACCTCCGGATCGTGGGTCACGATCACCATCGTGACTCCGGTCGCGCGGTTCAGCTCGACGAGCATCGTCATGATCTCGCCGCTGGTCCTGCTGTCGAGGTTGCCGGTGGGCTCGTCGGCGAGGACCAGGGCGGGATCGCCGACGAGGGCGCGCGCGATCGCGACCCGCTGCTGCTCGCCGCCCGACATCCGGCTCGGGACGTGGTGCGCGCGGTGCGCGATGCCGACCCGGGCGAGCGCCGCCTCCGCCCGCGGCCGCTGCTCGGCGAGCGGCAGCGGGCCGTAGTAGAGGGGCAGCTCGACGTTCTCGAGCGCCGTCGTCCGCGCCAGCAGATTGAAGCTCTGGAAGACGAAGCCGATGCGGCGGTTGCGGATCTCGGCGCGCGCGTCGCCGTCGAGGCCGCCGACCTCGCGGCCGTCGAGGCGGTAGACGCCGGCCGTCGGGCGATCGAGGCAGCCGAGGAGGTTCATCAGCGTCGATTTCCCCGAACCCGACGGACCGACGATCGCGACCAGTTCGCCCGCGTCGATGCGGAGCGTGGCGTCGACGAGCGCGTGCACGGTTGCGTCGCCGAGCGCGTAGCGCCGCGCCAGCCCGACCGTCTCGATGAGGGGAGCGCCACCCGCCGCCGCGGCCATCTCAGCGCCGCCGTCCTCCGCCGCCCAGGGCGAAGCCGGGCGGGCGCTGCGTCGTCTGCGCGGACCCGTCGCTCCGGCGCTCGATGCCGACGACGAGCGCGTCGCCCTCGCGCAGCGCGTCGCTGCGCGCCTCGGTATAGCTGTCGTCGGAGAGGCCCGGCGCGACGGCCACCGGCTCCGGGGCGCCGTCGGTGAGGCGCCAGACCGCGGCGCCGGCGGATGCCGCGGCCGCTGCGCCCTCTTCGGCCGGCGGGCGGAAGCGCAGCGCCGCGGTCGGCACGCGCAGGACGCCCGCGCGGCGGTCGGTCACGATGTCGACGTTCGCGGTCATGCCGGGTCGGAGCGCGAGGTCGGCGTTCGCGGCGTCGATGACGACGTCGTAGGTGATCACGTTCTGGACGTTCAGCGGCGAGTTCCGCACCTGCGAAACGACGCCCGTGAACGTCCGCTCCGGATAGGCGTCGACGTCGAAGGTGGCGCTCTGGCCGGCGCGCACCGCGCCGATGTCGGCCTCGCTGACGTTGGCGTTCACCTGCATCTTGGTGAGGTCCTCGGCGATCACGAAGAGGGTCGGCGTCTGGAAGCTCGCGGCGACGGTCTGGCCGACGTCGACGTTGCGCGACACGACGACCCCGTCGACGGGCGACACGATGTCGGTGTAGCCGAGGTTCACGCGCGCCTCCTCGAGCTTCGCCCCGGCCTGCTGCGCTTGCGCCTCCTGGAGGGCGACGTCGGCGCGTGCCTGCTGGACGGCGCTGGCGAGCACGTCGACCGCGTCCGCCGCGACGATGCCCTGGGCCGCGAGCGCGCGGTTGCGGGCGAGGTTGGCCGTCTTGTACGCGAGGTCCGCCCGCGCCTTGGCGAGGGCGGCGCGCGCGTTCGCGAGCTCGGCCTCGGCTTGCTGCACGCGCAGCTGGAACGGGCGGGGGTCGATCTTCGCGACCCGCTGTCCTCTGGTCACGGAGGAGTTGAAGTCGACGTCGATCGCCTGGATCGGGCCGGAGACGTAGGTGCCGACCTGGACCGTCTTCACTGGATTCACTGTGCCCGTCGCGGTGACGCTCGCGACGAGGTCGCCGCGGGTCACCGTCTCGGTGCGCCAGCGCGGCGTCTCGCGGTTCCGATCGCCGAGCGCGCGGTAGACGATTCCCGCAGCGACGACGAGCGCGGCAGCCACCGCCAACGAACGCCAACGACGCGTCATGCGCTCAGTATAGACGTTCCGTTCGCGCTGGCGAGACGAGCTCGCGCGAAGGTCAGCGGAGCGGCTCAGTTGCCGAGCAGCTGGTCCCAGAAGGCGCACTGGTGATCGAAGTGGAAGGATCCTTCGCCGAGCGCGACGGGGGCCGGCGGAACCAGCGAGACGAAGCGCGCGCCGGCCGGGTCGTTCGGCTCGAAGCGCGGCCAGCGGATCGCACGCGGCGCCGTCGGCTTGCCGGTCCGCGCGAAGCGGGTCCAGTAGCGGACCATCGTGTCGAGCGCCTTCTCGCGCTTCAACAGGTAGCCGATTCCCGCCTTCGACCGCGTGCGCTGGCAGTCGTTCTCGGCGTTGTCGCCGAGGTCGCGCTGGTCGGGGGTCGGACTCGTGCAGCCGACCGCGGAACAGGTTGCGGAGGTGTCGTCGAGCGCCAGGCCGCAGGTGGTCTGGGCGTGCGACGCGTAGAGCGTGCCGACGAAGCGCGCGAACTCGGCGCCCTTCCAGCACTGCATGCAGTCCGCGAACTCCGACGGCGTCGTTACCGGCAGCGCCGGGCACGTGCCGCCGATGCCGGGCGTCGACGGGTTGTACTGGCAGTCGCTCCGATAGCCGAGCGCGGCGATCGTGGTCATGGTGCACTTCTTCGCGATCGCGGCGGCCACCTTGGTCTCCGTGATGCCGCGCTTCGCGTCCGATACCGCGTCGAGGCAGGGGCCGGAGATGTCGCCTTTGTTCTGCTTGTCGAGGCAGACCCGATACAGCTTGAGATGCGTCTTCTTGTACTTCTCGAGCTGCTTCACGATCGTCTTGTGACAGACGAGGTTCGGGTCGGCGGCGGCGAGCGCGGTCGTCGCGCCGAACGCGGCGAGGACGACGGCGACGAGAGCGGGCGAGCGAAAGGCGGGCTTCATGGGGGCTCCTTTTCCGGGCGCACGGCACGCGGGCGGAATCGATTCTGGTTTCTACCGACGAACGCGACGCGACCTGGTCGGTGTCAATCGCCAATTGCGGCACGGGCACCTGGCGGGCATGGATTGTCAATCCAATTGACAATCCATGCCCGCCTCTCCATCCTTGGCGCGTGATTCGTCGCACGCTTGCTCGTCCCCTTCGTGAGGCCGCTCGACAGTACCCTGTCGTCACCGTCACGGGGCCGCGCCAGTCGGGCAAGACGACGCTGTGCCGGCAGGTCTTTCCGCGCAAGCCGTACGTCTCGCTCGAGCCGCTCGACGTCCGGCGCGCGGTGAAGGAGGACCCGCGGGGCTTCCTCGCCGAGCATCAGCGCGGTGCGATCATCGACGAGGTCCAGCACGTCCCCGAGCTGCTCAGCTACCTGCAGGTCGAGGTCGACGAGCGTTCCGACGCCGGACGCTTCGTGCTCACGGGCTCCCAGCACTTCGGGCTTTCGACCACGATCGCCCAATCCCTCGCGGGGCGCACGGCGGTCTTGCACCTGCTGCCGCCGAGCCTCGACGAGCTGCAACGGTTCGAGCATCCACCCACCGACCTCCTGACCACCCTCTGGACCGGCGCTTACCCACGCATCCACGACCGCCACATTCCGGCGAACCGGTGGCTCGCCGACTACGTCACGACCTACGTCCAGAGGGACGTGCGTGACGTGCTCCATGTCGGTGACCTCGAAGTGTTCTCGACTTTCCTGCGCCTCGTCGCGGGACGCACGGCGCAAGAAGTCAACCTGTCCGTTCTCGGAAGCGACGCCGGGGTCGTCCACAACACCGCTCGCGCCTGGTTGTCGGTGCTGGAAGCGAGCTGGCTCTGCATCCGGTTGCCGGCCTGGCACCGAAACGTGCGCAAGCAAGCGGTGAAGGCGCCGAAACTCCATCTGCTCGACTCGGGCCTCGCGTGCCACCTCCTGGGCATCCGCGACCCCGATCAACTCCGACACCATCCACTGCGAGGACCAATCTTCGAGAGCTGGGTAGCGTCCGAGATCTACAAGGCGTGCGTCCACGATGGCAGCCCGGCTCGGCTTGCCCACTATCGTGACGCCAAGCGGCTGGAGGTCGACGTGGTGGTCGAGCTCGCCGAGATCTTGGCGCTGGTGGAGGCGAAGTCGGCGGCGACGGTCACGACCGAGATGCTGGCGCCACTTCGTGCGCTGAGCGAGATCCTGCGTGCGCATCGCGAGCACCGCGACATCGAGGCGCGACTCGTTCACGGCGGTGACGCGGCCGGCCGGCGGAGCGGCGTGCGCCTCGTGCCCTGGCGCGACGTGCCGAAGCTCGCGTGGTCCTGACGCGCGGCGCGCTCAGCCGGTGCGGCCGCCCGCGGCTGCCGCGCCCGGGCGTCCGCGCACACGGTCTCTCACCCCGCGGATCGTACGACCGAGGCGCGCCACTCCGCCGAGGCGGCCGAGGTCGTCGAAGAGGGCGTAGGCGACCGGCGTGACGAGCAGGCTCAGCAGGAGGCAGAGCGTCTGGCCGCCGATGATGACCTTTGCCATGGACGCGCGCGACGCCGCGCCGGGCCCGCGGCCGAGCGCCATCGGCAGCATGCCGAGCACCAGCATGACGCTGGTCATGAGGATGGGACGGAGACGCGCGTGATTGGCCTCGATGATCGCGGCGTCGCGATCGAGGCCCTGCGCGCGCAGCGTGTTCGTGTAGTCGACCTGCAGGATGCCGTTCTTCTTGACGATGCCGAACAGCATGAAGATCCCGAAGATCGAATAGACGTCGAGCGGGTTGCGCAGCACCCAGAGCGAGAACACCGCGAACGGGATCGAGAGCGGCAGCGCCAGCATGATCGTGATCGGGTGCAGGAAGCTCTCGAACTGCGCCGCCAGCACCATGTACATGAAGAGCAGGCTCAGCAGGAACGCGGTGAGGAAGTTCGCGACCGTCTCCTCGAGCGCCTTCGCGCGGCCGCCGAGCTTGATCTGGTATTGCACCGGCAGGTGCATCTCCCGGGTCCAGCGCTGCACGCGCTCGACGGCGACCGAGAGCGGGATGCCGTGCAGATTGGCGAAGAACCCGACCTTGCGCTCGCGGTTCTCGCGCTCGATCTGCGCCGGGCCGAGCGCCTCCTCGAGGTTCACGAGGCTGTAGATCTTCACGAGCTGCGCGGCCGGCGACCAGACCGTGAGGGCGTACACGTCGGCGGGGCCGGTGCGCTTCTCGGGATCGGCGCGGAGCCAGACGTCGTACTGCTCGTCCTCCTCTTTGTACTTCGACACCGGCTCGCCGCCGACCAGGATGCTGAGCGTCTGCGCGATCTCCTCGACCCGCAGGCCGATCGCCGACGCGCGTTCGCGGTCGATCGCCGCGCGCAGCTCGGGCTTCCGGACCGAGAGCGTCGTCTCGACGTCGACGAACCCCGGGTCGGCCTTCATGCGCGCGGCGAGCTCGTCGGAGTACTTCGTGAGCTTTTCGAGGCTCGGGCCGAGGAGGCTGAACTCGAGCTCGCTCTGGCGCGTGCCGCCGCCGCGGAACGCGCTGATGCTCTGGACGCTCGCGCGCAGGTCAGGATAGGCGGCCAGCACCCCGCGCGCGTCGGCCATGACGTCGAGCTGCGAGAAGTCGCGCTCGGAGAGGTCGGTCAGACGCACGTAGATCGACGCGATCGTGACGTCGCCCTCGCCGGGGCGCGCCTTGCCGGTCGTGTCTCCGATCGTGGTGAGGGTTTCGCGGACGCCGCGCAGCGCGCGGAACTTGGCCTCGAGCTCTTGCGTGAGCGCGTCGGTGCGTTCGAGGGTGTAGCCGCCGGGCGTCTGGAGGATCACCTCGAACTCGCTCTGGTCGTCCTGCGGCACGAACTGCGTCCCGACGGCGCGCACGAGCGGCCCGGTCGTGAGGGTGACCGCGAGGGCGAGGAACAGGATCGCGGCGCGGTGGTTCAGGGACCAGCGGAGGCAGGCGCCGTAGAAGCGGTCGATGGCGCGATAGAACGCGCCCTCCTTCGCGGAGTGGGCTGGATCCTTCGGGCGCAGGAACCGCGACGACAGCATCGGCGTCAGCGTGAACGACACCAGCAGCGAGAACGCGATCGCGAACGCGACCGTGATGCCGAAGCTCTGGAAGAAGCGCCCGATGATGCCGCCCATGAAGGCGACCGGAAGGAAGATTACGATCAGCGAGAACGTGGTGGCGGTGACGGCGAGCCCGATCTCGCGGGTGCCGACCGACGCCGCGCGATACGGCGCCTCGCCCCGCTCCTCGATGTGGCGGAAGACGTTCTCGAGGATGACGACGGCGTCGTCGATGACGATGCCGACCGCGAGCACGAGGCCGAGCATCGTCACGTTGTTCAGCGTGAAGCCCATGTACCGCATCATCGTGAACGTCGCGATGATCGACGTGGGAATGGCGACGGACGCGATCAGCGTGCTGCGCGCGTCGCGCATGAAGAGCCAGACGGTGAGCGCGACCAGGATCGCGCCGAGGATCAGGTGGTGCTGGACCTCGGAGATCGTCCGCTTGATGAACCGCGACTGGTCGACGACGACCTCGGTCGAGACGTCGGGCGGCAGGATGGGCTGGAGCTCGGCGAGCTTCGCCTTCACCGCGTCGACGACGGTGACGACGTTGGTGCCCGACTGCTTCTTCACGATCAGGCTGACGGCGTTCTTGTCGTTCAGCCGCGCCCGGCTGCGCGGCTCGGCGACGCCGTTCTCGACCCGTCCGATGTCGCGTACGCGGATCGGCCGGCCCTCGTAGGTCGCGACGATGAGGTCCGCGAAGGACGGCACGTCCTCCATGCGGCCCATCGTCCGAAGAACCATCTCGCGGTTCCCCTGATCGACGCGCCCGCCCGGGATCTCGATGTTCTGCTTCTGGAGCGCCTCGCGGACCTGGAGGATCGAGATCTGGTAGGCGGCCATGCGGTCGGGATCGACGTAGACGTTCACCGCGCGCTCCCAGCCGCCGACCATGATGACCGCGCCGACGCCCTGGACGGTCTCGATGCGCTCCTTGATCTGCTTCTTGGCGACCTCGGTCACCTCGCGAAGGTTGCGGTTGCCGGCGACGACCACGCTCATGATCGGAGTCGCGTCGACGTCGAACTTCTCCATGATCGGCGGGTCGGTGCCCTCCGGGAGCCGCGAGACGATGGTCGAGACCTTGTCGCGCACCTCTTGGGCCGCGACCGCGCTGTTCTTCGAGAACAGGAACTGCACGATCACGACCGAAATGCCCTCCTTGGAGGTCGAGCGCAGGATGTCGATGCCCTCGATGGTGTTGACGATCTCCTCGATGGGCTTGGTGACGCCGCTCTCGACCTCCTCGACGCTCGCGCCCTTGAGCGTGGTGGTGATGGTGACGGTCGGGAAGTCGACGTTGGGGAAGAGGTCGAGGCCGAGGCGCTCGAACGAGAACCAGCCGAGCACGACCAGCGACATCACGAGCATGGTCGCGAAGACGGGGCGGCGGATGCAGAGATCGGCGAGGGACATGTCCCGCGGATCCGGGCGCGCCCTAGGGCGCGATGGTCACGGCCGCGCCCTGCTCGAGGCGGTCGAGGTTCGAGACGGCGACCTGCTCGCCGCGCTCCACGCCGTCGGCGATCTCGCGGCGATCGCCCACCGCGACGCCGGTGCGGACGATCCGCTCCTCGGTCTTGCCGTTGGCGATCACGAAGACCTTGGTGACGCCGGCGAACGTCGTGAGCGCCTTCTCGGGCACGACGACGGCGTCCCCGCGCGGATCGTAGACGAGCTCGCCCTTGGCGAAGAAGCCGGGGCGGAGCAGGCGATCGACGTTCGGCACGAGCGCTTCGAGGGTGATCGAGCGGTTCGCGGTCTCCGAGGTCGGGTTGATGCGGGTGATCGCTCCCTCGAAGACCCGGTTCGGGTAGGCGTCGACGGTGATGCGGACCGGCTGGCCGAGCTCGAGATAGCCGGCGAAGCGCTCCGGCACCGGCGTCCGGAACTTCAAGGGGTCGTCCTGGACGAGCTCGTAGAGCGTCTGGCCGCTCTTCACGACGGCGCCGACCGACGTGTCGCGCTCGGCGATGATCCCCGCGAAGGGGGCGCGGATCACCGTGCGGTCGATCTTCACCTTCACGACGTCGAGTTGCGCCTCGAGCACGGCTGCCTCGGTGCGCATCTTCTCCGCTTCCTCGGCGGCCATGATGCCCTGCGCGCGCAGCACCTGAGCGCGGGCGTTGTCGGCGCGCGCCTTCACGAGCCGCGCCTCGATCTCGCGCCGGGCGGCCTGGAGGTCGGCGTCGTCGAGGCGGACCAGGACGTCGCCCTCCTGTACGCGATCGCCCACGTCGGGGCCGAACGCCACGACGCGGGTTTCGATCTGGGCCGCGATCGCCACCTCCTCGTTGGCGTAGAAGGCGCCGACGAGGGGGACCCAGCGCTCGACCTGCGCGACCGTCGCCGGCGCGACGGCGACCGCGATCGGCACGTCGCTCGCCGGCGCCGTCGCCTCGGCCGTGCGCGCCTCGCGTGAGCAGCCGGCGGCGACGAGCGCGAGCGCCGTCGCCGCGGCCGCGCCGAGCGTCCGGATGTCGCGGCTCATCGCCGCCCTCCGGCGGCCACGCCGCGCGCCCGCGCGCCCGCGCGCCGCGCCCCGGTCCGTCCGCCGCGCAGGCCGTCGAGGAAGAGGGCGACCACGAAGTCGACGCTGCGCTCGGGATCGTCGCGCTCACGCTGGTTGATGACGGCGGCGCGCACCAGCGCGAGCAGCATCTCGGCCGCGAGCACGGCGTCGGCGGGGGCGATGCGGGCCGCGCGCGTCTCCGGCTGCAGGACCTCGCGGGCGAGCGCGACGACGCGCTCGCGGCGCTGTCGCCACGCGTCTCCCTCCGGCTCGCGCTGCTTGTGCTCGTAGCGGCCCATCAGGACCGCCAGATGGCGCCGGGTCCAGAAGAAGGTGAGGAAGCAGCGCGTGAACGCGCGGAGCGCCGGCTCGCCGCGCCGGCCGCGCACCGCGGCGGCGAGCTCCGCCAGCAGCACGTCGAGGGCCTCGAGGATGGTCGCGTAGAACAGCTGCTCCTTGTTCGGGAAGTAGAGGTAGAGCGTGCCCTTGCCGACGCCCGCCGCGGTCGCGACGTCCTCGACCGGAACGGTGTGGAACTCGCGGGCCGAGAACACCTCGGTCGCGGCGCGCAGGATCTGGGAGCGCTTGCTCGGGTCGGACTTGCGGCCTGCCATGGCGTCGATTCCAGAACTGACCGGTCAGTCCTACGGTCCGCCCCCGCCTCAGTCAATGTCGCCAGCACCGAGGCCATGCGGCCCGCCGGACGCCATAGGGGAGAGAAGGACGCCCGGAGAACGGGGAGGATGCGGGCAGCGCCAGAGCCCGCCGTGCGACGAGCACGCGAACCCGCATCGCCTTCCGACCCCGTCATCGGCTACACTCGGCGACTCATGCCCCCCGGCCGCCGCCGTCCGGCCGCCATCCCGGAAGGAACCCCATGAATCTCAAGAAGGTCCTCGTCACCGTTCTGAAGACGCTCGTCACCGTCGGCATCTTCGTGTCGCTCTTCGTCGAGTTCGGCGGGGGGATCGTCGCGGTGTCGCGGCGCGGTTTCGCGGACGGCTCGATCCTCTATCGTTCGAATCCGGCGAGCCCGGGCTTCGTCGGGAGGATGAAGGCGAGGCTCACGGGGGCGACCCTGCCCGAGCCGTATGTGCCGGTCTCGCGCGACTACGCCTGCACGCTCGCGCTCGAGGGCGGACAGGTATTCGTCGAGACCGAGGCGGGCGACGTCGTGAAGCTGCGGGCGCTGCACCACTGCGTCGACGGCACGCTCGGACAGGTGCTGGCGGGGCCGAACGATTCGCGCAAGGTGCCGCTCGCGGCGGCGACGGGCGCGACCGTCTGGGTCGAGAAGCAGGGGGTGCAGCGTGTGCCGATGACGGTCGCGGACCTCTGGACGGAGATCAGGGGGCTGAACCTCGCCGTCTTCGTTCCCTGGCTGCTCTTCGCCACCGTCATCAAGTTCCTCGGGATCCTCGCTAACATCGTGCGCTGGAAGGTGCTGCTTGCGGGGCAGGGACTCGAGTTCGGCTTCGGCTGGCTCACCGCCAGCTACTTCGTCGGGCGTTTCTTCGGCATCGTGATGCCCTCGACCCTCGGCCTCGACGGCTGGCGCCTCTACGACACCATCCGCATCTCGCGGAAACCCGTCGAGTGCGCGACGGTGCTCGCCGTCGAGCGCATCACCGGCTTGATCGGGCTCATCGCGACGATCCTGCTGTTCATGCCCTTCGCCGATCTCCAGGGTCGGACCTTCGCCGACGTGGTGCAGAAGCTCGCCGTGCCGCTCGCGGCCGCCGTCGGGCTCGGCCTCATGTTGCTCCTCAAGCCGGCGCTCTTCGCCCCGCTCATCCGGCTCGTGCCGGTCGCCAAGGTGCGGGGCTTCCTCGAGAACGCGATCCGCAGCGCGACGGCCTACTCGACCCGCCGCGGAACGCTCCTCGTCGCCCTCGCGTGCGCCGTCTTCGGGCAGCTCACGACGATGGCGATGTACTTCGGCAACGCGATGGCGCTCCAGGTGGAGGGAGTCACGATGCTGCAGGTGTTCTATGCCGCGGCGGTCATGACACTTTTCACCTTCCTCATCCCGACGGCCGCGGGCGAGGGCGTCCGCGAGCTCATGTTCGTCGAGCTCCTCGGCGGCCGCATCCCGACCGCGAAAGCCTTTCTCATCGGCCACGTGGGGTTCTGGATCGAGAAGCTCCTGCTGTCGTTCCAGGGCGGCATCTTCCTCCTGCGGGCCCCGAAGTCGTACCAGCGCGTGACGCGCGAGGACCTCGAACGCCTGAAGGAAGAGACGGCGCGCGAGCGCGAGGTGCGCGCGACGGCATGAGCCGGGCGAGGTCATGATCGCGCCGGGGATCATCATCCGGCAGGCGACGGCGGCGGACGAGGCGGCGCTCGGCCGCCTCGGCGCCGAGCTGCTCCGCCTGCATCACGGATTCGATGCGGAGCGGTTCATGGCGCCCGGTCCGGACAGCGAAGGAGGCTACGGCCGCTTCCTCGCCGCCGCGCGCGCCAACGACGACACCCTCGTCCTTGTCGCGGAGCGCGTCGGCGAGGTCGTCGGCTACTGCTACGCCGGCATCGAGCCGCGTTCGTGGAAGGAGCTCCGCGACCGCGCCGGCTTCATCCACGACGTGCTCGTGGCGGAGAGCGCGCGCGGCGCCGGCGCCGGAGAACGGCTCGTCGAGGCGGCCGCGGAGTGGATGCGCGCGCGCGGAGTCGGGCGCGTCATGCTCTGGACGGCGGAGAGGAACGGCCGCGCGCAGCGCCTCTTCGAGCGCCTCGGCTTCCGCCGCACGATGATCGAGATGACGCGCTGAGCGCCGCCGCCGCGCTCGATGACGGCATCGGCGCGTCTCTCGCTCAGGCCGCGGCGTCGCCGGACGGCTCGGCCAGCTCCTGCACGGGCCGCCAGCGCCCCCGGTCCTGGTCCCACGCCAGGAACCCCCCGCTCTGGATGTCGTAGGTCCAGCCGTGGATCCCGAGGGTGCCCGCCCGGAGCTTCGCGGCGACGCTCGGCAGCGTGCGCAGGTTGTCGAGCTGCGCCAGGACGTTCTCCTGGATCAGCACCTCGAGCTTCTGCGATTCCGGCGCGTTCGGGTGCGTCTCGAGGACGACGGCGCGGGCGCGGTCCGCGTAGGCGATCCAGCGGGTGACCGCCGGCAGCTCGGCGACGTTCTCGGGGTGGAGCACGGCGCGCATCGCGCCGCAGTCGGAGTGGCCGCAGACGACGATGTGCAGAACCCCGAGCAACTGCACCGCGTACTCGATGGTGGCGGCGACGCCGCCCGAGACCTCTCCGTGCGCGGGCACGATGTTGCCCACGTTTCGGCAGATGAAGATTTCGCCCGGGCCGACCTGGGCGATCAGGCTCGGAACGACCCGCGAATCGCTGCACGTGATCAGGAGCCAGCGCGGGGACTGGGTGGTCGCGAGATCCTGGTACAGCTCGCGGTGCTGCGGGTAGACCTCGTTCTGGAAACGCAGCACGCCTTCGATCAGCTTCTTCATGACTGCTCCTATCGCGGCGCGAGGTGCGCCTCGCCCATCCGACGTCGCCGCGGGGCGAGAAGACAAAGAGATGCCGACGATGTCAGCGGCGCGGCGCGGCCAAGGCCATAGAGGAGCGATCGGGATCGGTCAATTCGCCGTCCCCGGCCTGTCGGCGGGGTCGCGGATCGTGAATGATGCGTCGCCCATGAGCACGCGCGAGCAGGATCGGTCGGCGGTCTGTCCCGCCGGCGCGGCGGACCGATTGGACCGCGCCCTGGCGAAGCTCTTTCCCGGCACGTCGCGCGGCGCCGCGCGCCGCCTGATCGCCGATGGGCGCGTGTTCGTCGATGGGCGGCGCTGCCGGGTGGCGTCCCGGCCGGTTCATCCGGGCAACGAGCTGCGGGTCGCGTCGGCGGCCGCGGTCGCGCGCGCTACGTCCGCGGCCGTTCCGCCGATCCTCTACGAGGACGACGACCTTCTCGCGATCGACAAGCCGGCCGGCATGGCGACGGCACCGACCCGGATCGCCGCCGCGGGGACGGCGCTCGACCTCGCGACCGAGGCCCTGCGGGCGCGCAAACGCGGGCCCGCGCGCCTCTGGATCGCGCACCGTCTCGACGCCGCGACCTCGGGGGTGCTCGTGTTCGCGAAGACGCGTGCGGCGGCGGCGGCGCTCTCGGCGGCGTTCGCGGAGGGCGGCATCGAGAAGACGTACCTCGCCCGGGTGAGCGGCGCGCCGAGCGCCTCCGCCGGTACGATCGATCTGGCGATCGCGACCGAGGGGCGGCGCGCTCTCGTCGCTCCGAGCGGGCGCCCGGCGCGCACCGACTGGACGGTCGTCGAGCGCGCGGACGGGTGGACGCTCCTGCGGCTCCGCCCCCACACGGGCCGGATGCACCAGATCCGCGTACACCTGCGCGCGCTCGGTCATCCGATCCTCGGCGACCGGGCGTACGGCGGCCCGCCGGGGGCCCGGCTCATGCTGCACGCCGAACGGCTCGTGCTGCCGCATCCGCGCACGGGCGCCGCGCTCGCGATCGCCGCCGCGACGACGCTCTGACGGCGTTCGGGATGGAGCCCCGCGCGGAGACGGGTCAGCGCGGCCGGCCGGCGTCCGGTATGTACCCGTACGCGTCGCACAACTCTTGCCGCAGTCGCCGACGCTCCGCTATCGTCGGCCGCGAAATGCCGTCGACGGTCGCTCTGCTCTCATCGACCGGCGCCGTTGGCGAGCGGTGGCTCGTTCGCGAACGCTCGGACGACCCCCGACCGCCTCGCGCGATGGTGCCGGAGAACGGGCCTCAGCCGCCGAGACTCCTCGATCAGGTGCGCCGCGCGATTCGCACCCGGCACTACAGCCGCAGAACCGAGAAGGCGTATGCCGGCTGGGTCCGCCGATACGTTCTCTTCCACGGCAAGCGGCATCCGGCGGACATGGGTGCGGAGGAGGTCACACGCTTTCTCACCTGGCTCGCGACAGACGCGAACGTGACCGCATCGACGCAGAACCAGGCTCTCGCGGCTCTGCTGTTTCTCTACCGTGAGGTGCTCGGCGTCGAGCTTCCTTGGCTCGACGATCTGGTCCGGGCGAACCGTCCCGCGCACCTGCCGGTCGTGCTCGCACGGACCGAGGTACGCGCCGTTCTCGACGATCTTCGCGGCACCCCGCGGCTCATGGCGTACCTGCTCTACGGCGCCGGCCTGCGATTGCTCGAGTGCGCGAACCTACGAGTGAAGGATCTCGACTTCGAGGCGCATCGGATCGTCGTGCGGGACGGCAAGGGCGGCAGAGACCGCGTGACCATTCTTCCTGCCCTCATCGAGAGCGAGTTGCGCCGTCAGTTGGAACGTGTCCGGCGCCTGCATGACGATGACTTGTCGCGTGGAGCCGGCTGGGTCGAGCTTCCAGGCGCGCTCGGGAGGAAGTATCCGAACGCCGGCCGCGAATGGCCATGGCAATGGGTCTTCCCGGCCACGCGGACGTATCGCGATCGTGTGACCGGTCAACGTCGCCGGCACCATCTTCATGAAACCGTCCTCCAGCGAGCCGTTCGCGAAGCCGTCCGCACCGCCGGCATCGCCAAGCCCGCTACGTGTCACACCTTCCGTCATTCGTTTGCGACTCACCTGCTCGAAGACGGCTACGACATCCGCACGATCCAAGCTCTCCTCGGCCATCGCGATGTCCGCACGACGATGATCTACACGCACGTCCTGAATCGTGGTCCCGGCGGCGTCCGATCACCCGTCGACCGTTTGGCGGGGCCTCTCGTTCAGCTGCCGGAGGCCGATCCTGGCCGGTCGCATCCGAAGCTCTGCTACACGCCGGCGCCTCGCCGCATATCGCCGCGGAGAGAACCATGACGCGTATCCCAAGCCGTCGGAAGCGCTTCGCATACCTCCATCAGCCCGCGCCCGACCTGGCGATATGCGGACCGGCAGTCTCACGGGCCGGATGTTACCCCGAACTGGCGAATACTCGTTGGACGGCAGAATGGAGCAACTCGGTGAACACGCGCAGAGCAAGGAGCACAACGCCCGAATGAAGACGCAACAGGTACAGCCACAGGTCGGCTCTGCTGCCGTGTCGGACCGCGGGCGTGATCTAACACAATCGGTCCCGAAGGAACTGCGATCGATCGAGAACCCGCAGACGGCGATCCCCGCCATCGCTAAGGATGCACGGTTGGTGAGCCTCATCGACCACGCCGTGCGCTCGATTCCGACGACCCATCACCTGTTTCTCCGTGATGCACGCGCCTTCGGAAACCTGAAACCCGGTTCCGTTCACCTTGTGCTGACATCTCCACCGTACTGGACGCTCAAGGAATACCGCGACTCCGATGGTCAGCTGGGGCACGTCTCTGATTACGAAACGTTCTTGACGGAGCTGGACCGAGTCTGGACGAACTGTTTTCACGCGCTGGTTCCCGGCGGGCGACTGATCTGCGTTGTCGGGGACGTGTGCCTCTCCCGCCGAAAGAACGACGGCCGGCACACCGTGGTGCCCCTCCATGCCTCCATTCAAGAGCACTGCCGCCGCATCGGCTTCGACAACCTTGCGCCCATCATCTGGCACAAGATTGCGAATGCAGTCTATGAGGTTGAGAACGGCGGAGCCGGTTTCCTTGGGAAACCGTACGAGCCGAACGCGGTGATCAAGAACGACATCGAATTCATCCTCATGGAGAGAAAGCCCGGTGGGTACCGGAAGCCCTCGCTTGCGGAGCGAATCCTCAGCGTGATCTCCACGGATGACTACCAGCGGTGGTTCCAACAGATCTGGACCGGATTGACCGGGGCATCCACGCGAGATCATCCGGCACCCTATCCGACGGAGTTGGCTGAGCGGCTGATCCGGATGTTCAGTTTCGTTGGCGACACGGTGCTCGACCCGTTCATGGGGACGGGCACCACGACTATCGCCGCGGCACGTTGCGGCCGTGACAGCATCGGCTGCGAGGTCGACGCGCACTATTTCGACATGGCCGAGCAGCGCATTCGCACTGAGACCACGGGGCTGTTCTCCGCCGTCGATGTCCAGGCTCACAGGACGTAGGCGATATCGATGGCGAGCAACAGGGACGATCTTGCGACGGCGATCCGGGCCGCAGTGCGTCATTTCTGGCGCACTCGGTCGAGGCAAGCCAGCGCCCAAGGTGCGAAGTCGGGGGATCGAGACCGAGGAGCGAGGAGTGCCGTCACGGGCGGCGCCCACCTTGACGGATTCGCAGAACTCATCCGCAAACTCATTGTCGATGCAGGCGTCAGCGATACAGCGATCCATCGACGTACGCGAGTCGAGCTACCCGGGTACTATCGCGCCGAGAAGAAGTGGGATCTCGTCGTGGTGGTTGATGGTCGCCTGTTCGCGACCGTGGAATTCAAGGCGCAGGTTGGTCCATCATTCGGGAACAACTACAACAACCGCGCCGAGGAAGCCATCGGAAACGCAACGGACTACTGGGCCGCTTTTCGGGAAGGAGCCTTTCGGGGCTCGCCCAGGCCATGGCTGGGGTACTTGATGCTCCTCGAGGATGCGACGGGCTCTACGCGCCCCGTCTCTGTTGCTGAGCCTCATTTCCCGGTGTTCGACGAGTTCCGGGAAGCGTCGTACGCAAAACGATACGAGATCCTCCTGACAAAGATGGTGCGTGAGCGCCTCTACGATGCGGCGGGCCTCATCCTCTCACCGAGCGATGCCGGTCGGAGCGGGGAATTCTCGGAGCCGTGCGCGGAACTGGCGTTTGCCAATTTCGCCGAGAGTCTCGTCGCTCGTGCGATTGCGTATTCCAGAACCCAGAAGTGATCCGATGTGCCTGCCGTCCAACAACAGCATGCAGCGGACGGCGCTTCGCGCCGCCGCTGATGCTGGGCGTTAGCCCGACATGAGGGCCAACCAACTCACACGGGGTGAGAATCGACGAGTGATGTACGTCGAGAACAAGGACGGCGACATCGACGGGGCAACTGCGCGCATCGGGTGGGTGACCTTCTCACGGACGGGCCTCAGCGTTCGCTACCGGGGACGCACCCTCAAGCGATCGAAGGGCCGAGGTGTTCGCGGCAACTACTATGACGAAGCCACCGGTGAGGAGTATTGGATCTCGGGGGTCAAAGTGCGTGGGTCCAATGCGCATCGGGCGGAGTCTGTCCAGCTCGAGGTCGACGCGGACGCGCGAGACGAGCATCGGCGGTTGCGTTCGCGTTCGGGCTCACTCGCCGGAGGGGCATGATTCTGGGGATGCCTCGTCGGTTCAGCGTAGCGGCACCTCGTTACGGGTTGGAGTGGTCGGTGGCCGTCGCAAGTCCCCTCTCCCCGAGATAGGTTGCGGGGGTGAGTCCAACGGTGCTGCGTCGCGGCGGCTTCCGCTTCTACTTCTTCTCTCGAGAAGAGACCCGGATGCACGTACACGTTCACCATGCCGATGGCGAGGCCAAGTTCTGGTTGGAACCCCGACTCGAGCTGGCTGAGAACCATGGGCTGAGTCCCCAGCGCCTGGCCAGGGCGCGACGGCTGGTCGAGGAGAACGAGAATGAAATCCGGCGTGCGTGGAAGAGCCACTTCAACCGTTGAGGTTACCAACGTCTCTGGGCATGGCTTCTGGCTGTTCCTGGACGATCGTGAGCACTTCGTGTCGTTCGCAGAGTTCCCGTGGTTTCGGGATGCCTCGATCGCGGCCTTATGCAGGGTCGAGCGTCCGCGTCCTGGCCACCTCTATTGGCCGGATCTTGACGTCGACCTCGCGACCGAGTCCATCGACTACCCCGAACGCTTCCCTCTCGTCAGTCGCGAGCTACCGACGCCGGGGATGCGGGCTAACAGGCGGATGCAGCCGACGCGCGCGGCAGCGCGAACACACAGCGGCCGTCGGAAAGCGCGCGGCTGATCCGCAAGTCGTAATAGCCGGCGGAGCGGGCCCGCCAAAGGAGGGATTGCATTCCCATGGGATGTATCCCATACTACGTCATGCCATGCCAACGGTGGTGGAGGGGGACTTCGAGTGGGACGATGCGAAGGCCGCCTCGAACCTCGCCAAGCATGGCGTGTCTTTCCCGGAAGCCGCGACCGTCTCGCCGATCCGTTCGCGGTGTACCTCGATGACGGCTCCGGCGAGGGGCACATGGTAGTCATCGGAACATCTCTTCGCGAACGGCTGCTGTACGTGGTGCACGTGGAACGGGGGCAACGCGATCGAATCATCAGTGCGCGGCCAGCCGTATCGCGTGAGCGGGAGGTGTACGAGAGCGGAGGACGGAAATGAGCCAGGCGACAAGACAGCGGGTGCACTCGGACGTAGAGCCGGTCCGGGTTCTTGGAAGAGGCCTGCGAGCCCAACGCGGGGTAAGGCTTCCGCTCCGGACGCTGCGCGAGGCGATGGGCAAGACTCAGGCGGACGTCGCGTTGGCATCGCAAATCGACCAAGCGGACGTATCGAGGCTGGAGAGCCGCGGAACGCTTGACGACTGCCAAGTGGCGACCCTGCGGCGCTATCTTGAGGCTGTGGGCGGCGGGCTCGAGCTGGTGGCGACGTTTGGGAGCAAGAAGATCGTGGTCGTCGGCGTGCAGGGCGCGTCCTCCCCGGCTAACACGGCCGTGCAGCGGACGGGCCGGAGGCCGGCCCGCCGCTGAACGCCAGAGTCGTTAGGCGTCGGAAGCCCCTCGCCGCCACCCAAAAGGAGCGCCATGTCATCAAACGAAGCAGAAAACATCTCAATCGTCCTGAAGTACTTCGACGGGTGCAACACCGGAGACCTCGATGATCTCTTAAGTACGCTCGACCCTGAGGTCGTTCACTTTTTCTTGCCGCAGCAATTCAAGCCGATTCGAGGCGCCCAGCACCTGGCCAAGTACTGGCGCAAGTTCAAAGCGCACCTCAATCCCATCTGGAAGATCGACCACATCATCGCCCAGGGGAACGAAGTCGTCAGTGAGTGGAGCTGCCTTTGGACTCCAGAGGGAACAGACTCACGCGTGATGATGCGGGGTAGTGAGTGGTATCTGATGCGCGAACACCGGATTGCCGAGGTTCGGGCGTACTTTGGCTACAGTGACAACAGCAACACTGAACTTACCGGCTTTCCATATGCTGCTCGCGGTTACTTGCATGACCCGCCGAATGCCGACGCCTAACCCTTCGTTGCACCTGCGGGCGCCAGCTGGCTTCGCCACCTGGCGCCCGCAGGTGAACTCAAACGTTGGGCGGCACGTCCTCGTTCGAGGGGAGGAGACAAGAGATGACGAGATCAACGAGAATCCTGGCACCGTGGCTCGCCGGTGTGTGCGTGCTGCTCAGTCACTCTGCCTACGCTGACTCGGTTCGCGAGGCAGTTGAATCCGGAAACCGCGCATTCATCGCCGCGTTCCTTCGGGGCGACGCTCGCGCGGTTGCTGAGCTCTATACGGAAGATGCACAAGTCATCGCCCCAGGCGCTCTCATAGCGTCCGGCCGCTCAGCTATCGCGGCCGCTTGGCAAGCCACCATGAACACCGGGGTCAAGGATCTCGTTCTCCAGACGGTCCAGGTTGAATCGTCGGGTGAGCTTGCGTGCGAGACCGGAATCGTCCGCCTCGTTGGCCGAGACGGAAAGGTGACGCAGGGTCGCTACGTAGTGGTTTGGAAGCGAGATCGTGGAAGGTGGAAGCTTCATCGCGACATCTGGAACTCCGAGAGTTGATACCAAGAGTGCCGCCCAACAAGCCGCTGAAGCTGTCGGCCGCGGGCTTCAGGCGTGCGGAGTGCGGAGCTCGACACGGATCGTGGTGTTGGCGATCACTGAGAAGCGCAGAAATTTGAACACGGGTTCGAGGACGGTACCGGGTGCGCCCGTGGTTGAGCCCCCTCGCGTCCTCGGGTAAAGCGCGCGCTCGCTGACGCTGCACGCAGCGAGGGCGTGGAGCATCACGCGCGGCCGCAGCTTAGCGGCGATCCGTTAGACAGCCCAACGAAGCGCCGCCAATGTCACGCGTGACCAGAAGGTGAACGAGTGAACCACAGCGAGATCGTCAGCTTCCTATGGGGCGTCGCGGACCTCATCCGCGACACCTTCAAGCGCGGCAAGTACCAGGATGTCATCCTGCCGCTCACGGTACTGCGCCGCCTCGACTGCATCCTCGCGGACACCAAAGCGAAAGTCCTTGAGCGGCAGGGACAGCTCAAGGGCAAAGGGTTGGCAGATCTCGTCGCGCAACTGCGGCACGCCTCGGGTTTCGCCTTCTACAACACCTCCCGCTACGACTTCGAGAAATTGCTCGCCGATGCGCCGCACCTGGCGGCGAACCTGCGCAACTACATCGCCGGCTTCAGCCCCAACATGCGCGAGGTGCTGGAGAAGTTCGACTTCGACAACACCATCAGCAAGCTCGACGAGTCGGGCCTGCTGTTCCAGGTGGTCGAGCGTTTCAAGAAGGTCGACCTGCACCCCGAGAGGATCGACAACCCCACCATGGGCACGATCTTCGAGGAGCTCATCCGCAAGTTCAACGAGGCGCTGAACGAGAACCCCGGCGAGCACTTCACGCCCCGCGACGTCGTGCACCTGATGGTGGACTTGATGCTCGCCGGCGATGAGGACCGCATCCGGCGCAAGGGCATCGTGTGCACGGTCTACGACCCGTGTTGCGGCTCGGGCGGCATGCTCATGATCACCAAGGAGCATGTCACCGTCGGCTTGCGGAAGAACGGCGATCTGCTCCTCCCCGCGATCAACCCCAGCGCCGAGATTCATCTCTTCGGCCAGGAGGTGAACCCCGAGACCTGGGCGGTCTCGAAGTCCGACCTCTTCATGAAGGACCCGACCGGACGCGATGCGGACAACATCGCCTACGGCACCGTCCTTTCGAACGACCGTCACGCCGGGCGCGGCTTCGACTACCTGATCGCGAATCCGCCCTACGGCAAGGACTGGAAGCGCGACGAGGACGCCGTGCGCGCCGAGCACGAGCGCGGCGCCTCGGGCCGCTTCGCGCCGGGCCTGCCGCGCATTAGTGACGGACAACTGCTGTTTCTGTTACACATGCTGGCGCACGCGAAGGAGCCGAAGGAAGGCGGCTCGCGCATCGCCATCATCATGAACGGTTCGCCGCTCTTCACGGGCGACGCCGGCAGCGGCGAGAGCGAGATCCGCCGCTTCATCCTGGAGCACGACCTGCTCGAGGCGCTGATCGCGCTCCCCGAGCAGCTCTTCTACAACACGGGCATCGCCACCTACGTATGGGTGGTGACCAACCGCAAGGCGGCGGCGCGCAAGAGCAAGGTGCAGCTCATCGACGCGACCTCGTTCCGGGTGCCGATGCGGAAAAGCCTCGGCGACAAGCGCCGCGAGATCCCGCTGGAGCGCTCGCAGGACATCCTGCAGCTACTCGCCAGCTTCAAGGACGGCGAGACGCGCCGCGTTGCGAAGGACGGAAAGGACGAAGAAGTCGTCGTCAGCCGCATCTTTCCGACCACGCACTTCGGCTTTCGCAAGATCACGGTCGAGCGGCCACTGCGGCTCAACTTCCAGGCGACGTCCGAGCGCATCGCGCGGCTCGAGGACGAGAAGGGATTTCAGAACCTCGCGCAGTCGAAGAAGAAGGGCGCGGCGGGAGCGAAGGAACAGGCCGAAGGACGCGCGCTGCAAGAGGCCGTCCGCAAGCTCCTGCGCGGGCTGCCCGGCGCGCTCCTCAAGGACCGCGACGAGTTCGAGCGTGCGCTCGATACCGCCGTGAAGAAGGCGGGCGTGAAGCTCCCGGCGCCCGCGCGCAAGGCGATCCTCTCGTCGCTGTCGGAACGCGACGAGACCGCCGCCATCTGCCGCGACGCCGACGGAAGCCCCGAGCCCGACCCCGAGCTGCGCGACACCGAGAGCGTCCCGCTGCCCGATGGGGACGATCCCGCCGACACGGACGGCGTGCCGGCCAGCGTCCGCGCCTTCTTCGACCGCGAGGTCAAGCCCCACGTGCCGGACGCCTGGATCGACACGGCAAGGCGCGACTCCAGGGACGGCCGGGTCGGCCTCATCGGCTACGAGATCAACTTCAACCGCTACTTCTACCGCTACACGCCCCCCCGGCCCCTCGAGGAGATCGAGGCGGAGATCCGGGTGATCGAGGGCGACATCGTGCGGATGCTGGCGGAGGTGACGGGCGGTCAGGCGGCCAGCTGACCTGAAACGTCGGCACCTAGTGCTATCTGCCGACATTTCGCGGCCCGTGGGCGCTTTCGAAACGTCGGGACTTGCGCATAATCCCCGACGTTTCGTATCATCCTCCGCGTGCCGTCAACAGCCAGGAAAAAGGCCGCACGCATCATCAGAACGATGGGAATCGCCCGTGCCCGCGAGCTCGAGGCGCAGGGTATCGGCCGGGCGCAGCTGTCCCGCCTTGTGCGGGAGGGGCTCGTCCTGCGCCAATCGCGCGGGGTCTACGTCGCGGCCCACCATGCGCCAACCGCCGAACACACGCTGGCGCAGGTCGCCAAGCGCGTCCCCGAAGGCATCTTCTGCCTGCTCACGGCGCTGCGTCTCCACGGTCTCACCACCCAGGCGCCGGCCGAGGTCTGGGTTGCGCTGCCCGAGAAGGCGCGCCGCCCGCGGCTCGACTACCCGCGCCTGCGGATTGCGCGTTTCTCCGGAGAGGCGCTGAGCGAAGGCATCGAGGCGCGCCGCGTCGAGGGCGTCACGCTGCGCGTCTACTCGGCGGCCAAGACGGTCGCCGACTGCTTCAAGTACCGGAACAAGATCGGGATAGACGTTGCGGTGGAAGCGCTGCGCGACTTCAGTCGGAAGCACCGCGGAGGCGCGAACGATCTCGCCCGCTATGCCCGGATCTGCCGGGTTGCGCGCGTCATGCAGCCCTACCTGGACGCGATCGCATGACTCCCGAGATCAAGGGTAACCTCTCCGCTTCGGTCGCCGCGCGCTTGCTCAATCGCGCCAGACAGACGGGAGACGACTACCAGATCCTGCTGACGAGCTACTGCCTCGAGCGCTTTCTCTACCGACTCGCCGTCTCCGATTGTCGCGACCGGTTCGTGCTCAAGGGAGCGATGCTCCTGCGGCTGTGGTCGGAGCGGCCCTACCGTGCCACGCTCGACCTCGACCTGCTGCGCCGTGGCGACGGCGCGTTCGACGCGGTCCGCGACGACCTCCGCGCCATCGTCGCAACACGGGTTCCGCCCGATGCCGTGGACTTCGACGGCGAGCGCATCACCATCGAGGCGATCCGCGCCGAGGACGAGTACGCCGGCACACGCGCAACGCTCCCGGCGCGCTGCGGCAAGGCGCGCCTCATGCTGCAGATCGACATGGGCCTCGCCGACATCGTCTGGCCGCCACCGGAATCCTGCGCCTTTCCAACTCTCCTCGACTTCCCCGCGCCGACACTCCTCGCCTACCCACGCGAAGCGGTGGTGGCGGAGAAGTTCGAGGCGATGGTCGTCCTCGGCGACCGCAACAGCCGGATCAAGGACTTCTTCGACCTGCACCACCTCGCGTCCCGGTTCACGTTCGATCGCGCGACGCTCGCGGAGGCCGTGCGGCAGACATTTGCGCGACGCCACACGCCCATCCCGCCGGACGCGCCGCTCGCGCTCACGCGCGACTACTGGGACAACCCTTCGCGCCCAGCGCAAGTGCGCGCATTTGCTCGACGCGCGCGAATCGACGTGCCGGCAGATTTCGCGGACGAGTGCTCCCGCCTGCTCGACGCGTTTCTTTCGTCGGTGCTCGACGATCTTCGCCGCGGGCGGAAGACCTCCGGCGCGTGGGCCCCGGGAGGCCCATGGTCGCCCCAATCAACGGAGGCGCGATGACCACCACCCCCAGCCCCTCGCGCGAGATCGACGGCAAGGGCCGCACCGTCCGCGAGCTGCTCGCCGGCCGCAAGTACTCGATCGACTACTACCAGCGCGAGTACAAGTGGCAGCAGAAGCAGCTCGCCGAGCTGATCGACGATCTCGCGGACCGGTTCTTCGCGAGCCACGAGGCCGGCAACGAGCGCAGCGCCGTGGCCGAGTACGGGCACTACTTCCTCGGCTCGATCATCGTCAGCGACAAGGACGGCCAGAAGTTCATCATCGACGGTCAGCAGCGCCTCACGACGCTGACGCTGCTGCTGATCTTCCTGCACCACCGCCTGGACGACGCCGAGCAGAAGGGGCAGATCGCGGAGCTGATCTTCTCGCAGAAGTACGGCAAGCGTTCGTTCAACCTCGACATCCCCGAGCGCGCCGCCTGCATGGACGCGCTCTACCGGGGCGAGGAGTTCGCCGAACCCGACCCGCCCGAGTCCATCGCCAACATCCTCGCCCGCTACGCGGAGCTGGAGGACCTCTTCCCGGACGAGCTGGCCGGAACGGCGCTGCCCTTCTTTGTGGACTGGCTGGTGGAGAACGTGCACCTGGTCGAGATCACCGCCTACTCCGACGAAGACGCCTACACGATCTTCGAGACCATGAACGACCGCGGGCTCTCGCTCACGCCCGCGGACATGCTGAAGGGCTACCTGCTCGCGAACATCACCGACGCCGACAAGCGCACGCGGGCCAGCCGGGTCTGGAAGGAGCGCGTGCAGGCGCTGGCCGAGCTGGGTAAGGACGAGGACGCCGACGGTATCAAGTCGTGGCTGCGCAGTCAGTACGCCGAGAGCATCCGCGAGCGCAAGCGCGGCGCCGCGCCGCAGGACTTCGACCTCATCGGCACCGAGTTCCACCGCTGGGTGCGCGATCACGAGGACGCGCTCGGCCTCACCGCGAGCGCCGAGTTCGCGCGGTTCATCGAACGCGACTTCGCCTTCTACGGCCACTGGTACGAGCGGCTGCGCCGGGCCGCCGAGACGTTGACGCCCGGGCTCGAGTGCGTGCACTTCAACGCCCAGCACAACTTCACGCTTCAGTACCCGGTGCTGCTCGCGCCGCTGCGCGTGGAAGACGACGAGGCGGCGGCGCTGCGCAAGGTGCGCGTGGTGGCGGCTTACCTCGACATCCTGATCCATCGCCGCATCTGGAACTGGCGCGCGATCGACTACTCGACGATGCAGTACGCGATGTTCCTCGTGATGCGCGACGTGCGCGGCAGGAGCGCGCCCGAGCTCGCGGCGATGCTGAAGGAGCGGCTCGACCCCGAGACCGCACCCGACTTCGCGGCCAACGGCGCCTTCCGCCTGCACGGTATGAACGGCCGCCAGATCCACCGCCTGCTCGCGCGCATGACAGACTACGTCGAGACCCGCTCGGGCCAGGCGTCGCGTTATGCCGAGTACGCCCAGCGCGGGAAGAAGGGCTACGAGATCGAGCACGTCTGGGCCAACCACCCCGAGCGACACAAGGACGAGTTCGGCCATCCGAGCGAGTTCGAGGAGTACCGGAACCGCATCGGCGGCCTGCTGCTCCTGCCCAAGAGCTTCAACGCCAGCTACGGCGACCTGCCCTACGCCGAGAAGCGCGGGCACTACGCCGGGCAGAACCTGCTGGCGAAGAGCCTCCACGAGAGCGCCTACGACCACAACCCGGGGTTCAGGCGGTTCATCGCGGAGAGCAGGCTGTCATTCCGGGCGCATGCCGAGTTCAGGAAGGCCGACCTCGACGCGCGGCAGGCGCTCTACCAGCAGCTCGCGGAGCGGATCTGGGGCCCCGAGCGGCTGGCACAGGAGGCGGCGCCGTGAGCGGGGTGGCGCGCAGATCGGGCGAGGAACCGCGCCGGAGGTTCAAGCCGTACGCTGCGTATAAGGATTCGGGCGTCGACTGGCTGGGGGAGATTCCGGCGCATTGGGAGGTTAAGCCCATCCGGGCGCTGGCGCGGTCCGGGTACAAGACCTTCACCGACGGAGATTGGATCGAATCGCCGTTCATTCGCGACGAAGGGATTCGTCTCATTCAGACGGGAAACATCGGAATCGGCGAGTACAAGGAACAAGGGTTCCGGTACATCGACGAAGAGACATTCCGGGACTTCCGGTGCACTGAAGTCCTCCCGGGTGACGTTCTGATTTGCAGGCTCGCTGATCCCGTGGGTCGCGCGTGCTTGGCGCCGGATCTTGGATGCCGAAAGATCACGTCGGTCGATGTTTGCATCCTTAAGCCTGCACACAACGTTGACCCGGCCTTCGTGGTTCACGCGCTGTCTGGCTCAGAGTACCTGGCCTGGCTGGGAGGAATTTGTCGGGGAGGTACCCGCGACCGCGTGAGCCGATCGATGCTCGGGGTGATTCGTGTGCAGAAGCCACCGCTCGTCGAGCAGCGCGCCATCGCCGCGTTCCTCGACCGGGAGACGGCGCGGATCGATGCGCTGGTGGCGAAGAAGGAGCGGCTGATCGAGCTGCTCCAGGAGAAGCGCACCGCCCTCATCACCCGCGCCGTCACCAAGGGCTTCGATCCGACCGTCCCCATGAAGGACTCCGGGGTCGAGTGGTTGGGGGAGATTCCGGCGGGTTGGGAGGTGAAGAACTGTGGAGCGCTCTTTGACGAGCGCAACGAACGGGGGCGCGATGACCTGCCCATCCTCGAGGTCTCCATCGCATCCGGCGTCCGAGTCCGCGAATTCTCAGACACCAGGATTGAGCAGCGTTCCGAAGATCTCGGGGCCTACAAGGTCGCAATAGCCGGTGATGTCGCGTTCAACAAGATGAGGATGTGGCAGGGGGCGGTTGGAGCTACGCCTGAGGATGGTCTGGTGAGTCCCGACTACATCGTTGCGCGTCCTCGCACCGACACCGTGCCAGACTACTATGCGGCGGTATTCCGTACACCGATCTTCATGGCTGAGGTCTACCGCTGGTCGCACGGCATCGTAGACGACAGGAACCGGCTCTATTGGGACGATTTCAAGGCGATCCGGGCTCCTTCTCCCCCAACCAGTGAACAACGCGCGGTCGCCGCGTTCCTCGATCAGGAGACAGTCCGCATCGACGCCCTCGTCGTCAAGGTCCGCGACGCCATCGCCCGTCTCAAGGAGCTCCGCACCGCCCTCATCTCCGCCGCGGTGACAGGCAAGATCGACGTGCGGGAGGAGGTCGCATGAGCCCCGAGATCTCCGAGCGCGCCTTCGAGGAGGCGATCGAGTGCGCGCTGCTCCAGCACGGACCGGATGCCTGCGCGGGCGACGCGACCGCGGT
>JADYZW010000005.1 GCA_020852955.1 Deltaproteobacteria bacterium | reverse complement strand
TGGTCGCGGCCGACGTCCGGAACGGCCCGGCCCCCTGCCTGGAGGCGAGCGGCATGGATACCGCCGGCCGCGTCGCCGAAGGCACCGAGCTCGCCAACATCTGCCTGATCGAGGATCTCCTGACGCGGTACAACGCGTCTTTCGCCGAAGGGGGCTGGACGCCGATGTTGAACTGGACGGACGGGATCGTCTGCTCGGCGGACGCGATCCATCCGGACGAGGCCGCCGACTACGTCGGGGACGGCGGCCACGGCCCCGGCGTGTCCTGCTGGACGGGTTACGGCGCGGCCCTCAACGACCCGAACGGCGCCGAGCGCAACTGGCTCGGCGAGTACTACGTCGGTGACGGGTACTGTCACTATTTCGTGAGCGCCGGCTACGAGGCCCCCGCGGCGAAGCGGCCTGCCGTGCGCACTTTGCCCGCGCCCGGGAGCGTCAACGTGAAGTCGTTCATCCTCTGGCGACCCTACACGCAGGTGAACATCGCCAACTTTCGAACCCCGCTGCCGCCCGGCACGACGCCGAGCGCGCCACCCGGCGGTACGGCGACCCCAACCGCCGAGGAGACCGCGACGCCGATCGAGCCCGCGGCTACGAGCACCGCGACGCTGCTCGCCACGCCGAGCCCGACACCGACCGCCGCCCCGACCGACACGTCGACGCGCACCCCAACGCGGACGCCGACTCCGACTCCCACCGTCACACCAGCCCCTGATCTCGCGGTCGACACCACGACGGACGACCCCATGCTCACCGACTGCGACCCCGAGACGCCCGCCGATTGCAGCCTGCGCGGCGCGCTCGCGACCGCCGCCGCGAGTGGTGCCGCCAAGCGCATCGGCGTGCCCGCGGGCACCTACCTCCTGACCGCGACGGCCACGTGCGTCCACGTCACCGGCCAATTCGGCGCCCACATCGTCTACGACACCACGAGCCTCTGCGTGCCGGGCAAGGTGACGCTCGCGGGCGCCGGCGCCGACACGACGATCATCGACGGCAATGCCACCGGGCGCGTCCTCTTGGTCGGCAACGCCGGCCCCGTCCGCGTCGAGGGCCTCACCCTCCGCGGCGGCCTCCAGGACGGCAGCAGCCTTTTCGGCGGCGGCGGCGCGGTGAATAGCGGCGGCGACCTGACCCTCGCCGACAGCGTCGTCCGCGACAGCTCCTCGACCGCGGGGGGCGGCGGCATCTACAGCTCCGGCCCGCTCCGCATCGAGCGCTGCACGATCACCGGCAACACCGCCCGCACCGGCGGCGGCGTCTACAGCGACTCGGCGTTCGTTCCCGTCGACGCGACGATCGTCGATAGCACGATCGCCGACAACCACGCCGCGATCGACCACGGCGGCGGCGTCTTCCTCTACGGCTCCAACGCCGGCGGCACGACGACGATCCGCGGCACGACGATCAGCGCCAACGACGCGGCAATCTCGGGCGGTGGCGTCGCGCTCGCGGGTCTCTACGGCACGCTCGTCGTCACGAACTCCACCCTCAGCGGCAACCGCTGCTTCTGGTACTACGGCGGCGGCCTCGCCGACCTCGGGCGCTCGACGATCCAGCTCCGCAACGTCACCGTCACCGGCAACCGCAGCGAGGATGCGGGCGGCACCAACGGCGCGGGCGGCGGCATCGCGCTCGACGCGACCAGCACGGCGACCCTCGCCAACACGATCATCGCCGGGAACAGCGCGGCCGCCTTCGCCCCCGACTGCTACGACGGTGCGGCGATCATCGGCTCCGACGGCTACAACCTGATCGGCGACGACGGCGGGAACGACGGAAGCGGCGGCACGTATTGCGATCTCGACGACGCGACCGGCGACCGCCGCGGCCTCGACCCGCTCCTCGGGCCGCTCGCGGACAACGGCGGCCCGACCGCAACGCACCTGCCCGCGGCCGGGAGCCCCGCGATCGACGCCGGCGATCCAGCGGGTTGCAGCGACGAGAACGGCACACCGCTCGCGAGCGATCAACGCGGCGCGCCGCGCCCGGTCGACGGCGACGGCGACGGCGATGCGCGCTGCGACGGCGGCGCCGTCGAGGCCCAGTGAGACGCGCCGCCGCGCTCGCGCTCACCGCGGCACTGCTCGCCCCGCCGATCGCCCGTGGCGACGACGCGGAGCTCATCGCGCGTGCTCTGCCCCGCCTCGTCCATCGCGGCGGGCCGTTCCTCGCGCACCCGCGCCTCGTCACCGTGACGTTCGCGGCCGACGATGGCGCGCTCGTGAGCCGCCTCGCGCGCTTCGGCGACGTGATCACCCGCACCGACTGGTGGCGGGCCGTGACCGAGGGCCTCTGTGCCGCGAACGGCGCATGCGTGGGACCGGGTCGGCAGGGGCGTCACGTCGTCCTCACCGATGCGCTCCCCGGCGAGCTGCACGCGACCGCGCTGGCGACGCTACTGGAGCAGTCGATCGCGGCCGGGGCGCTCGGCGCGCTCGACGCCGACACACTCGTCCTCGTCTACCTGCCGGCCGGCGTCGCGCTCCGCGATGCGCTCGTGCCGCGCTACTGCGGTGACGGTCCCCGCGGCTTCCATCGCGCCCTTCGCCTGCCTGGGCGCACGCTGCCCTACGCCGTCGTCCCGCGTTGCGGCGACGCCGCCGACCTCACCGCGACCGCGAGCCACGAGATCCTCGAGGCCGCGACCAATCCCGACCCGTCGCGGCGCGGCTTTGCTTTCGACGGCGGCTCGACGACGGCCGGCTTCACCGCGGCCGGGGTCGAGGCGGTCGACCCGTGCGGCCTCCTGACTCGCGGCGGCCACCGCACGACGGCCGACGGCTTCGTCGTGCAGCGCGCCTGGTCCAATCGTGCCGCGGCGCGCGGCGTCGACCCGTGCGTTCCGGTTCCTACGGAGCAGCCGTTTCGCGCGCTCGTCCCGGCGCAACCGACCATTCGCCTCCGGCGACCGGGCGAGCGCGCGACCGTCGCCGTGACCGCGGCCGCGTCGCACCCGACGACTCCCTGGGAGGTCACTGCGATCGACCTCACCGGCGAGCAGCGCGGCGCACGCTACCTCGACGTGTCTCTCGACCGCACACGCGCCGCGGCGGCGGACGTGCTCACGCTTACCGTCGTCGCGCGCGCCGTTCCGCCCGGCGAGCGCGCCGTCGTCGGCCTGGTGTCGCGCGCCGGCGCGTCGCAGTCGCTCTGGCCGCTCGCGGTCGTGGTGCGCTGATCCACGGCGAGCCCGGACTCCCCGACGCGCCGGCATCCTGCGCGGGCGGCGACGCCTCCGTTGCCGCCCGCGTCGTGGAATCGGCAACCCGCAAGCTGGCCTCGGCCGGTTTGCTCAGCCGAGCATCCAGGCGATCGGCGTACGGAAGTCGGTCTCGTATGCGCACGTCGTACCGGTCCGGATCGTCGTCGAGAGGTAGCGCGCGAGCGGCCGGTGGTGCGCGCCGATGCGCTCGATCGCCGACCGGATGGCTCGCGTCACGTTCAGGCGGGCGCGCTCCTGCACTGACCCCGTCTTGCGCACGCGCCCACCCAGCCCGACCGCCGAGGCGAGCTCCTGCAGGATGAAGTCGATTTCCTCCTGCAGCTTCGCAGCTCGGCCCTCGTCGTTGAAGGCACGGGCGCGCTCGAG
>JADYZW010000004.1 GCA_020852955.1 Deltaproteobacteria bacterium | reverse complement strand
CGGTGAAGCAGGCGGAGATGTTCGCGGCGATCCGCGAGGCCTACGGAATCCCGCGGGATCCGGATCTCAAGCTTCGCGACTTTCCGACGCTCCGCCACGTGATCCGGTTCGTGTACGACCGCTCCCCCGGACTCCGTCCACCGGACGGCGGCGGGACGCCGGCGGGCGGCGGCGGCGCTCCCGGTGGCGGCGCCGCGGCCGATCGGGAAGGGAACGGCGGGACAACGCCGTCGGCGGCTCCGAGCGCGTCGCCGGCGGCGCTCCGTGACGTCGCCGACGCCGATCGCGTACCGCGTCGCGTGCCGGTCCCGGCGCTGCGGCCGATGCTCGCGCGTTCCAAGCCGACCGGCGTCGCGCTCGCGAGCGGGCGGCGGGTCGTGGTGGCGCTCGACCGCGGCGGGATCGGGAAGGCGCTCGTCGAGCGGCTCGAGAAGCTCGGCGTCGCGGTGCTCGTCCTGGCGGCCGACGCCGAGGCAGCGGCGCTCGCCGACCAGGTTGCGGCGTGGAGGGCCGGCGGGTCGATCCACGGCGTGTACTGGCTTGCGGCGCTCGACGTCGAGCCGGCGCTCTCGGACCTCGACCTCGCCGGCTGGCGCGCCGGCCTCGGTGGCCGCGTGAAGCGGCTGGCAGCGCTGATGCGCCTCCTCTACGAGGACATCGCGCCGTCCGGCACCTTCCTCGTCGCGGCCGTGCGGCTCGACGGCCGCCACGGCTACGGTTCCGGGGCGGTGGCGGCGCCGATGGGCGGCGCCGTCACCGGCTTCGCCAAGGCCTACGCGCGCGAGCGCCCCGAGGCGCTCGTGAAGGCGGTCGACGTCGGCGCCGGCGGGAAGGCCGCCGAGCTGGCGCAGGCCCTGGTCGACGAGGCGCTCCGCGACCCGGGCGCGGTCGAGATCGGCCGCCACGCCAGGGAGCGCTGGACGGTCGCGCTCGTCGAGCGGCCCGCGGCCGACGGTCGCGGCGGCCTCGCGCTCGGTCGCGAGAGCGTCTTCGTGGTGACCGGCGCCGCCGGCAGTATCGTGGCGGCGATCACGGCCGACCTCGCCGCCGCGGCGGGAGGCGTCTTCCACCTCCTCGACCGCGTGCCGGCGCCGGCGCCGGACGATCCGGACGTCGTCCGGTTCGCGCGCGATCGTGAGGGTCTCAAGCGTGACGTCTTCGAGCGCCTGAAGGCGCGCGGGGAGCGCGCGACGCCGGCCCTCGTCGAGCGCGAGCTCGCCGGGATCGAACGTCGCCACGCGGCGGCGAGCGCGATCGCGGCGATCGAGGCTTCCGGGGGCTCCGCCCACTACCATTGCGTCGATCTGCTCGACGGCGCCGCGGTGGCCGCCGTCGTCGAGGACGTGCGCTCGCGCCACGGCCGGATCGATGTCCTGCTGCACGCGGCCGGCCTCGAGGTGAGCCGCACGCTGCCGGACAAGCCACCCGAGGAGTTCGACCGCGTCTTCGACGTGAAGAGCGACGGCTGGTTCAACCTGCTGCGCGCGATCGGCGATCTCCCGCTCGCCGCCACCGTGGCCTTCGGCTCGATCGCCGGACGGTTCGGCAACCGCGGGCAGACCGACTACAGCGCGGCCAACGACCTCCTCTGCAAGTCGACGGCGAGCTTCCGCGTCACGCGTCCGACGACGCGCGGCCTCGTGATCGACTGGACGGCGTGGCGCGACATCGGGATGGCCGCGCGCGGCTCCATCCCGCAGATGATGGCGCTCGCCGGCATCGACATGCTGCCGCCCGACGCGGGCATCCCGACGATCCGCCGCGAGCTCGTCGCCGGCGGCTGCGACGGCGAGGTCGTGGTGGCGGGGAGCCTCGGCGTTCTCGCCGCCGAGCGCGACCCGAGCGGCGGTCTCGATCCGGCGGCGGTCGACGTCGCGGCCGCGGGACCCATGGTCGGGCGCGTCGTCGCGCACGGCGTCGCCGACGGCCTCCGGGTGGAAACCGAGCTCGATCCGCGCCGCCAGCCCTTCCTCGACGACCACCGCATCGACGGCATCGCCGTGCTCCCCGGCGTGATGGGGATCGAGGCCTTCGCCGAGGTGGCGGCGCTCGCCGCCCCCGGATGGCAGGTCGACGCGGTGGAGGACGTCGAGTTCCTGGCGCCCTTCAAGTTCTATCGCGACGAGCCCCGCACGCTGACGATCGCGGCGCAGCTCGTCGCGGCGGAAGACGCCGAGCTCGTCGCCGAGTGCCGGCTCAGCGGCAGCCGGACGCTCGCCGGCCAGAGCGCGCCCACCGTCACGGTGCACTTCACCGGCCGGGTGCGGCTGCGGCGCAGCCGGCCGCCGCTCGGCGCGGCGCGCGTTCCCGGCGCCGACGGGAGCGCGGCGATCGGCCCCGAGACCGTCTACCGGGTGTACTTCCACGGGCCGGCCTATCGCGTGCTCGGCGCGGTCGCCCGCGCCGGCGACGGCGTGATCGGCCGCTTCGCCGGCGGACGACCGGCGAACCACGCGCCGCCGAGCGCCCCGACCCGCATGGCGCCGCGCCTCGTCGAGCTCTGCTTCCAGACCGCCGGCATGCGGGAGATCGCGGCGAGCGGCCGCCTGGCGCTGCCGCGCCGGGTGGGGCGGCTCCGGGTCGCCTCCGCCGCCCCGGAGGACGGCGCGACGGCGTTCGTCACCACGGCGCCGCTCGCCGGGGACGGCGCCGTCGACGTCGTGGTGGTCGGGGCGGACGGCGCGCCGCTCGTCCGGCTCGAGGGCTACGCCACCGTCGCCCTGCCGGCGGAGGTCGCGCCCGAGGACCGGCACGCGGTGGGTGCCGTGCTGGCGCCGTGACGCTCCACGCCGGCGCGCGGCGGCGGATCGCGATCGTCGGCGCGGGCGCGTCGGCGTCGCGCGTCGTCGAGGCCGTGCGCGAGCTCGAGGGCGAGCAGCCGATCGGCCGGCGAACGATCGCGGTCTTCGACCCGCCCGAGGGCGGCGCTGCGTTCGTGCACGAGGCCGACGAGGCGGTGGCGATCGCCGAGGCGGGAGCCGCAACCGCTCCGGTGGCGCGCCGGCTCGCCGCGCTCGAGGCGGCGCTCGTGTCGGCGCGGGCGGAGGCCGTGGTCGCGGGTGCGGGTGCCGGCTGCGGGCTCGCGGACCTCGCCGAGGTCGCCCGCCGCGTCGGCGCGGTGTTCGTCGGTCCGTCGGCGGGAGCGCTTCGTCTGGTCGGGGACGCGATCGCCGTGCGTCGTCTCGCCGAGCGCTCGGGGGTGGCGGTCGCGCCATGGAGCGACGGGCCCGTCGAGGCGCTCGCCGACGCCCGCGTCCAGGCCGAGCGCCTCGGGTGGCCGGTGCGGCTCGTCGCGACCCGCGCCGACGGGGCCGCGGACGTGCGCCGGGTCGCGCGGGCCGGCGACCTGCCGGCGGCTTTCGAGAGCGCCCGCGCCGCAGCGTGGGGCGGCGGCCGCGTCTTCCTCGAGGGGGAGGTGGCGGGCGCGCGGCGGATCGAGGTCGAGGCCGCCGTCGATCGCCACGGCGGATGCTGGGTGACCGGGCTCCGCGAGGCGACGCTCCGTTGGAACCACCGTCCCGTGCTCGTCGAGATGCCGCCCGCGATCGATCCCGAGATCGCTCGCGAGGCGAGCGCCGCGACGGTGCGTCTCCTGGCGGCGATGGGGTACGAGAACTTCGCGACCGTGGTGTTCCTGTATCAGCCCGGCTCGCGTGCGCTCGCCCTCGACGACGTCCGCCCCGGCCTCGACGACGCGCATCCCGCGACCGAGGTCGCCACCGGGCTCGACCTCGTGAAGCTCCAGCTCCGGATCGCCGACGGCGAGCGGCTCGTGGGGTCGCCGCCGCCGGTCCGGGGCCACGCGCTCAGCGTGCGGCTCGCGGCCGAGGATCCCGAGGGGGGCTTCACGCCGGTGGCCGGCAGGGTCGAGCGCCTGCGGATACCGGGTGGTCCCGGCATCCGCGTCGATGCCGCGGCCGTCGAAGGCGACGCGGCGCGCGGGCCGGACACCGGCCTCGCGCAGATCACGAGCGTCGGGGCGACGCGCGCCGAGGCGCTGGCGCGCCTGCGCCGCGCGCTCCACGGCGCCGAGGTCGTGATCTCCGGCGGAGGCAGCACCAAGGCCTTCCTCGTTGGCATCCTCGATCGCCCCGAGGTGGCCGGCGGCGCCTGCGATACCGGCCTGCTTCCCCGGCTCGCCGCCCGCGACGAACTCTTCGCACGCCGCCACGCCGAGGTGGCGCTCGTCGTCGCGGCCGTGGAGGCGCACGAAGCGGCGCGCGTCGTCGATGAGGCGCGATTCTTCGCGGGCGCCGTTCGCGGCCGGCCGATCCTGCACGACGGGGTGGGCCACGCGGTCGAGCTCATGCATCGCGGCCGGCGCCACGTGCTCGCCGCCCGCGCGCTCGCGCCCGGGCGGTACGAGATCGCCGCGGACGGCAGCCGGCTCGAGGTGGAGGTCGAACGGTCGGACCGCTTCGCGCGGCGCGTCCGGGTCGCGGGTGTCGGCCACCGCGTGACCGCCGCGCCGGACCCGCTCGGCTTCCGCATCGAGGTCGACGGCGTGCCGCACCTCGTCGGACGCGCCGATGCCGGGATCGTTCAGGCGGGTGCGCCGGGGATCGTCGTCGCGGTGCTCGTGGAGGAGGGAGCGGCGGTGCAGGCCGGGGACCGCCTGGTCGTGCTCGAGGCCATGAAGATGGAGACCGCCGTCGTGGCGCCGGTCGCGGGCCGTATCCGCCGCGTCCGCACCGCGCCGAACGTCCAGGTGGGAATCGGGACGCCGCTCCTCGAGATCGAGCCGCCCGCGGAGTCGGACGTCGAGTCGCCGAGCGCGGAGGACCTCGACTTCGCGCGGCTCGCGGCGCCGCGCGCGTGCACCCGCGACGAGGCGCTCGCGAACCTCCGCGGCCTCGTGCTCGGCTGGGACGTGGAGCCGGCGGCCGTCGAGCCGCTGCTGGCGGGGGACGAGTCGCGGCTCGACGGGACCGCCGGCGCCGAGGACCTCGAGCTCGAGATCCTGACGGCCTACGCGGACGTCGCGGCGCTCCGGCGTCCTCGGCGCGCCGACATCGACGATCCCGACCCGGCGCCCGAGGAGTCGTGGCGCGCCTACCTCCGCGCCGTCGAGGCTGGGGTGCGTCTCCTGCCGGAGCGCTTCGCCACCGCTCTCGGGCGGGCCCTCGGCCACTACGGAGTCCGGAGCTTCGCGCCCGTGCCGGCGCTGCGCGCGGCGCTCGTCCGGATCGCGCGGGCGCACCGGCGCGAGGCCGCGGCACTCCGGGGCGTCCAGGCGCTCCTCGATCGTCGCTTCGCGGCCGCCGGCGCGGCGTCGCCGGCGGCCGCGCACGTGCTCGATCGCCTCGTGGAGCTCACCGAGGGGCGCGAGACCGCCTTCGCGGAGCTGGTCCGGCAGGTCCGCCATCGCGTCGTCGACGAGCCGCGCTACGCCGCGGTCTGCGACCGGGTCTACGCCGGGGTCGAGACGGCGCTCGCGCGGCTCGCCCGCGCGTCGGTCGGGGAGCCGGCGCGCGCGGCGCTGGTGCGCGAGCTGGTCGACTGCCCGCAGCCGCTCGCCGGCCTCTTCCTGGCGCGCTTCGGTGCGGCGTCGCCCGCGCTCCGCGCCGCCATGCTGGAGGTCCTGCTGCGGCGCTACTACCGTATCCGGCCACTCGGCCGCGTCGAGCTGCTGGACGAAGGCGAGTGCGTCGGCGTGGTCGGCGAGTATCCGTTCGACGGCCGCCGGGTGTCCGTGCTGATGGTCTACACGGAGGCCGGCGACCTCGCGGCGGCGCTCCGTATGCTCGCGACGCTCGCGGCGCGGATCCCGGCCGACCACGACGTCGTCGCGGACGTGCTGGTGTGGCGGCTCGGCCCGCTCGCGCCCGACGACGCCGCGGCGGCGGAGCTCGCCGCGCGCCTCGACGGCGCCGGCTTCGCGCGTCCGCTGCGCCGCGCGGTGTTCGCGATCGCGGGGCCCGAGAGCGGGCACGCGATCGTGGGCATGCAGCACTTCACGTTCCGCCCGTCCGACGGCGGCTATCGCGAGGAGCGGGTGTCGCGGCACCTCCACCCGATGATGGGCAAGCGCCTGCAGCTCTGGCGCCTCGCGCGCTTCGACGTCGAGCGCCTGCCGTCGCCGGCGGACGTGTACCTGCTGCGGGGAGCCGCGCGAGAGAACCCGAAGGACGAGCGGCTCTTCGCCTTCGCGGAGGTGCGCGACGCGACCGTCGTGCGCACGCCCGACGGCGCGTTCGTCGGAGTGCCGGAGCTCGAGCGCATGCTGCGGCACGCGCTCGCCGCGATCCGCGACGCGCAGGCGCATCGGACGCCCGAGCGGCGCTTGTACTGGAACCGCGTGCTCCTCTACGTCTGGCCGCCGCTCGCGCTGGCGCCCGCGGAGCTGCAGGCGTTCGCCCGCCGGCTCGCGCCGGCAACCGACGGCCTCGGCCTCGAGAAGGTCGTGGTGCGTGCGCGCATGCCCGCCGCGACCGGCGGCCCGGAGCTCGCCGACACCGTCGTACACCTCGCGAGCCCGGCCGGCCGCGGGCTCCAGGTCCGCTACGCGCCGCCGGCCGAGGCCCCCATCCGCCCGCTCAGCGCCTACGGTCAGAAGGTGGTGCGCATGCGGCAGCGCCATCTCGTGTACCCGTACGAGGTCGTCCGGATGATGACGCCGGGACGGGTGGAGGTGGACGCCGACTTCCCGCCCGGCGAGTTCGTCGAGCACGACCTCGACGCGCGCGGCGCGCTCGTGCCGGTGGACCGATCGCCCGGCGAGAACGCGGCCAACATCGTGGTCGGCGTGATCCGCAATTTCACCGAAGCGCACCCCGAGGGTATGACCAGGGTCATCCTGCTCGGCGACCCGAGCCGGGCCATGGGCGCGCTCGCCGAGCCCGAGTGCCGGCGGATCAACGCGGCGCTCGCCCTCGCGCGCCGGCTCGGCGTGCCGCTCGAGTGGGTGGCGATCTCGGCCGGCGCCAAGATCTCCATGGAGAGCGGCACCGAGAACATGGACTGGATCGCGCTCGTGCTCCGGCGTCTCATCGAGTTCACGCAGGCGGGGGGCGAGGTGAACGTGCTCGTGGTCGGCATCAACGTCGGCGCGCAGCCGTACTGGAACGCCGAGGCCACGATGCTCATGCACACGCGCGGCATTCTCGTCATGGTGCCGGAGGGCGCGATGGTGCTCACCGGCAAGAGCGCGCTCGACTACTCGGGCGGGGTCTCGGCGGAGGACAACCAAGGCATCGGCGGCTACGATCGGACCATGGGGCCCAACGGCCAGGCCCAGTACTGGGCGCGCGACGTCGCCGACGCGTGCCGGATCCTGTTCCGCCACTATGCGCACTGCTACGTCGCGCCCGGCGAGCGTTTCCCGCGGCGGGTCGCGACGACCGACCCGCGCGACCGCGACGTCTGCGGGTTCGCGCACGGGGGTCCGCTCGGCTTCGCGACGGTTGGCGAGGTGTTCTCGGACGCCGCGAACCCGGGCCGGAAGCGGCCGTTCGACATCCGGCGCGTCATGCGCGCCGCCGCCGACCAGGACCGGGCGCCGCTCGAGCGGTGGGCGGCGATGCGGGGCGCCGAGGTCGCCGTCGTGTGGGACGCGCACCTCGGGGGCGTTCCCGTGTGCATGCTCGGCGTCGAGGCGCAGCCGCTGCCGCGGCTCGGCTTCGTCCCCGGCGACGGCCCGGACCAGTGGACGGCGGGAACGCTCTTCCCGCGCGCCTCGAAGAAGATCGCGCGCGCCATCAACGCCGCGAGCCGCAATCGGCCGCTCGTGGTGCTCGCGAACCTCTCGGGCTTCGACGGCTCGCCGGAGTCGATGCGGGAGCTCCAGCTCGAGTACGGCGCCGAGATCGGGCGGGCGGTCGTGAACTTCGACGGTCCGATCGTCTTCTGCGTGGTGTCGCGCTACCACGGCGGCGCCTTCGTGGTGTTCGCGCGTACGCTCAACGAACGGCTCGAGGCGGTGGCCCTCGAGGGCAGCTACGCCTCGGTGATCGGCGGCGCGCCCGCGGCCGCGGTGGTCTTCGCCGGAGAGGTGGACGCGCGGACGCGCGCCGACGCCAGGGTGCAGGCGCTCGACGCCGAGATCGCGGCTGCCTCCGGGGCCGACCGCGTCCGCCTCCGCGCGCGGCGCGAGGCGCTGGTCGCGACCGTCCGCTCCGAGAAGCTCGGCGCCGTCGCCGCCGAGTTCGACCGCGTCCACAGCGTCCATCGCGCCCTCGAGGTCGGCTCGCTCGACCGCGTGATCGCTCCCGCGGACCTGCGCCCCTATCTGATCGACGCCATCGAACGGGGCATGCAGCGCACGCTCGCCGCGGCCGCGAAGGCCGGATCGGGCGCGCCGTAGAGGGCATGGGACTCGAGATCGACCGCGAGCACTTCGATGCCGACGATCGGCGGCGCGGAGCTCGAGGTCTCCATCGTCGTCGAGCGGCCGGCCGGCGGGGTCGACGAGCCATCGTGCCGATCATGATGACGACCGACGCGCGGGCGGCGCTCGCCGACTGCCTTTTCTCCATGGTCCGCCCCGCGTGAGGCGTGCCGGGGCCGTCGCGCGGAAGGGAGGGCCGCCGGAGGTGACTTCCGTCACCCCGGCGCGCGATCCTCCTCATGGCGGCGCGATTCCGGGGGTCGATACGGGCGGACACTCGAGGTGCCTCGAGCCTACGGAGGGTGGCGCATGCGTGTCGTGTCCAGCGGCTCACGTTTCCGATCCCGCATCGGGAGGGCAGTCACGGCCGCCAGCGTTCTCGCCGCGGTAGCGGCGGCGTCCGCAGTCGCGGCCCCGTGCACCGCTCCCGACGACGGCGGCGGCACGGCGGCCTTGCCCCCGGCGGCGCCGACCGGGTCGTGCCCGAACGGTTACCTGAGCCCGTCGGAGAAGTTCCAGATCGTCGACGGCCTGCCGCCCGGGACGACCATCGACATCGCGGGCGAGCTCACGGGCTTCGCCGGGATCACGGCGGGCCCGGGCGGCAGCCTCGCGGGCGAGATCCAAGACTTCGGAGCGCAGCTCGCGATGCAGATGCAGGGCGCCGGCACGCTCGCCGGCTACACGCGCTCCCTGACCATGGCCAACCTGACGGGCGAGACGCACAGCGCACCGCGTGCCGCCGGTGCGGCGGCGCAGAGCTTCGACACCGTCTTCCATCAGCTCCAGGGCCAGCTCCCGCCCGGCGACCCGGACTTCGACCTCCTGCGGATCACCGCCGGCACGGGCTTCGGCTTGCCGAGTCCGGGACACACGACCCTCATGCGGTTCGGCGCCGGGACCTGGAACGTCGACAGCTTCTTCGACCTCGCGTACCGCATCGACTTCGTGGGCGCGCCGGGTGGCCTGCTCGCGGGCAGGTCGGGCAGCACCACCGGGACGATCCGCCTCCAGCTCGGCCAGGCGGCAATCTTCGACCATCTCGAGTGTTTCGGCGGCAAGGATCCGCTCAAGCTCAAGGGCGTCGTCAGCCTGCCCTCGCTCGCCGGCGGACTCTATGACGCCGTGGGGTGCAAGATCGGGAAGGCCAAGAAGTACTGCACGCCCGTCGCCAAGATCGTCACCGCATCCAGCGTGACGGTTGCTCCGCTCGTCGGCCAGAGCCTCGTCGACGACTACGTCTGCTACCCGATCAGGTGCCCGAAGGTGAAGATCACGCAAGGCATCGTCGATCAGTTCGGACCACGCGTTCTCGCGAAGCTGAGGCAGAAGGAGCTGTGCGTCCCGGCGCAGCGCGCGCCGTGATCGCGGGCGGGCGGCCACCGCGGCCTTCGCGGGTGCGACGGCGCCGCATCCCGGGTGTGCCGGTCGTGCCGGCGCCACTCGCGATGCGATCGCTGCTCGTGGCGTGCGCGGCGCTCGCTTCCGTCGCCCTTGCCTCTGGCGCGGCCGAGCGAGGACCCTTTGCGGTAGAGGCCGATGGGCCGGCGTCCCTTCGGGCCGGTTCCCCGGCGCAACCCGAGTACACCGTCGTCGATCTGGGCACGCTCGGGGGAGCCAGCGAGGCGTTTGCCATCAGCAACAACGGCAAGGTGGCCGGCCTGTACACGCCCGGGAGTTACGAACAAGCGTTCCTCTGGGAAGATGGGGTGATGCAGGGGCTGGGCACGTTGGGCGGCGCCACGAGTCAGGCGCGCGGCGTCAACGACGCCGGACAGGTGGTCGGGTATTCCCTGAAGAGCAGCGGCTACAATCATGCCTTTCTCTGGCAAAACGGCGCGATGCAAGACCTGGGCACACTCGGCGGCGCCAACAGCATGAGCATGGCATTTGCCATCAACAACGCGGGTCAGGTCGCGGGGCATTCAACCACCGCCGCATACAAATTGCACGCCTTTCGGTGGAGCGGCGGCATGGCGGATCTGGGCACCCTGGGCGGCGATGGCAGCCATGGCTATGGCATCAACGAGAATGGGCAGGTGGTAGGCGGGTCATTTCTTGCCCCCTATCCGGACAACACGTGGCACGCCTTTTTGTCGAGCGGCGCGATGCAAGACCTGGGCACGGCCGGTTGGGACAGCAGCACGGCATACGGCATCAACGACAACGGGCAGGTGGTCGGCCGCATAGCGATGGACGATTACCCGCTCACCTATAACGCCTTCCTGTATAGCGGCGGGATGCAGGGGCTGGGCGGAACCGAGAGCACGGCTTGGGACATCAACAACGACGGGCTGATCGTCGGCGAATCGGGCGGTCAGGCCGTCCTCTGGGCCGGCGGGCAGATGACGAACCTGGACAGCTTGATCGACGCCAGCTTGGGGTGGACCCTGCAGTCTGCCCGCGCCATCAATGAAAACGGACACATCGTCGGCAGGGGTTCCTTCAACGGTCAGACCCGCGCCTTTCTGCTCAAGCCCAGTGTCTATCACTGGATCAACCCCAATGGCGGCGGATGGCACGTGGCCACCAACTGGGATCCGCAGGGCGACCCCGGCGACGGCGCCACCGTGATCTTCGATCTGAGTGGACAGTATTCGGTGTATTCGGTGGACGTCAGCGCGCTGGTTTCGAGCACGTCGGGACGGGCTCTGAACGCGCTGTCCGTCGCCCGTATGATCATCGCAGCCGACAACTTCGTCCAGCTCGACAACATGAATCTGAACATGGTCTACGACAAGCCCGAGAATCCCTCGTTGCAGGTCAATGACGGTGGGACGGCCGCCGTCAACTCCGGTACGGCCACCTTCTCCCACGCCGTCATCGGCGGTTCGCCTCCGGCCAACCCTGCAAACCCGCCCCTGGCCCGTCTGCAGGTGCTCGGCGCCGGCGCCAGTCTGGCCGGCACCGGCCGCCTGACCGTTGGCGAAGACGGGAAGGGTGAGCTGTTCGTGACGGGCGGCGGGCAGTTGACCAGCGCGGAGTCCCGTCTGGGGATGATCATGGAGGGCGTCGCCGATGTAGGCGGCAACGGCAGCGTATGGAACACGGGCAATCTCGCCGTCGGTCATGTGGCCAGCGGCACGTTGGACATAAAGCTGGGCGGGCGGGTCAATTCGGACTCCGGCTACGTGGCGTTTGGCGCGGACAGCGACGGCTCCAAGGTGACGATCGATGGGATGCCTCCGGGCGGACAGGCCTCGATGTGGGCGCTCCAGAACGATCTGATCCTCGGAGAGGGGGCGTTCGCCTACGTGCAGGCGTTGAACGGCGCCGATCTGTTCGTCTTCGAGGATGTGCAGATCAAAAACGGCAGCCTCTGGATCAGAGACCATAGCCCCAGCGGCGACCCCTCCGACCTGGATGTGCTGGGTAACGTCTTCGTCGGTGGATGGGGCAGTTTCTCCCTGCTGGCTCTCAAGGACGCGGCAAGGGGCGACATCGAAGGCAATGTGTTCATCGGCCAGGACGGCCGCGGGGCGTTGCTCCTGTACAGCGATCTCGCTTCTCCGCTTACGACTCGATTGGATGCGGTCGACCCGCAGGCGGGTCTCTGCGTGATCGGCGCCGGGCACGATGGCACCGCGACCGTCAACCGGAACAGCATGCTGCGCTGCCGGAACATGCAGCTGGGTCAGGTTGGCGGAAACGGCTCGGGTCTGCTCACCGTGAATGGCGCCGATGTGAGCGTGCTGGAAGTCTTGCAGGTCGGGTCGGCCGGCGGTGGCGCCGGCCGGATCGATCTGGCCTTCGACGGGAACGCCGCGGCGGTTTCGGCAGACGGGGCGTATGTCGCACCCAACGGCGTCGTCGCCGGCGCCGGGACGTTGGAGATCGGTTCTCTCGGTCTGCTCAACGACGGGCAGGCGATTCCCGGCACCATCACGGTATTGAATCCGGTCCGGCTGGCCGCTTCGCCTGAATCCATCATGCGGCGCGACGCGGCGCCGGTCGCCGTCGGCCGGACCGGCCTCGGGGCCGGCGCGCTCGAGACGACGATCGGCACGATCGTCGTCGACGGTGATTTCACGCAAGGGCAGGCGGGGAGCCTCGTCATCGAGGTGGGCGGGACCGCGCCCGGAGCGTTCGACATGCTCGACGTGCGCGGTGCCGTCCGCCTCGGGGGCACGCTCGTGCTGCGCTTCGTCGACGGCTACCTGCCGCAGCCGGGAGACGCGTTCGCGGTCCTCCCGGGCGAGAAGTTCAAAGGCGTCTTCGACGCCGTGCGGGTCGAGAACGTCGGACCGGGCTTCGACTTCGCGCTCGCGCCCGGCGGCGCGGCCCTCACGCTGACGGCGCGCTCGGCGGCGACGCCACCGCTCTGTCGTGATCCGGCCGACGGCGACGGGGACGGCGTCGGGTGCACGGACAACTGCCCCGCCGTCGCCAACGCCGAGCAAGCCGATGCCGACGAGGATCAGCACGGCGACGCCTGCGACGACTGCACGGACGGTTCGCCGCTCAGGAAACCGGTCCTCGGGCTGAAGAAGGGGAAGCTCGTCCTCAAAGGGGCGCTCTCGCTGCCGGCGGCGCCGTTGCTGCAACCGGCGGCCACGGGGGCGCGCGTAACGATCGAGGACGGGACGGGCGCCGCCGTCGCGGTCTTCGACGCGCCGCCCGGCGCGTTCGATGCCGCCACCAAGACCGGGTGGAAGAAGCTCGCGTACACGAGCCGAACGGGCGAGCTGCGCGGGCTCAAGCTCGGACAGGCGAAGAAGAAGCCGGGAACGGTGAAGATCGATCTCAAAGCCGTCCTGCCCGGCGTCGATCCGTCGGCGATCGTGCCGCCGATCACGGCACGCATCCTGCTCGACGGGCTGACGCTCCCGACGTCGCTCTGCGGGCACGTCCGCTTCGCGGGCCCCGCCGGGGTGAATCCGCTCTGCGCGCTGAAACGCGGTGCGCTCGACTGCCGGGTGCGCAAGCCGCAGTGAGCGGCGCGCGTCCGCGACCTCGAGCGCGCGGCAGACGTCGGAAGCAGGGTGATGGTGCCGGCATCCCAGCAGCGCGTCTCCGTCCCTGAGCGGGCCCGTATGCGCGCCTGGCCCCGGACGCTCCTGTGGATGGCCGCGCCGTTCGCGCTCGCGACCGCCGCCGCCTACGCCCAGTGGGCGATCGTCGGTCTGCCGCCGGCGCCGAGCGCTGCGATCGCCCACGCCACGGGACAGCCCCAGGGATTTCCGGCGTGGCTGCGCATCGGGCACTACCTCAACTTCCTGCTCCTCACGCTGCTCGTCCGGAGCGGCGTTCAGATCCTGATGGATCACCCGCGCCTCTACTGGAACGTGCACTGTACGCCCGGCACCGAGTGGGTGCGCTTCACGCCGATCGCCGTTCCCCGCGATCGTCCGTGGACCTCGAAGGACGACGCGCGCTACGTCTCGCCGTGGATCGGCCTCCCCGGCGGCAGGCACACGCTCGGTCTCGCGCGGCACTGGCACTTCTCGATCGCCGTGTTCTGGGTGGCGAACGGCCTGCTCTTCTACCTCCTCCTCTTCGCCACCGGCCAGTGGCGGCGCATCGTGCCCGATACGTGGCAGGTCGTCCCGGACGCATGGGCCGTCTTCGTGCACTACGCGACGCTGCACCTGCCGCCCGAACCGGACGGCTTCTACCGCTACAACGCGCTCCAGCAGCTCGCGTACTTCGCGGCCGTCTTCGTCCTGGCGCCCGCGTCGATCGTGACCGGCCCGTCGATGTCGCCGGCGCTCGTCAACCGCTTCCGGTGGTATCCGCGCCTTCCCGGCAATCGACAGATCGGCCGCTCGGTCCATTTCGTCGTCCTCTGCCTGTGGCTGTTCTTCGTCGCCGGCCACGTGACCATGGTGGTTCTGACCGGGGCGCTTCGGAACATGAACCACATCGTTCTCGGCAGTGACGACGGCCGGCTGCTCGGCGCCGCGCTCGGGAGCGTCGGCATCGGCGGCGTCGCGGTCGCCTGCTGGCTGGCGAACCGGGCGTCGCGCGTTCGGCCTCGCGCGGTGCAGCACGCCGCAAGCCGGTTGATCGATCCGATCCTGAGCGCGACCCTCGACCGCCACGCGCCCCGGGCCGAGTATACGAAGGAGGACATCTCCCCCTTCTTCTGGCCGAACGGCAAGATGCCGACCTCGCCCGAATGGCGGCGGCTGGCGGACGGCGGATTCACGGACTACCGGCTGAAGGTGTACGGCCTCGTCGAGCATCCCGCCGAGCTCTCGCTCGACGAGCTCCGGGCGATGGGAACGCGCGTCCAGATCACGCTCCACCACTGCATCCAGGGATGGTCCGGTATTGCCGCCTGGGGCGGGCTGCCGATGCGCGCGCTCATGGAGCGGGTGCGTCCGCGGCCGGAGGCCACGGCCGTCGTCTTCTACTCGTTCGGCGAGGGGGGCGAGGGCGGCCGGTATTACGACAGCCACTCGCTCGAGAACGTGCGGCACCCGCAGGCGATGCTGGCGTACGAGATGAACTTCGGCCCGCTCGGCGCGCTGCACGGCGCGCCGCTGCGCCTGCGCGTCGAGAACCAGCTCGGCTACAAGATGGTCAAGTGGATCAGCGCCATCGAGTTCGTGGCCGACGTCCGGCGCATCTACGCGGGCGAAGGTGGCTACAACGAGGACAACGAGTTCTTCGACAGCATGGCCGACATCTGACCGGAGGTCCTCCCGTCGAGGACGGATCGCTTCTCGCGACGCAGGTCCAGAGGACCTCCCGTCGCGGATCGCGCCGCGCTCCGTTGGGCTCGGTGTGGATCGCGCCGCGCATGGCGTCCGTGCCGACGTCCTCGCAGGTGACGGTCGGCGCGGTGGTCTCGCACACGCCGCCCTCGTTGCCACCTCCCGGGAGCACGGGCGCACGCCGTACGACTTCCTACGCCAAGTCGCTCTTGTGCGAACAGCGAGCGGTTCGTACGACGATCACCGATGGTCGTCGGAGGCTCGGAGGTGTGGAGATGACCGCACGCAGGGGAATGTGGCTCGGCGCTCTCGTCGCGACGATGCTCGTCGCGTGGACCGCCGAGGCGGAGATCGCGATCCGTCCGGCGTCGCCGCTCGGTTCGTTCTACTTCCACGGCAAGTACTCGCGACAGCCGTTCGATCCGTCCACGGGCTTCGGCCTGCAGGTATGGAATTGCGCGAATGGCGCGATGCCGACGCTGATGACGGACACGACGCCGCTCGTCGCGTGCGGCGCTGCGCCCGACGGCGGTTGGATCCTGGCCGACCGGGTGCACGAGGTCGCGCTCCCGGCCGGCGCCTGCGTCGATCACGGCTGCTCGTGCTACTACCGCGACCGGTCGGCGCGGTCGTCGGGGGGCATCCGGTCGCTGCGGATCCAGTACGCGCGGCGCGGACACGCGAACCGCGTGTGGCTCGAAAGCTTCGGCGATCTCTCGGGAGCCCGCCAGGCCAACATGTTCGTGGTCATCACCATCGACGGCGTCCCGCGCGCCACGATGCAGGACACGTTCCAGGCGCTGCGGAACGGCGGCTGGTTCAGCGACTACTGACGGTCGCGACGCCGCGGACCGCGCGCGGACGGATCTCGCGCCGCCGGCGCGGGAGGCGCGCGGCGACGCGTGGGGAGACGCGACGCCTCCCGGACGCCGGGAGGGCCGAGCCGTTCGCCTGGCGCCGCGCGGCTGCTATGGTGCGCCGCTCACCATCGACGGAGGCTCCCATGCGACCCGCGCCGCAGACCGGCATCGTTCCCTTCTGGAAGAACTACGACCGCAAGACGGTCATCCGCTTCGCCAAGCTCGCCGAGGACCTCGGTTACGACTCGATCTGGGTTCCGGAGGCCTGGGCCTACGAGCAGTTCCAGCTGCTCGCCGAGATCGCGCTCGCGACCGAGCGCATCAAGGTCGCGACCGGCATCGCCAACGTGTTCAGCCGTTCCGCCGGCGTGCTCGCGATGAGCGCGGCGACGCTCGACGAGATCTCCGGGGGCCGCGTGATCCTCGGGCTCGGCACGAGCGGGAAGGTGGTCGTCGAGAACTTCCACGGCGTGAAGTACGAGAAGCCGCTCACCCGCCTGCGGGAGACGGTCGGCATTCTGCGCGCGCTCTGGCGCGGCGAGCGGCTCGATCCGAGCCTGAGCACGCTCTTCGACGCACGCCATTTCAAGCTCGAGATGACGCCCTTCCGTCCGGACATCCCGGTCTACATCGCGTCGCTCCAGGAGAAGGCGGTGAAGGACGTCGGCCGGGTCGCCGACGGCTGGATCCCGACCTTCTGGCCCTACGAGCACTTCGAGGACGGGATCGCGTGGCTCGCGGAGGGTGCGCGCGCGGCGGGCCGCGGCGACGCGCGGGTGAACGTCGCGCCTTTCATGGCGGTCATCCCCTTCGACGACCTCGCCATGGCGCGGAGCCTCATCAAGCCGCTCGTCGCCTTCTACATCGGCGGCATGGGCGTCTACTACCACGCGCTCTTCTGCCGCTACGGCTTCGAGGAGAACGCGAACCTGGTGCGCGAGCTCTACAACGCGGGCCAGCGCAAGGAGGCCTCGGCGGCGGTGAGCGACGCGCTCATCGACGCGATCGCGATCTGTGGACCGGCCGAGCACTGCCGCGAGAAGCTCGCCGAGTGGCGGAGTTTCGGCGTCGACTCCGCGCTCCTGAACCTTCCGACCAACGTGCCGCCCGAGCTCACCGAGGGCTTCCTCCGGCAGATGGCGCCGGCGCGCGCCTGACGACGGCGGCGATGGGCTCCAGCGAGGGCGCGTACCGGACGGCGCTCGTGACGGGCGGGTCGAGCGGCATCGGCCAGGCGCTCGCCGAGCGGCTCGCGGCCGACGGCGCGCTGGTCGTGCTGGCCGCGCGGCGCGCGGAGCGGCTGCACGCCGTCGCGGAGGGCATCGAAGCCGCCGGCGGCCGCGCCCGGGTCGAGCCGATGGACGTCACCGAGACGACGGCTGCGGTCGCGCGCATCCGGGCGCTCGACGCGGAACTCGGCGGCTTCGACCTCGTGGTCGCCAACGCCGGCGTCGGCATGAAGCACAAGGGCCTGCCGAGCTACGCGTGGGAGGCGATGGCGGAGGCGTGCCACCTGAACTTCTGCGGCGCGGCGGCGACGCTCACCGCGGTTCTGCCGCAGATGGTCGAGCGCGGCCGCGGCCACGTGGTCGGCATCAGCTCGATCGCGAGCTTCGCGCCGATCCCGGGCCGCGGCGGCTACTGCGCGCCGAAGGCCGGCCTCTCGATGCTGCTGGAGTGCCTCCGGCTCGAGCTCGCCGGCACCGGCGTCCACGCCACCGCCGTGCATCCGGGCTTCGTGCGCACGGCCATGACCGCCAAGAGCGAAGGGGCGCTGCCGTTCGTCATGGATCCGCCGACGGCGGCCGCGCGGATCGTCGACGCGCTGCCGGCGTTTCCCGCGGCGATCGACTTCCCCTGGCAGCTCGCGGCCGCCGCGCGGCTCGGCGCGGCGCTGCCGCGGTCCGTGCGCGACCGGGTGATGGGCACCGCCGCGGCGCGCCGGTAGCCGACGGCATGCCGCCTCGTCGCCGCGCCGCGGTCCGGCGCGGCGCGGCCCTCCCATGATCCGTATCGTCCTCCGTCTCGCCGTCGCGGCGATCGCGCTCGGCTGGCTCGCGGCGAGCGTCGATCTCGCGGCCGTCGGCCGCGCGCTCGCCGCCACGTCGTGGCGCGCCGTTCTTCTCGCGACGGTCGCGTCGTTCGTCGGCAACGTCGTCATCGCCTTCCGCCTGCGGGTGCTGCTCGCGGGGCAGGGCGTGTCCGGGCGGGCGTCGCAGATGCTCGCCATCAACCTCGCGGCGTTCTTCTACAACCTCTTCCTGCCGGTCGGCGGCGTCGGCGTCGCGGCGCTCCGGCTGCAACGGCTCTCGGCGCGGGTGCGCGGCGGCTTCACCGCGGCGCTTACTGCGATGGTGTGCGACCGGCTCGCGGCGCTCGTGGGCCTCGGGATCGTCGGGCTCGCCGGATGGGTCGCCGACCCGCATCCGAAGCCGCCGGGCGGGATGCTGGTGCTGCTCGCCGGGACGAGCGCGCTCGGCGTCCTGGCGGCGCCGCGCGCCGTGCCGACGGCGTGGCGCGCGTTCATGCGCGAGCTGCAAGCCGGGGGCGGCGGGACGTGGTGGGCGGCGGCGCTCGCTCGCCTGCGCCACGCGCTCGGCGCGGTCGCCCGGCTGTCGCCCGGGACGCTCGCGCGCATCCTCGGGCTGTCGATCGTGGCGCAGATTCCCGGCGTCTGCGGGTACCTCGCGCTCGGCCGCGGTCTCGGGCTCGGCGTCACGTTCGCGGCGATGGCCTGGGTGCGGAGCGTCGTCGTGCTGTTCACGGTGCTGCCGATCTCGATCGGCGGCCTCGGCGTCCGCGAGGGAGCGCTCGTCGTGACGCTGGCGGCGTACGGCGTGCCGGCCGCCGACGCGCTCGCGCTCTCGATCCTCGTCTTCGCGACGACGATCCTCGCGCCGGGCCTCGTGGGGGGCATGCTCGAGGGGTGGCGTTGGCTCCGTCGGCGGCCGGCTTGACCGCGGCGGACGGGCGAGGTGAATGGACGGAGCATGTTCTCGTTGGCCGTCGCCGTCGCGGCGCTGCTCGCGCTGGTCGCGCCCGCCGCCGGTTCGACCGCGGCGCCGGGCGCCGACACGCTCGCGTTCGAGCGGGACGGCGTCGTGGTGAAGACGCTCGACCGTCCGGCCCTCGAACGCGCGTGCGAGCCCGAGACCGTCGCGATCGACGATCCGTACTACGGCCGCCGCAAGCGCTTTCGCGCCTGTCCGCTCGCCACCGTGCTGCGCCTCGGATTCGGCGACCTCGACGCCGCGGCGAGCGGCGGCGCCGAGGTCTTCTTCCGGGCGCGCGACGGCTACGTGAAGCCGGCGAGCATCGCCCGCGTGCGCGAGCCCGGCGGCTGGCTCGCCTTCGCGGACGCCGACCGCAGGCGCGGCGAGGACCCCGGCTGGGAGCCGATCGACCGACGCCAGATCGACCCGGGCCCGTATTACGTCGTCTGGGAGAATCCCGCCGCACACGACCCCCATCGCTATCCGTGGCCGTACCAGTTGGCGGCGATCGAGCTCGGATCGTTCGCGAAGCGCTGGCCGCACATCGCGCCGACCGGGATCGCCGCCGGCGCGCCCGCGTGGACGGGCTTCGCGATCTTCCGTCGCGAGTGCATCGCCTGCCACGCGATGAACGGCGAGGGGGGCACGATCGGTCCCGAGTTGAACGTGCCGCGGAGCATCGTCGAATACCGGTCCGTCGATCAGCTGAAGGCGTTCATCCGCGCGCCCCAGTCGTTCCGGTACACCAGCATGCCGTCGCACGAGCACCTCTCGGACGCCGAGCTCGACGATCTCGTGGCGTACTTCGCCGCGATGCGCGATCGCAAGCACGATCCCAAGGCCGCCGCGCGCGCGGAGGCGCGATGACGACGCTCGCGGGCGCCGTGCTGCGCGTCGACTCCCGGCCGCTCTCGACCCGCCACGGCGACGTCACGGCGCACGTCTGCCGCGACCTTGCGCGCCGCACCTATTTCCTGGCGTTCGCGTGCGGCGATCTCTCGACGCCCGAGCCGCTTCTCGCGCGCGTGCACTCGTCCTGCCTCACGAGCGAGACCCTCGGCGGCTGCGACTGCGACTGCGCCGAGCAGCTCGACGCCGCGCTGGCGGCGATCGCCGCGGCCGGTCGCGGCGTCGTCTTCTACCTCGATCAGGAAGGGCGGGGCGCCGGCTTCGGCGCGAAGGTCCGCGACCGCATGCTCGTGCAGGCGAGCGGCGGCCGCCTCGGCACGTTCGACGCCTACGCGCGGATGGGCTTGCCGGGCGATCTCCGCGCCTACGACGCGGTCGCGGCGGCGCGCCGCGCGCTCGACATCGCGGCGCCGCTGCGCGTCCTCACGAACAACCCCGAGAAGCTCGCGGCGCTCGCCGCCCTGGGGGTGCCGCTGGCCGGAGCGGCGCCGCTCGCGCTGCCGCCGTCGCCCTTCAATCGCCACTATCTCGCCGCGAAGGCCGCGGCGGGACATCGGCTCGCGGTGGCGCGCGCGGACGAGGAGGCGGCGCCGCCGGCACCGATCGAGGTCGTCGCGCCGTACGCCCTTCCCGAAGCGCCGACCCTGATCGGCCTCGGCTCGTACTGGCTCCCGGTGCGACGGTGGGCGGAGCCGGCCGCGCCGCCGGCGTGGTGCCGGCTGCATGCCTACGTCGAGGCGGCGCGCGGCCGCGAGCGCGTCGTGCTGATCTACGGCGACGCGGAGACGAAGCCCGTCCTGCTGCGCGTCCAGCGCGAATCCCTGCTCGAACGCGTGCGCGGTTCCGCGCCCGGGCTCGAGCAGGCGCGCTGGCTTGCGACGCTGCGCGCGTTCGCGGCGCACGGCGCGGGCGTCGCGATCGTGGAGCCGGACGAACGGGGCGACAGCCTCGTGCCGACCGCGCCGCGCGCGGAGGACGCGGCCGCCAACGCCGCGCTCGCGCGTCGCCACCTCGGCGGGCGCGCCGCGGTGCCGCTGGTCGCCGACGCCGAACGGCGGGCGGACGCCTGGCCCGCCGCGCTCGCCGCATCCGGCGTCGCGCTCGATCCCCCGCGCGCGCTCGCGGCTGCCTGATGCCGTGGCGTGAGGCGCACCGCAAGCTGACGGCGCGCACGCGGGCGTTGCCGGCGCTGCTCCGCGAGGCGGCGGCGCGGCCGCTCGAGCCGGCGCGGATCGGGCTCGGCGAGGTCCGCCGCGTCGTCGCGACGGGGGTCGGGGGCTCGGCCGCGCCCGCCCGGCTCCTGGCGCACCTGCTCGCCGAGCACCTCGGGTGCGACGCGCGCTTCCGGCCGATCGGCGCGTTCTTCGAGTCGCCGCCTCCCGGGGCGTGCGACGACCTTCTCGTGGTGGTGTCCCAGGGCCTCACGCCGAACGCGCGCCTCGCGCTCGCCGATCCTGCGGCCTGGCGGCACGTCGTCCTCCTGACGGCGACCCGCGCCGGCGACGCGCGCGCGGCCGGCCGCGCCGACGCCGCCGACGCCCTCGAGCACCTGGACGCGATCGGCGTCGAGGTGCGTCCGTTCGCGGCGGGGAGCGAGGAGTACGGGACGCTCGTGCGCGTGACGGGGCCGACGATGGGGATGCTGGCGGCGCTCCGCTACGCCGAGGCGCTCGCGGCGACTGTCGGTCGCGAGGCGGCGGTGCCGCGTTGCGACGGCGCGACCCTCGCCTCCAGCGTCGAGGCCGCGGCCGCGCGCGCCGCCGGTCTCCGGGCGCTCGCGGCGAGCGGGCGCCTCGCCGGGCCGCTCGCGTTCGTCGCGAGCGGGGAGTACGCCCGTCTCGCCGCGCACCTGCCGGCGAGGCTCCTCGAAGGGCTGCTCGTGCCGCTGCCGCCGATCTACGATCTCCTCGAGGTCGCGCACGGCCCGTTCCAGCAGGCGAGCGTCGGCATGGCGACGTTCCTCGCCCTCGCACGCCCGGACGCGGCCCGCGAGGACGAGCTGCTCGACCGCTTCACTGGCATGCTCGACCCGACGCGCCACGCGCTCGTCCGCCTGTCGGCGACGCTGCCGATGCCGCTCGCGCTCTTCGAGCACGAGGCGCTGGTGACCGAGCTCGTGCTCGCCGGCATCGCCGCCCACGGCGTGGAGCAGGCGCGCTGGCCGGGACAGGGAAGGGATCGCCCGCTCTACGCCGTCGGCGGCCGCGACGAGGCCGCGGCGTCCGTACCGGGCGCGGCGCCGCCGGCGGCCGCCGATGGCGCGTCGCCGGGGTTCGCGACCGCCGCATCCGCGGCGGCGGGGCCGCCGGGCGGCCCTCACGCGGCGTCGCCGCCGCCGGCCGCCGACGACGGGCGCCGGCTCGGCGATCGAACCTGGCCCGAGCTCGCGACGGCGCTCGCGGCGGAACCGCGCGTCGCGCTCGTGCCGCTCGGCGCGACCGAGCAGCACGGCCCGCACCTCCCCTGCGCGACCGACACCTGGATCGGCGACGCGCTCGCGGCGCGGCTCGCCGCGCGCTTTCCGGAAGCGGTCGTGTGTCCGACGGTGCCGTTCGGCTGCTCGCGCGAGCACGCCGCGTTTCCCGGCGCCCTCGACCTCGCGCCCGCGACCCTCGCGGCCGTGCTCGCGGACCTCGTGCGCTCGCTCGCGGGCGCCGGCTTCGCGGGTGCGTTCGTGTTCTCGGCACACGGCGGCAACGACGCCGGTCTCGCGGCGATGCTGCCGGCGCTCCGCGCCGCCGCTGCGCCGATGCGGATCGAGGCGTTCACGGATCGCGCGCGGGTCGCGGCGACGCTCGCGCGGGTTGCGGCCGGGGCCGGCGTCGATCCGCGCGCGGCGGGCCATCACGCGGGCGAGGCGGAGACCTCGATCCTGCTCGCGCTCCGGCCGGCGAGCGTGCGGACGGCGGCGCTGGCGGCGGGGTACACGGCCGCCGTCGCCGATCCGCAGACGCTCTTCTACCCGAGTCTCCGCGACCGCGCCCCGACCGGCGTCGTCGGCGATCCGCGCGGCGCGCACGCGGCGCGCGCCGACGCCTACCTCGACGCCTGGGTCGATCTCCTCGCCGACGCCTACCTGCGGGCGAAGAACGCGCCGTAGGCGAACGGCACCCAGCAGGCGTAGTAGAGCTGATTCGGTACGATCCGGAGCCCCCAGCCGAGGTCGAGGCCGGCGAGGATGAGCGTGTCGGCGAGCGCCCAGAGCGCGTAGTAGGCCGCGACGTAGGCGAGCACGCGGCGGAGGTACGTTCGCAGGCGCGGCGCGGTGCCCGGCACCCGCGCCGGCACGACCCAGTGGCGGAGCGCGAGCGCCGCGACGAGGAAGGCGAGCTCGTAGGCGAGCCAGATGGACTGCGGGGGCGGCGCCGCGACGCGCGTCCGCACGACGGCGTCGATCGCGACCGCGGCGAGCGGTACGACGAGCGTCGCCAGCGCGGCCGCGAGCGCCGCCCGCGGCGGGACCAGGCGGAGCGCGTCGCGGGTCGCGAAGACCGGGTCCGCGATGCGCGCGTCGTGGCGCGCGCCCGCGTGGGTCATCAAGGTGAACACGAGAAGGTAGACGCGGAAGTCGCCGAGCAGCACGAACGCCACCATGACGACGGTCGCGGCGGGCGTGTCGGCGACGCCGAGCAGGCGCAGCAGCGGCCCGCCCGCGAGCGGGTCCACGATCGTGAGCACGGCGAACGTGCCGGCCCACGCCTCGACGAAGCGCCGTGCTCCCGGGACGATTCCGCTGCCGTCCGGCCGCTCCGTCCAGGCGAGGTAGAGCAGGAAGAGCAGCGGCACGACGGTCACCGCCACCGCGCCCTGGAGATCGCTCCGGTAGAGATCGTGCCAGGTCGTGAACCTCACGCGCGCGTCAGCCGCGCTGCCCGGCGTGCGCGAGGGTCTCGGCCTTCTCGGGGCCGTCGACGCCGAGGGCCAGGTCTTTCAAGAGGCCGTCCTCGAGCTCGTAGACGAGGCCGTGCAGGAGGAGCTTGGCTCCGCCCTGCCACGTTCTCTGCACCACCGGCGTTTGCGAGAGGTTGTAGATCTGCTCGACCACGTTGAGGTCGATGAGCCGACGCAAGCGCGCGGCCGGGTCGGCGATCGCGTCGAGCTCGCGGCGGTGCAGACGCATCACGTTCCGGATGTTGCCGAGCCAGTTGTCGACGAGCCCGAGCGGCGCCGCGCTCGCCGCCGCCTGCACGCCGGCGCATCCGTAGTGGCCGCAGACGATGACGTGCTCGACCTGCAAGACCTCGACGGCGTACTGCAGGACCGACAGCACGTTCAGATCGGCCGTGAACACTTGGTTGGCGATGTTGCGGTGCACGAAGAGCTCGCCCGGCGTGGTGCCGGTCAGCTGATCGGCCGGCACGCGGCTGTCCGAGCAGCCGATGAAGAGGAAGTGCGGCTCGGCGGGCCTGGCGCGCTTGCGGAAGAACTCGGGATCGGTCTGGGTCATGGCGGCGACCCAGCGGCGGTTGCTCGCGAAGAGGCGCTCGATCTGCGTGGTTTCGCGCATCGACGCGCCTTAGCGCAGCCGGCGACCGATTGCGACGGGTCGGAGCGAGGGGGGACGGCTCCTTCGGACCCTGCACGCCAACGAAGTGGAGCGTGCCGTCCCCGCCTCGAGCTTCGCGCGTCAGGGCAGCGGCACCGTCGCGAGCGCCTCCGTCAGGTCGTCGAGGGCATGTACCTGGACCTCCGACGTGGCGATCGAGTAGACCGCGTCGCCGATGAAGACGCCGCGCTCCATGGCCTCGAAGACCGTGCAGCCCTCGAAGTCGTAGGGCGGCGGGCACGGCACCAGGGCCGGCGCGCCGTGATCGACGACGCCGCGGAGCGCGATGCCGGCCGTCGGGTCCACGGTGAAGAGCTGGAGCGTGGGGTGGCTCGTGCCGTCGTAGAGGTTCACGGGCAGCGCCAGGAGGCCGCGCCGCGCGTCGAACGTGAAGGCGAGGTGATCGCTCTCGGCAGGGCTGGAGGCGTTCTCCGGAAGCTCGAAGCTCGAGGTGAGCCGGGGCGACGTCGGATCCGTGACGTCGAAGAGGCGGAGCGCCGGACCGGCGATCTGGCCGACCGCGTTTCCGGCGCGGCCGATCGTCAGCAGGTGGTCGGCGTCGAGGGGGTGCAGGTAGTCGCTGAAGCCCGGGAGCTCGACCTCGCCGAGCATGCGCGGTCTGGCCGGGTCGGCGAGGTCGACGACGAAGAGGGGATCGATCCGGACGAAGGTGACGAGATAGGCGCGATCGCCGAGGAAGCGCGCCGCCTGGAGCTGCTCGCCGGGCGCCAGATCCTCGCTGGCGCCGAGGGTCTCGAGCGCGCCGTTGCGGACGGCGGCCGTGGTGACGCGCGTGACCGTCAGGCCGCGCTCCGTGTGCGGGAACGACGTCGCGACGCGAACGACGTCGTCGCGGACGTCGAGCGAGAACTGCGAGAGCACCGTACCCGGCACGAAGCCGGACCCGCGGTAGACGACTTCCGCCGCGTCGGGGGCGAGCGCGAACACGTGAAGCGCCGTGCGGGTCGCCGCCTCGCCGAGCGGCTCGCTCTGCCAGACCGGCTGCGCGAGCACGAGCGTCTCGGCGCTCGCGTAGATCTCGGTCGCCGCGCCGAGCAGGAGCGTGTCGGCGAGCGGCGCGTCGTCGGACGCGAGATCGATCCCGACGATCAACGTCGCGCCCTGGGGCGCCCCCCCCGTCGGCGGGATCTCCGCCCGGTCGCACGCGAGCGGCCGGTCCACGAGCGTCTGCCCGACCCGTTCGCGTACCGCCGGCAGCCACTCGGCGAGCGCGCTGTCGTCGACCGCGGCCAGCGCCGACGACTCCCAGGCGTCGACGCGGCCCAGGAATTCCGCCAGGCCGCCGCCGAACCCCAAGGGCAGCACGGTCCAGGGGTCGACGAGGCGAAGGGGCGTGCCCCAGTCGCGCTGGACGATCATGCGGCCGCGCGCGCCGTGCCGGCGGGCGGCGACGTAGGTGCCCTCGATCCAGGCCTCGCGGACGACGCGCGCCGGCGTCGCGCGTACGTCGAGGAGCGTGAGCTTGGTGAAGATCGAGTGGCACGGTGCCGTGATCGGCGGGAAGAAGCTCTCGGGTTCCGGGAGGGGGAAGGGCGGACCGATCGTGTCGCAGCGGCGATCGCCTCCGAGGGTCCCGTCGTCGTCGAAGACCGACGACACGACGAGCGCCCGCCCGTCGGCGACGAACATGCCGAGCGGCGTGCCCTCGATCGGGACGCGCTCCGCGAGCGTCGCGGCCTCGGGCGGCGCCGCCGTCAGGATCGAGAGGTCGTCGTTCCCGAGCAGGTAGATGCGGTCGCCGGCGACCTCGACGACGTCCGCCTCGTCGACGCCGGGCACCTGGGTGTTGGTGTCGGTCGCCTCGGGCGGTGCGCCGCCGTCCGGGGCCGGGGTCGACATCGCGACGGGCGTCGGCGAGCCGCCGCCGCCTTCCGCGTAGGACCAGCCGCCGACTCGGAGCTCGTCGGCCTGCACCCGGATCTTGGCGCGGGCGTCGGCGCGAATCGCGTCGAGGAGTTCGTCGCAGTCGGCGGCGCGCGACAGCGCAGCGGAGGCGGGCGCGGCGGCGTCCGTGCCGCCCGCGGACCCCCCGCCGCCGCCGCACGCCGCCGAGGTCAGGATCAGGAACCCGAGGGCCGCTCGTCGCGCTCGTCGCATGACCGACTTCCTTCCCGGCGCGCTCCGGCGCCGCCTTGCGTTCACTGACGATGTGCGTATACTTCACAAAATGTGTGAATGTCAAGAGGGTGCTCCCCGCGACGGTTGGCGAGGTCTCGGATAAAGGGCCGGCATGGGGGAACGCGAGCGCAGCCGGACCATCGGGGATCTCTTCTACGAGACCCGCGTCCTGCGGGGCCGGCGCTGGTCGTTGCGCCGGTTCGCGGCCGAGGCGCTCGACGGCCGCATCGAGCCGGTGATGTTGAGCTACATCGAGAAGGGGAGCCGGTTTCCGAGCGAGGACCTGGTGCGGCACCTGGCGGCGTTCCGCCGCGAGGATCCGCAGGCGCTCCTCGCCGTGCTCTGGCGCGATCGCGTCGTCTACGCGGTGAGCCGCGAGATCGACCGCGCCTTCCAGACGGCGCCCGCCGTGGGCGACGTCGAGGACGGCGCGCTCGCCGTGCGCATCGGCCGCGCCATCGCGGCGCTCCCGGACGACGGCGGCTGGATCGCCGTCGAGCGCTGGCGCCGCGAGTTCCGGCGCGACGGCAAGCGCCGGCGCCGCTCGCCCGCGGAGGAGACGGCGCTCGACCAGCGCGTCGAGGAGACGCTGAAACGACACGACCTCGTCGAGCTCCGCGCCGGCAAGGCGCGCCGGAAGGGGCGCCACCTGCAGGCGGAAGGCGTCGACGAGCGCCGCGCCGTGGCGCGCCAGTTCGTCGCGCTCTTCGCGAAGGGGCTGCTCGACCGCGTCGCGCTCGCCGAGGCCCCGACCGGCACGTACCTCCGCAACCACTATCTCAACCTCGAGCGCGCCCGCCTCGACGAGTTTCACGCGGCGCTCGACGCCGCCTTGCGCGCGCTCGCCGAGCGCTTCGCGGCGACGCCGTCGCGCGACACCGCGTTCATGAACGTGCTGACCACCGCGACGGTGGCCTGAAGGAGGCGGCGATGCGGACGTGGCAACGAATCCTCGTGACGTGCCTCACGGCGGGCGTCGTCGCGTGCGGCGGCGGCAGCGGCTCGACGGGTCTCGTCACGTCCGAGAGCGTCGTCGTCGACGACGTGCGGACGAACGGCACGTGCGACGAGTTCGACGGCGTGACCTATTGCGGCAGCGACTCGCCGGCCGCGACGGCGCCGGGCGGCGAACGCGCGAGCGTCGTGACGGTCGCGCCGACGCCGACGCCGGCGCGGACGCCGATCCGGACCGCGACGCCCGTGGCCGCCCCCACCGCCACGAGCGGGTCGAACGGGAGCCCGACGCCGACCGACGGCGGAGCGCACGCCTCGTCGACCCCGGCGCCGCCGACCCCCGCGCGCACGGCCTCGCCGGCGGTGGCGCCGACGCCGGCCGACGGCGCGTCGGTGACGGTCGTGCTCGACGGGTTCGAGGCCGGCGCCGCGTGCGCCGCGGCCGCGCGCCCGCTCGGAAGCGACACGCCGTGGCGGACCGCGCGCCTCGTGCCGGTCGCGACCGGCGGCGGGCCGACGATCTTTCCGCTGCCCGCCAGCGTGCCGCCGCCCCTCGATCTGGCGCTCCTCTGCTGGGACGTGCCCCCGGCGACGGTGCCGGCCGAGGTCGACACGCTCGCGGCGGCGCAGCCGACGGTGGTCTTCGTGCTGCCGAGCCCGTGAGGCGAGCGGCGCGGGCGGGATCGCTCGCGCGCTCGAGGCGCCGCTCCAGCCTCCGGCCGACCGTGCCGGTGATCCCGGAGTGCCGCCCGACCGTCACTGCCCGATCTGCTCCGCGGAGCTCGCGACGAGCGCGGCGATCGCGGCGGCGATTGCCCCCGCGTGGGCCTCGTCGAAGCCGTCGACGTCCGCATCGGCGCGGAGCGCCGCCGCGAGCGCGGCGCGGTCCGCGCGCGCCGCCGCAGCCCGCGCCGCGACGAGCGCCGCGACCGTCGCTTCGTCGAGCGCGTCGATGCGCGGGCGGAGCGCGGCGAGGGTCGGCACGTCGACGATCGCCGCCGCCGTGGGACGCCTCGCTCCCTGCACGGCGCGGGCGGCGTCGATCTGTGCGCGCGCGAAGTGCTCGGCGGCCCCGTCGTCGAATCCCGCGGCGCGCGCCCGCGCGACGGCGCGCGCGACGACCTCGACCTCGCGGCTCGGATCGACGACCGGCGTGCCGGCGGCGCGCTTCGCCGCCGCGACTGCCGGCATCAGCATGAGACGGCGCGCGGCGAGGTCCACGACGCGGGAGAGCTCGGGCGCGAGCGTCGGCGCGCTCGCGCCCGCGAGCCAGGCGGCTCGCAGGCGTCCCAGCGTGCCATCGTGCTCGGACGCGAGGAGCCACGCGTCGAGATCGGCGGCGAGCGCGTTCCGTCCGGGAGCGACCCAGTACGCCTTGCGGTCACGGCTGAGACGCGCTGCCACCACGAAGGCGTCGGCCGGGAAGGTCGCCGCTTCGAGCGTGTCGGTCACGATCGCGTCGACGGCGCGCGCCGCGAGCAGCTCCGGGAGGCGGCGGTTGTCGTCGGCGGGCACGAGCGCGGCGCGGCGGAGCCGGGCGCGCGCCAGACGCTCGAGATGCCCGCCGCGGTTCACCGCGATCCGGACGCCCGCACGATCGACGTCCGCCGTGGGCACGGCGCCGCGGCGGACGAGCACGATCGCTTCCGAGCGCGCGATCGCCGCCGTCATCGTGCCGACGAGGAGACGGTCGGCGCGGATCGTGACGCCGCTCATCGCGACGTCGAACTCGCCGGCAGCGAGGCGAGGGGCGAGCTCGGGCCAGCGGAACGGCACGAGCTCGAGACGGCGGCCGCGGGCGTCCGCGTACGCGCGCGCGACGGCGACGTCGAAGCCGCTCCACGCGCCGTCGGCGCCGCGTAGCGAGAAGGGCGGATAGTCGCCGCTCGTGCCGACGCGGAGCGGCGCCGCCCCGGTCGCGGCCGGCCGCCGCGCCGCGCACCCGCTCGTCGCTAGCAGCACGACGGCGAAGACGACGGGGACGATCCGACGCCGTCGCGTCACGCGCACCGCCACGGCAGCTCGCATGCGTCGGGAAGCCGCGGGCGCGGATCGGATGCGGCGCTGTGGCGGTCGCGGTGCCGGATCACGGCGTCCATGGAGGCGTAGCCGTCGGGGGCGTCGTAGAGGATGCCGGAGAGCGGGAAGCCGTCGGCCACCTCGGGTTCTTACCGTCTCGCGAGTCGGAGCGCGACGACGTGAGCTTCCCGGCGCCGCATGGGCTTCGCGTCGGCGATGCGGCCGCCGACATCCTGGGCGATCTCGACGCGTCGGTGCTGCACGTGCACGTCCACACCCAAGGGCTCGAGAAGCTCATGGGCGCGCTCGGATGACGGGCGCGTAGGCCCCGGGACCTCGGTTGCGAGCGCGGTACGAGACGGCTTCGAGCGCGCGCGCGCGCGTCGGACCGTATCCCCACGATTTCGGTGCGGGTCGGGTGGCGCACCCGACGAGCGTAGGGCTATAGTCCCGACCCATTTCCGTTGCCATCCAAGGAGGAGTGCCGTGTCCGAACCGCTCCAGTTCATGGCGTCGTTCACGCTCGGCGCGCAGCTCGAAGCGCGCGCCGCCCACGAAGTCTGCGGCTCGAAGGTCTTCCTCATGCAGGACGACCGCACGTGGACCTATCGCCAGCTGCGCGACGAGGCGCTGCGCACGGCGCACTTCCTGCGCGGCCGGCTCGAGCCGGTGCGCGACGGCGCGCCCGGTCACGTCGCGATGCTCCTCGAGAACCACTTCGAGCTGGTGTCGCTGCTCTTCGGGTGCGCGTACGCGGGCTACACGCTCTTCGGCATCAACACCGGGCTCCGCGGCGAGACGCTCGCCGGCGTCGTCAACCAATCGCGCGCACGCATGCTGATCGTCGACGAGCGCCTGCTGCCCGAGGTCGAACGCGTGCGGGGCCTGCTCACGACGGTGCCGAGCGAGAACATCCTGGTGCTGCGCGCGCGCGTGGCCGGCGGCCGAACGGCTCTTTCCGCCGGCCACGACTGGCTTGCCGCGATGGAGAAGGAAGTGGGGCCGGTCGGGACGGCGCTCGAGCCGCCGGCGGTCGAGGTCGAGCCGGCGAGCAATCTCATGGTCATCTACACCTCGGGCACGACCGGGCTTCCCAAGGGCATCAACAACAACCACATGAAGCTCTGCGCGGTCGGCATGGTCGTGTCGTCGAATCTCGGCCTCGGGCAGGACGACGTCGGCTATGCGTGCATGCCGCTCTTCCACTCGAACGCGATCTTCGTCGGCATGATGCCGGCCTTCTGGGTCGGCGGGGGACTCGGCGTCAGCGAGCGCTTCAGCGCGAGCGGATTCACGCCGGACGTCTTCCGCTACGGCGTGACCTTCTGGAACTACGTCGGCGAGCCGGTGCACTACGTGCTTGCGGCGCTGGCGAAGCAGTACGGCGGCGACGAGAAGACGATCGCGGCCGAGGTGACGCGCAACCCGAAGAACCGCTTCCGCTACGCGGTCGGCAACGGCGCGGCGCCGCCCGACATCGACAAGTTCGTGCGATGGTTCGGGCTCGACGACATGTTCGAGCTCTACGGCTCGACCGAGGCGGCGATCTCGACGTTCCGCCGCAAGGGCGATCCGCGCGGCTCGGTCGGCGAGATCACCGATCCCGCCGTGAAGATCCTGAACGAGAAGGGCGGGGAGTGCCCGCCGGCCGAGCTCGGCGCCGACGGCAAGATCCTGAACTACCACGATGCGGTCGGGGAGATCTGCCGCGTCGCGCCCGACACGAGCCTCTTCCAGGGGTACTTCGACAACCCCGAGGCCAACCACAGCAAATACCGCGACGGCGTCTACCACTCGGGCGACCTCGGGCACGTGCTCGAGCGCGACGGCACGCGCTTCCTCTACTTCGACGGCCGCACCGACGACTGGATCCGCAAGGACGGCGAGAACTTCTCGGCGCTGCAGGTCGCGCGCCTCCTCCAGGAGCACCCCGATGTGGTACTCGCCGCCGCCTACGGCGTGCCGTGCGCGGTGTCCGACGAGCTCGTCATGGCCGCGCTCAAGCTCCGCGAGGGGGTGGCGTTCGATCCGCAGGCGTTCTTCGCCTACTGCGAGGAGCAGATCACCGGCGGCAGCATGGACCGGAAGTGGTTCCCCGACTTCATCCGGCTCGTCGACGAGTTCGACTACACCAACACGGCGAAGATCCTCGTTCGCAACCTGAAACAGGTGCACTTCTGCCGGAAGCGGTTGCCGGACGCGCCGCTCTTCTGGCGCACGCGCGGGTCGGCCGCCTACGAGCCCTTCACGGCCGCGGACTACGACGGCCTGCGCGCAACCTTCGCGAAGGCCGAGCGCCTGGAGCTGCTGGACCGGTGATCCGCCGGGTTCCGAGCGCCGGCGAAATCCTGAAGCGATCGTTGGCGGCGATCGCCCTGACGCTGCTCGGCGCGCTCGCCGGGTGCGGCGACAGCGAGGAAGCCGAGTTCGAGAGCAGCCGGTGCTTCAGCGACGACCTCGGCTGCGACGCCACGCACTGCGCGACGCGCGACACGTGCGAGGAGACGAAGTGCAAGATCGAGGAAGGCTACGATGACGACCTCGACTATTTCTACGAGTCGAAGTGCACGGACACCGTGACGACGACGACCGTCGAGACGCCCCGCGACGGCGTCGGCATCCGCACCACGACGGTGCGGGAGTCGGTCACCGAGTGCTACTACGAGGAAGAGATAGACGACGACGACTTCGAGGTCACCGACGAGTGCGAGGGCTCGACGACGACGACCGTCACGCGTGAAGATTGCCGGCGCGATCCGGCGTGCCCGACCTGCGCCCCCGTGTGCTCGGTGCTCGATTCGACCGTCTCCGAGCGGCCCTTCGACCCTCGGGACGGCGGGCCCTCGCGCGCTTGATCTGCGCGCGCTCCCGGGATTCACTGCGCCATGGCCTACGATCCCTTCGAGCGCGGCAATCTTCCCGTCGGTGTCCGGACCTTCAACTGGAGCGATTCCTCCCGCGGCGATCGCTTCCTCCCCGTGGAGGTATGGTACCCCGCGGCCGAGGCGCACCGCGGCCAGGATCTCGCCGAGGCGACCCGGGACGCCTACGAGCTGATTCCGGGCTTCCCGCCGGGCTGGCAGGAGGCCGTGCGGGACGCGGCGGCGCGCGGCGGCGCGTATCCGCTGGTCGTGTTCTCGCACGGCTTCGGGGCCCATCGCCGCCAGTCGACGTTCCTCTGCACGCACCTCGCGAGCCACGGCTACGTCGTCGCCGCCATGGACCACACCGGCAACACCATCTTCGAGATGGTGCAGATGATGATGGCGGGGCAGATGGGCGGTCCGGCGCCGGATCCGGGCGCGATCCTGTCGGAGATCATCCCGGCGCGCCCCGCGGATGCGAGCTTCGTGATCGACCGCATGGTGGCGGGCGTCGAGGGCGTGCCGGCCATCGACGCCGACCGCATCGGCATGAGCGGTCACAGCTTCGGCGGCTGGACGACGCTGATGGTCGCCGGGCGTGATTCCCGCGTGCGCGCGGCGTTGCCGCTCGCGCCGGCCGGCGGCTGGACGCCGCTCCCCTCCGCGCCCCTGCAGCGCGCGCTCGTTCTCGATTGGTCCCGCGAGGTGCCGACGCTCTATCTCGTCGCCGACTCGGACACGATTCTCCCGCTGCGCGGCATGCACGAGCTCTACGCGCGCACCACGTCTCCGAAGCGCATGGTCGTCCTCGAGAACGCCGACCACATGCACTTCTGCGACCAGATCGAGCAGATCCACGAGCTCTTTCGCATGATGCCGCCGCCGATCTTCGATCAGGTGGCGAGCGCCATCAAGCCGATCGGCGAGCTCTGCGCGCCGGACAGCGCGTATCGGTTCGTGCGCGGGCTCGGCCTCGCGCACATGGACGCGCACGTGCGCGGCATCGAGCCGGCGGCGCGCTTCCTCGGCGGCGACCTCGCGGCGATGCTCCGCGTCCTCGGGGTGGGCGCGGCGGTGGTGTGAGACGGCGGTAGGGCGCCGGTAGCGCTCGGATTTCCCGGTCGGAAATCCCGCGACCCGACGAGGCCGACGTGAAGATCGATGGACGCGCCCGGTCCGACCGACGGCTCAGTTCACCGTGAGCGGGTCGGGCACCACGAACACGTTGTCGAACTCGTCGCTTTCGGCGATCTCGCCGCGCCCGTCCGCGACGACCAGCACGCGGTAGACGGCGGGCGGCACCGGACCCTGCGGATCGAACGTGATCGGCCCGTTGCACGTGCTCGCCAGACCGGCGCCGAGCGGCGTCGAGCGGGTGCACGACGCGAACCACACGTCGTCCCACGACAGCTCGGTGTCGGTCGAGAGATAGAAGAAGGTGCCGAAGGGGCCGGCGGCGACCGGTCCGAAGTTCTGTACGGTCCGGTCGATCGTGATGGTGCCGCCTTGCGTGATCGGGCTCGTCACGCCCGCGGTCGTGATCGCGAGGTTCGGGAGCGGTGTGGCGCCGACGGCGCTCACCGGAAGGTGGAGCACGAAGCTCTTGTGCTTCAGCTGCACGGTCGCGTGCGCGGCTACCCCGGGGCCGAGCGCGCTCTTGTCGACCGCGATGGCAAAGGCCGTTTCTCCGCCGGCGGGGATGGTGATCGTGGGCGGCACGGAGACCGCGAGTCCGGGGGGGGCCGTCACCGCGAGGGTCCAGACGCTCTCCTTGGCGAGCTCGCTTCGCGCGGTGCGGTCGACGCTGGTCGTCGCCGGCGCGGTCGCGGGCAGGAAGAGGCTCGGTTGGTTCACGCGCCAGAGCTCGTCGGCGTGGTCCAGGTAGTCCTGGGCGCTGGCGTCGAACGTGGCGCCCGGTGTGCGCGCCGCCTTCGCGGCGACCCGGCCCGCGCCGCCGTCGAAAGGGGTGAAGGGCGTCGCGCCGTCCTCGCGGAAGACCTTTGCCACCTTGGCCGTGGTCATGATCGCGGACTTGATCTGCCCCGGCGTCCAGGAGGGGTGCGCGTGGCGCAGGAGCGCCCCCACACCGGCCACGTGCGGGCTCGACATCGAGGTGCCGTGGATCGCCTGGAAGAGCTCGCCGTCGCGGTGCTCGGGACGGAAGCCGGCCGGCGTGCCGCCGGCGAGGATCTGGATGCCGGGCGCGGTGACGTCGGGCTTGAGCACGCCGAGCGAGGCGAGCGGCCCGCCACGCGAGCTGAACGCGCCGATCACGTCGGCCTGGGTGCCTGCGGGCTTGCCGGGCGTGAACGCGGCGGTGATTCCGGTGTGTGCCGCGGCGAACGCCGTGAGTGAGAGACCTTCAGGGCCGTTCAGCTGCACGGCGGGGATCACATGGTTGTCGGTGAAGAGCCCCGCCTGGCTCTGCGAGGACGGATCGTTGAAGATCAGCATGCCGGCGCCACCGCGCTCGGAGACGTTGAAGGCCTTGCGCAGCCGCCCGGCGGCGCCGCCGCGCCGGCAGCCGACGATCATGCCGGCGAAGGCGCCGTCGACAGGCGAGGCATCGCAGGTCGGGTCGCCGACGTCGGCGGCGAGGATGAAGGGCGTCGGCGTCGCGATGCCCGGAGTGAAGCTCGCCCCCGCGAGCTTCAGCTTGGCGCCGTTCCCGGCCTTGAGCGTCGCCGTGCTGCGGTACTGCTTCTTGTCGGTGCTGGCGGCGACGGTCGTCAGCCAGCCGCCGCGGTGGGCGACCGTGTTCGCCGCCGGTCCGTCGTTGCCTGCCGACGCGGCGACGAAGACGCCGGCCGCGTAGGCGTCGAGGAAGGCCAGCTCCACGGGGTCGCTGTACGGGCTTCCACCGCCGCTGATCGAGAAGTTGATGACGTCGACGCCGTCGAGGATCGCCTGCTGGATGGCCGCCGCGCTGTCGGACTGGAGGCAGCCGCTGTCGCCGCACACCCGGTAGGCGATCACATGGGCTCGCGGCGCGACGCCGGAGACCTTGCCGCGCTTGATGCCGTAGGCGCCGGCGAGGACGACGCCGTTGCCGGCGGCGGTGGTGGCGGTGTGGGTGCCGTGACCGTCGCCGTCGCGCGCGCTCGTGAAGTCGTCGCCGGGCTTGGGGCAGGCGTCGCAGGCGTCGTAGCTGGCCATGAAGCGGTACGCGCCGATGAGCTTGCCGTTGCACGTGAACGGGGCGCCGGGATTGGCGCCCCCCGTGAACGCGCAGGCGCGCATCCCGGGCGGGACGACGTAGGGCTTCCCTTTCGGATCGGGATCGGCGAGCGACGGGTGCTCGGGCCAGATGCCGGTGTCGATGACGCCGACGATCACGCCCTCGCCGGCCTCGTCCTGGCCGCCGAGCTTTCCCCAGACGGCCTTGGCGCCGATGAATGCGGGCGTCTGGTCGGTGTCGGGATGCGCGAGCGCGTCGGGGTACACGGCGGTCACGCCCGGCAGGGTGCGCAGGCGCGCGACGGCGGTCTCGGGGACGCGCAGCGCGAGGCCGCCGAGCACGATGTCGTACCGATAGACGGTCTCGGCCGCGGGGACCGCGGCCCGGACGCGCTGCTCGAAGCTCGCGAGACGGGCCGCGAGGTGCGCGCGGTAGACGTGGACGGCGGCCGAGGCGGGATCGAGGCGTCGCCGTCCGGTCGCGAGCGGGCTCGTGGCGGCGAGGCCGCGGATCCCGCCGCGGTAGCGCGCGACCGGCTCGTCGGCGAGCTGCACGATGACGGTGACGGAACGCGGCGGCCCGACCACGTCGGCGGCCGGCGCCCGGCTCGGTTCGTCGCTTTCGGCCGCGGCGAGGGCGGGCAGGGTAAGCAGGGCGAGACAGAGAATGCGGACGGTCGAGCGCGGCATCGGATTTCCTCCGGATCTGACGTGCGCTCGAGCGAGATCCCCGGCGCGGACGTGGACGGCCGAATTCCTATGGCCTGCGGCCGGTGACCGTCAATCTGCGGCACGGTCGGATGCCATCGCCCGCGGTCATTCCGCCCGGAAGGTTCCGGAGAGCACGATCGTATCCGCGAGCGCGAGCGCGAGCACCTGGCCCGCGCGCACGGCCGGCACGTGCACGCCGGGACTCTCGAGCACGAGCGCCACGCGACCGCCGTGGAACTCGGCCCGGGCGATGAGATCGCCGTCGAGGCGGACGTCGACGTGCGCGCCGTCCGGAGCGGCGACGCCGGAAGCCCGGAGCTTCAGGCGCTCCTCGCCGGTGCCGTAGCGTTTTCGTTCGGCCTTGCCCGCTGCACGCCCCGTGCCCGCGGGATCGACGAGATGCGCCTCGAGCTCCTCGGCGACGGAGCGAACCCTGAACACGCCCACAGTGTAGCGGGGACGCCGCGACCCGTCTGTCCGTCATTCTGGGGCCGCGCCTCCTCGGCCGCGGTCGGCGGCGGCATGCCCCCGGGGCGGCGTCAGCCGCAGGTGTCGACGACGAAGTGCCGGAAGTCGTCGTACGGCGCGCCGAGCTCGCGACCCATGCGGACCGCCGCCTCCCGACCCTGGTAGTAGCCGCCGACGCGGCCGAGCGTCCGATAGCCGAGTCGTTCGTAGAAGGCGCGGCCGTCGCGGTTCGACTCGCGCACCTCGAGGAAGACGTCGGTGATGCCGGCGAGGACGGCGGGCGCCTCCGCCCATGCGACGAGCGCGCGCCCGAGTCCCCGGCGGCGACAGTCGGGACGGACGCCGAGGAGGTCGAGGTGCGCGTCGTCGTCGCCGAAGCGCATGATCGCGAATCCCGCGATCCGATCGGCGCGATCGTGGTCGTCGCGCGCGACCACCACGAGGGCATCGCGACCGCGGACGCTCGCGGCGACGCGCGGCGGGGTCCAGGCCCAGTCGAGCCCGTGCTCGACGAGGTCGCGCGACATGCGGGCGATGGCGACCGCGTCGGCGTTCCGGGCGAGCGAGAGGACGATCATGGGCGTCCGCCGGAGGAGCGGGCCTTCAGGCGCTCGCCGCTGCCGGTCATGGAAGCGTCTTACTCGCAGGGGCCGCGGCGCGTCCATCCGGGTGCCGTCCGCGGGTCCGACCGCCGCGGCGTCCAGCGGGACGGGTGGCAGCCCATCTTCCCGTTGGATCCGGAACAGCGAGGGGCGGGGCGGCCCGCGCCCGACGTATCCGGCGCTCCGCTCCCGCGCGCCCGCGTGCTATCGCGGAGGCATCGAAGGAGGCCCGTCATGACCGTGACCCTGGAGATCTCCGCCGACGAGCAGCGGCTGCTCGCGACGCATCTCTCCCGCTACATCGAGCACCTCGACACCGAGCTCGTGCGCACCGACCAGCCCGCGCTGCAGCACGCGCTCGCCCGCGAGATCGATCAGCTGCGAGCGATCGCGCGGCGGCTCGGCGCACCGTCTCCGCGCTGAAGGCGCGCGTCGTCGCCGGTCACGCGCCGCGCCACCCTCGGATCTCTTCCGGGTCGGAGGGGGCGCGCCAGGTCTCCGCCGAACGGGGCACGAAGAGGGCAGGAGGCCGTGGCGTCATGCGAGCGACGCCGAGCGGTGGGCGCGTGGGAAGACAACCGCGCAGTGGGTCACCGGGGCGGCGGGTCGAGCAGGCCGCGTGCCGCCTCGCGCACGTGCCGGTCCGAGAAGCGGTAGACCGCGCGGTCGAGCCAGTAGTGCTGGAAGCCGGTCGTGAAGCCGAGCGCAACCAGCGCCGGAGCCCACGTCGAGGTGCGCAGCGCCACGGCGAGCGCGCCGAAGATGCGGTCGGCGTAGTAGGGGCCGCCGTCCGCGACGGCCTCCACCTCCATCACGGGAAGCAGGAGGACCGAGAGCGCGATCAGGACGATCAGCATCGCCCAGGGGCGGCGGTTGACCGCGTGCCGCGCCGCGCGCCAGCGCGATCGCGTCGCCGCCGGGCGATCGCCCTCCGCCACGAGCGCGCCGAGCCCCGTCGCGACGATCCAGTGTTGCGTCGTCCAGAGCGCGACGAACACGAACGGCGCCCGCACGTGGAAGGCGGCCGTCACCATCGCGCCGATTCCCGTCAGATAGAGCGCGTACGGCAGCGAGGGCCGCTCCGCCCGTGCTTCCAGCAGGAGCATGGCGAACGTGCTCGCCGCCACGGCGATCGAGGCGACCGCGGCGATGGTCGCGGCGGCGGCGGCGATCCGATCGGGATCGAGCCAGGGGTCGATCCAGACGTCGACGTAGCAGATCGTGCCCGCGACGACCTCCGCGACGACCACCGCGGCGCCGCCGACCGCGAGCGCGTAGATGCGGTCGAGGCGCCGCCGGCGCGGCCCCTCGCCGCCGCCGGCGCGTGCTCGGTAGAGCCGGAGCGCCCCGAAGTGCTGGGCCGCGAAGTGGTACGTGACGAGTGCGTAGTCGAGGATCGCGAGCGCCATGACGCGCTCCGCGCGCGAACAGGCGAACGCGTCGTCGGCCGGAAGCAGGAGCGCGAAACAGGCGACCGCGATCGCGGCGGGGACCAGGACGAAGCGAACGGGCTCGGCCAGACGCAGCGGGCGGTAGGCGGTCGTGCAATAGGCGATCCACGTCGAGCCGATCCGGTGTCCGAGCCAGAAGAGCGCCGTCAGCCAGCCGTAGACGAGATCGAGGGAGCCAGTGCGGGGATCGTCGCTACCGAGCGAGAGCAAGAGCACGAGCGGCACGAGCCAGAGCCCCGAGAGCATCCAGACGCCGTCCCAGAGGAGGCCGCGCACCCAGGGCTGCGCGCCGCGGGCACGGGGTTGCGGGTCGAGGGACACGGAGACGGCGGAGGCGGCCGCGCGCACGGCGACCATTCTATGCACGGGCGGGGTTCGGAACGCACGGCCGACGAACCGGGGCGCGCCTGCCGGGTCGTCGCGGCGCGGTGCGTCGGCGGCGAGCGTCGAGGAAGCAGCCCCGGCACGGTGACAGCGGCTGCCGTTCCGTCGGACTCGTCGACCTGCTAGCGCACGAGATCGGGGGCTGGATCCGTGGCATGATCGAGCAGGGGACGCGCGTCATCAGCGACGGCGGAACGCTCCCCGTGAGGGACGCGATGAGCGAAACGAAGAGCGGTTTCCTGGTGCTCGCCGACATCTCTGGCTTCACGGCCTTCCTCACCGCGACCGAGCTCGAGCACGGGCCGCCCATCATCAAGGAGCTCCTGGAGGAAGTGATCCGTCGGATCGCGCCGCCCCTCGAGATCCACGGCATCGAAGGCGACGCGATCTTCGCGGTCGGTCCCGACGGTACCCTGTTGCCGCCGGCGAGCCTCCGCGCGGTGCTGCGGGCAGGCTTCGAGGGGTTCCGCGTCAAGCAGCGCGAGCTCGCGGCCGACGAGAGCTGCGACTGCCGGTGCTGCCGGAGCGTCGACAAGCTCCGCCTGAAGGCGATCGGCCACTATGGCGCGTTCGTCGAGTACGCCGTCGGCGGGCGGTTGCAGGTCGCCGGACCCGCGGTCATCCTCGCCCACCGCATGCTCAAGAACGGTGTGACCGGGGCGGACTATGCGCTCCTCACCCGCCCCGCGCTCGATCATATGGACCTCGATCCCGTTGCGCTCGGCCTCGCCCCGCACATGGAGCGCTACGAGCACTTCGGCGAGGTCGAGTGCTACGTGGAGCAGGTCGCGTAGAGGCGCCGGGGCCTCCCCGCCGAGCACGCGGCGCCGTCTTGATGCGGGGCGCGGTCATCGGTCCCGACCGGCCGTAGGGCCGCTACGGGCACCCCACCGGCGCCGGTGACTTCGAGGCCGCTTGGTACCGATCGACTTTGTCGTAGCGCTCCGACGACGGCGGGTTGCCGCTCGTCTTCGGAGGCGCGTCCGCACACCACGTCACGCCCGAGCCGAGCGTGAGGCGCATCGCCATCCGACCCTGAGACGGCTCGTCCAGCGTGTAGCCCCACGCCGCACGGCCGCCGCGCACGTCGAGGCGGTTCTCCCTGACGGTGATCTTGGTGACGGCATCCGCGCGCTCGCCGCGGTAGGTGTAGCGGGTGCCGCTCCCGGAGGTCCGGCTCTCCCATCCCGAGAACGGGAGGACGACACTGAACGATTCGCCGCTGCCAGTGCCGTTGTACACCGTGAGCGTCGCCCCCCCGAGGCCGGTGCCGCTGCCCGTCGGGTCGCCGGCGCTGCCGGGCGCCGGCGGCACGATCCGATTCGCGACCGGGTCCTTGGTGGTCGACGCTTTGAACGTGAACTTCCGTCGATCCGGGTTCGATGGCGGCGTGCTGTCGTCCTGGAGCTTCATCGATGTGGTCTGGATCAGCACGAGAGGTCCTGCCGTAGGCGTCGGACCCGGGATCGTCGGCGTCGCGGTCTGGGTGGGGATCGGGGTCGCCGTGCGCGTGGGCGTCGGGGCGACGGTCGGCGTAGGGGTTGCCCCGCCAGGTACGCTGTTGGGATTCGCCGGATCACTGCCGGCGTCGAGCTCGGTACGGTCGCCGAACCCGTCCTCGTCGCGATCGATGCCCATACGGATTCCCGAGGAGGGCGGCACGCAGGTATAGACCTGCTCCTGTCCCGGCGCATCGTCGGCCAACCCCCGGAGTGTCGCCGCCGAGATCGGGTTCTCGGAATCGCGATCGGACTGGAACTGATTTGCGCCGACGTAGACCGCGCCACGCGCTCCCCCGCCGACGACGCTCTTCGCGATCAGCTCGCAGTCGCCGGCGTCGTCGCGCGCGATCAGGAGGTTGATCCGCGCGATGATGGTCGCATCATTTACGGTTGCTGCCGTCACCGATACTTGTTGGCCGACGATCGGAGCGAGACCGGTATCGAAGGCCAGCAGGAAGGCCTCGACCTCGCGCCGGGACGTGTCGGTGAAGTTGAAGAACACGTCGTTGTTCACGAAATCGAAGACCGTGGAGATGCTGCCGTCGTGCAGAAAGCCGGACCCGCGTACCTGCGGTCCGAGAAATCCGGTCGCCGGAATCCCCGGGACGCCCGCCGGCACCCCGAACATGCCCACCTTCTGATAGAGATTCCGCAGGTGGGCGATCTTGAACTCCTGCGGCTCGCCCTCGATCGAAGATAGACCGTCGGTGCCGAGCGGCGGCGTGTGACAGAAGTCGCAGGTGAACGTCCCCGCATCGGTGACGGTGTTGTCGAAGAACGCTCGTCCGTTCGCCTGCTGCGGCGTGAGACTGTTGTCGAGCGCCCGGATCGGGTTCGGCGGATACCGCAGCGTCAGCGCGAAATCGGTGAAGGCCTGCATCTCGGCGGGCGTCAACTGATCGGCCCGGCCGAGGAGTCCTTGGAACGCCGGATTGAACGCCTTGAACGCGGCATCCTCGTCGAGCGGATCGCCCCCGCTGCTCCCGCCGGTGCGATCGCCGCGCCAATGCATCGGTCCCGCGTCCGCCATGCCGCGCAAGCTCTGCGTGGTCATCGGCCCCTTGAGGGGATGAAACGGGCCGCCGCCGCCGACGCGGAAGGGATTCGGGTTGGGCGCGATACTTCCTTGCGGGTCGCCGAGATCCCAGGCGAGACTGTCCATGTCGCCGAAGATGTGGCAGCTGGCACACGCCGAGTCGCCGTGGCCGGAGAGCGTGCGCGCGTCGTAGAGGAACTGCCGGCCGTTGCGTACCTCGGGCGGCGACGGGTCGTAGCGCAGCGATACGGTCGCACCGCCCGCGCGCAACGACGGATTGTCGACGTCGGTGACGATCGAGAGGGTGTGGTCGAAGCGGTTCATCACATAGAGCTGGTTTCGGACCTCATCGAGCGCGAGGCCGCTCGGACCGCCCCCGACCTCGATGTGGTCCGCGACGATACTCCCGCTCTCGAGGCTCCCGGCGTCGAACACGGCGACGCGCCGCGAACCCAACGCGGCGACGTAGAGCGTGAGGCCGTCGCTGGAGAACACCAGGTCGGTCGGAAAGGCCCGGGATTGCTCGGTCTCCGCGAGGGATCCGGTCGGAACACTGTAGTCGATGTGCGGGTTCAGGTGGACCGGCGTCGGGGTCGTGCCGTTCACGACCGTGATCCGGCTCTCGGCGATGTGGCCCTGGACGCCCTGGTTCCCCTGTAGGAAATTCTCGAAGCGCACCTCGTTTCGCGCATCGAGGTTGGTCACGAAGAGCCGTCCGTTGGTCGGCCGCACCGCCATGTTGAAGAGAATCGTGCCGACGCCGACGACGGTGTTGGCCCCACCCGCGAGCGCCGGCGGATTGGCGTTGGCGTCGATCAGGAACACGTCCTGGTCGGGCAGCGAGAACGGGACGAACGGCGTCCAGTTTCGCGCGAGCTCGTCCTCCCAACGATTGTTGGCGGGGTTGAAGGCGACGATCAGGCCGACATCCGGCGGGTTCGGAGGCGCCATCGGTGGAGGTGGCGGAAGCCCGAAATTGGCATCGACCACCGGCTGCGGAATCGTGGTGGTGCGACTCCCGGAATGAAAGACCGCGGCGAAGACCGTGGCGCCGTCGACGCTGCGCGCGAGCGCCCGGGGCGTGTCGCCGAAGAGCGTGACGATGGTGAGCGGTGTGCCGCCGAGCGGCGCGCCGAGCGCCTCGGCGGCGAAGGCCCACACGTCGGCGCGGCCGATGCCCTCGGTCGTGAGCTGCGGATCGCCGGGCCGGTTCTGGCCGCGATGCGCGCAGGTGATGAACGCCCGGTCGCCGGCGGCGCCCGCGAAGAGGATGTCGCGCGGCTCGTCGCCGACGAGGAGGGTGCGAATCACGCGCGAGCGGGTGACGTCGGCGGGATCCAGCTCGACGATGCTGATGCTGTCGGAGAGGTGATTCACGACCCATGCCTCGGTGCGCCCCGTCGTTCCGTTCACGCGGGTGGCGACCGCCACCGGCTCGAGACCGACCGGCACCTCGGCCGCGAGCGTCAGGCTCGCGGTGCCGACGGTGTAGATCGCGAGACGATTGTCGGGCGTGTTGACGGCGAAGAGCCTGCCTCCGTCCGGCGAGAGCGCCAACGGACGGACGTGCCCGCTCTCGAAATTGACGAACGATTGCGCGGCGGCGGGGGGAACGTGCGCGACGAGTGCGGCGACGGACACGACCGCCGATACGGCGACAGCAAGGGGTAGGGACACGGCACACTCCTTGGGCAGTCCGGGCTGGCGACAAGGCCGGCGATAGCAGTCGCCGAAGCGGCAACGCAAGGAAAAGATCTGCGGCGTCCGGCGCGGCCGCCCGCGGGTCCTGCTCGACTCGTCGTCGGGACCGTTCGGCGGGCAAGAACGCCGTGTGCGGTGGCTGTGGGCGCGCGTATCGGAGCGGGCACGAACTGGAAGCCGGTGTACGTCGCGCGCGCTCGCTACCGCGCGAGCTTGCGCGATGCCGCGACGATCGGCCGCGCCCAGGCGGGTGTGCGCGCGAGGATCGGCGGGCCGATGATGCGGCCGCGCCGCACGTGCAGCACGAGCAGCGGGCGGGGCGTCGCGCCGAGCGCCGGATCGGCCTCGGCGCTGTTGTCGTAGACCAGCAGCTCGGCAAGGCGCGGCAGCAGGAGGACGAGGTTCCGCCGGCTGTCGTCGAAGCGGCGGCGGATGTCGTGCTCGGGGATGTCGTGCCCGCCATGCCGGACGCGAGCGGCGACGCGGGCGAGATGCAGCTCCGGCGTCGCGAGCCCGGCGTACCAGACGCGTACCTCGAAGCCCGTGTCCGCCGCCGCGGCGAGCAGACCCGGGATGGTGCGTCCGCCGAGCGTCGTCTCGAGCGCGAAGTCGTGGCGCCCGCGGATCGCGTTCTCCAAGAGGCGCCGGCCGGCGGCCCAGGCGCGGCCGTTCGCTGCCGCGACGTCGAGGCTCGGGTCGGCGCTCCGCATCCCGCGCGCGATCTCGTCCGGGTTGAAGTAGGCGCCGCCGGTCTCGCGGAGGAAGGCGCCGCCGACGCTGCTCTTGCCGGCGCCGTTCGCGCCGGCGAGGGCGAGGATGCGCGGGGGAGGCGTCGCGTCAGCCGCGGGCGGCACGGCCGGCACGCTTCGGGCGCGCCGGCTTGGGGCCGGGGCGGCCGCGTTCGCCGCACCGCTGATGCCGCGCCGCGACCCGGCCGAGGGCGGTCGGCGACGCGGCGAAGAGCGCGTCGCCCGCGGCGCGAGCCTGCGGGGTCCGCATGGTGGCGACGAGCGCGTCGAACTCGGCGTCGAGACCGGCCAGGAGCCCGTCCGAGCTCCGACGGAGGGCGTCGTAGGCCTCGATCGACAGCACCACGGCGCGTACCTTCTCGCGCTTGGTGATGGCGACGACGCCGCGCGCGAGCGCGGTGTCGAGCACCTTTCCGAAGGCGTTCTTGGCCCCGGTGGCCGTGATCGTCTCGACGGCGCGCCCGCGCTCGTCGAGCATGGTGTCGGCGGTCATGCGGTATGACCCTCCTCCCTCAAGATAGCTAATACGGCTAAAACAGCTAATCAAGACATCGGAGACGACGCCCTCGGCATGGGCCGACATCGCTGCTCGGCCGCGACCAAGGGACTTCCGCGGGGCAAGACGTCGCGCCCGTGGGCCGGCGTTCAGGATGGTGACTCTGGCCGACCGGCCTCCGCAATCAGCCCGAGCACCCGCCGCGCCGCCGCCGGAATCTGCGTTCCCGGGCCGAAGATCGCCTTCACGCCCGCCGCCTCCAGCATCGCGTAGTCCTTCGACGGGATGATCCCGCCGACGGTGACGGCGATGTCGCCGGCGCCTTGCTGCTTCAGCTCCGCGATCAATTGCGGGATGAGGGTCTTGTGCCCGCCCGACTGCGTCGAGACGCCGATCACATGCACATCGTTCTCGATCGCCTGGCGGGCGACCTCGTCGGGCGTCTGGAAGAGCGTGCCGACGTCGACGTCGAAGCCGAGGTCGGCGAACGCGGTCGCGATCACCTTGGCGCCGCGGTCGTGGCCGTCCTGGCCGATCTTGGCGACGAGCATGCGCGGGCGGCGACCGTGGGCGGCGGCGAAGGCGTCGACCTCGGCGCGGAGCGCCGTCCACGCGGCGTCGTCGCCGTAGGCCTTTCCGTAGACGCCGCTGATCGAGCGGATCTCGGCGTGGTAGCGGCCCCAGACCTTCTCGAGGGCGCTCGAGATCTCGCCGAGCGTGGCGCGGGCGCGGGCGGCGTCGACGGCGAGCTCCAGGAGATTGCCCGTGCCGCTCGCGGCGCTCTCGGTGAGCGCCTCCAGCGTTGCCGCGACCTTCCTGGCGTCGCGCGACTTCTTGATCTTCTCGAGCCGCGCGATCTGCGCCTCGCGCACCGCCTTGTTGTCGATCTCGCGCGTGTCGATCTCCGGCTCTTCCGGCAGCTTGAACTTGTTGACGCCGACGATGACGTCCTCGCCGCGGTCGATGCGGGCCTGGCGACGGGCGGCGGTCTCCTCGATGCGGAGCTTCGGCATGCCGGCCTCGATCGCCTTGGTCATGCCGCCGAGCGTCTCGACCTCCTCGATGATGCCGAGGGCCTTCCGCGCCAGCGCGTGGGTCAGCGACTCCATGAAGTATGAGCCCGCCCACGGGTCGACGACCTTCGGGATGCCGGTCTCCAGCTGGAGGATGAGCTGCGTGTTGCGCGCGATGCGCGCCGAGGCGTCGGTCGGGAGCGCGATCGCTTCATCGAAGGAATTCGTGTGGAGGGACTGCGTGCCGCCGAACACCGACGCCATCGCCTCGATCGTGGTGCGGATGACGTTGTTGTAGGGATCCTGCTCCGTGAGCGACGCGCCCGAGGTCTGGCAGTGCGTGCGCAGCATGAGCGAGGTCTGCTTCTTCGGATCGAAGTGCTTCTTCATGAGCGTCGCCCAGAGGAGCCGCGCGGCCCGCATCTTGGCGATCTCCATGTAGAAGTTCATCCCGATCGCCCAGAAGAAGGACAGTCGCCCCGCGAACTGGTCGATGTCGAGCCCCTTCGAGAGCGCGGCGCGCACGTACTCGAGCCCGTCGGCGAGCGTGAACGCGAGTTCGAGGTCGCACGTCGCCCCGGCCTCCTGCATGTGATAGCCGCTGATCGAGATCGAGTTGAACTTCGGCATCGCCTGCGACGTGTACGCGATGATATCCGCGACGATCCGCATCGAGGGCGTGGGCGGATAGATGTACGTGTTCCGCACCATGAACTCTTTCAAGATGTCGTTCTGGATGGTGCCGGTGAGCGCGGCGCGCGGCACGCCCTGCTCCTCGCCGGCGACGATGAAGCTCGCCAGCACCGGCAGCACGGCGCCGTTCATCGTCATCGACACCGACATCTTGTCGAGCGGCACCCCGTCGAACAGGATCTTCATGTCCTCGACCGAGTCGATCGCGACCCCGGCCTTGCCGACATCGCCGACGACGCGCGGGTGGTCGGAGTCGTAGCCGCGGTGGGTCGCGAGGTCGAAGGCGACCGAGAGCCCCATCTGCCCGGCGGCGAGGTTCGCTCTATAAAAGGCGTTCGACTCCTCGGCGGTCGAGAAGCCGGCGTACTGGCGGATCGTCCACGGTTGGCCCGCGTACATGGTGGCGCGCGGGCCTCTCAGGAAAGGGTAGGCCCCGGGGAGGGTGTCCGTGAAATCGAGGTTCTGGACGTCGGCCGCGGTGTAGAGCGGCTTGACGTCGATGCCTTCGGGGGTGTGCCACACGAGGTCCGCGGGGTCCTTGCCCTTGCGTTCCTTCGTGGCGAGCTCGGTCCACTGCTTGAGGTCCATAGGGCGCCAAGATTGACCATCCGCCGCGGGCGTTCAACCGGCGATGGCGCGGGGGGCGCGCGCCGATTCGCCGTCCGCGCGGCTGACTTCCGCGGCCGGCTGGCGTAGCATCCGCGCCGGCGAACGCCGGGGAGTTCCGGTCGTCGACGACGATCCGGATCCGCCGGCATGGGCGCGGGACGTGGAGGTGGCGATGCCCGGGAGGAAGAGGCTGCATCACGGTCGGTGCGGGAGGCGCGTGCTCGGCCTACTCGCCGTGCTGGCGCTCCTTGCGCCCGGCGCGATGGCGGCGACGGCGGGTCGGATCGAACGGGTCGAGCTCGAGGCCGAGGGGCCTCCGACGAGGGTCGTGATCAAGCTGTCGCGGCCGCTCGTGTACGAGGTCCACGTGCTCGCCGGCGACCCGGCGCGGAGGAGCGCGCGGCGCCTGGTGCTCGACTTCGCGGACGCGACGCTGGCGCCAGACGCAGCGAAGCCGATCGAGGGATCGAGCGGCCTCGTGCGGCAGATCCGTCCGGGGCAGTTCAACGCGCGGACCGCGCGCATCGTGCTGGATCTCGCGGACGGCGCCACGCACTCGATCGGCGCCACCGCCTCGCCGCCCGAGGTGACCATCGCCCTCGACGGTCCCCCGCCGGCGCCGGGTGCGGCGGCGCTCCCGGATCCTGCCGCCGGGATTCCGTCGGCAGGCGTCGCGCCGCCGCCCGTCGCGGCGGAGGTGCCGCCGCCGGGTGTCGCGGTCGCGCCGCCGCCCGTCGCCGCCGCGGTCTCCGACGTGCCCCGGCCGGTCGCGTCACCGCGGAAGATTCCGATCAGGGCGCGCGGACGCCGTCCGTACTCCCTGATCTACTCGCGCTGAGCCGGGCGTGTCGGTGCGTCGCCCCGTTCATGCCGATATCGCGGTCGCGCGCGCGGTGTCGCTGGCGCCGGTGGCGCTGGTCTTCCCGGTCGGCGCGATCGCGGGGTACGGCTTCGGCACGGATCGCGCGCGCCCGGCCGACGTGATCGCCTGGGTGTACTCGTGCGCTCTTGTCGCCGCCTGTACGACCGCGTTCTGGCCGCTTCCGAGCCTGCGCGCGTGGACCGCGGAGCGGCGCGCGCGATCGACCGCGCCGCCGGAGCTCCTCACCATCGAGACGCTCTCGGTGCCGAACGGCCTCGTCGGCGTGACCGGACTCGTTCGCTGGAAGCGCTCCCGGGGCCGCGATCTCGCCGCCGTCCTCATGCTGATGGCGACGGCCGTCGTGCACCTCTACGCGACCGCGTACTATTACCTTTCGGAGGTCGTCGCGGGCCTGCCGAACGTCGATACCCTGAGCTTCACGGATACGTGGATCGAGGTCGGGCTCGCAAACGCGCCGTGGCTCACGGTGCCGTGGGTCGTTCTCTGGTGGGGCTGGCGGACGCTTGCGGAGCGCGTCGCTGGCGGCGGCGCCCCGCCCGCGCGGGTCAGCGCTCCCTGAAGGGCTCGCGCGGGGCCAGGAGAACGGACGCGGCGGTTCCGCCGCTCGCGCTCGACGGCGGGGGAACGTCGTCGGCCTCGGCGGACGCTCCGCCGATCGCCACCGTCACGTGCGGCGGCGTCTCGTACGGCTCGACGGTGTGCGCGACGTCCTTCGCGAGATCGATGACGATGCGCGCTTTGCCGGGCTCGGGTTGCCCGGTGCGAATCTGCTGCACGAGACCGTCGTCGACCTTGACCGGCGCGGCGGCCTCCGGGGCGAGCGTCGCATGCTCGAAGTCGAGGACCAGGCGCTTCGCGCTCTTGCGAGCCTCCTCGCCGTCGAGGACGCGCACGTGGAACGGCAGCGGCCGGGACAGCATGACGATGATCTTGGTCGCCGCGGCTCCGGTCTTGAGGTCGATGCGCTCGATGCGTCCCGACCCCTCGTCGGCCCCCCACGCACGCGACACGAGCATGCCGAAGGCCGCCGCCAGCGCGAGGACCGCGCCGCGCGCCCGGCGAGGCGTCTCAGCCCGTGCGGTCGCGATCACGCCCGCCTCCGTTCACCGCCGCCACGTCGCGGACCCTATGCCCGCTCGGGCGCGGCGGTCAACCGCGCGCCGTCGCTCGTCATCGGCGTCGGCGGCGCGCGCCGCGGATCACGCCGCAGAGCGTGCCCCGAAACGCGGCGGGCGGCGCCGGCCGAAGCCGGCGCCGCCCGCGGGAACTGTCCGGGCCGGACGCGCACGTCCGGCGCCGTCGCGCTCAGCCGCCGCGACGTGGTGTCGGCGGACGGCTCTTGCAGAACACATCGCGCGAGAACTGCTGCATCTTCGCCGTGTTCCCGAGGATCTCGCTGGCCTCGACCGACCGGCACTCGGGGGTGATCTTGGCGAGCTCCGCGTTGATCGCGCGGCCGCGATCGCAGTCCGCGAGCGAGATCACGTGCAGGCAGGTGCCGGGCTTCGCCGCCACCAGGGCGCGCGCGGCCGCGACGGGGTCGCCGCCCGTGTTCGCACCGCCATCCGAGACGACGATCACCGCCGTCTTGCCCTTGAGGCCGCTCACGACCGGGGTGAGATCCTCGAACCCGTCGGCCATCGGGGTCAGGCGCAGCGAGACGGGCTGCCGGTCGGGAATCCAGTCGATGCGCGTCGCCATCGACCCCTGGTCGTACACGTAGGGCGCCTTCACTTCTTCGAAGGGCGCGAACAGATAGAGCGCCGAATCGAGGCAGCAGAACTTCGACGGAACTTCCTGGTTCAGCTCGAGCAGCGTGCGCTTGGCGAGGATCTCCTTCACCTCGCCCGCCTCGGCGTGCGACGTGTACATCGAGCCCGACTGGTCGACGAACAGGACGAAGTTGTCGACCTTCGGCAGGTCGCAGCCCGCCAGCTCTGCCTCGGCGGCCCGAGGCGTCATCCCCGCGGCCAGCACCAGTCCGAGGATCCCTGCACACCACACCATTCCCTTCATTACCTTCTCCTTTTCCAGGCCCTCCAGGCCTCTCTCCGTCCGTGATTCTCCGGCCGCTCGTTCGCGCGGGCCGACGCCCGTGGGGGCGGTGCTGCTCCACCTAATTTACGAATGGGGGGGGCCGCAAGCGCAACCCCTCAATTTCAAGGAGAGCAGCGGCGACGGGCGCGCGAGGTGGCGAGACGCGACGGGCGTGCCGGGAGCGGTCCGACGCAAGGTCTTGTGGGGGCAGGATCGATCGACCACCCTGGGTACGGTCCCTCCCGGGGGATTCCGGAGCCCTGTCCTCCCGCCGGCGATCGTGTCAAGACTCCGCGCATGTTCGCGGACGAATGCTGGTGGGTCACCGGCGCATCCTCCGGAATCGGCGCCGCGCTGGCCCGCGCGTTGGCCTCGCGGGGAGCGAGTGTCGTCCTGTCGGGTCGGAACGCGCGCGCGCTCGAGGCGGTGGCGCGGGAGTGCGGCGATGCGCTCGTGCTGCCGTTCGAAGCGACCGACTTCGACGCCGTTCCCGGCGTCGCCGAGCGGGCGTGGTCGTGGAAGGGTCGTGTCCACGCCCTCGTCAACAACGCCGGGGTCTCGCAGCGCTCGCTCGCGATCGAGACCTCCTTCACGGTCTATCGAACCCTGATCGCGATCGATCTGTTGGCGCCGATCGCGCTCACGCAGGCGGTGCTGCCGCACATGGTGCGCGCGGGCGGTGGCCGCATCGTCGCGATGGCGAGCGTCGCGGGATTCTTCGGCGCACCCCTCCGCTCGGCGTACAGCGCTGCGAAGCACGGCCTGGTCGGCTACCATGACGCCGTGCGCGCGGAGAACGAGCACCTCGGGATCCAGGTGCACGTGCTCGCGCCGGGGTCGGTGCGGACGAACGTGTCGCGCAACGCGCTCATCGCGGACGGCTCGGTGCGCGGGGTGAGCGATGCTGCGATCGACGACGGCATGCCGGCCGCGGCGGCCGCCGAGGACATGTTGGCGGCGATTGCCGAGGGGCGGCGCGAGTTCGTGCTCGCGACCGGCATGGAGCGCGAGCTCGTGACGCTGCGCCGCCGCGATCCGGAGGCGCTCTTCGAGCAGATGTCGGCGGTCGTGCGCGCCGGCTACGCGCAGTCGATGACGGCCGACACGGGCAAGGGCTGACGCTCCGCGGGCGGTCGTGGGAGACAAGCCGCTCTCACGACCGCCCGCGGGCTCACGAGCGGCTCCGCCTTCGGGCGAAGCGCGGCAGGGCTACCAACCCGTGCGGACGGCGCGGACCGAGCTCGCCAGCGATTTCGGAGCGGCGCCGAAGACTCCGGTCGCGAACTGGACGCCCCACGCGAATCCGGCCCCGGTGGAGTGGTGTTCGACGACCAATGGAATGCCGGCGCGGTCGGGCCGAAGGCGTCCTCTCCGACCAGCGATGTGATGCGCGTCATGACTCGTCCTCCCGCCCTGCGGCGATGCAGGGAGCATGCCGGGCCGACGGCGGCTGGTTCGCGCCGCCTCTCGTGGAGGCACTGCGAACGATTGGACCGGTGCGAACCCGCGGCCCTGTGAACGGGCGTACGGCCGCGCCCCGGACCGCCGCGGGCTTCGCCGGCCGCGACGCGTGGGCGGAGGAGTCGGCGCCCTATCGCGGCGGCACGATGTTGCTCCACGTCTCGGTGAGCACGTCCTTACCGTTGCGCAGGAACCCGCGCAGCTCGGTCGGCTCGCCCGGCTTCAGCTGCTTCACCCGGACGAGCATGCGCCACATGCCGGTCGCCTCGACGCGATAGGCGTTGCTCTCGAGGATCTCGCCGTTCGCGGGCGCGGTGACGACGGCCTTGACCGGGGCGTCGGCGGGGAGTCCGGCGAGCGAGGGTCCGGTGAAGTCCACGACGAACTGCCGCTCGTCGCTGGCAAGCTCGGCGAAGCCGCGACCGGCGCGCGTCTGGGCGACCCAGGCTCCGGGCGGGTGCTGCATCGCGGCGCCCTGCCAGCGTACGCGATACGCGAAGTCGAGGGGGTGGCCGGTCGGCGGGAGCTCTTTCGGCACCCAGTAGGCGACCGAGTTGTCGTTGGTCTCGTCCGGCGTGTGCAGCTGCATGAGCTCGACGCGTCCGGGCCCCCACGATCCGACGGGCTCGACCCAGGCGCTCGGGCGGAGCTCGTAGCGCGCCTCGCCGTCCTCGTAGCTCCCGAAATCGCGATCGCGCTGCATGAGGCCGAAGCCGCGCAGGTCGCGCATCGCAAACGACGTCGTGAAGGTGCGATCCGGATTGAGCAGCGGCCGCCACAGCCATTCGCCGTCGCCCGTCGCCACCGAGAGACCGTCCGAGTCGTGCACCTCGGGGCGGAAGTCGGTGCGGTGCGGCTGGTTCTCGCCGAAGAAGTACATGCTGGTGAGCGGCGCGAGCCCGAGCGTGGCGACCGGCGCGCGCAGGATGACGCGGGCTCGGACGTCGATCACGGTCTCGGCGCCGGGGTGCACGTCGAAGCGGTACGCGCCGCTCGCGCGCGGCGAGTCGAGCAGCGCGTAGACGGTGAGGATTCGCGCGTCCACGGCCGGGCGGACGAGCCAGAATTCGGTGAAGTCGGGAAACTCTTCGCCCTGGCCGCCGACGGTGTCGATGGCGAGCCCGCGCGCCGAGAGCCCGTAGCGGAGCCCCGTCGCGAGCGCCCGGAAGTAGCTGGCGCCGAGGAACACGACGAGCTCGTCCTTGTAAGCCGGGTCGTTCAGGCCGTAGTGGGCGCGGAAGCCCGCGAACCCGAGGTCGCCCCAGCGTGCGGGGGAGAGGGTGTTCTTGCCGTAGTCGAAATCGGCGCGGTCGTACGCGATGTGGCGCACACCCGCGGGCTCGACCTCGTTGATGCGCACCGGAACGGTCTGGAACTTCCCGAGGTGGAAGAACATCACCTCGAACGGCAGCTTCTCCCGGCGCCAGAGCGCGTGGTCGGGGCGATAGCGGATGTCACGGTACTGGTCGTAGGTGAGGGCGCGGAGTTCGTCGGGCGCGGGCCGGGTCTCCCGTTGATACGGACGCGCCGCTCGCGCCGCCGCGAGCGCGGCGACGTCGTCGAAGTCGAAGGCCCACACGCCGGCGCTCGGCAGCGCCGCGAGCAGCAGGCAGGCGAGAAGCGCGACGCGCGCGGAGCGAGCCATCCGCGCCGACTACCCGGCGCTCGGCGCGTGCGCCTGGTCCTGGCACTGCAGCATGAGCCCGCCGTGGCTCCAGGCCGCGCCGGACGCCATCGCCATGGCGACGAAGATCACCTCCGCGAGCTCCTGCTCGCTCGCGCCCGCCTTCTCCGCACGCTTCACGTGGGCGTCGATGCACCAGGGGCACTGGGTGACGTGCGCGATGCCGAGCGCGATCAACTCCTTCGTCTTCGTGCCGAGCGCGCCGGCTTCGAACGCCTGCTTGTCGAACGCGAGCCAGGCGCGATACGCCTCGGGCGCGAGCTCGCGCATGCGCTTGAACTGCCGGGAAACGTCGACGCCGTGGAACTGCATGGGAGGGCTCCTTTCGCGGGCGGCGGTCCGCCGCCGTCAGATCCGTTCGCGGTCGGGCTGCCGCATCGTTTTCGGTGAGGAAGAACGTAGCCGACGCGCGCGCGCGACCTCCGCGCTACGGGGTGGCTTGCGGCGTTGGCGTCGGCGCGCGCGCGACCTCGACCCGGCCGATCGTGCACGACGCCTTGTCGACGTCGAAGCAGCGGAGCTCGCCGTCGACCGCGAGCGCGCACTCCTGGTCGCCGTCGCAGCTCTCGTTGGTCGAGCACTCGTGGCATGCCCGGTCGTCGTCGCCGCCGCTGTCGCCGCACGCTCCTGCCACCATCGCCAGCAGCAGCGCCGCCATCCCCATCCGCCCGATCGTCGCCGCGAGCATGCGGGCGCGTTTCGCATACGGCGTGTCGCGGCGCAAGCGCCGCAACGGATCCCGGCGTCGGCGGGCCGGCGCCGGCGTTTCCCGGTGGCCGTGCGGGACGGGGCGGTCAGCGATGCGCCGCGGTCGGCGACGCTCGTTCGCTCCGCGGCGCCGGTGCACCGTCGGCGAGGCAGTGCGCGTACACGGGCAGCGGCCGCTCGCCGTCGAGGGCGAGGACGGTGAGGCCGAGGGCGCCGCGTTCGGTCACGTCGAGGCGCATGTAGCCGGCGCGCGCCGTCGCCATCATCACGGTGCTCAGGTCTTCGACGACCCGGTCGATCTTGGCGACGCTGCCGGCGCCGCTCACGAGGTAGTATCCGCCGATCATGTCGCGGTGCACTTGCAGGCTGTGCTCGTGGCCGCCGACGTACAGGAGCGGCACGAGCGGGCGGGTGGCGCGATAGACGGCCTGGATGTAGCGCCCGTACGACTCGCTGGTCGCGTCGGTGGCGGTGACGCCGAGCTGTCGCGCGAGAGGATACACGGAGCCGACGACGGGCAGGGGCACCCACGCCCAGGGCCAGAAGTCGGTGAGCGGGAAGAGGTGCTGCTTCCATCCGAAATGCCCGCCGTGCGGTCCCGCGGTGATCAGCGGGTGGTGGACGGCGAGCGCCAGGTGGCGGCCTTCGGGCGCGTCGAACTCGGCGGCGAGGTCGAAATACGCGTCGCGCACGGTCCGCTCGGGACAGGCGCGTACGTGCTCGTCGTAGTGGTCCATGAGGTGCCCGAAGCCGATCGGATCGATCAGCACGAAGCGCAGATGGGGGCCGAGATCGAGCCGCTCGGGTCCCGCGCAGCCGCCGGGCGGCAGCATCCGCACGCGCGGCGCGAAGCGTTCGAGGAATCGGCGCTGGGCGAGGGCGCGCTCCCAGCCCTCGGGTCCTTCGGCGTGCCAGTCGTGGTTGCCGAGGAGGAACACCGCCTGCGCCGGCGCGGAGGCCGCGACCTGCGCCGCGAGGACGCGCTCGCCGTGCCGCCGGTCGCGGTGCCCTTCCGTCGGGAGGCCGTCCCAGTAGACGTTGTCGCCGAGGAAGAGCACGAGTACGCGCTCGGGCCCGAGCGCCGCGGCCGCCGCGGCGACGTCGTCGTGGAGCCCGCGGAGCACGGGGTCGACGACCTCGTCCGAGCCGCTGCGCGGCAGCGTCGGGGCGCCGGCGTCGCCGATCAGGAATGCGGCATAGCGCACGCCGCCGCCGGACGCGCAGTCGCGGGCCGCGACCGGATCGCCGCGCATCACGACGACCGGAGGCACGCAGGCCCCGAGCGCGAGGACGCAGGAGATCGCGAGGGTCGCGTGCGCGCCGCGCCGCGCTCGTACGCGGCCGGCGTGCTCGCCGCGATCCCGTGCTCCGCGGGCGAGCGTCACCGCCGCTCGATCTGGGTGACGTCGCGCACCGCGCCCATGGCGGCGCTCGTCGTCATCGCGGCGTAGGCGCGGAGCGCCGCCGACACCTCGCGGTCGCGCTGCGGGCGGTACGCGGCGGCGCCGCGCGCCCGCATCGCTTCGCGCCGCCGCGCGAGGGTCTCGTCGCTCACCAGGACGTCGATCGTGCGGGCGGGGATGTCGATGCGGATCCGGTCGCCCTCCTCGACGAGCGCGATCGCGCCGCCCTCGCCGGCCTCGGGCGAGACGTGGCCGATCGAGAGCCCGCTCGTGCCGCCGCTGAAGCGGCCGTCGGTCACGAGCGCGCATGCCTTGCCGAGGCCTTTCCCCTTCAAGAACGACGTCGGGTACAGCATCTCCTGCATGCCGGGGCCGCCCTTCGGGCCCTCGTAGACGATGACGACGACGTCCCCCGGCTTGATCTCGTTGGCGAGGATCGCGTTGCACGCGGCGTCCTGCGACTGGAACACCCGCGCCGGCCCTTCGAACGTCCAGATGCTCTCGTCGACGCCCGCCGTCTTCACGATGCAGCCGTCGCGCGCGACGTTGCCGTAGAGGACCGCGAGCCCGCCGTCCGTGCTGTAGGCGTGCTCGGCGCTCCGGATGCAGCCCTGCGCGGCGTCGTCGTCGCGGGTCGCGAAGTGCGTGTCCTGCGAGAAGGCGACCGTCGTGCGGACGCCGCCGGGCGCGGCGAGGGCGCGCGCCCGGGCGTCGGGGGTCGCCGTGGCGCGGCGCACGTCGTTCCGGTCGATCGCCTCGCCCATCGTCGCGGCGTGGACGGTGGCGACGTCGCGGTGGATCAGGCCGGCCCGGTCGAGCTCGCCGAGGATCGTGAAGACGCCGCCGGCCCGGTGCACGTCCTCGACGTGGTAGTGCGACGCGGGGGCGACCTTGGCGAGCGTCGGCACGCGGCGCGAGAGCCCGTCGATGTGCTCCATGCGGAAGTCGACGCCGGCCTCGCGCGCGATCGCGAGGATGTGGAGCACGGTGTTGGTCGAGCCCCCCATGGCGATGTCGAGCGCCATCGCGTTCTCGAACGCGTCGAAGGTGGCGATCCGCCGTGGCGTGACGGAGTCGTCGCCCTGGAGGTAGCGCTGCTTCGCCATTGCGACGATGCGGCGCGCCGCCGCCTCGAAGAGCTCCCAGCGCCGGACATGGGTCGCGAGCAGCGTGCCGTTGCCGGGAAGCGCCAAACCGAGCGCCTCGTTCAGGCAGTTCATACTGTTCGCGGTGAACATGCCCGAGCACGAGCCGCAGGTCGGACAGGCCGAGCGCTCCATCTGCTCGAGGTCGGCGTCGGAGACCGACGCGTCGCTCGCCGCGATCATCGGGTCGATCAAGTCGAGCTTCCGGTCTCCGAGCGGCTTGCCGTCGCGGTCGTGGGTGCCGGCGATCTTGCCGGCCTCCATCGGTCCGCCCGAGACGAAGATCGTCGGGATGTCGAGCCGCATCGTCGCCATCAGCATGCCGGGCGTGATCTTGTCGCAGTTCGAGATGCAGAAGAGGGCGTCGGCGCAATGCGCGTTCACCATGTACTCGACGCTGTCGGCGATCAGGTCGCGGCTCGGCAGCGAGTAGAGCATTCCGCCGTGGCCCATCGCGATCCCGTCGTCGACGGCGATCGTGTTGAACTCGACGCCCCAGCCGCCGGCGTCGTCGATCACCCGCTTCACGCGCTGGCCGACGTCGTGGAGATGGACGTGGCCGGGCACGAACTGCGTGAAGCTGTTGGCGATCGCGATGATCGGCTTCTGGAAGTCGGCGTCGGTCATGCCGGTGGCGCGCCAGAGAGCGCGCGCGCCCGCCATGTTCCGGCCCGCGGTGGACGTCCGGCTGCGGTATCCGAGAGCGGTCATGCCTCCGACCCTACATGGAAATCCCCCGTCGGCCCACCGCCACCGGAGGCGCGAGCGGCTGGCCATCGCCGGCCCGGACCGTGTAGCACTCCGGTTTCACGATGGACGGGGCGGGATCGGCTTCGACGCGGCGGGTGCTCCTGGCGAGCCTGGTCGGCACCGCGGTCGAGTTCTACGACTTCTACATCTACGGGACCGCCGCGAGCCTGGTCTTCGGGGCGCTCTTCTTTCCCGCCGCGAGCCCGTCGGCGCAGCTGCTCTCGGCGTACGCGACGTTCACGGTCGCGTTCGTGGCGCGTCCGGTCGGGGCGATTGCGTTCGGACACTTCGGCGACCGCGTCGGTCGGAAGTCGACGCTGGTCGCGTCGTTGCTCCTGATGGGGCTCTCCACCTTCGCGATCGCGTTCCTGCCGTCGTACGAGCGGGCGGGATGGATCGCGCCGGCACTCCTCTGCCTGTTGCGGTTCGGGCAGGGCTTCGGGCTCGGCGGCGAATGGGGCGGGGCGGCGCTCCTCGCCGTCGAGCATGCGCCGCCCGGCTGGCGGGCCCGCTACGGCATGTTCCCGCAGCTCGGCGCGCCGGTCGGCTTCGTCGCCGCGAACGGGCTCTTCCTGCTCCTCGGGCTCGCGCTCACGCCGGAGCAGTTCGCCGCCTGGGGCTGGCGGCTGCCGTTCGTCGCGAGCCTCGCGCTGATCCTGCTCGGGCTCTGGGTGCGTCTGCGGCTCGGGGAGACGCCGGCGTTTCGCGCCGCGCTCCACGCCGCGCCGCCGCCGCGCGTGCCCTTTGCCGAGGTGCTGCGGGGGCACGCGCTCGCCGTGCTTGGCGGCACGGGCGCCGTCGTCTGCTGCTTCGCGCTCTTCTACCTGACGACGGTCTTCGCGCTCGGCTACGGCACGCGCACCCTCGGCTACGGGCGCGAGGCCTTCCTCGCCCTCCAGCTCGGCGCGATCCTCTTCATGGCCGCGGGTACGATCGTCGCGGGCTACTGGTCCGACGCCGCGAGCCCGCGCCGGGTCCTCATGACCGGCTGCGTGCTCGCGGTCGCCGCGGGCGCGGCGCTCGCGCCGCTCATGGGCGCGAAGTCGCCAGCGCTGGTCTTCGCGTTCCTGGCGGGCGCGCTCTTCGTCATGGGGCTCGTCTACGGACCGCTCGGCGCCTTCCTGCCGGGCCTCTTCCCGGCGCGCGTCCGCTACACGGGCGTGTCGGTCGCGTTCAACGTCGGCGGCATCATCGGCGGCGGTCTGGCGCCGATGATCGCGCAGGCGCTCGCCGAGGCGGGTGGCCTGTGGCTCGTCGGCCTCTACCTTGCCGGCGCGGGGGCGCTCAGCTTCGCCGCCCTCGCCGCGCTCGCGCGGCCCGTGGCGGACTGAGGGCTCGTGCGGTCGGTCCGCGCCAGCCCCCGGACGCTCGCGTCCGAATCCCGGTGCGCCCCGCTGGCATCGTATCGGCGACACCTGGTACATGGCGCGCACGCGTCCTCCGACGCGAGGTCGGCCAACCACCACAAAGGAGAAGGATCGCATGCACAAGGTCACGGGTTTTCTGATCGCGTCGGCGGCCGCGGGTCTCGTGCTGTCGGGCGCCGTCGGGGCGCGCGCCGACGAGGGCAAGACGGGCGGCGAGGTCTACTGCTCGGGCATCAACGCCTGCAAAGGGCAGGGCGCGTGCGCCGGCGCCGGCCATTCCTGCGGCGGCAAGAACGGTTGCAAGGGGCAGGGCATCGTGAAGACGAGCGAGAAGGAGTGCAAGGAGAAGGGCGGCAAGATCGTCGCCGATCCGATGAAGTAGCGCGCTCGCGGTCGATGCGGCGGCGCGAGAGGCCGCGCCGCCGTCACGCGCCGCCGACGAAGGCGGCGCGTCGCGGCGCGCTCGGGAAGCGCGCCGCGTAGTGCGCGGTCTCGAGACAGAGCATCTCGCGGAAGCGGTCGCGTTCCGCCTCGAGCTCCGCCGCCAGGCGCGCGTCGACGAGGCGCGCGAGCGGCGGGTGGGTCCGGAGGTCGCCAAGCACGTCGGCGAGCGAGAGGTTGTGGCATTCCCCGAGGAGGCACATCGCGGCGTAGTCGAGCTGGCTGCGGTTCGGCTTCAGGCTCCAGACCCCGCGAAACGTGAGGAGGCGGGTCTCGGCGGTCTGCACGCGGATCGGGACGACGTCGTCACGGCCGCTGCCCTCGGTCCCCGGCGGGAGGAACACGATCGCGGGCGCGTCGCCGTCGATCGCGACCGGGTGCGGCGTGTAGTGCGGCGACGCGTAGTCGACCGCGTCGGCGAGCGCGCGCCGGTAGCGTTCGACGTCGTGCCCGACGCTCTCCGCGATCGCGAAGAGATGGACCCCGAGGCTCGCGCCGCGGCGCTCGGCGAGGCGGGCGAGGGCCAGGAAGGCGTCGGCGTGGTAGCCCTCGCGCTGCGCCACCCGGGCGAGCTCGGGAATGCGGAGCGTCAGCGCGAGCGCGTCGAGGCCGGTCGCGGGGTCGGTCGGCGTCGCTGCGTCGATGTCGGCCGCGCGGATCGGCGCGCCGGGCGCCGTCGCTTCCAGCGCCATCGCGAACCGGTCGCCGTATTGCGAGAGCTTCCCGAAGCCCCGCCGGCATCCCGAGAGCCGGACGCGCCGGGCGTCGACGGCGGGGAGCGGCGCGAGCGCCGCGAGCCCGAGCCCGCTCATCAGCGAGCCGTAGGCGATGACGGTGGCGCTCCGTCCCACGATCAGGCCGCGTCCCGCGCCGCGGCGTCCGCGCCGGGACGGAGCGTCCGGTGGCCGGCGCGCGGCGCGCGGCTCACGTCGGCACCGGGCCGCGCCGGCGGATCGCCTCGTTCGCGAGGACGTCGCAGCGCTCGTTCTCGACGTGTCCGTCGTGGCCGCGCACCCAGTGCCAGCGCATCGTGTGCTTGCTCGCCTCGGCGTCGAGGGCTTCCCAGAGGTCGGCGTTCTTGACCGGGGTCTTGCCGCTCGTGCGCCAGCCGTTGCGCTTCCAGGTGGCGAGCCAGCTCTGCATGCCGTTCCTCAGGTACTGGGAATCGGTGTAGAGGTCGACCTCGCACGGCTGCTTCAGGCTGCGCAGCCCCTCGAGCGCCGCCTGGAGCTCCATGCGGTTGTTGGTGGTCGTGGCCGCGTAGCCGGTGATCTCGCGGCGGTGCGATCCCGAGACGAGGATGGCGGCCCAGCCTCCCGGACCGGGATTTCCCTGGCACGCGCCGTCCGTGAAGATGTCGACGCGGGTCATTCGCGGAGCAGCTCGCGGGCGATCGTGAGGATCTGCATCTCGGTCGTGCCGCCGCCGAGCTCGAGGAGCTTCGCATCGCGCGCGAGGCGCTCGACGACGTACTCCTCCATGTACCCGTTGCCGGCGAGGATGTGGATCGCTTCGAAGGCGACGAAGGTTCCCATCTCGGCGCAGTAGAGCTTGCCGGCGCAGACGTCGGCGACGGACTCGCGCGACGGCCGGCCGGCGAGGTAGTCCGCGTAGACGATGCGCCGGCAGTTCGACAGCGCGACGTACATGCGGGCGAGCCGGCTCTGGATCATCTGATATTCGGCGATCGCGCGGCCGAACTGCCGCCGTCGGAGCGCGTAGCCGCGCGCGATCTCGTAGCAGCGCTCCATGATGCCGTACGAGAGGACGGCGAGGCCGATGCGCTCCGAGGTGAGGCTCGCCTTCACGTGGCCGCGTTCGCGGACGCCGCCGCCGAGCAGGTGGTCGGCCGGGACGCGGACGTCGTCGAGGAAGATCTCACCGGTCGGCGAGCCGCGCATGCCCATCTTCTTCATGGCGGGGCCGGTCGCGAGCCCGGGCGTCCCGCGCTCGACGACGAAGCTCTGGATCGATCCGGCGCCGTCGCCGCCTTCGACCCGGGCGAGGATCAGGAAGACGTCGGCGTAGGGCGCGTTGGTGATGAAGGTCTTGCTGCCGTTCAGCACGAAGTGGTCGCCGTCGCGGCGTGCGGTCGTCTTCATGCCGCCGAGCGCGTCGCTGCCGCCGCCGGGCTCCGTGAGCGCCCAACAGCCGATCTTCTCGCAGTGCAGGACGGGGCGCGCGAAGCGCTCGATCTGCTCCGGGGTGCCCTTGCCGAGGACGTTGCCGGCGAAGAGGCTGAGGCTCGCGCCGTAGCTCAGCGCGAACGACGGGCTCACGCGCGCCATCTCGACGGTGAAGGTGGTGCGTGCGTAGCGGATCGTGTTGGCGGCGCGTCCGGCGTCGTCGCGGCCGCCGTCGCCGCGCGGCTTCGCGCCGCGGCCGAGGAGCGCGTCGAGTCCGAGGGCCTCGTGCATCGGGCGCATGAGCGGATACGGCAGCATGGCGCCGCTTTCCATCGCGGGGACGTGCGGCTCGATCTCGCGGGTGAAGTAGGTGCGGAACGTGTCGCGGAGCAGGCGTTCGGCGTCGGTCAGTTCCATGGGGGCGGGGTCCTCACTGGCGGATCTCGCGGCGGCAATCGTCGTCCCAGCCCGGATCGGCCGTGGGCGCGACGTCGAGGCGCGCGAGGCAGCGCGCCGCCTCCTCGAGCGAGAGTGCGTTCTCGTAGCGCTCCGCGCCGCAGGCGGGCAAGCCGCCGTCGACCATCGCGCGGAGCTCACGATGGGCCGCCGGCAGGTCGCCGGTGCGGCCGAGCGCCTCGGCGACGACGAGGCGGTTCGAGAGGCGGCACCCGAATCCCGGAGCCTGGGACGCTTCCTCGATGATCATCCGCCCCGCCCGCGGGTCGCCGCCTCCGTAGCGCGGCGCCTTGAGCAGCATGGCCGCCTCGGCGCGCGTCGCGCCGCCGTCGGGATCGAGGCCGGGCGGCCTGCCGCCGCGGGCGCGGTGGAGCTCGTCGAGCAGCTGGGCCGGAAGGCGGAGGTTGAGCGGGTTCCAGCTGCCGCGCGCCAGCACGCCGCGCGCGGCGGCGTGCCACAGCATGCAGCTCGTGTCGGTGGGATCGACCTCGAGACAGCGCTCCGTGACGGGAACGATCGCTGCGAGGCGGTGGCGCCATTCGCCGGCGCCGAGGCTCGCATCCTTGAAGCCCGACTCCGCGAGCAGCACGCGGGCGCGATTGCGGTCGAGCTCCGGGACGCTCGCGCAGCCGGCGAGGCAGGTCGCGCGCGCGTAGGTCTCGTCGACGCGCGCGCGATACCGGAGGTGCATGACCGGCGTGAGGGGCATCTCGACCCCCTGCTGCCGGCTCGCGTAGGCGGCGCGCGCCTCGGCGAGCTCGGCGGCGAAGCGGGCACAGTCGCAGCCGGTCAGCGGGGTGGCGACGAGATCGCTGCCGTGCGCGCGGGCGGGACCGAGCAGCCCGCCGACGAGCAGGAACAGGAGAGGGAACCCCGTCGCCACGCGCATCGGCTCGCTCCTAACACGACCGGCGCCGCGCCGGCCATCCGCGCGCCGCCCCGTGTCGCTCCGGTGGATGCCGCCGGCGATGTCGAGTAGTCGGGGACGAGCCATGGCGCACGCGGCCAGACGCGGCATCGACCTCTCGTGGCTCGTGACGCTCCGGTGGGGGGCGCTCGCGGGGCAGCTCGCGACCATCCTCGCCGTCGATCGGCTGATGGGAATCACGTTGCCGCTCGGTCCGCTGGCGGCGGTGCTGGCGGTCGGGGCGGCAAGCAACCTGGCGCTCGCGATCTGGCGCCGGCGCGCGGCGGTCGACGACGGGATGCTCGGGGTCGTCATGCTGCTCGACGTCGGGCTCCTGACGGCCGTCCTCGCCCTCACCGGCGGCCCCTTCAATCCGTTCAGCTTCCTCTATCTCGTGAACATCGCGCTCGCGGCCGTGATCCTGCCGGTCCGCTCGACGTGGGCGCTCGCCGGGGTGTCGCTGGCGCTCTTCGGCGCGCTCTTCTTCGCGCACGTGCCGCTGCCGATCGCGGATTCCGGTTCCGGGCACGACCACGGGATGGCCGCCGACCGTCCGATCTCGATGCACGTCCAGGGTATGTGGGTGGCGTTCGGCGTCGCGGCGGCCTTCATCGTCTACTTCATCCAGCGCGTCCGACGCGCGCTCGGGGCGCGCGACGCGGAGCTCGCCGAGGCGCTGCGGGACGCGGCCCGACACGAAACGCTCGCGTCGCTCGCGACGCTCGCGGCCGGCGCCGCGCACGAGCTCGCGACGCCGCTCTCGACGATCGCAGTGGTCGCGAAGGAGCTCGAGCGCGCGCTCGCGGCCGGCGCGGCCGACGCGCCGGCCGCGGCCGACGCGCGCTTGATCCGCGAGCAGGTCCAGCGGTGCCGCGACATCCTCGAGCAGATGGCCGCCGACGCCGGCGAGAGCGCGGGCGAAGCGCCGATCGCGACTACGGTCGCGGCGCTCCTCGCCGCCGCGACCGAGACGCTCGCGGAGGGCGAGCGCGTCGAGATCGCCGGCGCCGGCGCGGACGCCGCGTGGACCGAGGTTCCCCCGCGCGCGCTCGCCCAGGCGCTCCGCGGCGTCGTGAAGAACGCGCTCGACGCCTCGGTCGGCGCCGTGCGCGTGGAAGTCGCGCCGGCGGCGGATCCGCGCGTCGCCGGCGGCGGCTGGCGCGTCGTGGTGGCGGATCGCGGCGCCGGCATGACGCCCGAGGTCCTGGCGCACGCGGGCGAGCCGTTCTTCACCACCAAGAATCGCGCCGGCGCCGGGCGGGGCATGGGGCTCGGGCTCTTCCTCGCGCGGGTCACGCTCGAGCGCGTCGGCGGCGCGCTCGAGATCGCTTCGACGCTCGGACGCGGCACCACCGTGACCGCCGTCCTGCCGCGGGCGGGTGCTGCGACGATTGGTCGCATGGACGGCGACGCGCCGGACGGCATCGTGGAGCGGGGGGTCTCGTGAACGATCGACGTACGGCCGGCGCGACCGCGCCTTCGCTGCTCGTCGTCGACGACGACGAGGTTTTCCGGACGCGGCTCGCGCGCGCGTTCCGCGACCGGGGCTACGACGTGCGCGCGGCGGGCGGCTACGACGAGGCGCTCGCGCGCGCGCGCGAAGACTCGCCCGAGATGGCGATCGTCGATCTCCGCATGCCCGGACCGTCGGGGCTCGAGCTGGTGCGGGACCTGAAGGCGCTCGACCCGAGCACCCGCATCCTGGTGCTGACCGGCTACGGCTCGATCGCGACCGCGATCGAGGCCGTGCGGATCGGCGCGACGTACTATCTCCAGAAGCCCGCCGACGTCGACGACATCCTCGCGGCGTTCGCGCGCGGCGAGGCGCCGCCGCTCGACCCGCCGACCTCCGACTACACGGCCCCGTCGCTCGCGCGCGCCGAGTGGGAGCACATCAGCCGCGTCCTCTCCGACTGCGGCGGCAGCGTCTCGGAGGCCGCGCGCCGCCTCGGCCTGCACCGCCGGTCGCTGCAGCGGAAGCTCCAGAAGTATCCGCCGCGCAGCTGAGCGATCGCCGTGGGGGCGCGGCCGCCGCTCGCCGCATCACCGCCGCCTGCTTCGCGCCGCCGGACGCGATCCCGTCCCGCGTCCTCACGCCCGGGTCGCGGCACCCCAGTACGTGTACGTCCACGGCCGTGGGCCCGGAAGGTAGAGGCTCGCGAGCTCGGGCAGCGCGAAGCCCGCGTCGCCGAGGAGATCGGGAATCGCGCGATTCAGGTTGCAGCCGCCGGCGAGGCGCCGCCACAGCGGGTTCAGTCGATCCTGCCAGCGCGCGACGCCGGCATCGGGCGCGCGGCCGTGCTCCGAGAAGAGGAGGGCGCCGCCGGGGCGGAGCACGCGGCGCATCTCCGCGAGCGCCGTCGCGACGTCGGGGATGGTGCACATCGTGTAGGTGACGACGATGCTGTCGGCCGAGGCGTCGGGCAGCGGGATCTTCTCGCCCGACACCGGCAGGAACTCGATCGGAAGCCGCGCCGCGTCCGCCCGGCGGCGCGCGAGCCGCTGGAGTTCGAGGGACGGATCGAGGGCGTAGAGCTTCGTGATGCGCGCGCGGTCGTAGTGGGGGAGGTTCAGCCCCGAGCCGACGCCGACCTCGAGCACCTCGCCGTGCGCCCGGGGCACGACCTTCTCGCGCTGCCGCCGGATGGGCTCCTGGCGCATCACCCAGTCGAGGATCGTGGGCAGGACGTGGCGTGCGTAGAAACCCATCGCGTCACCGATCCCGCGCCGACGCGCGGGCGATACTCGCCGACCTCCGGGTCGTTCGCGCGTGCTCGATCGGGTCGTTCGCCATGTCGTGCTCCTCGCCGCCGTGCGCGCGGCCGCTTCGCCGCTCAGGGGGAGTAGGGCCCCGAATGCGAATCTCTGTCAAACGCGGGCGTGGGAGCGGAGCGTCGCCCGGCGGCGCGCCGCCTGCGACGACGTGTCGCATTCCACCCGCGGCGTCCCGCCGCTACGGTGCCGCGCGATGACGACCATGGGTGGCGATCGACCACGGCTGGCGCTCGTCGCGACGGCGCTCGCGCTCCTCCTGGCGGCGATGATGTCGGCGCGGCCCGCGTTCGCGCACGACAGCGGGGTGCCCTTCATCTACGTCGGTGCGACGGCCGCGGACGGCGGCGCGCTCGCCCTCGACCACAACCTCGGCCTGCCGATCGTCCTCGAAGCGACCGCCCGGGTCGAGGACTTCGTGCTCTACGCCGCGCAGGACCCCGCCTTCGAGCCGCCATCGCACCTGCCCGAGGGTTTCTTCGCCCTGGCGCCAGGCGTGACGGTGGCGGTCGAGGTCACCGATCTCGGCCCGAGCGTCGCGGTGAAGATCGGGGGCGTCGAGCTCGACCGCGTCGGCGCGTCCGTCGTGCTCGGGACCGCGCCGGAGCTGCACCGCCATCCGGAATGGCGACTCACGCTGCCGGTCGGCGCGCGGTCCTGCCAGCCGATCGGCTTCCGCCTCACGACCGACGCGCCCGCGTATACGCCGTCACGGCGCTACACGGCGTGGCTCACCAACGACGAGGCAACGTGCGCCATCCCGACCTGCGGCGATCCCGACGGCAGCGGTGGCATCACGGTGAGCGACGGCGTGAACGTACTGCGGGCGGCGGTGGGGCTCGCGAGCGCCTGCATCGTGCCGGCGGCGTGCGACGTCGATGGCAGCGGCGCGCCGAGCGTCACGGACGGCGTGCGCGTGCTGCGGGCGGCGGCCGGACTGCCGGCGGATCTCGCGTGCCCCGAGTTCTGAGCGCCCGGCGCGCGCGAATCGTTCCGGCGGCCGCGCTCGCGGCGGTAGTGGCGGCGGCGCCCGCCGCCGCGTGCGACGTCTGCGCCGTCTACACGGCGACCGAGATGCGCGAGGAGCGCGTCGGCTGGATCGCGGGCATCGCGGAGCAGGGCACGCGCTTCGAGACCGGTCTCCCGGACGCGTCGGGGCGCACGGTCGACAAGGGCGAGCGCCTCAACAGCTTCATCACGCAGCTCTTCCTCGGCTACGACTTCCATCCCAAGTTCGGCGTGCAGGTGACCGTGCCGATCATCGCGCGCGACTACCACCGCCTGCGGAACCGGCGTCTGGTCGACGGCCGCATCCAGGACGGCGTGATGACGAAGGGTAACGTCAGCGGCTTCGGCGACGTCGCCGTGATCGGCGTGCTCCGGCCGTGGAGCCGCGTCACCACCAACGCCGTCCTGCGCTTCACCCTGCTCGGCGGGCTCGAGATGCCGAGCGGCGATCCGCAGAAGCTCGCCGAGGAACAGCAGCTCCGGCGGGAATCGGAGGCGGCGGCGGCCGTCGCGACGCCCGGCCGCGTGGCGTCGGCGCACCATCTTCCGGAAGGCAGCCCGAGCGGCATCAACGGCCACGACCTGGCGCTCGGGTCGGGCTCGATCGACGGCATCGTCGGGGGCACGGCCTTCGCGAGCTGGAAGCGGCTCTTCACGACCTGGTCCGTGCAGCACGCGATCCGCATGGAGGGCGCCTACCGCTACCAGTACGGCGACGAGACCACCTGGTTCGTGGGCGCCGGCGCCTTCGTCCTGCTGGACCACGACCACACGCTCGCGCTCCAGCTCGTGAACTCCGGGAAGCACCAGGGCACCGACACGCTCGAAGGCACGAGCACGGCGCCGGACGGCGCGTCGAGCGCGCTCACGTTCGTGTATCTCGGGCCGGCGCTCACCTTCACGTGGGGCGACTCGCTCCTGCTCGACCTCGCCGGTGACCTGCCGGCGGTGCGTCCGGAGGAGGGCTTGCGGCCGCAGTACCGCGTGCGCGGCGGGGTGAGCTGGCGGTTCTGATCGGTCTGTGGCAGTCAGCCGCGCCATGGGACTCCTCGATGCGATCACGGGCGGCGGCGACCCGGCCGTCACCGCCGGACAGCAAGCGCCGGACTTCGCGCTCCCCGACGCCGCCGGCAACACCATCAAGCTCAGCGACTTCCGCGGCAAGAAAGCGGTCGTCCTCTATTTCTACCCGAAGGACGACACGCCGGGGTGCACCAAGGAGGCCTGCGCGTTCCGCGACCAGTACGAGGACTTCAAGGAGGCGGGCGCGGAGGTGATCGGCGTGAGCTCCGACGGCGGCGGCGCGCACGAGAAGTTCGCGTCGAAGCACCGGCTGCCGTTCCTCCTGCTCTCGGACCGCGGGGGGGTGGTGCGGAAGCAATACGGCGTCCCCGCCACCCTCGGCCTCCTGCCCGGGCGCGTCACCTTCGTGATCGACGAGCAGGGGATCGTGCGGCGCACCTTCAACTCGCAGCTCCAGGCGACGAAGCACGTGAGCGAGGCGATCGCGGCGCTGCGCGGGATGCGGGAGCTTCTCTAGTTAGCTGGGCATTCAAGCTCCGGCGAAAAGGTCGAGTGGCTTAGTCCTCTTACCTGCACGTCCATCTGGCAACAGGTCCCCAATGAATTCGGCGGGCACATTGCTGAGCTCGCGCGGCTGCAGCGATTTGTTGGGCGGCAGGCTCTACTGCCGCACGCTCCGGCCACTCCGCGATCCGCCCCGCGCCGGCGGCGGTGCCGGGCGCCATCGACGCGTCGAGGGTCGTCGGGGACATGAGGCCCGGACTATAGGATCGAGCGGATCGCGGCGACAAGACGAAGCGCGACTCGACCGCGGTCATCGAGACCGCGTGGCCGGCGCCGAGCCGGCGCACTTGAAGCGCCGCCGCGCGTTCGCCTATGGACAGGGTACTTTCGCCGCCCGAGGAGCTGCCGTGGATCGTGTCCTTCGCCTTTTCGCGTTCGCTGCTCTGTCCGTCCTTGCCGCCCCGGAGCCGTCGGGCGCGGCGCCGCTCGCGCCCGACGTCGTGCCGCTCGCGGTCGGGGCCGCCGGCGTGCCGACCGCGCTCGCGTCGGCCGATCTCGACGCCGACGGCATGCCGGACCTGATCGTCGCCTACGCGCAGGGCGACGCGACGACGCTCGTCGCGTACCCGGGGGACGCCGAGGCCGTGTACCCGACGCCGGGCGCGCCGCGCGCGCTCCCGGGGTCGCTGTTCGGGGCGCCGCGCGTGCTCGCCACCGTGGATGGGCGCGTGTCCGCCCTCACGGCGGTGGACGTCGACGCGGACGGGCGCAAGGACCTCGTCGCGGAGCGTGCGCTCGGAGCGGCGGTGCTCCTGGCCGGCGTTGGCGACGGGAAGGTGCTGGACGTCGACGTCCTCGACGCCGGGGCCGTCGCGGCGGCGCGGGCGCGCGCGGCGGCCACCGCGCCGTCGCATCTGGCGTCCGCCGCCTCCGCGCCGCTGGCGGCGGTTCCCGACGTGTTCGCGGCGGCGAGCGCCGACGGCGGCGTCGGCGGATTCCGGACGAGCCCGGAGGTGCGGCGCGCGCTCGCGCGCCCCGCGCAGCCGATCGCGCTCGCCGCTCCGGCGGACGCCTCGGCCGTCCTGCCGATGCGCCTCAATCGCGACGCGGTGCCGGATCTCGTGGTGCTGCGGCCCGGTATGCCGGCGCCGGAAGTCCTGCTCTCGCGCGCGGCCGCGACCTTCGTCGTCACCACCACCGCCGACGAGAACGGCGTCTGCGACGCCTCGTGCTCGCTCCGCGAAGCGATCGTCGCCGCCAACGCCACGCCCGACCTCGACACGATCGAGTTCGCGATCCCGGCGAGCGACCCGGGCTTCCGGCCGGGGACGGGCAGCTGGCTGATCAAGCCGCAAGGCAGCGAGTACCCGGCAATCGTGGCGCCCGTCACGATCGACGGCCGCACGCAGCCGGGGTTCGTCGACGCGCCGGTCATCGAGCTGAGCGGCGAGACGTTCTCCGATGGCCGCATCGCGTTGATCCTGTCCGCGCCGAACAACATCGTTCGCGGCCTGATCGTCAGCGCGTGGCCGGCGCTGCGCGAGAACGGCGAGAGCTTCTGCGGGTGCGGCATCACGCTCGTGGGCGCCAGTAACTCGATCGTCGAGGGGAACTACGTCGGCACCGACGCGACCGGCCTCCAGGCGAAGCCGAACGGACAGAACGGCATCGCGATCATCAGCGGATCGAACAACCTGATCGGAGGCACGACGGTCCAGGCGCGAAACGTCGTCTCCGGGAACCGCGAGCAATTCTTCTTCGACGTCGGTATCGCCACCTTCATCAGCTCCGCCGCCGCCAACAACACGATCGCTGGCAACTACGTGGGCGTCGACGGCGCGGGCTTCCACACGCTGCCGAACCGCGAGGGCATCATCCTGAACAGCGCGAACAACATCGTCGGCGGCACCGACCCGGGAGCGGGCAACGTCGTCGCGGGGAACGTCGGGACCCAGGTGAGCGTCTTCGAGGTGGGCGCCTCGGCCGACGGCAACACGATCCTCCGTAACTTCATCGGGACGGACGCGGCGGGTCTCGGCGCGTTCGACGAAGGCTTCAGCTACGGCGTGTCGATCTCCGATGCCGACGATACGGTGATCGGCGCGCCCGGGAACGGCAACCTGATCTCGGGCAACGACTACGGGGTCCTGATCCACTTCGACGTGCACCGGTCGACGGCCGGCCACGTGGTACAGGGGAACCAGATCGGCGTCGACGCCGTCGGTCGTCCGCTCGGCAATGGCGGTCCCGGCATCCGTCTCGACAACGTGTTCGACGGGACCATCGGGGGGACGGCGAACGGCGAAGCGAACCTCGTCGCGTACAACCTGGGTCCCGGCGTGCTCGTGAACTTCGTGCCGACCTGCGCCGGCTGCACGACCGGCACGCTGCGCGCGAACCAGAACCGCCTCTCGGCGAACCGCATCTTCGCCAACGGCGGCCGCGGCATCGACCTCGGCAGCTCGGGGTTCGGCGACGGCGTGACGATGAACGACGCAACCGACGCCGACACCGGGGCCAACGACCTGCTGAACTGGCCGGTGCTCACGAGCGCCACGTCGGACGCGATGAGCTCGACCGTGAACGCGCAGGCGCTCACGCAGGGGCCGGCGAGCGCGCAACCCTACCGCCTGGAGTTCTTCGCGAGTGCGGCCTGCGACACGGTCGGCGGCAACGGCGAAGGAGCGTTCTTCCTCGGCGCGGCCGACCGCACGGCCGACGGCAACCCGGTCTCTGTGAACCTGCCGGTGCCGATTCCGAACGGCTACGTCGTCACCGCGACCGCTACCGACTCGCTCGGTAACACCTCGGAGTTCTCGAATTGCGTGACCGCGAGCGGCGGACCGGCGCCGGCCGCGTCGGCGACGCCGACGCCCGGCGCGACGGCGACCGTCGAGAAGACGCCGGGGCCCGGCGCCACGCCGACCGTCGCGCCGACCAACGTGCCCGGCGTCGAGAACTGCGACAACTGCCGCGACGACGACGGCGACACGATCGTCGACCGCGCCGATCCCGACTGCGGGCGGCCGTGGGCCAACGGGCTGGGCGCCGGGGTGGCGACCAAGGCGCGGGCGAAGGTCACCGCCAAGTGCCAGGGTGTGATCGCGAAGGGCGGCCAGGCGCTGGTCGCGAAGGAGCGGAAGCTCCTCCAGGGCTGCCTGCAGCGGATGCTGGCCTGCATCGAGCTCAAGCCCGACGATCAGGGCTGCCGCGACAAGGCGGGCGCGGGCTGTCAGAAGCTCTCCACGACGATCGCCGCCCTCGAGGGCAAGCTCGAGGACAAGATCGAGAAGGCGTGCGGGCAGCCGCCGGTGCTCGAGGCCGACCTCCAGAATGCCGCCGGCCTCGGCTACGGCGGCGAGCGCAGCACGTGCACGGCTTCGTTCGTCACGGCACGCGACGCGAACGGGGTGGCGCGCTGCGTGCACACCCGCCACCAGTGCCAGGCCGAGCAGCTGGTATCGATCGAGAACCCGCGGGCGCGCGAGCTGCTGCAGGCGGCGGGCGTCTCGATCTTCGGCTTCGGCTGCCTCCTGAGCCCCGGTGCGAACGGCGCCGGGCAGGGCGTCGGCGACCCGGTGCGCGCCAAGCGCCTCGTGAAGTGCGCGTCCGCCATCCAGAAGGCGGCGGCGAAGTTCGCGTCGAGCCGGCTCGGCGGCCTCCAGAAGTGCGTCGCCGCCGTCACCAAGTGCGTGCAGCAGAAGCCCGGGGACGCCGGCTGTCTCGCCGGCGCGCGCGGCAAGTGCGGTGGCGTCGCCGCCAAGATCGGCGACGGCCCGAAGGGCGCCGGGACCAAGGCGCGCGCCGCGATCGCCAAGGCCTGCGGCGGCCTCGACGCGGAGCTCCTCGCCGCCGACGGTCTCGGCCAGGCGGCGCTCGCGACCTACTGCGGCGCCGTCGGCGTGTCGCCGCTCACGACCGCGGGCGACGTCGGCGAATGCCTGCTCCGCCACCACACCTGCCGCGTCGGCCAGCTGCTCGACGCCGAGACCCCGCGCGCCCGCGAGCTCCTCGATTTCGGCGGGATCGCACCGTGAGGCGCGGAGCGCGGACCTGACGCCGGACGAGCTCATGCGACGGGCGATCGCCCTCGCCGACGAGAACGTACGGAGCGGACGGGGCGGGCCGTTCGGCGCCGTCGTCGCGCGCGCCGGGGTGATCCTCGGCGAAGGCGCGAACCAGGTCACGGCGAGCAACGATCCAACGGCGCACGCCGAGGTCGTCGCCATCCGGAACGCCTGCCGCGCGCTCGGCGACTTCCGGCTCGCCGGCTGCGAGATGTACGCGAGCTGCGAGCCGTGCCCCATGTGCCTCGGCGCCGTCTACTGGGCGCGCCTCGAGCGGCTCTGGTTCGCCGCCGACCGCGCCGACGCCGCCCGCGCCGGCTTCGACGACGGCGTCATCTATGCCGAGATCGCCGCGGACCTCGAGGCGCGCGCGCTTCCGACGGCGCGTCTGCTGGTCGCTCCGGGCCGCGCGGTGCTGGAACGCTGGCGGACGACCCCGGACAGGATTCCGTACTGACGCGGACGCGCGCCGCGCCCGTCGGTTGCACCTCCCCGCCCGCGGTGCCATGAGACGCGCATGCCGACCGTTCACGAGTGCTCCGCCCGGCCGATCAAGGGCCGCGGCAAGGTGATCGCGTGCTCCTCGCCGCGGACGGCTTCCGTCTCGGAGGAGATCGTGGGCGCGATCGAGCGAGCCGCCGCCTGAGCGCGGCGCGGGCACCGCTTCGGCATCGGGCGCTCGCCGGCGCGTTGGCGCTCGCGGCGGCGCTCGTCGGCGCGGGCGCGGCGCGTGCGGACGTCGAGCCCGACGAGCACGGCCAGGTGGCCGTGCTGCCGGCGCAGCCGGGGTCGCACTGGGTGTGGGTGCCCGATCGCGTGCTCCGCCACGCGCAGCTCTTCGACGGCGACACGGGGACGATGCTCGGCACCCTCGACGGCACGGCGGGCAACCTGAGCGGCCCGGCGCCGCTCTTCTCGCCGAAGCGCGGCGAGATCTACGTGGTCGATCCGGTCTACGCGCGCGGCCACCGCGGGGAGCGCAAGGACTACGTCGTGATCTACGACGCCGTGACGCTCGCCGTGCGGGGCGAGGTCGAGATTCCGCCGCGCTCGGCGAGCATCGGCCACGGCTATCAGCTCGCCGCCGTGCTCGACGACGAGCGCTTCCTGGTCGTCTTCAACCAGGATCCGGCGAACTCGGTGTCGGTCGTGGATCTCGAGACGCGGCGGTTCGTCGAGGAGATCGTGATCGGCGGCTGCGCGCTCGTCTACCCGACCGGCGGCAGCCAGTTCGGCACGCTCTGCGGCAACGGGACTGCGATCGAGGTCGAGCTCGACGCGAGCGGCCACAAGCAGCGCGCGACGCGGAGCGAGACGTTCTTCGACACCGTGCGGGATCCGCTGACCGAGAAGGGCGTGCGCGACGGCGCGCGCTGGCTGTTCGCGTCGTTCGAGGGCCGGTTGCAGGCCGTCGATTTCTCCGCCGAGCAGCCCGTCGCGGCGCCGGCCTGGCCGCTCTTCACCGACGCCGAGCGCGGCGCGCGGTGGCGGATCGGCGGCATGCAACACCTGGCCTTCCATCGCGGGACGCAGCGGCTCTACGCGCTCGTGCACCAGGGCGGCCCCGGCTCGCACAAGGATCCGGGCTCGGCCATCTGGGTCTACGACGTCGCCCGGCGGCAGCGCGTGCAGGACATCGCGGTGCCCGGACTCCTCCCGGCCTTCGCGCGGCCGATCCTGGAGCTCCCGCGCGGCGGCTGGGGCGAGTGGCTGCTGCGGCAGGTGTCGCCGAACCCTGGCGCCCACTCGATCGCGGTGACGCAGGACGCGCACCCGCTGCTCTTCGTGCGTCACGGCGAGATCGGCGCGCTCGGCGTCGTCGACGCGCTCTCCGGCGCGCTCGTGCGGGAGATCGACGAGATCGGCATCTCCGGGCCGACGCTCCTCGTGCCGCCGGGGCCGTGACGCAATGCTCGATCCGGTCGTGACGCTCGCGGTGCGCGCCGCCTTCGCGCTGCTCTTCGCGGTCGCCGCCTGGCACAAGCTCCGCGATCGCGCGGGCTTCCGCGCGGTGCTGGCGGCGTACCGCGTGCTGCCGGAGCGGGTCGTGCCGGCGGCGGGCGTCGCGGTCGCGGCGCTCGAGGGCACGCTCGCGACGGCGTGGCTCGCGCCCGGCGCCGCGAGCGTTGCGGCACCCGCGACCGCCGCGCTCCTCGCCGTCTACGCGCTCGCGATCGGCGTGAACCTGGCGCGCGGGCGGCGGACGATCGACTGCGGCTGCGGCGTCGGCGGCGCGGCGCAGCCAGTCGGCGAGGGGCTCGTCGCGCGCAACGCGCTCCTCGCGGCCGGCGCGCTCGCGACCCTCCGTCCGACGACGCCGCGAGCGCTCGTCTGGATCGACGCGGCGACGGTGGCGGGCGTGGTCGCCGTCGCGGCGTGCGCGTGGACGGCGGCGCACGCGCTCGCGGCCGCGGCGGCGCGGGTGCGCGCCGTCGACGCGCGCCGCGCCGCGCCGGCGGAGGCGCCGCGATGACCGAGGCGCTTCTCGTCTCGAACGTGCTCCTCTGGATCGCGCTCGTCGCGCTCGCGACGGTGGTCGCGGCGCTCGTACGGCAGATCGGCGTGCTCCACGAGCGCGTCTTCCCGGTCGGCGCGCTCGTCATGCCGGGCGGTCCGAAGGTCGGCGAGGCCGCGCCGGCGCGCGCCGTCACCGACCTCGCCGGCCGCGCCGTCGCGATCGGCGGCGCCGACCCCGCCGGCCGCCGCACGCTCCTCTTCTTCGTCTCGCCGACGTGCCCGGTCTGCAAGACGCTGCTCCCCATCGTGCGGTCGCTCGTCGCGAGCGCGGCGCCGCCGACCCGGCTCGTCCTCGCGAGCGACGGCGACCTCGAGGCCCAGCGCGCCTTCGTCGCGCGCGCCGGGCTCGGCGACCACCCCTACGTCGTCTCGGCCGACCTCGGGCTCGCCTACCAGGTCGGCAAGCTGCCCTACGCGGTCCTGATCGCCGCCGATGGCGTGCTCCTCGCGAAGGGGCTCGTCAACACGCGCGAGCACGTCGAGAGCCTCTTCGAGGCGGCGCGGCTCGGGGTTGCGTCGATGCAGGAATGGTTGCAAGAGCACGACGTCCGGAGAACGGGATGACGGGACTCGACGCGCTCCTCGAACGCTACGCCCGCCGCCTGGCGCGCCGGAGCGATCGCCGCGGCTTCCTCGCGAAGCTCGGGGCGCTCGTCGTCGGCGGCGCGGCGCTGCCGTTGCTCCCGATCGCGCGCGGGCTCGCGGCCGCGCCCGACGGGAAGGCGCGCCCGGCCGAGGTCGACGGTCCCGCAGGCGATCCGACCAGCTGCGAGTACTGGCGGCACTGCGCGATCGACGGGTTCCTCTGTAGCTGCTGCGGCGGCTCGCAGACGTCGTGTCCGCCGGGCACCGAGATGGCGCCGATCACCTGGATCGGCACGTGCCGCAATCCCGCCGACGGGAAGGACTACGCCATCTGGTACAACGATTGCTGCGGGCGCGGCTTCTGCGGCCGGTGCTTTTGCAACCGCAACGAGGGCGATCGGCCAGTCTACCACCCGTATCGCAGCAACGACATCAACTGGTGCTCCGGCGCGTCGACGCAGGTCTACCACTGCTCGACCGCGCTCGTGATCGGCCTCGCCGAGGAAGGCCAGCCCGAGAAGTGAGGCGGCGGCGAAGGCGCGTCATCGCCGCCGCGCTGGTGGCGGCGCTCGCGGTCGTTCCGGGTGCCGCTTCGGCCGCCGACGCCGACGCGCTCGCCGTTCACGACTATCTCCTGAGCTGCGGCGGTTGCCACGGCCTCGACGGCGCGGGCTCGGCCCGGGTGCCGAGCCTCCGGGGCATCGACCACCTGCTTGCCCGACCCGGCGGCCGCGCCTACGTGCTGCGCGTGCCGGGCGTCGCGAGCGCGCCGCTTCCCGACGTGCGCCTGGCGGCGCTCCTCGACTGGATTTTCGTGAACTTCCAGAACCGCACCGCGGCGGCCTTCCGCGCGTCGGAGGTCGCTGCCGCGCGCGCGACGCCGCTCGTCGATCCGAAGGCGGCGCGCGCGGCGCTCGAACGGCCTCCGGGCTGAAGGTTCGGGCGCCGACCGCGGTGCGGCCGGCGCGTTGCGGCGCGCCGCCGACGCGGGTATGCCGGGCCTTCATGACGAGCGACGGCCCAAGTCCGGGCGGCGCCTGCGGCCGCCCATCGACGAGCTAGTCGCCACCCGCGGATCGCCCGGTCCTCCGCGCGTGGCGGAGGAGGTACGGGGCGATGAACGATTCCCTCACGCAGGACGAGCTGGCCGACGCGTGGCCGGTGCTCGACACGGCCGAGCGGCTGCAAGCGGTCGGGCTGCTGTCGCGTCCGGACGCCGAGGACCTGTTCCTCACCGTCTCGACACGCGATCAGGCGGAGCTCGTGCTCGCCATGGAGCCCGCCGAGCGCCGCATGTGGCTCCGGCTCCTCGCGCCCGACGACGCCGCCGACCTGCTGCAGGAGGCGCCGTTGGCGGAGCGCGCCGCCATGCTGGCGCTGCTCGACCCTGCGACGCGGCGCGAGGTGACCGGCCTCCTCGCGTACGCCGAGGATCAGGCGGGTGGGCTCATGAACCCGCACTATGCGCGCCTGCGGCCCGACATGTCGGTGGCGGAGGCGACCGCGTATCTGCACCGCTTCGCGCGCGCGCACCGCGACACCACCTATTACGCCTACGTGCTCGATGCCGAGCAGCGCGTGCTCGGCACGGCGTCGTTCCGCGAGCTCTTCGCGGCCGACCCGGCGCGGCCCATCACCGACGTGATGCGTCCCGATCCCGTGACCGTCCGCGAGGACCTCGACCAGGAGGAAGTCAGCAAGATCTTCGCGGCGCACCACTTCTTGGCGCTCCCCGTCGTCGACGATGCGGGTCGCATGAAGGGTGTCGTCACGATCGACGACGTCGTCGACGTCGTCCGCGAAGAGGCGACCGAGGACATCCAGAAGATCGGCGGCACCGAGGCGCTCGACGCGCCCTATCTCGCCGTCGGCTTCGCGAGCATGGTCCGCAAGCGCGCCGGCTGGCTGTCGGCGCTCTTCCTCGGCGAGATGCTGACCGCGACCGCGATGGGGCGCTACGAGGACGAGATCGCGCGCGCCGTCGTGCTCGCGCTCTTCGTCCCGCTCATCATCAGCAGCGGCGGCAACTCGGGGTCGCAGGCGACGACGCTCGTGATCCGCGCGATGGCGCTCGGGGAGGTGGGGCTGCGCGACTGGTGGCGCGTCATCCGCCGCGAGCTCGCGTCCGGCCTCGTACTCGGGAGCATCCTCGCGGCGATCGGCCTCGTCCGGATCCTCGTCTGGCAAGGCATGTTCCACGCCTACGGCGCGCACTACGGATTGATCGCCGCGACCGTGAGCCTGAGCCTGATCGGTGTCGTGACGTTCGGCACGCTCGCGGGCTCGATGCTGCCCTTCGTGCTGCGCCGCCTCGGCCTCGACCCGGCGAGCGCATCGGCGCCGTTCGTCGCGACGCTCGTCGACGTCACGGGCCTCGTGATCTACTTCAGCGTCGCGAGCGTGGTGTTGCGCGGCACGCTCCTCTGACCGCGCCCGGCGCACGCGTCGGGGTGTCGTCGCTCGGTGCGCGCGCGACGACGCGCCCGCCGGCCGCGCCTCAGCGCTTCTTGTCGAGCGAGCGCTTCAGGAGCTCGCCGAAGGTGCCGAGCCCCTGCGACAGGTTCACCTTCGCGAGCGTCGCTGATTCCTCTTGGCGCTCGGCGCGCTCGGCCGCTTCGTGCGCGCGCCGCGCGCCTTCGATCATCGAGAGCGACAGGCGACGCTGCTCGGGCTCGACCGAGAGAACCGTCACCTCGACCTCGGCGCCGACCTCGAGCGCTTGCTTCGGGTGTGAGATGCGCCGGTCGGCGACGATGCGCGAGACGTGTGCGAGGCCGTCGATGCCGGGCGCGAGCTCGACGAACGCTCCGAACGCCTCGAGCTTCCGCACCTTGCCGCGTACCGTCGCCCCGACCGGGAACTTCTCGGCGGCCGTCGTCCAGGGGTCGACGGCGAGCGCGCGCAGCGACAGGCCGACGCGCTTCTGGCCGGTTTTCGCGTCGGGCTCGATCTTCACGACCTGCGCCTCGACTGTGTCGCCGACCTTCAGCACCTCCGACGGATGCCCGGCGCGGCCGTAGCCGAGCTCGCTCACGTGCACGAGCCCCTCGACGCCGCCGAGATCGACGAAGGCGCCGAAGTCGCGGAGCGACGTCACGGTGCCCTGCACGGTCGCGCCGACGCGCAGGCGCTCCCACGTGGTCTCGGCGAGCTTCGCGGCCTCCGCTTCGAGGAGCTGGCGCCGCGAGACGACGATGTTCCGGCCGTTGCCTTCGATCTTGGTGATGCGGAACTGCAGGCGCTGGCCGACGTACTCGGTCGGCTCGCGCCGCCGCAGGTCGATCTGCGACGCCGGACAGAACGCGCGCTGTCCGACGACCTGCACGTCGAAGCCGCCCTTGTTGACGCCGCTCACCGTTCCCTCGACCGGGATGCCGTGCGCGAGCGCCTGCTCGAGCTCGCCGGGCACGTGGCCGCCGCGGCCGAGCGTCTTCTTGAGGACGATCGATCCCGAGCGGCTGCCGTCGTCGGTGACCGTGGCTTCGATCTGGTCGCCCACCGCGAGCCGCACCTCGCCGGTCTCGGGGTCGCCGAACTCGGCGAGGCTGATCGCCGCCTCCGACTTGCCGCCGATCGCGACGAACGCGGTCTCGGCGCCGATCGCGATCACGCGTCCGCGCACGCGGTCGCCGGCGCGCACGCGCCGTTCGACCTTGGCGGACTGGGCTTCGCTCGCCGCGAACAGCGCGGCGAAATCTTCATCGGGGGCGGGCTTCCGGTCGTCGTCGGCGGGATCGCTCATGGTGGTCGCGCGTCGGCCTTACACCGCGCCGCCGCGTTTGGCGAACGGGCCCGCCGTTGGACGAGGGGGAGCGCCCGCGCTCAGCACCCCGCCCCGTCGAGGATCCCGCGGAAGCCTGACGGGGCGTGTGGTCCGAGCACGAGCTGCTCGAGCACGCCGATGCCCTCGCGGTCCTCCATGCGCGCGCGGCAGAGCTGCTGGACGTGGATGTGGCGCGGATCGAGCGGGTCGAGGTCGGCGAGGGTCCAGACGTCGCCGCCGACGGCCTCCTCGCCCTTCCACAGGCCATGGCCCCACTCGGGATCGAGGTAGCCGAGGCCGCGCATCTGGAACGTGAGCATCGGCTCGAGCTCGATCGCAAGCGGCGGCCGTCCGTGCGGCGTCAGCACGATCGACGCACCCTCCGCGCGCCGCGTGCCCGGGCGCCAGCGCACCCGCTGCTCGACCGCCGCCACGTACTCGACGCCGCTCTCGGCCGCGAAGTCGCCGACACGCGCCAGGGTGCCGTTGGCGTGCCAGCGCCGGCCGTCGGCATCCTCGTTGACGTCGAAGTGCACGCAGACGTCGTCGAAGTTGACGGGCGCCCAGAGCCAGTAGAACTGCGGCGGCATGCCGGGCGCGCCGCCCTCGGGCTCGCCGACGATGCGGACGCCCCACGAGCGGTCGCGGCAGCCGAGGACGCCCTCCGGCGCGATCGCCACCGTCGTCCCCCCGACGTCGAGGCGGCCTTCCCACGCGCCGAACTGGGTGAGGCGGGTCGAGTCCATGACCAGCCGGCCCGCGACCCGGTGCGTGAAGCGCGGCTCCTCGATCGGCGCGGTGCGGGCGCGAAAAACGAGATCGGCGGCGAGACCGTGCGGGTTCTCGGCGACGCGCACGCGGAGCGCGCGCAGCGGCGCGACGACTTCGACCGTAATCGGGCCGACCGTCGTCTCGGTGCGCTCGAGCGGCGCCAGGCGCGACGCGCGCACCAGCCACTGCCGTCCGTCCTTCACCACGCTGAACGCCGCGTCCATCACGCGGCGGTTCGGGTAGACGCCGAGCGCCGCCGCGAAGAAGAGGTTGCCGGCGCGGGTGTAGCCGTTGAAGAAGTAGCGGTCGTAGAAATTGCGGTCGCCGGTCGCCGGCTGCGCGATCGGCTCGGCGGTCTGGTGGAGCGGATAGTCGTCGAGGCGGGTCAGCATGGGATCATCCTCTCGAGATCTCGCCGAGCATGGAGGGCTTGAGCGGCGCGACGTCGCGCAGCGCTTGCGCGCCGAGGTGCTCGGCGAGCGGCCGGCGCGCGGCCTGCGCGACCTCGGCGGGGAGCGTCGCGATCGCCTCGAGCGCGTCGACGAGCACCGCGCGCACGGCGGCGGTGCGCGCCGGAGGCGGCGCGGCGGGCGCTGCCTCGAGAGCCGCCCGGAGCCGGTCGGCGACCGCGGGCGCGGCGGTGGCGAGCGCGGCGACCGCGCGTTCGAGCGCGGCGACGGCCGACGCGCTCTCCTCCTCGGCCTGGTCGGTGCGCGGCTCGATCCGGTCGCGCAGGTTCCGCAGCGCGTCGACCGCGGCGTAGAGCTGCCCGCGCGCGAACGGCGACGCGACGTCCGGCAGCACGGCCTCGACGAGCGTCCGGACGACGCCGTCGATCAGGTGTTCCGCGGCGATGCGCATCAGTCGGCGCCTCCTCCGAAGAAGTCGAGCGTCATGGCGAGGATGAGCAGGAGAAAGGGCAACTGGTGGTCGAAGATCGCCATGCGGAGGTCGTGGGTGCGGCCGTCGTTGAAGGCGCGGATGCCCGTCTGCATGATCGCGATCATCTTCACCAGCGTGAGGACGTCGTAGAAGCGCAGGCGCGCCGGGTCGACGGCGCGTCCCGCGGCGGTGGCGTAGACGGCGGCGAGCTCGTCGGGCAGAAGGAGGCCCGACGCGAGCTCGGTGCCGGCCCGCCAGAGCGGCGAGGCGCACCAGGCGAGATCCTCCAGCGGATCGCCGAGGTGCACCATCTCCCAGTCGAGGATACCCGTGAGCCGCGAGCGCGCGCCGGCGCGCTCGACGAGGAAGTTGCCGAGCCGGTAGTCGCCGTGCACGAGCGTGGTCTCGTCGCACGACGGCACGTGCGCCCGCAGCCAGACGAGCGCGGCGGCGAGCGCGGGCTCGGTCGGCAGGCCGCTTGCGCGGATGCGCGCCTCCCAGCGCGCGAGCTCCCGTGCCGCGGCAGCGGGTCCGGGTCCCGGATCGCCGAGGAAGCCGAGGCCGCGTGCCCGCCAATCGACGGCGTGCAGCGCCGCGAGCGTGCGGGCGACCTCGGGGCCGAGCGCGCGCCGTTCGTCATCGGCGAACGGGCCGCTCCCGTCCGCGCTCGGCGCCGGGATCGGCACCTCGCCCGGGAGGCAGCGCATGACGTAGAAGGGCCGCTCGAGCACGGCGGGATCGCGCGTGAACCACGGCGTCGGCGGCGACGGGAAGGGATCCTCGGAGAGCGCGTGCAGGACGCGGAACTCGGGCTCGAGGTCGTACGGCTCGAGGAGCCCGGCCACCGGCTCGCGCTTCGCGACCCAGCGCTCGACGCCGCGGGCGCCGGCGCGCGCCACCTCGGCGTCGAAGCGGAACGTGTCCTGCGAGAACCCCTCGGTCGAGCGCGCCCGCGCGACGCTCCGCACGCTCGCGGCGCCGAGCTCGCGCGCGAGGACGCGCTCGAGGCGCTCGCGGAGCGCGCGCACGTTACCGGAGTCCATGAGCCGCGCGGGAATATGACAAACCGGGCCCGGCCACTCAAGGCCGGGCGCGCCGCCGCCCGGGCGTCTGGGGCCTGGTGCGATCCGATCCGCCGCGCGCGCCGCGCGCGCGACGTGGACCCGGGGAGCGAGGCGGGTTAGTCGAGCGCGATGGGCAAGCGGGAGCGGGCGCGGCGGGCGCACGTCCGCGATCTGGAGCGGCTCGCGCGGCTCGCGCCGGGGGGTGCGCCGGACCGGCCGCTCGCGATCGACACGCCGCCCCTCGTCGACGTGATGGCGGAGGGCACGCCCTGTCCGCTCTGCGGCGGCGGGCTCCGCCTGGTCGAGCACGCCGCCGAGACGATCGCGGGTGCGCGCTTGCGCGTCGCCCGCGTCACCTGCACGCGCTGCGGGATCGGTCGCGCGATCTACTTCCGCTTGCGCGAGACGGCGCTCCACTGACGCGCCGGCGCCCGCGTGATCGTGCGGCCGCCGGCGGCGCTCCCAGCCAGCCGCGCGCGTGCAAGGCGCGTTTCACGACCGGCGTCGGCACCAGGTAGGCGACCACCGTCGCCGCGAGGCAGCTCCGGCATGCTCGCCCCGATCGGCTGCGGCTCGGCTACTCGGCGGCGACGGTGTCGGCGTCGAGCGGCGCCGACAGGGGCGCGCCGACTTCGGGCGCGGCGCTCGATGGCAGCCGCGAGCTGGCTTCCATCAGCGCCAGAGCGAAGGCCTCGACCGAAGAAAGCGGCTGGGTCGTCTGCACGGGGCTGATAGACGCCCCGTGCGGAGCCAAGTCAATGGTGCACGCACATGCCTCGGCGCTGCGTGAGCGCCTCGCGACGTGCGCCGTCAGCGCCGCGGCCAGGCCACCCTCCCGGCTTCGATCTCGGCGAAGAACCAGGCGTGGAAGCCGCGCGCGAGGAGCCACTCGATGCGTTCGCCGCGCCACACGATACGCGCCGGCCGCTGCAGGGTCGGTCCGAGGTGGCGGAGGAAGGCCTGCGTGCGGTCGAGGTCGGCGCGGCCGACCTCGACCGCACGCAGGCGCTTGTACCAGGCGAGCAGGCGCGGGTGCGTCGCGCCGTCGAAGGCGACGTCGAGGAAGCGGACGGCGGTCAAGTGCGGGAAGAGCGCGAGATCGGCGATCGAGAGGTCGCCGCAGAGGAAGTCGCGGGCGGCGAGGGCGCGCTCGAGGTCGGCGTAGATCGGCGCCAGATCCTCGCGCGCCGCCTCGAGGAGCCCCGGCGGGCGCGCGCCGGGCGCGAAGCCGAAGCCCCCGTTCGAGACGTCGTGGATGATCGCGTCGACGAGGGTGTCCGCGAGCCGCTCCCAGGCGAGCGCTGCGGCGCGCGACGCGGGGTCGGGGGGATAGATCGGCCGCGCCGGGTGGCGGTGCTCGAGATACGCGACGATGTGCGGCGAGTTGACGACGACGAGGTCGCCGTCGACGAGCACGGGCACCTCGACGCGCGGGTTCACGGCGGCGAGCCGCGCGTGCCCCTCCGGCGCGAGGCCGTCGACGACCTCGAACGGGATCCGCTTGTGCTCGAGCACCATGCGGACCTTGCGGGCGAACGGACTGAAGGCGTTGTCGAAAAGCGTGAGCATGGCGCACCTCCCGGCGGCACGATGGCCGAGGCGCCGACCCCACGCCACACCGACCCCGCGCCGGGTTGACAGGACGGCGGCGGCGCGCGATGGCGGCACGGATGAAGCGCCGACGCTACGTCTCCGTGGTCGACGACAATGCGCGCTGGGACGGATTCGCGCCCCGGTCCGGGGACGTCTTCGTCTGCACGCCCGCCAAGTGCGGCACCACCTGGATGCAGTCGATCGTCGCAAGCCTCCTCTGGCCGACCGGCGACGCCCCCGGACCCGTGCTCGCGATCAGCCCGTGGATCGAGATGAAGGGCGTGGTGCCCTTGGACGAGCTCCACGCCATGCTGGCGGCGCAGACCCACCGGCGCTTCATGAAGACGCACACGCCCGCGGACGGGATCCCGTGGTTCGACGAGGCACGCTACATCTTCGTGGCCCGCGACGGCCGCGACGCCTTCATGTCGCTCTGCAACCACGTCGAGAAGTTCCAGGACCACCTGCGCGACGCGTTGAACGCCGACGCCGCCGCCGAGGGCCTGCCGGCGTTTCCCGCCTGGACCGGCGACGTGCACGGCTTCTTCGCGCGCTGGCTCGAGCTGGACGACTTCTTCTTCCGCCACCTCGCGACGTACTGGGAGGCGCGCCATCGCCCGAACCTCCTGCTCGTCCACTACAACGACCTGAAGACCGACCTCGCGGGGGAGATGCGGCGGATCGCGGCCTTCCTCGGCACCGACGTGCCCGAGGCGCGCTGGCCGGAGGTCGTCGACCGCTGCACGTTCGAGCGCATGCGCGAGGGCGAGACCCGCATGGGCGCGGTCGACATGGTGTTCAAGGGCGGCCTCAAGAGCTTCGTCTTCAAGGGAACCAACGGCCGCTGGCGCGACGTGCTGACCGCCGACGAGCTCGCGGCGTACGCGCGCCGGGTGGCCGGGACGCTGCCCCCCGACTGCGCGGCGTGGATGGAGCGCGGCCGGAGCGCGCTCGCGCGCCCCTGAGCGGCCGGCGCCGGTCAGGCGGGATCGGCCGCGACGAAGCCGATCGCTTCGCGGCCGGCGAGGAGCGGGGCGCGGTCGCGGCCGTTGAAGTAGAGGTGCCAGCGGCCGTTCGGCGCGCGTCGCGCGTCGCAGGCGTAGACGAAGCGCGCGCGCCAGCCGGTCGTGGGGGCGACGATCGGCTCGGGATGCGCGTACTCCCAGCGGCGGCCGTCGACGGAGCGGCGGACCGAGATTGCCGACGAGCTCCGGCGCGCGCGCGCGTCCCAGGCGATCCCGTTCTGGAGGCCGACGAAACCGTCGGCGAGCCGCAGCACCCGCATCGCGCCGGCGCCGAGGTTCGCACGCGGATCCGCGCTCGACGGCGACAGCAGAGGGCGCGGCTCGGACAGGTACGGGCCGGCGATCGTCTCGCCGTACGCGATCCCGAGGTGCAGGGGCTCGTCGAAGCCGCAGTCGGGGACGCGGACGAGCCCGGCGCTGTAGTGCAGACGCCAGCCGCGCTCGCCGCACACGACCGTCGGGTTGCCGACGGACGCGCCGCGCCCCTGCGTGCGGTGCCATCCGAGGCTCGGCGCGAGCGCCACGCTCGGTCGGCTCCAGTGGCGGAGATCCGCCGACGAGCGGTGCTCGATCCACGACCGCCAGCGCACGCCCGGGATCGCCGCGAGCGGCAGACGGAACGCCGGGTAGCGCTCGTAGAAGAGGTGGTAGAGGCCCTCGGCGCGCAGCACGTAGGGCCGCATCGCGTGCCGCACCGCGAGCCGCGGCCGCGACCAGCGCACGCCGTCGTCGGAGGTGAAGCCGTGCACGCCGAAGATCGAGTGCGCGAAGAGGCGCCAGCGACCGTCGGGTGTCTCGTGGGGCAGGAGGAAGGTCGGGTCGGCGATCAGCGGTGAGCCGAGCGGCGGCGTCAGCACCGGCGGGGCGTCGTCGACGCCGCGCCACACGAGCCGTGTGAACTCGTCGACCGTCATCGTTACCTCAGCATGACTCCACCTCGACGACTTCGCGCCGCCCTCGAGCGCATGGGCGCCGGTGTAGCCAACGGCCGCCTTGACTCGCAACCCCACTCGCGCGAGACGCAGCGCATGACCAACGAAGCTCCGGCGGTTGCCGTCGTCACCGGTGGTGGCGGCGGCATCGGACGCGCCTTGGCCGTTCGGCTCGCGCGCGACCGCTTCGCGATCGGCGTCCTCGACCGCGACCGCGCCGCCGCCGACGCCACGGTCGATGCCGTCGCCGCGGCGGGCGGACGCGCTTCGAGCGTGACCGCGGACGTGACCGATCCGTCGCAGGTGGCCCGCGCCTTCGCGGATCTGAAGGCGCGCCTCGGGCCGACCCGCGTGCTCGTGAACAACGTCGGGTGGGACGTCTTCGGCCCGTTCGCCGAGGGCGACGCCGCGACCTGGACCAAGATCGTCGCCGTCAACTACCTCGGCATGCTGCACTGCACGCACGCCGCGCTCGCCGACGTCGCGGCCGCGGGCAACGCGGGCCGCATCATCAGCATCGGCTCGGACGCGGCGCGCGTCGGGAGCTTCGGCGAGGCCGTCTATGCCGGCTGCAAGGGCGCGATCATCGCCTTCTCGAAGTCGCTGGCGCGCGAGCTCGCGCGCCAGCGCGTGCCGGTGAACGTGATCTGCCCGGGGCCGACCGACACGGCGCTCTTGAAGGACGTCGGCGCGAGTCCGCTCGGCGCGAAGATCGTGGCCGGCATGACCAGCGCGATCCCCTTCCGCCGCCTCGGCACGCCCGAGGAGATCGCCGAGACGGTCGCCTTCTTCGCGTCGCCGGCGGCGGGGTTCATCACCGGGCAGGTGCTGAGCGTGAGCGGCGGGCTCACGATGGCGGGCTGAGCCGGCGACCGGGGGCTCGTCGGCGTCCCGGCGGGTGGGCGATGGCCATCGCCGAGGAATACGGATCGGCGAAGTCCGGCTTCCCCGCCATGCGGGCATTCCTTCCGGTCGCTGCGCGGCGGACTCACGGCCCGAGCGTCTCCCAGTCGATCTCCCAGAACTCCGGGAGCGGCGGCCGCAATTCGAGGTGGCCGCCGAAGCATTCGAAGCTCGGCTTGTGGGAGAGGCGCTCGACAGCGTAGTGCACGAACTCCTCGAGCGGCTTCGCGCCGGGATCGCCGACGGCGAGGCGCTTCCGGCCGCCGCACTTCTTGCAATGCACGTCGACGTGGAGGGTGGGCATTACGCGCGCGTAGGTCGCTCGACGGATCGCGTCGGCATCCCCTCCGCATACACGACGCGGCCTAGGGAGCCCATGCCCGGGCTTGCTTCTTGCGCATCCGTCCCGCACGTTCACCAGGCACCCACCACCAGGCTCGGAGGTCGTCGCGATGGTCCGGTTCGGCACGTTCGCACCCCAGGGATGGCGGCTCGAGATGCGCGGCATCGCGGGCGGCGCGGCGCAGTGGCGGCGCCTGAGGGAGGTCGCGCAGACGCTCGAGAAGATCGGGTACGACTCGCTCTGGCTCTACGACCACTTCCACACCGTGCCGCGGACCGAGATCCAGCCGACCTTCGAGTGCTGGACGACCATGGCGGCGCTCGCCGAGGCGACCTCGACGATCCGCCTCGGCCAGCTCGTGACCTGCGCGCTCTACCGCAACCCGGGCTACCTCGCGAAGGTGAGCGCGTGCGTCGACGTGATCAGCGGCGGACGCGTCGACGTCGGACTCGGCGCCGGCTGGAAGCAGGACGAGTTCGACGCCTACGACTATCCCTTCCCGAAGATCCGCGAACGGCTCGACCGCATGGCCGACACGGCGCGCATCCTGAAGGCGATGTGGACGGAGGAGAAGGCGACCGTCGCGGGCAGGTATCTCAAGGTGACCAATGCCGTGAACGAGCCGAAGCCGTTGCAGCGGCCGCACCCGCCGCTCTGGATCGGCTCGCAGGGGCCGAAGGTCGGCCTCCGCATGGTGGCCGAGCTCGCGGAGGGCTGGAACCACAATCGCGGTCGGGCGGCCTTCGACGAGAAGCTCCCGATCCTGATGCGGCACTGCGAGGACCTCGGCCGCGATCCGAAGACCATGCGCGTCTCGGTCGAGCGCACGTGCGCCATCTTCAACGACGAGCAGGAGCGCCGGGACCACCTCGCGCGCTGCTGGCCGGGCGTCAGCCCAGAGCGCATCAAGACTTTTCTCGACGAGTCGTGCACCGGCACGCCGGAGACGATCGCGCAGGAGCTGAACCACTACATCGAGCGCGGCGCCGAGCTCGTCATCCTCTGGTTCCAGGACCTCGCCGACGTCGGCAGCGGGACGTCGATGGCCGAGCGCTTCATGAAGGAAGTGAAGCCGTTGTTGCGGACCGGCGCGTGACCGCGCCGCGGGATCGATGCCACGCCCCCTTCGCCCGAGGAGCCTGACGATGGCGACGGCGAGGTCCGAATCCCCGTTTGCGATGCCCCTCGAGGAGGCGATGCGGACGCAGCGCGCGATCCGCCGCCTGAAGCCCGATCCGGTCGACGATGCGCTGGTCCTCGAGTGCATCGAGCTCGCGTTGAAGGCGCCGACCGGATCCAACGCCCAGAACTGGGAGTTCGTGGTCGTGAAGGACCGCGCGGTGAAGGCCAGGCTCGCTCGTCTGAACCGCACGGCGTGGGCGGCCTACGGCGGCATCGGACGCTGGCTCGCCCGGCGCCAGGGCGACGACAAGACGATGCGCATGATCGACGCCGTGCAATGGCAGGTCGACCATTTCGAGGACGTGCCCGTGGTGGTGGTCGCCTGTCTCCACACCTGGGTGCCGCCCCTGCCGTCGATCGCGGCGAGCAGCCTCTACGGCTCGATCTATCCGTCGGTGCAGAACCTGCTCCTCGCGGCGCGCGCCGCCGGGCTCGGCGCCGCGCTCGTCACGCTGCCGCTCTGGAGCCGCACGCTCGCCCGCTGGGCGCTCGGGCTCCCGTGGACGGTGACGCCGGTCGCGGTCGTCCCGATGGGCTGGCCGGCCGGCCGCTACGGTCCGACGACGCGCAAGCCGGTGGAAGAGGTCGTGTCGCTCGATCGCTACGGGAACCGGGCGTTCGCGCGGCGCGGCTGACGCCGCACGACCGGGCGCGGGCCGGTGTGGTCGCCCTTGCGGCCCCGACGTGCTATCCCCGGACCCACATGGCGACCACCAAGACCAAGCCCGGCTCGACCGTCGACAGTTGGTGCACCAAGTGCAAGCTCGTTCTCGCGCACACCGTCGAAGCGATGGTGGACGCGAGGATCACCCGCGTGCACTGCAATACCTGCCGCGGTCAGCATGCCTATCGCCCGGACGCGCCGCGCGCGGGCGGCAAGGCCGCGAAGGCCGGGGAGGGGCGCCGGAGCGCGCCCAAGAAGGCCGTCGCCGCCGCGCCGATCCGTAGCGAATACGAGACCTTGCTGCGGGGGAGGACGGCGGACAAGGCGCGCACCTACGCCACGACCGAGCGCTTCGCTCCGGGCGAGCTGATCAAGCACTCGACCTTCGGGATCGGGGTCGTGATCGGCGAGCGCGACAGCGTGAAGATCGACGTCGCCTTCCCCGACGGCCAACGCGTCCTGCTGCACGGGCGCTGACCCGGACGCCGCGCCCGCCTTCCTCAGCCCCGCTTCGCCTCGAGCTCCGACCAGCGCGCGTAGAGCCGGTCGACCTCGGCGCTCGCTGCCTCGGCGGCCGCCAGGCGCCGGGCGAGTTCGCCGGCGTCGGAGGCGATCACGGGGTCGGCGAGCGCGGCGCGGCGCGTCGCGAGCTCGGTCTCGGCGGCGAGGATCGCCGCCTCCATGGCCTCCCACTCGCGCTGCTCGTGGTAGCCGAGCCGCCTGGCCGTGGCGGGGGCCCGGGTCGGCGCGGCCGCGCGCGGGCGGACGGCCTTCGCCGCCGCCGCGGCCCCGGCGATCGCCGTCTGCCATTGCGCGAGGTCGGCGTAGGGTCGGACGCCGCCCGCGCCGTCGAGCGCCAGGAGCGAGGTGGAGACGCGGTCGAGGAGGAAGCGGTCGTGGGTGACGAGCACGATCGCGCCGGGAAACTCGAGGAGGCTCTCTTCCAGGACCTCGAGCGTCGGGATGTCGAGGTCGTTGGTGGGCTCGTCCAGGAGGAGGACGTCGGCCGGCCGCAGCATGAGGCGGGCGATGTGGACGCGCGCCCGCTCGCCTCCCGAGAGCCGGCCGACCGGCTGCCCGAGCTGTTCGGCGTGGAAGAGGAAGCGCCTGGCCCACGACGCGACGTGCACCGGCCGGTCGCGGTAGATCACGGTGTCGGCGTCGCCGGCGAGCGCGCGCCGGAGCGGCCAGGTGGGGTCGAGGTCGGCGCGCTCCTGCGTGAAGTGGACGACCCGGAGGTCGTCGGCGTGGGTGACGGCGCCGCGGTCGGGCGCGAGGGTCTTCGCGAGGAGGCCGAGGAGCGTCGACTTGCCGCTGCCGTTGGCGCCGAGGAGGCCGAGGCGCACCCCCGGGCCGAGCACGAGGTCGAGCGTGCCGACGATCGAGCGGCCCCCGAGGTCCTTGCCGAGGCCGCGCGCGACGACGAGCCGGCGGGTCTGCCGTCCGGACGCCGCGAACGCGATCCCGGCCTTGGCGGTGCGGGCGCGGTCATCGGCGGCCGCGAGCGTGGCGATCAGGCGGGTGGCCTCGGCGATGCGCGCCTGCTGCTTCGTCGTGCGGGCCTTGGCTCCCTGGCGGAGCCAGGCGATTTCGCCGCGCACGCGGTTCGCGAGCGTGTCGCGGTAGGCCGCCTGCTCGCGGAGCGCGTCGTCACGGCGCTCGAGGAAGTCGCCGTAGCGGCCGCGCGTCTCGAAGATCCCGCTCGGGTGGATGCGGTCGATCTCGACCATGCGCTCGGCGACGCTCTCGAGAAACCAGCGGTCGTGGCTCACGAGGAGAAACGCCCGCGGCTCGGCGCGGAGGAGCGTCTCGAGCCACACGATGCCTGCGACGTCCAGGTGGTTCGTCGGCTCGTCGAGGAGGAGCACGTCGGGCTCGCGGGCGAGCTCGCGGACGATCGCGAGGCGCTTGCGCCACCCGCCCGAGAGGGTCTCGACGACCGCGGTCGGATCGGCGAAGCCGGCGCGGCTCACCGCCTTCGCGATGCGGAGCGCGGCGTCGGCGTGGTCCTCGCGTCCGTCGGCGGCGACCGCGTCCGCGACCGTCTGCTCGACGGTTGCGCCGATCGCGAAGCTCGGGTCCTGGGCGACGAAGCCGACGCGCGCGAGCCGGCGGAGCGCACGCGTACCCGCGTCGGGCGTCTCGAGCCCGGCGAGGATGCGGAGCAGCGTCGACTTGCCGCTGCCGTTCGGTCCGACGACGCCGATGCGATCGCCTTCCGCGATCGCGAGCGAGAGGCCGGTGAACAGGGGCGCCGCGCCGTAGGCCTTGGCGATCCCCTGGACCGACAGGACGACGGGTCCGCTCATGCGCCGCGGAGCCGGCCCGGCGCTCCCGCCTCCGGCCGGCGCCCCCGCGCGATCCGCGCCCGGCGGCGCGCCGGCCGCCGCAGGGGCGCGCCCGCGACCAGGGCGTCCTTCTTCTCGCGCGGCAGCGTCTTGATCCAGTGCTCGGTCGCGAGTGCGTCGCCCCAGGTCCGGACGCGCCGCGACCACAGGAGCTCGACGGGCAGCCGGGCGCGGGTGTAGCGCGACGCGCGACCGGCCGCGTGCTGGGTGAGGCGGCGCGCGAGGTCCTTGGCGGCGCCGGTGTAGAGGGTGCCGTCGTTGCAGCGGAGGATGTAGACGACGTGCATCCGCCGCTACGCCGGCGCGATCCCGAGGAGCGCGCACACGCCCCACGTCGCGAAGCCGACGAAGAGCGGGATCGTCAAGTTGTCGTCGAGGCGGAGCGGGAGCATCTCGAAGAGGGCGCCCGCGAGCCCGATCGCGAGCGCCGCGCCGACGAGCGGCCAGGCCGCCGGCGCGAGCACCACGTGGAGCGCGGTGCCGGCGATCAGCGCCGTCGCCGCGAAGAAGGCTCCCGATCCTTCGAGGCTCTTGCCCTCGACGATGCGGCGCCGCCCCCAGGTGATGCCGACCAGCGCCGACAGCGGATCGGCGATCGCAAGGGTGTAGATCGCGATCAAGGCGACGGTCTTCGGGAAGGTGAGGAGCGTGAGCAGGATGGCGATCGCGTAGGGCGTCATCGCCGATTCCTTGAACTCCTCCTCCGCCCGGAAGAGGAGGCGGTTGATCCAGGGGGCGCGCGCCACGAGCTCCGGGTAGTGGATGCGAACGCGGTCGAGCACGTACACGAGGCAGGCGATCGCGCCGAAGGTGTGGACGATCTGCTGGTGGGTGAATATGAGGGCGTAGGCGGTGGCGATGGCGCAGCCGTTCGCGCAGTGCACGAGGCGGCGCCCGAGCTGGAGGTCCCGCCGCGTCGCCGAGGGCGCCGTCGACGCGGCGACGCGGGCCGGCAGCGCGGGGGCCGGCGCCGGGCCGCGCTCGGTCGCGGGGGCTTCCGGCTCGATCATCGTCGGGGGAGCGCCGGTCCCGGTCGCAGCGTCTTGAAGCGTCCCGCCAGCCAATCGTCCACCTCTGAGGTGTACCACGGCGAGAAGCGGCGGTCCGACGGCCCGCCGGCGAGGCTCGTGCGCACCGAGGTCTCGGCGAAATCGGTCACCATCCGGTAGGACGGCGCGAAGCTCGTGGCCCGGCCGCCGGAGCGGTAGACCTGCCCCTGGTGGATCGTGGCGCGGTTGCCGCGGAGCGCGATCGGGCCGCGGTCGAAGCCGGTCCAGATCGGCAGCCGGCCGCCGAGCAGGAGGTGCTTCATCATCACCCGCTGCTCGCTGCCCCAGGTGGTGAGGGGTCCGTCGAGCGAGCGCGCGATCACCCGCGTGAAGATCGCGTCGCGGCTCTCCGCGCCGAACCACACGCTCGTCTCCGCGAGCAGGATGCGATCGAGGTTGTAGTAGAAGTCGGCGAGGATCGCGGTCTCGCCGTCGAGGTGCCGCAGGACCTCGGCGCCGCAGACCGCGCCGAACACCTCGCGCACGAGCCCGCGGTAGAAGCGCTCGAAGAGCGTCGCGCCGACCGACGCGGGGTCGTAGCGGCAGTCCCAGGTGCGCAGGATGTCGGCCGCAGGCGTGACGGGCAGGAGCGGGCGGAGGATCGCCAGGAAGCGCTCGGCGTGCGGCGAGCGCACGTCCATCTGCATCGCCTCGACGTCCGCGGGCGTCCAGTCGTCGCGCGCTGCCAGGAGCGCGGCGATGCGCTCGGCGCGGTACGGCCCCATCGGCAGGTTGATGGGGTGGGCCTTGCCGAGGTGGTTCAGATCGTCGTTCGCGGTCGCGAGGAAGCCCGCCTCCGGGTTGTAGGCGCGCGGCAGGTCCGTCGGCGCGACGAAGCCCTGCCAGTCGTTCTCGGGATCCCAGCCGGGGACGGGACCGAGCCCGCTCCAGCCGGCGCGCCGCACCGGCATGCGGCCCGACATCTGGTAGCCGATGTTGCCGTGGCGGTCGGCGAGCACCCAGTTGAAGGAGGGCTCGAGCCGGCCGAGCTGCTCCATGCCGGCGGTGACGTCCGGCGCCGCGAGCATCGCGAACGACGCGGCGAGCGACGCGGCGCCGGTGCCGCGTCCCGAGGCCCAGCGCGTCGCGAGGTAGAGGCCCGGCACGCTCGGGTCGCCGTCGAGCACGCCGTGGTCGTTCTCGTGGAACGTGACGGTGACCTCGGGCTTGCCCTTGCGGCGGATCGTCTCGGTGCGGACGCGGAACGGCACCCAGCGGTCGCGCCCCTTCCTGGCGCGCCGGTAGCGGCCGTCGCGGCAGTCCTCGATCCACGAGTCGATCCCGTCGAGGAAGGTGTACGTCGCTCCCCATGCGAGGTCGTTGGTGCGCCCGAGCAGCAGCGATGGCATGCCCGGCATGGTCGCGGCGATGCAGAAGCGCTCACCGAGCTCGACCACGATCTCGTACCAGACGTTCGGGAGGCGGTTCACCTCGAGGTGCGGGTCGTTGGCGAGGAGCGCCCGGCCGCTCTTGGTCTTCGTCGGCGCGAGCACCCAGTTGTTGGACGCGACGGCGCGCGGGAGCACGCTCGCCCAGCGGAGCGCGTCGGGCACGAGGCGCTCGCCGAGCGTGACGCGGGCGATCAGGTCGAGGTCGAGGCCGGCGAGCTGGCCGGGGAAGAGTTCGTCGAGATGCGCGCGCGGAATTCCCGCCTGCACCATCTCTACGAGGAGGCGCTCCATGTCGCCCTGCGACTGCGCGAGCCCGACGAAGCCGACGACGCGCGAGGTCAGCACGAGATCGGCGAGCGTCCACGGCGTCGGCCGGTATCCGACGAGCCGGAGCTCCCAGGGCGGACGCTCCGCGAGCGCCTCGTTCACGCCGGTGCAATAGGCGAGGGCGAGCGCGCGGACGTCGGGGGACGCCTTCCCGAGCTCCTCGTCGGCGTCCGCGGCGAGGTGCAGGCGGCGGAAGGCGCGGTCGAGGCGCAGCATGTCGTCGCCGCCGTCGAGGATCTCGGCGGCGCGGCCCTGGCCGATGATGCGCAGCAGCAGCATCTGCAGAGCGCGGTCGGTGCCGTGGCAGTGGCCGACGGCGCGATAGAGATCGGCCTCGGTCTGCGCGTAGACGTGCGGCACGCCGTGCTGGTCGCGCGTGATCGGCACCTGGCGCTCGCCGGCCAGGGTCCATGCGCTGCGAGCTCCGAAGACCCGTTGCATGCGTCCGGCGTCAGCGGCTCGCGCCGTGGGTCGTGTGGTCCGACGAACGCGCCATGCGAGTTGGCGCCAAGGTAGAGGAGCGCCGCGTGCGGCGCAACGCATCGCGCATGTGGACGGCGTCGTATCGCGCGCGATGCGTCACCCGATCGACGCGCGTCCGCGTGGCCGGCTCCGATTCGCGGCGTCACCCGCCGAAAGAGCGCGGCGTCTCCGGGGGCACGTCCCTTGCATTCGATCCGGCACGAACTCACGGCTTCGGCCGAGCTCTCGAGGAGGAACCCCATGCGCGCCCTGTCACTCTGCATCGCATCGCTCGCTCTCGGCATCGTCGCGGCGGCCCCGCCCGCCCGCGCGACCGTGGACGGCGGTCAGGACCCCGGCTGCATCGCCGAGTGCGAAGGCCTCGGCGCTTCCGTCTTCGTCGCCTGCCGCGAGGAGGGCGGAGGCGAAGGCGAGTGCGCCGAGATCGCCGCCAGGGAGGCTGCCGCGTGCATCGTCGAGCACTGCGAGCCGCCCGAGCCGTCGTGTCCCGACCTGTGCGAGCTCGCGGCCGACGCGCACCGCGACCAGTGTCTCGAGAACGGCGGCGGCGAGGAAGACTGCGCGGCGCTCCGGCAGGAGAAGCTCGCACGGTGCCTCGCGGAGGAGTGCGACGACGATCCCGAGCCGGAGCCCGAGCCGACGTGCGAGGACCGGTGCGAGCACCGCGCCGACGAAGCGCAGGCGCACTGCCTGGAGGAAGGCTACAGCGCCGACCTGTGCGGCCAGCTCCGCGCCGAGGCGCTGCAGATGTGCATCGACGCGCGCTGCACGGCGCCGGCGCCGAGCTGCGAGGAGACCTGCCAGGCGGACGCCGAGGCGCAGATCGAGGAATGTCTCGCCGGCGGCGGCGTGCAGGAAGATTGCGTGGCGGCAGCCGAGGCCGCGCGTGACGCGTGCATCGCCGAACGTTGCACCGAGCCCGAGCCGACCTGCCCCGAGCGCTGCGCCGCCGAAGCGCAGGAGAAGCTCGACGATTGCATCGAGGACGGCTGCAGCGAGGAGATGTGCCGGGCGCGCGTCGAGGAGAAGACGCGTCACTGCATCGAAGAGCACTGCGAGGGCAGTGAGCCGCCGAAGCCGTCGTGCGAGGAGCGCTGCGAGGACCACGCGAGCGACGCGCTCGGCCGCTGCCTCGAGGCGGGCGGCGCCGAGGAGGAGTGCAAGGCGGCCGCGCGCGAGGTGTTCGAGCGCTGCGTCGCCATGCACTGCGACGTGCCGCCCCCGTGCGAGGAGCGTTGCGACAAGCGGGCGGCGCGCGCCGAGCGGCGCTGCCTGAAGAAGGACGGCGGCGCCGACGCCTGCGCCGAGAAACGGGCGGGCGTCCGCGAGGAGTGCGTCGCGAAGCGCTGCGTGCCGCCTCCGCCCGACACCTGCGCCAACGACTGCGAGGCCGCGGCCGCCGCGCAGCGGGTGCAGTGCGTCGCCGCCGGCGGCGACGAGGCGGCCTGCGACGTCGAGGCGACCGCCGCGCTGAACGCCTGCCTCGACGGCTGCGGCATCGCTCCCGCGCCGACCTGCGGCGAGCAGTGCGAGGTCACGGTGAACGCGAAGTACCGCGCCATGCTCGAGCGCGGCGCCAAGACCGAGCGGGCCAACAGGAAGGCGCAGCGGCTCTTCCGCCGCTGCATGCGGGACTGCGAACGCGACTGAGCCCGTCGCGCAGAGCCTCACGTCGCCGGTAGCGAACGGACCGGCCTCGTCGAAAGACGGGGCCGGTCCGTTCGCATTTCGGGCCGGGTGTTGGGAGGGGGCATGCTGCGGGTCCGTGTGCGGGGGTGATGGATCGTCGTGCGAGCGACAGACAGCTCGCTTGACCCCGAAGCATCGAGGCAGCGGCGGGCTCTACGTGCTGGGCTCCACGACCCGGGAGCCGCACGGCGGTCCATCACCCCCACGCGGCTGCTGGCGACTCGGCGGTACGCCGGGGTCGCTTGACGCGCCCCCGCGATCGGTGTCGGGTCCACGCGCGGAGGCCACCATGCTCGACGGAACGCGCGTCATCGAAATGGGGTTGTGGGTCGCGGGGCCGGCCACGGCCGGCATCCTCGCCGACTGGGGCGCGGACGTCGTGAAGATCGAGCCGCCCGCCGGCGATCCGATGCGCGCGTTCTTCCGGCTCGCGACCGGCAGCAAGGTCGACCGCAATCCGCCCTTCGACCTCGACAACCGCGGGAAGCGGAGCGTCGTGCTCGACGTGCGCGACGCCGGGGGTCGCGACGCGGCGTACCGGCTCCTCGCCGCCGCGGACGTCTTCGTGACGAACTTCCGGCCCGACGCGCTCGCGCGCCTCGGCTTCGACGCGGAGACGCTCGCCGCGCGCTTTCCGCGCCTCGTCTACGCCGGCATCACCGGCTACGGCCGCACCGGGCCCGAGTGCGACCGGCCGGGCTACGACGTCGGCGCGTTCTGGGCGCGCTCGGGCGTCGCGCGCACCCTGGCGCCGGACGAGGCGCCGCCGCCGCAGATCCGCGGGGGCTTCGGCGACCACGTGACCGCGCTCGCGACCGTCGCGGGCATCCTCGCGGCGCTGCTGGAGCGGGCGCGGTCGGGACGCGGGCGAGTCGTCGAGACCTCGCTCCTGCGGACGGGCGCCTACTGCCTCGGGTGGGACCTCGGCATCCAGCTCGCGTTCGGCAAGATCAAGGCGCCCGTGCCGCGCACCGAGGTCGAGACGCCGCTCGTGAACTCCTATCGCGCCGGCTGCGGCCGGTGGTTCTGGCTGATCGGGCTCGAGGCCGATCGCCACTTCCCGGGCGTCGCCCGGAGCGTCGGGCGCGAGGACCTGCTTGCCGATCCGCGCTTCGCGGGCGCGCGCGAGCGGCGGCGGGAATGCCGCGCGCTCATCGCGGAGCTCGATCGGACGTTCGCGACGCGGCCGCTCGCCGAGTGGGCCGAGCGCTTCGACCGCGGGGGCGTGTGGTGGGCGCCCGTGCAGTCGCTCGACGAGGTGGTCGCCGATCCGCAGGCGCGCGCCGCCGGCGCCTTTGTCGACGTCCCGACGCGCGACGGGGGGACCCAGCGTGCGGTCGCGAGCCCGGTCGGCTTCGGCGGCGCGCCGCGCGCGCCGCGCCGTCCTGCCCCCGTGCTCGGCGCGGACACCGAGGCGGTGCTGCGCGAGGCGGGCCTCGACGACGCCGCGCTCGCCGCCCTTCGCGCCGAAGGCGTGATTCCGGACTGAGCGTCCGTGCCGCGGGGTGCCGCGGTCAGGACGGGTCCGAAGCGGGCGCCGTCGCCGTCGCGTCGAGTTCGTCGCGCATGACGGGGAAGTAGGTCTCGCGCCCGGCGTCGGCGGCGCTCGCGGCCGCGTCGCGTTCGACGCGGCGGCCCTGGCGGTCGCGCAGCGGAAACGGCCAGAGCCGGTACCCGCTCCCCTCGGGACCCTCGCGGCTGATGATCGGGTACGGATAGTAGGAGCGGTCGAGCGACGGCCGCTGCACGCGCAGGTACGCGGGGAAGGCGACCATGCGGACCCGCTCGTAGCCGAGGAAGTCGTCGATGTCCGCGTAGAGCGGGATCACCGAAATCCGCCCGCCGGGCTCGGAGCTCTTCCAGCGGTAGAAGTAGACCGGTCGAAGCCGCACGTCCTGCGCTTCGAGCGTGAGCCCGTCGGCGCTCGTGCGCGTGCGGTAGGTGAAGAGACCGCCGAGTCCGGTCGTGACCTGCTCCGTCTGGCCCCAGTGCGAGCGCAGGACGGGACCGAGGAAGCTCGCGTGGTCGTCGTGGCCGACGCGCGCCTGGTCGATCGACACGAACGGGCGCACCGCGAAGGCCTGCCGCTCGGCGTCGGCGCGGTACTCGATGAGCGGGCCGAGGATCCGGACGCGGCGCGTGCCGGCAGTGGGATCGGACTCGTATTGGAAGAGCGGCCAGAGGTTCACCGACCGCGCCTTCGCGGCGGGCGCGGCGAGAGCGGAGGCCTCCGCGGCGCCCCCTGCGTCCGGCGCCGGCGCCGCGTCGTCGGCCGCGACGCCCGCGCCGGACGCGGCGACGAGCGCCGCCGCCACGATGACGAGGAGTCGCCGCGCCCGCGCTGCCGTCACGCGGCTCGCATAACAACGGCGGTAGGCGAGAGCAACCGAGGCGCGTCGCCGGTGGAGGGGCCGCGCGCGCCGCGAGCATCGCCACGGGCGGCTCGCGTCGTCGGCGTCATGGCGTGCGCCGCCGCCTCCGACCCGTCGGCGCGCGCGACGCTGCGCAACGAGGGTTGACAGCGACGCTTGCGGCAGAGAAGTCTGCTCGAACCCCACCACCGGAGGCGTTCGCATGGCGTCGGTCACCGACATCGAGTCCGTCCTGAAGGAGCAGCGCGTCTTCGCGTGCGACCCCGCGTTCGCGGCGCGGGCGCACGTCAAGAGCGCGGACGAATACGACGCGCTCTACCGGCGGTCGACGGAGGATCCGGAGGCCTTCTGGGCCGAGGTGGGACGCGAGCTCAGCTGGTTCGCGGAGCCGACCAGGACCCTCGAGTGGAACTGCCCCGACGCCAAGTGGTTCGTCGGCGGACGCCTCAATCTCTCGTACAACTGCCTCGACCGGCATCTGACGACCGCGCACCGCAACAAGGCGGCGATCATCTGGGAGGGCGAGCCCGGCGACACCCGGGTGCTCACGTATCAGATGTTGCACACCGAGGTGTGCCGCTTCGCCGCCGCCTTGAAGCGGATCGGCGTCCACAAGGGCGACCGGATCGCGATCTACCTGCCGATGATTCCCGAGGCCGCGATTGCGATGCTCGCGTGCGCCCGGCTCGGCGCCACGCACTCGGTCGTGTTCGGCGGATTCAGCTCGGAGTCGCTCCGCGACCGCATCAACGACGCCCAGGCGCGCTTCGTCATCACCGCCGACGGCGGCTGGCGGCGCGGCGCCGTCGTAGCGCTCAAGGACGCGGTCGACGCGGCCGTCGCGGAGACGCCGTCGATCGAGCGGGTGATCGTCGTGAAGCGCACTGGCACGCCGATCGCGATGGACCGCCGCCGCGACCTCTGGTGGGACGAGCTCGTCGAGGGCGTGCCGGCTGTCTGCGAGGCCGAGCCGGTCGACAGCGAGCACCCGCTCTTCATCCTCTACACGAGCGGCACCACCGGGAAGCCGAAGGGCGTCGTGCACTCGACCGCCGGCTACCTGGCGCACGTGGCGTTCACCACGAAGCTCGTCTTCGACTTGAAGGACGACGACATCTACTGGTGCACGGCCGACATCGGCTGGGTCACCGGCCACAGCTACGTCGTCTACGGCCCGCTCGCGAACGGCGCCACGACGTTCATGTACGAGGGCGCGCCGAACCAGCCGCAGCCCGATCGCTTCTGGGACATCATCGAGCGCTACAAGATCAACATCCTCTACACGGCGCCGACGGCGATCCGCACCTTCACGCGCTGGGGCGACGAGTGGCCGCAGAAGCACGACCTCTCGAGCCTGCGCCTCCTCGGCACCGTCGGCGAGCCGATCAACCCCGAGGCGTGGACGTGGTACCGGCGCGTGATCGGCGGCGAGCGCTGCCCGATCGTCGACACCTGGTGGCAGACCGAGACCGGCGGCATCCTGATCACGCCGCTTCCCGGCGCCGTGCCGGCGAAGCCCGGCTCCTGCACGAAGCCCTTCCCGGGCATCGTCCCCGAGGTCGTGAACCGCGAAGGCAAGCCGGTCGGGCCGAACGAGGGCGGCTACCTCGTCGTCAAGCAGCCGTGGCCCGGCATGCTCAGGACGGTGTGGGGCGACCACGAGCGCTACGTCGCGCAGTACTGGAGCCACATCGACGGCATGTACTTCACCGGCGACGGCGCGCGGCGCGACGAGGACGGCTACTTCTGGGTGATGGGCAGGATCGACGACGTCGTGAACGTGTCGGGCCATCGCCTCGGCACGATGGAGATCGAGAGCGCGCTCGTCTCGCACCCGCGCGTGACCGAGGCCGCCGTGGTCGGCCGCCCCGACGACCTCAAGGGCGAGGCCCTCGCGGCGTTCGTGACGCTCGCCGCCGGCACCAAGGCCGACGACGCGCTCAAGAAGGAGCTCCGCGAGCACGTCGGCAAGGAGATCGGCGCCTTCGCGAAGCCCGACGACATCCGCTTCACCGACGCGCTCCCGAAGACCCGGAGCGGCAAGATCATGCGGCGGTTGCTGCGGGATCTCGCCGCCGGCAAGGAGAGCGTCGGCGACACGACGACGCTCGAGGACTTCTCGGTGCTTGCGAAGCTCCGCGAGGAAGACGAGTAGCGCGGCGCCGCGAATGTCCCTCGTCCTCCACAACACGCTCAGCGGGCGTCAGGAGCCGCTCGCGCCGCTCGTGCCCGGCAAGGTCGGGCTCTACGTCTGCGGCGTCACCGTCTACGATCGCTGCCACGTCGGCCACGCCCGCTCGCTGGTCTTCTTCGACACGGTCGTGCGCTATCTCCGCTTCGCCGGCTACGACGTGAAGTTCGTCCGCAACATCACCGACATCGACGACAAGATCATCAAGCGCGCGGCCGAGGAGACGATTCCCTCCGAGGAGCTCGCGTCGCGCTACATCGGCACCTTCCGCGCCGACGTCGCCGCGCTCGGTTGCCTGCAGCCCGACGTCGAGCCGCGCGCGACCGGCCACATCCCCGAGATGCTCGACCTGATCGCCCGGCTCGAAAAGCGCGGCATCGCCTACGCCTCCGCCGGCGACGTCTACTGCTCGGTCGCCAGGATCGCGGGCTACGGCAAGCTCTCGAAGCGCAAGCTCGACGAGTTGATCGCGGGCGCGCGCGTCGAGGTCGGCGAGCGGAAGCGCGAGGGCCTCGACTTTGCGCTCTGGAAGGCGGCGAAGCCGGGCGAGCCCTTCTGGGGGAGCCCGTGGGGGCCGGGGCGGCCGGGCTGGCACCTCGAGTGCTCGGCGATGTCGACCAAGTACCTCGGGCAGCCGTTCGACCTCCACGGCGGCGGTGAGGACCTGATCTTCCCGCACCACGAGAACGAGATCGCGCAGTCCGAGGGCGCGACCGGCATGCCCTTCGTGAAACACTGGATCCATCACGCCTTCGTGCGGATCAACGAAGAGAAGATGTCGAAGTCGCTCGGCAACTTCCTGACGATCGAGGAGATCCTGAAGCGTGTGCCGCCGGAGGCGCTGCGCCTGTTCCTGGTCTCCACGCACTACCGGAGCCCCGTCGACTTCAGCGACCAGTCCCTGCTCGACGCGCAGCGTGCGTGCGCGCGGCTGCACGAGACGCTGGCGCGCGTCGAGGAGCGGCTTGGCGGGAACGTCGCCGCGCCGCGCGGCGGCGAGCGCGCGCCCGAGGCCGCTGCGCTACCCGCGAGCGTGCGGCCCTTTCACGAGCAGTTCGTCGCCGCGATGGACGACGACCTGAACTCGGCGCGCGCCCTCGGCGTCGTCTTCGACGAGGTGCGCGAGATCAACCGGCTGCTCGACGCGGGGGCGGATGCGCCGGCGATCGCCGAGCACCACGCCAACTTCGGCCGGCTCGGCGGCGTCCTCGGCGTCCTGCGGCATCCCGCGGCGAGCTATCTGGAAGCGGAGAAGGGGCGGCATCTCGCCGGCGCCGGCATCGAGCCCGCGGAGATCGAGCGCCTGATCGCCGAGCGCGCGGCCGCCCGCAAGGCCAAGGACTTCAAGCGCGGCGACGCGATCCGCGACGAGCTCCTCGCCCGCGGCGTCGTCCTGAAGGACGGCGCCGGCGGCACCACCTGGAGCGTCGTGCAGAGCTGAGCGTCCGATGCGCCGCGCGGGCCGCGGGGCGACCCCCCGACGTCAGGACTCGGTGGTGACCGCCTCCATGTGGAAGGTCGGACCGTCGCACGCCGGACGACTGAAGAAGAACCCGTAGACCGCGATTCCGCTCCCCTTGTCGTAGTCCACGCGGCTCACGCTCTCGAGGTACCACTTCTTCTCCGGCTTGTCGGCGCACGTGAGGTAGTTGTGGGTGTTGATGAAGGCCGGAAAGACGCGCTGCCCAGCCTTGAGCGGCACGTAGCGCAGGTAGACCGCCGCGCGCTGGACGAAGTCCCGGGCCGGGCCCGTGCGCTCCATCTTGATCGCTTTCGACGACGACGGAAGCACGTCGATGGTGAAGTCGAACTCCGCGTGCGCCGGCGCGGTGGTGAGCGCGAGCGCGGTGAGAAGGGTGAGTATGCCGAGCAATCGGGAAGTGCGCATCGATTCGAACCTCGTGTGGGGGAGTGTCGAGACGAGGGCGGAAAATCGCCGGTAGGGGTGGCGGTGTCAAGAGAGGGCGCCGGTGTGCCGCCCCCACGACGCCGCGCGTCGCCGGGACGGAAGGGTCCCGCCGCGGCCGCGCGTGAGCGTCATGGAGGGCGCGGTGTCGGCCTGGCATTGGTCCGCCGGATGGCCTAGCTTCCTCCGCCATGGAACGACGCGCCATCAATCCGTGGACGTGGCAGGACGCGATGGGCTTCGTGCAGGCCATGGAGATCGGCCCCGCGACGCGCACGCTCGTCTGCTCGGGACAGACTTCGGTCGACGCCAACGGCTCCCCGCTGCACGCCGGCGACATGGCCGCGCAGCTCCGGCAGGCCGTCGCGAACCTCGAGGCGGTACTGGTCGCCGGCGGCTTCGACCTGACCGACGTCGTGCGCCTGAACTACTACACGACCGACATCGACGGCTTCATGCAGGGCGCCGCCGGCGGCGGCCTCATGCGCCTCGCCGAGGTGAACTGCCGACCGGCGTCGACGCTGCTCGGCGTCGCGCGGCTCTTCCATCCGGACCTCATGGTGGAGATCGAGGCGACCGCGATGAAGTAGCGCGGGGGCGGAGCGCCGCGCATCTTCGCAGGGCGTTCGCGCATGACCCGATCGGGGCGAAGCGGGCAGGGTCGCGCCCACGACCGAGCCAATCCCTCGCCGCATCGTCGGCGCCGTCGTGTTCGTCGGGTGTGTCGCCAGCGTCTCCATTGCCGAGGACGCTCCTCAGCCGCCGAAGCCGCAGGACGCGCTTCGCTCGAAGGGCGGGAGGTCGATGATCTTCCACCCCGTGCATCTCCGGCGCGGGCAGACGCTCACCGTGACCCACATCAAGCTCGCCGACGGCAGCGTGAAGCGAAGACACGGTTCTCGGAGTCGCTGGAGCGCGCGCACAAGGGGGAGGAGGTCATCATCGCCAAAGCCGGGAACCCCTACGCGCGGCTCGTTCCGATCGTCGAACCCGTCGAGCGGAAAGCTGGTACGTTCCGCGGGCAGATCCCGGGTGACGTGCTCGGACCTGTCGGCTCGGACGATACGGACTGGGGATGAGCGCGTACCTCCTCGACACTTGCGCGCTCCTTTGGTGGATGGCGGACGCGCCCGAGCTCGGCAGGGCCGCGCGGCGGGTGATCGAGAGTCCGCGGAATACGACGGCGGTTTCCACGGCATCCTTGTGGGAGATAGCGAGCAAGCGCCGCCGCGGTCGACGGAGCGGGGTCGACAGCTACCTGGCTCGCCACCAAGAGCTTCATAAGAAGTGGGGGTTCACGACCGTCGCCATCGAGGCGGACGACGTCGTTGCGGCGGGATCCCTGAGCCTGTCCCACGACGATCCGTTCGACCGGATGCTGATCGTGCAAGCCCGCCGGCTCGAAGCCAGGCTCGTCACCTGCGACGACGCGATCACACGGCACGTCCATGCTTGCGTGTGGTGACCTGCGCGCTGGCACAGGACTCGGACTCGCGCTAAGTACCGGACCCGCAACGCCTGCGCCCGTAGCTCAATTGGATAGAGCGGCAGACTTCGAATCTGTAGGTTGG
>JADYZW010000003.1 GCA_020852955.1 Deltaproteobacteria bacterium | reverse complement strand
TCTTCACGACCGACAAGCCGGTGATCTTCGCCTTCCACGGCTACCCGTGGCTGATCCACCGCTTGACCTACCGCCGCCACGGCCACGAGAACCTGCACGTGCGCGGCTACAAGGAGGAAGGCACGACCACGACGCCCTTCGACATGGTCGTGCTGAACGACCTCGACCGCTTCCACCTGGTCGGCGACGTGATCGACCGCGTCCCGCAGCTCGCGACCCGCGCCGCCTACGCGAAGCAGGCGATCCGCGACAAGCTCTTCGAGCACAAGCGGTACATCGCGCGCTTCGGCGAGGACATGCCCGAGATCCGCGACTGGCGCTGGGGCGGCGCGGGCGGCGGCGGGCGCCGCGGCGGCGGCGACACGGCGGCCGACAACACGTGAGCGGCCGTCGGGTCGCCCCGCGGCCGCTCGTCGCGACCCGCACCGTCGCGTGGACGGCCGTCGCGCTCCTCGGCGCCGCCTTCGGGATTCACTACCTCATCGATCCCGACCTCTTTCAGCACATCGCGGTCGGGCGCGAGTTGCTCGCGCACCCGCGCTCGCTCGGAGTCTCGGATTTCATCGAGCCCTACCCCGACTACCCGTACGTCGAGGACAAGTGGCTCGCCTGCGTCGTGGTGGCGCTCGTCGAGCGACTCGGGGGCATCGACGGCGTGATGCTCTACCAGATCGCGCTCTGCGTCGCGGTCGCGGCGGCGTGGTACGGCATGCAGCGCGCCTGGGGCGCCTCCCGCGCGGTCGGCGTCTTCGGCGTCGCGGTGGCGCTCCTGGTCTGCGCCTTCCGCCTGGAGCCGCGGCCCGACACCGCGAGCCACGTGCTCCTCGCGCTCACGATCGCGCTGGTCGCGCGGCCCGCGCCCTTCCCGCGCCTCCTCGCGCTCACGGCGGCCCTGTTCGTCGTCTGGATCAACGTGCACGGCTACTTCGTGAACGGGCTCCTCGTGCTCGCCGCGGCGGCGGTCGCGACTGCGCTCGGCGACCGCGACCTTCGGGCGCCCAGCATGCCGACGGTGCCGCAGCGTGCGCTCGTCGTCGCGGCGGCGCTCGCCGCCTGCTTCGTCCACCCGCAAGGCTGGCGGGCGCTCGCGGGGCCGGTCGTCCAGCTGACGCTGATGCGGAGCGCGACGTTCCACGGCGGAATCCAGGAGCTCGAGCCGATCGGGCGGCTCTTCACGGGCGCATCGACCGTCCAGTGGGTCGTGTTCGCGGTGCCGTACGCCGTCGCGCTCGCGCTCGCCGCCGACCGTACGGCCCCCGGCCGCCTCGCCTCGACGGCCCGTGGCCGCGGCGCCGCGGAGACGCGGCGCCAGGCGGCCGCCGCCGTCGCCGCGCTGCCATGGCTCGTCTGGCCCCCCACCGGCATGGCCGACGCGATCCCCTACCGCGCCACGATGGCGCTCTGGGTGATGGCGAGCGTCGAGGTCGTACCTGCGCTCCTGGCGCGCCGCCTCTTCGCCCCGCTCGTCTTCGCCGGGTTCACCGTGCTCGCGCTGCCCGCGGTGCGGAACCTCCCGCTCGTGGCGCCCGCCGGCCTGCTCGTCCTCGCGCCCGCATGGACCGCGATCGAGGCGGCGCTCTCGGCGCGGGCGCGCGGGCGGACGCTCGCGCGCGCGGCGCTCGTCGCGACCGCGACTCTCGTGGTCTGGCTCCGGGTGAGCGACCGGCTGAACGGCTTCGTCCGCGCCCCGACGCGGACGGGCTGGGGCGTCGACGCCGATCGCTTTCCGGTGGGCGGCGCCGATCTTCTCCTCCGCACCGATTTCCCCGGACCGCTCCTCAACGGCTTCGACGTCGGCGGCTACCTCCTCTACCGCGTCCATCCCGCGCGGCGCGTCTTCATCGCGGGCAACACCTCGATGTACCCGCTCGAGTTCTTCGAGGCGTACATGCAACAGGTGGCCGGCCCGTCGCCGGACCTCGCGCGTATCGCCGCGCGCTGGCCCTTCGCGACCGTCGTCTGGGACCTCGCCTCGCCGTCGTCGCAGCACATCCTCCCGGCGCTCGCCGCCGACCCGCGCTGGAAGCTCGTGCATCTCGACCACGGGGGGGTCGTCTTCACGACCGCGCCGGCGGCGACGGCGCTCGACCTCGAAGCACGCGTCGCCGAGCTCGCAGCTCGCGAGGTCCAGCGGCCGGCGCTGCCGACCTGGCTCGGCGGCAGGGCGTTCGGCCATCCGGCCATGAACCTGCCGGGCTTCCTCTTCAACGTCGGACATCCCGATCTCGCGCTCGTCCTGGCCGAGCCGCTCTGGAACGACGCTCCATCGGAAGCGCTCGCCGTCCTGATCGGCGCCGCGGCGACGCGGACGAACGCGGTCGGGCCGCGTCTTCCGCTGCTCGAGGCGGCGCTGGTGCGTTGGCCGGCGTCCGCCGATCTCTTCACGCTCGTGTTCATCGGACACGGGCACGAGGCGAACCGCCTGCTCGGCCGCGGCGACGCCGCGGCGGCGCGCCCGCACCTCGAGCGCATGCGCGCGCTCCAGCCCCAGGCCTGCGGCCCCTACACCGGCCTCGCCCGGGCGGCGCTGCTCTCCGGCAACCGCGCCGAGGCGGCCGCGATGGCGCGGGCCGCCCTCGAGCGCGACGGCGACGGCGCCTGCCGGCGTTTCATCGCGAGCGACGCGGCGCTCGGCAGCCTGCTCCTCTGATCGACGCTCGGCGGCGGCCCCTCGACGGCCGGCGGCACCGGAAAAAACGACGGCGTCGCCTCCGGGGAGAGGCGACGCCGTGTCAGGATTGGATGCGGCTGCGAATCAGTGGTTCAGGGAATGGCGAGCCCGGACATGCCGCTCTGCGCCCCGAGGCCCCGGCACGACGGATCGCCGAACCCGAGGGTCGCGGGAAGCGTGTTGTTGATGACGGCCATGCAATTGGCGGCTTCCGGCGCTCCGCCGAGCTGGCCCCAGACCTCGGCGCCGGCGACTTCGATGCTGCGCCCATAGCCGGGCGGCAGCAATGTCAAAAGACCCGCCAGGCTCATCTTGGTCTTCCCCTTGCCGTTCTTGAGGCCGACGGCAACCGGAACCTCCACGCCTGGGATCAGGAGCGGGGGTCCAGCGATCGCCGGAAGATACAGCTTGATGATGACGACGTACTCGCTGCCGTCGAGAATCGCACCGGGCGCGGCGTCCTTCAGGCTGTCGGTGTAGACCGTGGAGGTGGTCAACGGCAGGCCCCCCACGTCGGTGACACCGGAAAGCGAGACCGAGACGTCACCCTTGTCGCTCATCTTGATCTGGCTCTTGGGCGACAGGGTGGGGTTGGCGGGCGGATCGATGGCCGAGTTCGAGACCAGGTTGGTCGCGTACTTGGTGCCGGCGAGGGCCGGTACCGCCGACACGGCGACCGCCGCGGCAATGAAAACGAATTGCTTCAGAATCTTCATGACTTTTCCTCTCCTTGGGATTCCCGCGCTTGCGGCGGGTTCGTGCTGTTTCTGGAGCTTTCGGGGCGAGCGATGCCGCCCGAAACGGGGAGCGCGATTCGACGTGAGAACGAGATGCGAGGCACGGCACTCGGATCCAGGAAACCGATCGGATGCATCGGAATACTCTGACCGCGCGGTCCGGGTCAAGAAACTTTCATCCACGCGATGACGCTGGGCGGCATCGCGGCGGCGGAGTCCCGAGCGCGCGAAGGCTATGGCGCCGGCCCGTCGCCGGACGCGACCCCGACGCGCGCGCGGGCGCGCCGTTCGTGGAGCGACTCCCGAGTCGTGCGTTCAGCTTCCCTCGCAGCGGAAGAGCCCGACCTTCGATCCACCGCTCCCCGGCGGCTGCTTCACGGTCGCGCTGTACGTCACCCAGGCGCCGCTCCGCGACACGCCGATCTCCTCGAAGATCTTCTGGTACTTCGATCCCGGCAGGAAGATCCCGGCCGGGACGGCGCTGAGGCGCGTGACCACCGCCTCGTCGATGCCGTCGTAGAGGAAGATGCCCTCGTGGTCGGGATCGGGCGCGACGTTGGCGCGGAAGCCCGCGCGCGCGCCGTCGGTGAGGCTCGGCTCCGTGATGGTCCTGAGCCCGCCACCGGTCGGCGCGGCGTCTCCGGTACGCGCGAGGGTGGTCGTGGCCGGGCCGGCGGGATCGAAGAGGAAGAGACCCGTGCCGCTCGCCGCGCCCGTCAGGGTGGCGCGGAAGAGGATCTGATCGGAGGCGTTCAGATCGGGATCGCCGAGGAAGCCGGCGTAGGTGGTCCCCGGCACCGGCGTCGCGTCGCCCGCGAGCGCGACGCGGTCGATACCGAAGCCCGTGTCGCGATAGACGCCGACGAGCTCGGCCTCGAAGGCATCGGCGCACGACACCTTGGTGCCGACCTGGAACGCCGTGGCCGTCGCGCCGAGCCCGACCGCCGGCGCGACGAACGAGCAGATCTCGCGGCCGTCGAGCGTGGCGTCGCCGACGCGCGCGATCGACGTCGTGGTCATCGAGCCCGCGTCCCACAGAAACACGCCGCTCGGGCCGCCGGCGACGGTCGCGAGGAACGCGACGGCGCCAGCCGCGTCGATCCGCGCGAGGCCGTCGAACGTCGCATAGGTTCCGCCACCCGGCGCGGCGTCGCCGAGGCGCGCGACCGCGACGGGAGCGCCGGCGGCGGGATCGACGAAGATCCCCGCGCCGGTGTCGAGCGTCGCGAGGAAGGCGACGTCACCCGCGTCGTTGATCGAGGGTTGGCGGAACTGCTCGAAGGCGCCGCCGCCGGGCGCCGCGCCGCCGGCCTCCGCGAGCACCGTCGGCGCACCGCCGTTCGGGTAGAGATAGAGGCGGCGCGGACCGCCCTTCGGCGTTGCGAAGAACGCGACGTCGCCGTCGCTGTTGATCGCGGGGCCGCCGTGGCGCTTCTTACCGAACTTGCCGGCCAACACCCTGCCCGTCGGGTCGAGCGACCCTTTGCGGGCGATGGCCTCGCAGGTCCATGTGAGCGCGTCGGCGGACGACGCCGCACAGGCGACGAGCGCCGTCGCAACAAGGACGACGCGGACGACTCGGCACTTCGACGACATGGGATCCTCCTGGCGGACGACGGCGTGGGAACGGTCCCGAGCCTGGCACGCGGAACGCGACCGGCGCAAGCGCCATGGCGGACGCGACGCCCGTCGCGGATCCGACGCGCGCGCGGCGCGGCGACACCGTCGGCCTCCGTGCGGACGCGACGCGTGCCGGGCGTCCCGGCCGGCTCAGTTTCCGCGTCCGCTCAGCATCCCGAGCACGGCGCCGATGCCGGCGCCGACGAGCCCGAGCGCGGCGCCGAGCTCGACGTCGCGTCCGGACTCGCGCTCGACGTGGCGGAAGAAGTCGTCGACCCGCAGGCGGTCCATCGCGAGCCGCGCCGGCAGCGCCGGGTCGATCGTGTCGCGCTTCTGCTCGGCGATGCGGAGCTCGCGGAGCACGCGGTCGACGTGCGCGGGGTCGAGCGTCGAGACCGGCGAGCGGCAGAAGTCGCAGACCGAGCCTCGCTCGAGGTCGATCGCAGCGCCGCAGCCGTCGCAGCGGATCGTGCGGATGCGCTGCTTCAGGTCGGCGAACTCGGCGGGCGCCAGGGGACGGACGAAGTCCTTCTCGCGCAAGAACTCGACGAACGTCGTGAGCCGCCCGTGCTCGGTGGGACAGCGCCAGTAGCGGAAGGCGACGTGACGCTGGCGGTCGTGGGTCTCGACGAGCGTCACCCGGCAGCGCGGACACGCGGGCCGCGACAGCGGACGCGCCTGCTGCTCGTCGCGATGCTCGTGGATCAGGGTGAAGAGCGCGAGGATCGCGCCCGGCGCGAGCAGCACGCTCTCGAAGCCGTCGAACCAGAGGAGGCAGCACGGAAAGCAGAGGTCGAGCCCGAGCGGCTGCCCGTATTTCCCGAGCAGCGCCTGCGGCGTCGTCGGCCGGCTGCAACCGGGACAGGCGAGCTCGCCGTCCGCGTCCAAGGCGTTAGCCGAGCGCGCCGCCGCACGCCGAGCAGAAGCGGCCCGGCTGCGCGAGCGGCGTGTTGCAGTGTGGGCACGTCGCCGCCGGTCCCGCCCCCGCGGGCGCGGGACCGGTCTGCGGAGCGCGCGGCGTGTTCGACCCGCCCGTACCCGACGGCGGCGGCGCGCCGCCCGCTGCGCCCCCCGCGGGGGCGACCGCGCCGATCGTCTGCGCCATCGTCTGCCCCATCGCCACGCCCGCACCGACACCGACGCCCGCGCCTGCGGCGCCGCCCTCGCTCACCGCCGCGAGCGGAATCGAGCGCGCCGTCTGGAACTGCGCGTAGCGGCCGAGGTCGTCGCCGACCATCGTCATGCCGATGCGCTCCTCGAGCCGCTGCTGCAGCTCCTCGGGGAGCGTCAGCCCTTCGAGCCGCACGTCGGCGATCGCGAGGCCGAGCGGCGCGCAGTCGGCGCTCGTGCGCGCCGCGACCGCGGCCGCGAGCGCGGGCTGATTCGCCGCGAGGTCGAGGAAGGGCACCGTCCCCGGGCCGAGCTCGGCCGCGAGCGCGCTCACCAGCATCGCGCGCAGCTGGCCTTCGAGGTCGGCGACCCGATAGACGTCCCGCGTCCCGGAGATCTGCCGGTAGAAGAGCCCGGCGTCGACGATACGGAAGCTGTAGACGCCGAACGCCTGCACCTGCACCGTGCCGAGTTCGCGATCGCGCACCGTCAGCGGCTTCGGAGTCCCGAAGGTCTGGCCGACGCGCCGGCGCGTGGAGAAGAAATAGACTTCGCTCTTGAACGGCGACTCGAAGAGCTTCGCCCAGTGCCGGAGGTTGGTGAGGACGGGCAGGTTCTTGGTGCGCAGCACGTAGCGTCCCGCCTCGAAGCGGTCGGCGACGCGGCCCTCGTCGACGAAGACCGCGACCTGCGTCTCCCGGACGATCAGCGCCGCGCCCTGCTGGATCTCGAGGTCGGCGGTCGGGAAGCGCCACGCGAGGACGTCGTCGCCCTCCTCCGTCCAGTCGATGACGTCGATGAACTGCTTCCGGATGAAGCCCGCGAGTCCCATGGAGTGCCCTCCGCAGATGCCACGAAGCAAAGCGGATGCCACGGGAACGACTTGCGCGCCGGACCGCAACCCTCGGGTTCTACGGCAGCGCTGCGGTCGGGTCACGAGCAAACCGCGACGCTACCGTCAAGGAAGCGTCACCCTTCCGGGGGCTCCGAAGGTTGCGAGGAACCACCCGAGGAGTCGTTGGGCGGTGGTCCGTTCGCCACCGGAAGATGCACCGCTGCGTCACTCGTTCACGTCGAAGATCCCCATCCGCAGGGCGGCGGCGCGAAGTTGCTGATCGAACGTCACGAACGCGCGCGTCGGGATGCCGCTGGCGAGTGCCAGGTGAAGGGCGTCAGCCGCGCGCAGCGGGATCACGCTCCCGATGTGGAGGAGCAGGCGCTCCGCAGCGCGATGGCTATCCGGGGAGAGCTCGATCCGCTGGAGCTCACCCCGAGCCACGTCGCTCAATATCCGTCGCTGGATGCGTCCTGCGTCCCGCGCCGAGAGATCTCCTGCGCGCACACGGCGGGCGAGCGCGGACGTGACCTCCGTCACGGCGAGCTCCGACACAAGCACGTCACGGCGGCCCAAGAGCGCACCTTCGAGCTCCGCCGACTCCGGCTCCTCGACGTATAACTTCACGAGCGCGCTCGCGTCGAGATAAACCGGGCTAGAGACGATCCGCACGGTCCGCTTCGATGGTCGCGGACAACTTCGCGCCCCGCAGCTTGATCCCTGCACGAAAGCGGCGATGGCTCGAAACGCCCTTTGCCGATTCGCCGACCGGCGGCAGAAGACGCGCCACGGGACGCCCGCGATCCGTGATCACGATCTCGTGCCCCTTGCGCACCTGAGCGAGCAGCCCAGAGAGATTCTGTCGAGCCTCGCGAATACCTGCCGAGCGCGCCACCCACTTGTGCTACAAGTTACACAATGAGCGGTCAAGGCGGTCAGCGGGATCCGTCGGCGTCCTTCAGGCCGAGGGCGCCGACGAGGAGCAGCGCCGCCGCCGTGGAGACCCGCCACGCAAGGGCCATGGCCGTGGCCCGCGAGGACGGCATCGCTCCGAGGAGATGGTCGCCGCCCGCACCGCGGTCACGACGCTCGCTTCGGCACGATCCCCTGGATCGCCGCGACCAGCTCCCCGCCCGCGCGCGCCGCGAACTCGTCGGGGTCCATGAGCGGGGACAGCACGAAATGGCGGCAGCCGGCGTCGGCGAAGCGCTGCAGTTGCTCCAGGCAGTCCGCGGGGCGCCCGAGGAGGCAGTACTTCTTGGCGGCGTCGCGGAACGGGCGGTTGTAGATCATCTGGAGCAGGTTCGCGGCGCCGTCGAGCGCGCGCTCGTAGTCGTCGTCGAGGATCGTGAAGAGAAAGGCGGCGGTCTCGAACGGGACGTCGCGGCGGCCGGCCTCCGCGGCGTGGCGGCGGATCGCGGTCATGTTCTCGGCGTACTGCGCGGCCGAGCACATGTGGGAGATGTAGCCGTCGCCGAGCCGACCGGCGCGGCGGAGCGCCGGCGCCTTGCGGCCGCCGACGACGATCGGCGGGCCGCCGGGGCGCGCGGGCTTCGGATCCATCGAGATCGGACCGAATCGGAAGTGGCGCCCCTCGTGCGCGACGCCGTCCTCCGACCAGAGTCGGCGGAGCAGTCCGATCGCCTCGTCGGTGCGGCTGCCGCGCTCCCGCACCGGCACGCCGCTCGCCTCGAACTCGGGCGGGAACTCGCCGCCGACGCCGACCCCGAGGATCAGCCGCCCGCCCGAGAGCACGTCGAGCGTCGAGGCGACCTTCGCGGTCGTGGTCGGGTGGCGGAGCGGCAGCAGGTAGACGCTGCTCCCGATCTTCACCCGCTCGGTTGCGCCCGCGACGAACGAGAGCAGCGTCAGCGCCTCGAGGATCGGCACGTAGAAGGAGACGTGGTCGCCCGCCCACACGGAGTCGAAGCCGCCGGCCTCGAAGGCGCGCGCGAGCCGGAGCACGCCGTCGCGGTGCTGAGCGGTGAGGACGGCGCCGCACTCGACGCCGGAGTTCAGGACGAGGGGATCGGCCATGGTGCGAGGGGTGTGCGACGGAACGCGCGCTCATGCAAGCGACGGGCAGCAGGCGATCGCGGCCGGCACATGGCGCTCGGTGCTGGTGAACGGCGTGATGAACGCGGTTGGCGCGAGCCTCCGCCTGCACATGCCGGCGGGCGTCACCATCCAACTCAGAGGAATGATGAAGCCGAAGGAAGCGTCGCCGCCGGGCGGCGCCATTCCGGGTTCAACAGGACGAGGTCGGCGGCGGTACGGAGCGCCGACTCGACGGTCGGCTCGATCAGGATCCGGTCGTGATGCGCGCGTAGGCTCGCCTTGTCGAACACGCTTCGCGGCTCGGGGAGCGGCCCGGCGATGAGCACGAATTTGTGGTCGCGATGCAGATCCTCGAGGGCGCTTTCGAGCGCGACCACGCCAGTCGCGTCGATGGCCGGCACCCGGCCGAGCGCGAGCACCACGACCCGCACGTCGGCGCCGATCGCGTCGAGCGCCGCCATGGCGCTCTGCGCGGCGCCGAAGAAGAGGGGGCCGGCGATCTTGTAGAGGGCGACGTGCGGTGGAAGTGCGACGGGCGCGCCCGACGTCAGGGTGTCCCCGTCGTCGAGCAGGCGACCCCGGGTCAGCTCCGCCATGCGCTTCATGAAGAGCATGGCCGCGAGGACCACGCCGACCGAAACCGCGAGCACCATGTCGAAAGCGACCGTCAGGGCGAAGCACGTGAGCAGCACGAGTGCATCGCTCCGCGGGGCGACCCGCGCGACGTGGAGGAAGTGGTGGATCTCGGACATGTTCCAGGCGACGACGAGCAACAGGCCCGCGAGCGCGGCTATCGGGATCCGGGCTACGAGCGGCGCCAGCAGCAGCACCGCGAGCAGTACGACCACGGCGTGCGTCATCGCGGCGACCGGCGTGCGCGCGCCGGCTCGGATGTTCGTCGCGGTCCGCGCCAGCGCGCCGGTGGCGGCGACGCCGCCGAAGAATGGGACCGTCATGTTGCCGAGGCCAAGGGCGATCAACTCGGCATCGGGGTCGTGACGAGTCCCCGTCATGCCGTCGGCGATCACGGCCGAGAGGAGCGATTCGATCGCGCCGAGCACCGCGATGGTGAAGGCCGCGGGCACGAGCTCGCGGAGGACGCCGAGACGAAGCAGCTCCGGCGACCAGGGCAGGTGGGGAAGCGGGGGAAAGGGCGGGATCCCGGCGTAGACCCGTCCGTCGATGGTCGTGCTGAACCGGTCGGCCAGCGTCGCGACGTGGAACCCGGGCCACCAGTACGGGGTCAGGGCAGCCGCCACCGTCACGAGGCCGATGGCCGCGAGCGGTGCGGGGACGCGCGGGGTGAGACGCGGGAGCGCGAGGAGCGCGGTGACGGTCGCGACGGCCACCGCGAGCTCCGAGACGGACGCCGTACCGCGCGCCGCCCACAGCGCCACCACCTTCGCCGGGAAGTGCTCCGGCATGTGCGCGACCTCGAGTCCGAGCACGTCCTTGAGCTGTAACGTCGCGATCACGACGGCGATGCCGGCCGTGAACCCGCTCGTGACGGGATAGGGAATGAATTGAATGAGACGTCCCGCGCCGGCGAGCCCCATCACGAGCAGGATGGCTCCGGCGATCAGTCCCGCGAGGAGAAGTCCCGTGAGCCCGTGGCGGCTCGCGATCGGGGCGAGGATGACGACGAAGGCTGCCGTCGGTCCCGTGACCTGGAAGCGCGAGCCGCCCGTCAGCGCCACGACGAAGCCGGCGACGATCGCCGTGTACAGGCCGTGCTGCGGCGGCACGCCGACGGCGATCGCGAGCGCCATCGAGAGCGGCAGGGCGACGATTCCGACGACGCCGCCGGCGAGGAGGTCGGCCCGGAAGGCCGCACCGTCGTAGCTCCGGAACGCCTCCCGCACGGCCGCGCCCACGCGAGGGGCGCGGCGAGAGGCCGAGATCGACGTCAAAGATCTGCGGTGCGACACGGAACGCGTCGCACTATGCCGCATCCCTGAGGTTGGGACCAGCGGCGCCGAGCCTCGATGGCTACGCGTACATCCCGGGGAAGGTGGCGGTCTTGGGCGCGGCAAGCGCGGCATCGCGCAGGGGGACGCGAGTCGTTCTCGCGTCCCCCTCCACGACGAGCGGTCAGGCGCGCTCAGGGTATCGGATTCACGAACTTCCAGCCCGAACCGCGCTGTTTCCACGTGGCGCGAACGTTCCACTCGACGTCACCGACGCGGATGTGCGTCACCATCACGGGTCCCGGCTGGTTGGCTTCGCCATACGAGGTCACGGTGACCTTGTACGTACCGCCGTGGGTCCGGGTAGCGACCAGCTTGTAGACGCCGCCGCTCTCTCTCGCCAACGGATTACGATATTTGAAGCCGCCGTTGCTCCGAGCCTCGATCAACCCGGCCGGAACACTCGTCGTGAAGATGGAGCCCTGCTCCGCGCTGAGGCCGATCGTGACCTCGTTGCCATGGAAGTCGATCTCCCCGTCGCTCATGGGGATCAGAATCCCGTGGGCCTTGAAGATGTCGAGGCCGCTCGCGACCTTGAGTGTCGACGGGTCCTTGCAGATGAGACCCGCGCATTGATTGTTGCAGCTGTCACCCTGGACGGGCTTCTGCGGGTGCACGGGATCGCACTGCGCGCTGTTGCCATCGTCACACGATTCGCGAGGGGTCTGGATGATCCCGTCGCCACAGTAGGTACAGTCCGGCTGGCATGCGTTGCCGTTCGGCCCCACCACCGAGCCCGGCGGGTCGCAGGTCTCGCCGAAATCGACGACGTCGTTGCCGCACGTGGGCCCCGAACCGCAGACGCAGCTGCCCCCGGGGCATTCGGAGTCCGCGGCGCAGATCGTGCCCGCGTTCGCGCCCTGGATGCAGATGCATACCGGCGTGCTCGTGGGTGTCGGCGTCGGCGTTTGCGTCACGGTCGGGGTAGCCGTCGCGGTCGCCGTCACGGTCGGGGTCGGCGTCTCGGTCGGGGTCGGAGTCTCCGTCGGGGTCGCCGTCTCGGTCGGGGTCGGAGTCGGCGTGGGGAGGCCGCCGATGCAGGCGCCTCCGGGAGCGGGCGCCACGAGCCACGGCACCACCTGGACGCCGGCCGTGACCTTGTCGCCCGAGCCGGGCGGCATCGGACCATCGGCGGAGCCCCACCAGTTGCAGGTGGCGTCGATGTCCTGGTCGCCAGGAGGCAACTGGTTCTCGGCGCCGAAGTTCGTGTGCGCGGTGATGTTGTTGTAGTGCACCTCGTTCGTCGGACCGAGCGTGTACGGGCCGAAGTCGAGCCGCTGGCGGACGCCGTTGGTCCCGCCCGTCATCTGGTTACCGGTGATCGTGGCGCCGGTGGCCTTGCTGTGGAAATAGATCGACGTGCCGGCGACCTGGAACGTGTTGTCGGTGATCACGAGTCCGGGACAACCCGCGATGATGCCGGAGCCGGCACCATCGAAGAGGTTGCCGCGGATGACGTTGCCCGGGGCGTGACTGGCACCCAGGATGATGCGGCCGCTTCCCGCCCCGCCGAGGTAGTTGTCCTCGATGAAGCTCGGAAGGGACGTGGCGACACCGGCCTGGTTCTGGATGCGCCATCCGCAGCCGCCGGTGATGTTGTTGTTGAGGATCCGGGTATCGCTGAAGCGGTTCAGGTTGATCGCGCCGAGCGCTCCGGCGCAGCCGGCTCCGGCCTGGATGATGTTGTTCACCCAGAGGTGCGACGTACTGGCGAAGTTCGGGTTGTCGTGGATCGCCGGATTGTTCCCGCTTTGAATGGTGAACCCGTCGATCACGACGCCGGTGAGGCCGCTTACCGAGAGATGGATCGCCGAGGTCGTCAGCGCGACGATGATCGACTCGCCGACTCCCCGGCCCGGGGGCACCGCCGCGGGTCCGGCCGGAACGCCGGCCATCGCACCCCGCAGCGTGACGTTCGAGAGGCTGATCTCGATGTTCTCGTTGTACGTGCCGGCGCACACCTCGATCGTGTCGCCCGGGCTCGCGGCCGCGAGCGCGGAGCCGGCCGCGCACGGGGTCCCGATCCCAGGTCCCGGCGCCGCGCAAATCTGCGTGTAGGCGGCCGAGGCGCCGCAGCCCGTTCCGGGCGGCGCTGATGCCGCCGCGAGATCGACGTAGAGGGTCGCCGCCCGCGCGCCCGGGGCGAAGACGAGCGTCGCGGCGGGCAGCATGAACGAGACCGCGGCCACGAACGGCAGTCGCCGCCATCGCCGCCGGGCGCTTCCAGACGGGGCACGCGATGACGCCGGATTCGAGGTAGTCAACATGGGGATCCTCCGGTTCGCTTCGGTTGGGATGTGCGGAACTCGGCAGCTGCTACCCGAAAAGGTCGGCCTACCGAGACGCGCTTAGGGGGTACCCCATATGACCGAGATCATACAAGCGGATCATCGTGGGATCCGGCGAGGCGCCATGCCCGCGACCACCGGCAGCATTGGATCGGCCATCGTGCGAGGCGGGAGCGATCCGAACGTCCGATGTCGACGGAGCCCACAATGATCCGATCTGGCGCAGCTTTTCTCAAGGTCCGCCGTGGGTTGTCATTGACCGCGAATGCGTCGCCATGCGAGCCGGCCACGTAGGTCCTGAATCCCATAACCCTAGGAGGTTCTCCCATGCCCGCCTCGACGTCACGATGTCGGCTTGCCGTCCTCGATGCTACGCACCTGGTGAAACTCGCCATCGCGGTGCTGGCGCTACTCGTAGCGCCGCGCGCGTATGCGGATACGATCGCGATCGACTTCGAAAACCCGCCGTACACGACCGGCAGCATCGATGGTCAGGCCGGATGGGGCGGGCAGAACCCTCCAGGCATCGCCATCAACACGAACATCGACCAGGAAGTCTCGAGCGCTCAGGCGCACTCGGGCACGCAGAGCTTCCGCGAGTCGAGCGATTACACGATCGGCTCCTTCGGCGACCAGACCTTCTCGCCGTCGCTGACCGATCGCGCGGGTGAGGTGAGCTCGGCCGCGGACGGCCTGGCGGGCGGCGCCCTACAGCCGCGGCTCGTCGGCAGCGTGTGGTTCAAGTCGGCGACCGGCGCGGCGCAGGACTCCCACGTCGTCATGAGCCTCGACCGCGGTGACGGCGCGCGCATGAGCTGGATCCAGGTGAGCGACAACGTCGTCGATCCCGGCGACGGCCGTCAGGGGCTCTCCGTCAGCTTCTACGACTACCGCGTGCCCCCCGACGACTTCGTCTTCAACCTGCTCGCGACGAATCTCAGCCGCAGCGATTGGCACAGCATCGACTTCGAGATCGAGTTCTACGAGGGCGCGCAGAACGACGTCGTGCGGGTGAGCGTGGACGGCGTGCCGGTCTTCCGCGGCACGTCCTGGGAAGACTACTTCCGGAACGCGGAGCTCAACCCGACCCGCCCGGTCGACTCCGTGCTCTTTCGTGTCTCGGGCACTGCCGAGGGCAACGACGGCGAGGGCTTCTTCTTCGACGACCTGACCTACACGAGCGGGCCGTGCTTCGCGTCCACGCGCTACGTCTCGACCACCGGCGACGACACGTACAACGACTGCCGTGACGCCGCCGACCCCTGTCGGACGATCCAGAAGGCCGTCGACGTCGCCTGCGAGGGCGACACGATCGAGGTCTCTCCCGGCACCTACGGCGAGCAGATCGCGATCGCCAAGAACGGCATCACGGTGAACGGCAACGGCGCGCTCGTCCAGCCGAGCGCGGTCGTCACCGACAACACCCAGGGGAGCCCATGCAGCAACGGCCTCGGCACGGCGATCGTCCTGGTCTCGGGCGTGACCGGCGTCACGATGAACGACCTGAACATCAGCGGCGCGCTCATCAACCCGATGCCGGCCCGCTTCATCGGGCTCTACTACCGAAACGCGTCCGGCGCGATCAACGGCGGCTCGGTCGACCACGTCCGCAACGATCCGCTCGACGGCATGCAGAACGGCCTCGGCGTGTACATCCAGGCGAGCACCGGCAACGCGATCGACGTCGACGTGACCGGCGTGACCATCAGCGGCTACCAGAAGAACGGCCTCACCTTCAACGGCTGCGGCTGCGCGGACACGCCCCTCGGCACCGTGACGGGGAGCGCCACCGGCAACTCGCTGATCGGCGCGGGTCCGGTCCCGGTGATCGCGCAGAACGGCATCCAAGTCGGCTTCGGCGGCGGCCCGATCACGGTCGCCGGCAACTCGAGCAACGGCCACCGCTATACGGGCGATCCCGCGAACGGCACCGGCGCCGGCATCCTGATCTTCTCCTCGAAAAACAACGTCATCACCGGGAACCAGGTGACCGCCAATAACAGCGGCATCGTGTTCGAGGGCGGGTCGTTCGGCTTGTGCGTCGCCGCCGACAGCACCGGCAACCTCGCGACGTGCAACGTCGTCGCCGCCAACGACGCGTTCGCGTACGAGGTCGGCTTCTCGACCGACGCCTCCGCGAACACGATCCACGACAACGTCATCGACGGCAACTCGACCGGCGTCGACGGCAGCGGCATCGGCGTCGGCACGCTCGACGCGGAGAGCAACTACTGGGGCGCCGTCGACGGCCCGAGCGGCGTTGCCCCGGGCTCCGGCGATCCGGTCACGGCGAACGTCGATTTCACGCCGTTCAGCGCCGCGATCCCGTCGTGCGTCGGCTCGACGGTCACCCCGTGCAGCATGGGCATGTGGGAGATCGTCAACTTCGACCAGACGCTCGGCAGCGACGTCGGCGACGCCACGACCGCGGGCGGCACCGACGCGGACTTCGTCACCGGACCCGCAACGCCGCCGCTCGGAGCCGGCAGCCTGCACCAGGTCGTCGGCACCGCCGGCGATCCGCCAAGCGGCGACGACGCGACCCGCATCCGCACGGGCGCCTGCAACGGCATGCTGCTGTCGGACATCGCCGACATGCCGCTGTCGTACTGGAGCTACGTGACGAGCTTCGGCAGCGGCGGCCAGGCAACCTACATCCAGCTCCGCATCGACCTCGACAACAACGGGTCGACCGACGACCGGCTCTTCTTCGAGCCCGTCTATCAGAACGGCACCTACGGCTTGTTGCCCTATAGCGGTCTCGTCCCGAACCAGTGCGGCGCGAACCCGAGCTGCGTCTCGCTCGGAACCTGGCAGCTCTGGGATGCGGCGGCCGGCGGATGGTGGTCCGACAACGACAGCGCGGGCGGCCCGCCGCTCACGACCCTCGCGGGCTACGCCGCGCAGTATCCCGGAGCGAAGGTCGCGACCGACAACAACTCGCTCCGTATCCAGGCCGGCGGCGGCGGCGCGGCGTGGGCCGGCTTCGACGGCAACGTCGACGCCCTCACGGCGTGCGGCGCGACGTACGACTTCGAGCCCGAGGTGTGTCCGACCCCGACGGCGACGGCGACCCCGACCGAAACGCCGACCCCGACGGCGACGGCGACCCCGACCGAAACGCCGACCCCGACCTTCACTGCCGGACCGGCCACGGCCACGGCCACGACGACGCTGACGCCCACGCCGACGCCGACCTCGACGCCCGTCTGCGGCAACGGCGTGGTCGAAGCCGGCGAGTCGTGCGACGACGGCAACATCTTCGAGTGCGACCCGATCCATCCGCAGAAACCCTACAACGGCGACACCTGCAACAACATGTGCCAGGGGTTGATCTGCAAGGATCCGTCGAACATCCGGTACGGGAAGAGCGGCGGCCTCGACCAGTTCAAGGCGCACGGCATCCTCGTACCGATGAGCGAATCCCCGGTCGACTTCGGCCTCGGGGTCTCCGTGTCGTTGACGACCGTCGGCGCGCCCGGAGGCGGTGCGATCTTCTCGACCAGCCTACCAGCGGGCGTGCTCGTCCCGCGTTCGAACGGCGGGTACAAGTACAAGAACAGGGACGCCAAGCTGAACGGCGGCATCTACCAGCTGTCCGCGAAGCGGTCGTCGATCGGGACCTACAAGGTCACCATCGTCGCCTACGGCATGGTCGACGGCGCGCAGGAGGAGATGATCACCCACATCGGGATCGGAGACGTGAAGTGGACGGTGCGCGCGGTCTGGCGGCAAGCCCACAACGGCTGGGTGTTCGACCACGCGCTCTGACGCGTAGGGAGAGCGCACGGGGGACACGGGCACGGCTCGTGTCCCCCGCTTCGTCCCGCGGGAACCGCGCCGCGTTCCCGGATCCGATCGTCGACAGTCGTTGGCACACCCCATCTTCGTGGTAGACAGCGCGGGCCATCGCGTACACCGGACCGACCGAACCCCACACGAAGGATGACCCCATGAACACCGACCACTGTCTCGTCGAACGCCACGGCCACGTGCTCGTGGTGACCCTCAACCGCCCCGAGGCGAAGAACGCGCTCAGCCCCGGCATGCTCGCGGGGATGTACCGCGCGTGGCGCCGGCTCGACGACGATCCCGAGCTGCGCGTCGCCGTCCTGACGGGCCAGGGCGACGTGTTCTGCGCCGGCGCGGACTTGAAGGCGATGGGCGCGGGCGAGGTCGACGACGACTTCATGAAGCTCATGTCGGAGGTGCCCGACGTCCACTGGCAAGCGCTGCTCCGCCACAACCGGCCGACCAAGCCGATCGTCGCCGCCGTCGAGGGCTTCGCGGTCGCGGGCGGCACCGAGATCCTGCAGGGCACCGACATCCGGGTGGCCGCCGAGGACGCGACCTTCGGCGTCACCGAGGCGCGCCGCGGACTCTTCCCGCTCGGTGGCTCGAGCGTGCGCCTGCGCCGCCAGATCCCGTACACGCTGGCCGCCGAGATCCTCCTCACCGGGCGCCACGTGACGGCGCGCGAGGCCCTCGACTTCGGCCTCGTCGGACGGCTCGTCCCGAAGGGCCGGGCGCTCGCCGAGGCGATGACGGTCGCCGAGCAGGTGGCGGCGAACGCGCCGCTCTCGATCCGCGCCCTCATGCGCATGCTGCGCGAGGTCGACGAGAGCTGGTCGGAGGCCGAGGCGCTCGCGAAGGAGCTCGAGCACGGCAGCCCCATCTTCGGCACCCGCGACGCGAAGGAAGGCATGCTCGCGTTCAAGGAGAAGCGCACGCCGGTCTACACGGGAGCGTGACGATGGCCGCGCTCGACGGGCTCGACCCGCGGACGCCGGTGATCGTCGGGGTCGGGTTCCGCCAGGAGAAGCTCGAGGACCCGAAGGCGAGCGCCGAGCCCTACGTGCTGATGGTGGAGGCCGCGCGTCGGGCCGCCGCCGACGCCGGCGCGGAGGATCTCGCCCCGGCGATCGAGTCGGTCGCGGTGCCGCAGGGCATGTGGGAGTATCGCAACCCCGCCAAGCTCGTCGCCGACGCGCTCGGCTGCCCGCGGGCCACGACGATCCTCGCCGGCCTCGGCGTGCTCCAGCTCCAGCTCGTGACCGACCTCTGCGACGCGATCGCGGCCGGCGAGCGCGCGGTCGGCGTCGTCGTCGCGGGCGAAGCCAAGTACCGACGGCTCCGCAGCACCATCACCGGGGAGCCGGTCCACGACACCCCGACCGACGGCCTGCCGCCGCCCGACGTGCACCAGACGTCGCAGGACATGTGGTGCTCCGACCTGGAGTCGCGCCGCGGCCTCACCTCGCCGATCGAGTTCTTCGCCATCATCGAGTCGGCGCTCCGCTACGCACGCGGGCTCGACGTCGCGCGCCATCGCGACGAGCTCGCGGCGCTCTACAGCCGGTTCAGCGCCATCGCGGCCGCGAACCCGCACGCGTGGAAGCGCGAGGCGCTCCCGGCGGCGGCGATCCGCGACGCCTCGCCGCGCAATCCCATGCTGGCGTTCCCCTACACCAAGGCGCACGCGAGCCAGTGGAACGTGAACCAGGCGGTCGCGATCCTCATCTGCGCGCTCGGGCGCGCCCGCGCGCTCGGCCTCGATCCGCGCCGCTGGATCTTCCCGCGCGGCGGCGCGCTCTCGAAGCACGTCGTGCCGCTCGCCCAGATGCGCGGGCTCGCGAGCCATCGCGGCAGCGTGGTGACCGGGGAGCGGGCGCTCGCGCTCGCCGAGGTGGATCGCGCCGACGTCACCGACGCCGAGCTCTACAGCTGCTTCCCCGCGGCGATCCAGTCGTTCGCCCGCGACCTGCCGATCCCGGAGGGTTGCCCCTGGACGGTGACGGGCTCGATGGCGTTCGCGGGCGGCCCCTTCAACAACGCGACCCTGGAAGGCGTGGGGCGCATGGTCGAAGTGTTGCGCGTCGCCACCGCACCGGGCGACGCGGCACGCGCCGGCGCCGAGGCGCCCGACGACGACGCGAGCGCCAGGCACGGCAAGGCCGCTGCCGCGCTGCCGCCGCGCGTCGGGATCGTCTCGAACCTGAGCGGCATCTTCAGCAAGCAGGCGTGCCTGGTGCTGGCGAACGCTCCGGGCCCGCACGGCTGGCGCTCCGCGGACGTGACCGGCGAGGTCGCCGCCGCCGACCCGCCCGTGCCTCTGCGCGACGGCTACGCCGGCCCCGCGACGGTCGTCGGATACACGGTCGTCTTCGCGGGCGGCGCGCCCTCGCACGCGATCGCGATCTGCGACCTGCCCGACGGCGCCCGCACGGTGGTGCGGAGCGGAACGCCGGCATTCCTCGACGCGCTCATGCGCGAGGAGTGGGTCGGTCGGCGCGTCGAGGTCGCGGCCGACGGCGGCTTCGCGCCCGCGACGCCATAGCGTCCGCCGCGGCGTCGGGCCCACCGCGGTGCCGGCGTCGATCGGACCCGGAGCGGCGTCGTACGGCTCGGCGCGCATCCGCCGTCGAATGGTTCTTGACCCGTCGTGCGCCCGGAAGCGATAGGAGCATCATGCTCATGACCGGCCCCGCACGCACCGTCCTGCGCGCGCTCCTGCTCGCGCTCGTCCTCGGCGTTGCGTCGTCGCGCGACGCCGCCGCGATCAAGCTCAGTGCCGCCCTGCCGATGGACTACGAGATCGACGCGTTCGCGCTCACGCCGAACGGGCAGACGGTCGTCTACGCGGTCGCCGACTCCGGATCGGGGTACGTGCTGCAGCTCGTCGCGGTCCCGGTCGCGGGCGGCGGCACGACCACGCTCGTCGACGTGCCGGTCTCGGGAAGCCAGCGCTCGGTCGATTCGTGGACGATCACGCCCGACGGCGCCGGCATCGTCTTCCTCTCCGACAAGGACGCCCAGCAATTCCGGAACGACCTCTTCCGGGTCCCGATCGACGGCTCCGCCGCGCCGCTCAAGCTCAACACCGCCCCGGCGCCGAACGATATCGACACCTTCCGGGTGGCGAACGACGCGGCGCGAGTGGTCTTCGAGGCGGAGACGAAAACGATCTACAGCGTGCCGACGACCGGCGGCACGCCGGTCGCGCTCGGCACGGGCACGGGCTCCTTCCTGCCGCGCTATCGCATCTCGCCGGACGCGACGCGCGTCGTCTTCGCGTTCGACGACGGCATGGGCGGCGGGCGGCAGCTCTACAGCGTGCCGATCGACGGCTCGCAGATGCCCCTCGAGCTCACGAATCAGCCGGCGATCCTGCTGCCCGGCGAGAACAGCCCCCAAGCGCCCGCGATCACCCCGGACGGCGCGAAGGTCCTCTTCTTGTCGCGTCCGAACGCCATGAAACCGCAGGAATACGAGCTCTGGGTGACACCCATCGCGCAGGCCACGCCGACCAAGCTCACCGGCCCGCTCGCGATCTACCTCCCCGACTTCCGCCTGACGCCCGACAGCGCTCACGCCGTCTTCGTCGCGGGAACCCATCCCGCCTACCGCATCTACCGGGTGCCCCTCGACGGCAGCACGAGCGAGCAGCCGGTGAGCGGCGTCGGCCAGAACGTCGTCGTGTCCGAGTACCGGATGAGTCCGAACGGACAGACGTTCGTCTATCGGGTGTTCGCGAGCTCCAAGTACCGCCTCTTCGCGGTCGGGCTCGGCGGCGGCGACGACGTGGCGCTCACGCCGGCGAGTCCGGTCGGCTTCGGCCCGTACAACGGCTATGACTTCGACCCGACGGGCACGCGCGTCGTCTACACCGCCGAGCAGGACGCCGCCGGCGTGATCGAGCTCTACAGCGTGCCGAGCGGCGGTGGCACGCCGCTGAAGCTCAGCAAGAGCCCGGCGCCGGTGGCAGGCGGCGACGTCGTCCCGACGAGCGTCGAGGTCAACCCGGACGGCCTCACCGTACTCTACGCCGCCGACCAGGACACCGACGGAGTGCAGGAGCTCTTCAGCGCCGGCATCGCGAGCGGCGCGCCTCAGAAGGTCCATCCGAACTTCGCACCCAACCGCGACGTCGGCGAGGCCGCCTTGACCCCCGACGGCGGCACCATCCTGTACGTCGCCGACCAGGAGACCGACGACACCCGCGAGCTCTTCGCGACCGACGCCCCCGCGCCGGCGCCGACGCCGACCGGCGCGACGCCTACCGCGACCCCGGGCGGGAACGCAACGGCGACCGCGACCGGCGCGGCGACACCGACCCCGCTCGCCACGCGGACGCCCGCGCCGGAGACCGGCGACCGCTGCGCCGACTGCGTCGACAACGACTTCGACGGCGACGCCGATCGCGTCGATGCCGACTGCCCGCCCTATGCCGACGGGGCCGGCGCCGGCCTCGCCGGCGACGCCGGCAAGGTCGCGCTCAAGTGCCAGAAGACGCTCGCCAAGGCTGGCACCGGCTTCGCGACCAAGCGCGTGAAGGCTCTGTCGGCGTGCCTCCAGAAGGCGTTCGCATGCGTCCAGGGCGGCGGTGACCCGGCTTGTCTCGCCAAGGCCGGCGTCGCTTGCGGCAAGGTGGAGCGTGCGCGCCAGGCGGCGATCGCCAAGATCGCGGCGGCCGTCGCCAAGGGCTGCGGCGATCCGCCGCTCGCCACCGTCGATCTCGGCGCCGCCGGCGGCCTCGGGTTCGCGAGCGAGGACGCGCGCTGCGCGGCCTTCGGCGCGTCGATCGCGAACGCGGCGGGTGTCGCGAGCTGCCTCGTCGCGCACCACGCGTGCCGCGCCGAAGCGCTGGTCGGAACCGAGATCCCGCGCGCGCGCGACCTCCTCGATGCCACTGGCCGCGATGCCGCGCTCGAAGCGCCCTGTCTGCCGGCCGGCGGCGCGGGCGGGGCGGCCGTCGACACCAAGGCGGTCCTGAAGTGCCAGAAGGCGCTGGCGAAGGCGGGCGCGGCGTACGGCAGCGCGCGCCTCAAGGCCGAGCAGAAGTGCGCCGACAGCGCTTTCCTCTGTGTGCAGCGCAAGGCGAACGACGCCGCCTGTCGCGCGAAGGCGACGACGAAGTGCGGGAAGCTCTTCGGAAAGCTGACCGCCGCCGCCGCCAAGGTGGAGGCCGCCGTCGCCAAGGGCTGCGCCGCGGTCGATCTCGAAGGAGCGAACGCCATCGGTTTCGCGGCGCGCAGCGCGGACTGCGCCGCGCTCGGCGCCACGACGTCCTCGGTCGCCGGCGTCGCCGGCTGCGTCGTCGCGCAGCACGATTGCCGTGTCGATCAATTACTGATCGGCCAGACCCCGCGCGGCGCCGAGCTCGGCGCGCTCGCGCCCTGACCGGCGCGCCGGCGCGCCGGGCCGTTCGCAGCCGGGGGGAAACGGTCGACGGACGTTTCCCGCGCTCGGGAAACGCCGGCTCGGCGCGCGGCGCAACGCCGCGATTCCCCGACGCGTCGCGCTGGCGAGCCGTTTGCACCGATCCTTCGCGAAGGGAGGTCGCCATCATGACCGAGAAGCACTTCGATCTCGATGCCATCGTGGAGGATTTGAAGCGGCAACGGGACGAGATCCGGGTCCGCATGCACCTCGCCAAGGCCGACGCACGGGACGAGTTCGAGCGCCTGGAGCGCGAATGGGACCACGTCCGGGGGAAGCTCGGCGTCATCGGCGAAGAGGCCGGCAAGGCGGCGGTGGAGGTCGGGGCCGCGCTGAAGCTCGCCGTCGACGAGCTGCGGAACGGCTACCGGAAGGTCCGCGCGCTCCTGTGACGCGCCGGGCGGGCCCACGGCGGCGCCCGCCCGAAGACGTCTGCTGCCGCGCGGCCGCCGACGGCCGACCGGAATCATGGACCGCGCAGGACCAGGTGCCGGACCCGCGCCGTGACCGCGCCGAGATCGGTCGGTGCGGGAGCGACCGCAGCCGGCGGCGCACCGAGCAGCGTCGCGTAGCCGACCGCCACGAGCCGCCTCACGAAGGACTGCATGTCGGGTTGGCCGTTGCAGAGGCCGATCGCACGGAGCCGCTTCTCGAGGCAGGTGCCACGTACCCCTCGTGCGAGCCATCCGGCGAGGTCGAGCTGCCGGACCGGCGCGATCGCGACCGGCTTCCCGGTCCGGCACGCTTCGGCGGCCATCGACGCGCTGTCGCCGGTCACGACGATGCGATCGGCGAGGCCGAGGAAGCCGGCGTAGGGGTTGCGAGGCGCGTCGGGCCGCCAGCGGTGCAGCACGTGCGGGACGCGGAGATGCTTCGCGAGCGCGTCGGCGGCGGCACCGGGCGTGCGCCGGCTCGTCGTCGCGAGCACCGACATCCCCGCACGCGCCGCGACGGCGCTGACGGCGCTCCCGAGCTCCGCCGCCGCCGCCGCGTCGAAGCAGAGCGACTTCGTCGCACCGCCGACGAGCAACGCGAGGTAGGGACCGGGGAGCGCGGCGACGCGAGGGCGCCAGACTGCGGCCTCGCTGCGGAGGCGCTCGGGAGCGACCTCGTTCAGCGGCAGATCGACGCGCAGGACGTTCGGCGCTCCGGGAAGGCCGTACTGCGGCGACGTCACCACGAGATCGAACCACGCAAGCGGCGCCCGGGGCCGGCCGAGGTGCACGAGGCGGGTGCGGCCACCGCTCCGCCGCTTGATCCAGAACGCGATCGGCGCGGCACGCCGGCCGGAAGCGAGAACGACGGCCGGCCACGGCGGCCCGAGGTATGGCGTCGGTGCGCTCAGGCTCGCGCGCGTGGCACCCAGGAGGACGTTCGGTACGCGAACGAGCCGCGTGAACCGCAGCGCCTTCTCCTCGACCGACCAGTCCAGCGCGCGACCGAGGATGCGAAGCTGCTCGTTGTCGCCGGCCTTGTCGCCGAGGAGCATCCAGACCCGCGGCGGGGCGGCGTCGCTGTCGTGGCGCATGCCGCAGCATGCGCGGGCCGCACTGAACCGTCCGTGAATGCGGCGTTCATCTCCGGTTCATGATCGAGCGCGCGGATCGACGCTCACTGGTCGGCGGCGACCGGAATGCGCAACGCCGCATGCACGCCGCCGAGGCGGCTCGTGCCGAGCGCGAGCGAGCCGCCGTAGAGCGTCGCGAGATCGTTGGCGATCGCGAGCCCGAGCCCGGAGCCGGCCGTGTCGCCGTCGAATCGCATCCCGCGGCCGAGCGCCGCCGCCCTCTCGTCGGGCGCGAGACCCGGACCGTCGTCGTCGACCGCGATCTCGAGCGCCTCACCCGCGCGCGCGGCGCGGACGTCGATGCGGGACGCCGCCCACTTGGCCGCGTTCTCGATCAGGTTGCCCAGCATCTCCTCGAGATCCTGGCGCTCGCCGGCGAAGGCGAGATCACGCTCGACGTCGGCATCGACGGCGAGCCCGCGATCGGCATGGATACGTAGGATCGTCGCGCACAGCTCGTCGACCACCGGACCGACGGCGACGCGCGGACTCCCGGGCCGCCACGCGCCCGCCGCCGCCGCGCGTGTGACGTGATGGTCGACGAGTGCCGCCATGCGACCGACCTCGCGCGCGATCCGCGCGCCGTCGGGCCGAGCCTGGGTCGCCTCGACGGCGACCACCGCGAGCGGCGTCTTGAGCCCATGGGCAAGGTTGCCGACGTGCTCGCGGGCGCGCGCGATACGCGCGGCGTCGCGATCGAGCACCTCGTTCATCGTCCCGACGAGCATGTCGACCTCCTCGGGATAGTCGCCGGCGATCCGCGCGCTCCGTCCCGCGCGGATCGCCGCGAGCTCGCGCTGCATCCGGCGGAAAGGGCGCAATCCGTAGCGCACCTGGACCACGATGCCGGTCCACAGGGTCACCGCGAGCGTGGCGAGCGCACCCGCGAGGAACCGATCGAAGCGGGCGATCTCGCGCTCGAGCTCGGCCTCGGGCGCCGCGACCGTGACCGCGATCGGATCGGGGCGCTCCGGATAGCGGAGGCCGCGGGTCACGATCCGCAGGCCCTCGCCGCGCGGTCCCGAGATCCGCGCGCCGCGCGGTGCAGCGCGGTCGGTCGGCAACGTCGCGTCCCACAACGAGCGGGACGTCACACGCTCGGAGCCGTCGCCCACCTGCCAGTACCACCCGGAGTACGGGCGATCGAACGCCGGTTCCGGAATCGGCCGCGCGAGACGGAGCGGCGCCGACGGCGACACGTCGATCGCCGCGATCACCGCGAGCAGCATCGAATCGAGCCGTGCGGCGAACGCCGCTTCCGCGGAGCGGCGAAACGCGAGCGAGAGCGCGACGCCGCCGATCACGAACGCGACCGCGAACCACGCCGAGGTTGCGACGATCAAGCGGCCGCGGAGCGAGCGCGGCCTCACGAGGGCGCCCTTCCGGGGGCCTCGAGCCGATAGCCGCGGCCGCGCACGGTCGCGATCATGTTCACGCCGAGCTTCCGGCGGATGCGCCCGATCAGCACGTCGATGACGTTGGAATCGCGGTCCTGATCGCGCTCGTAGACGTGATCGATGATGTCGAGCCGGCTGACGATGCGACCGCGCCGGTGCAGCAGGTAGTCGAGGATCTTGAGCTCGTGAGCCGTGAGGCGCACCGGCCGACCGTCGACCGTGACGCTGCCGCGCGAGGGGTCGAAGCGCACGGGCCCGCAGGCGATCTCGTCCGACGCGTTGCCGCTCGTGCGGCGAATGAGCGCGCGGACGCGGACCACCACCTCCTGGATCTCGAACGGCTTGGTGACGTAGTCGTCGCCGCCCGCCGAGAACGCCGCGAGCTTCTCGGGCCAGCGGCCACGCGCGGTCAGCACCACCACCGGCAGGTCGATTCCCGCCTCGCGCCAGCGGCGCAGCACGGTCACGCCGTCCATCGACGGCAACCCGAGATCGAGCACGACCGCATCGTAGGGCTCGATCGCGCCGAGGTGCAGCGCTTCCTCACCGTCGGCGGCGTGCTCGGCGACGAATCCCGCCTCCGTAAACGCGTCGACGAGCGCCCGAGCGAGCGCTGGCTCGTCCTCGACGATCAGGACCTTCACGGGCGCTTCCTCGCACGTTCGACACCCGCGCCCTCGGTCCCGAGCAGCCGACCGGTCGCCGCGTCGTAGGTGAGCTCGATGACGGCGCCGCCGGCCGTCAGCAGCTCGACCTCGTACTCCCAGCGTCCCTTCTCGCGCTCGAGCTCCACCTCGACGACCTCGCCGCTGAACTCCGCGTTCGCGGCGTCGAGGATGCGCGCGAGCGACAGGATCTCCCCCTTCTCCCGGGCCTGGCGCGCGGCGACGTGATCCAGCTCGTCGGCGCGAGCGATCGTGGACCCCGCGGAGACGAGACAGGCCGCCAGCAGGACCACCAGCGAAATCCGTGAGCGAAGCATGCGCAGGGCCTACACGACGGCGATTAAACGTCAGATGAACGGCGGAGTCATCTCGGGTTCAGGGCTCCGGCCTACCGTGCGTATCATCCGGCGCGAATGGACGCGCCGCGGAAACCCAAGGAGTCAGCTCATGACACGAACGACATACGCGGCGATGCTGGCCGGCCTGCTCTCCCTCACGCTCGTCACCGCTCCCCGGGCGATGGACGCCGGGCGGTCGCACATCCTGGCGCCGCAGGAGATCGTCCGCCAGCTCGAAGACGCGGGCTACAAGAACGTCCACGACGTCGAGCTCGACGATGGGGTCTACGAGGCGGATGCGACGTCGCGGGCCGGCGTCCCGGTCGACCTCGAGATCGACCCGCTGACGGGGCGGGTGCTGCGCGAAGACGTCGACCGCTGAGGTCGCCGTCCCTCGCCGAAGGAGATCGTCGACGGCCCTCGCGGCCGCCGACGACGTCCTTCCCGGCCTCCGGGGCTCAGCGAACGTGCTGGAACAGCTCGCTGAAGAAGAACGGACCCAGACAGTAGACGCTGGTCCACAGCAGGGCTCCCGCCGCCTGCGCCACCAGGAAGAGGCGCCAGGGCAGGTCGAGCGAGCCCGCGATCAAGCCGTTGAGCTGGCGTAGGACCGGGACGAAGCGCGCCAGGAAAACGAGCCCGAGCCCGCGGGTTCGAAACCGCTCCTCCAGGCTCGCCAGACGTTCCGGCGTCAGCCGCAGATAGGGGCCGACCGCGCGGAGCAGCGTGCGCCCCCCGAGACGCCCGATCAGATAGCCCGTGGAGTCGCCGAGGATCGCCGCCGACAGGACCGCCGGATAGAGCGTGACGATCGACAGCTCACCTCGCGACGCGAGCAGCGACGCCGCGATCACGCCGGTCTCTCCCGGCAACGGCCCGCCGAGCGCCTCCAAATAGATCATGACGAAGACGGCGGACGCGCCATAGGCGTTCAGATAGGGCTCGAAAACCACCCAGCCTTCGTGCAGGGTCGCGAGCACTCAGTTGCCGATCGCCGTCCCGAACTGCGTCATTCCCGTGCGTCTCCCGGAATCCGTCTCGCGTGAGATCGGTCGATACGATAGCGGACACCGCGGGAGGGCCGAAACCATGGTCGCACTGCCGCTCACGGGCGGATGCCAATGCGGAACGCTCCGCTACGAAGTCACGATGGCGCCCCTCATGGTCTACAACTGCCACTGCACCAACTGTCAGAAGATCGGCGGCGGCGCGTTCTCCACGCCGGTCACCGCGCTCGAGGCTACGTTTCGCTTCGTCGCCGGCACGCCGCGAACGATCGAGTGGGCGTCCGACGCGGGCACCACGCGTTTCGGGTGGTTCTGCGGCGACTGCGGGAGCCGCATCGCGCACGGACAGCGGCCGTCGAACGGCGTGCTGAGCGTCCGCGGCGGCACCCTCGACGACACGAGCTGGCTCGAGCCCGTCGCCGACATCTGGACCCGAAGCGCGCAGCCCTGGGTGGCGCTCGCGCCGGACCGCCTGCGGTGCGAGCGACAGCCGGCCGACTACGGACCGTTCCTGGACGCGTTCCGCAAGCAGGGGCGCTTCGCGACGTGACGCGCGCTCAGCGCGTCACACCTTCACCGCGCCGCACGCGCGCCCTTCGTAGCCGGCGGACGCCGGCGGGGATCCCGCCGCTGCTTCACGAGCAGCATCGCCCGCTCGATCAGGCGGGGCTCGGCATCCACCGCTTGGCGTTGGAACAGCAACCCGGCAGGCGCGCGAATTGACCCTGCCCGCCCCGCGTGTTTAGGCAGCCCCGGGAGGTGCCGCGGGTGGCGAGCATCTGGCTCTTCAAGACCGAACCGAGCTCCTACTCGTACGACCGGCTCGAGCGCGATCGCACGACCGTCTGGGACGGCGTGAAGAACCCCGTGGCGCGGAAGCACATTGCCGCGGTGAAGCGCGGCGACCGGGTGCTGATCTACCACACGGGCGCCGAGAAGGCGGTGATCGGGATCGCGAAGGCGCTCTCGGACGGCTATCCCGACCCGAAGCAGACGGACGCGAAGGCCGCCGTCGTCGATCTCGCGCCGGTCGAGCGCCTGGCGCGTCCCGTGACGCTCGCGGCGCTCAAGCAGCGTCCGTCCTTGCGGGACTTCCCGCTGGTCCGCTTGCCGCGCCTCTCGGCGATGCCGGTCTCGGCCGCCGAGTGGCGGGAGATCGAACGCCTGAGCCGCGCCTGAACGGCGCCCGGAGGGAGCCATGGAGACGAAGCCGATCGAGATCGAACGCCTCCCCGGCATCCCGCGCGGCGGCGCGTTCCTGATCGAGCCGATCGGCAGCCGCGACATCTTCATCACCGGCGAGTTCACCGACGAGCAGCTCGCCTACGCGGCGACCGCCGAGGAGTTCGTCGCCCGGGAGATCCTGCCGCGCCTCGACGCGATCGAGCGCAAGGAGGAGGGCCTCATGCCGCGGCTGCTCAAGCGCGCGGGCGCGCTCGGCCTCCTCATGATCGACATCCCCGAGCGCGACGGCGGCCTCGGGCTCGACAAGGCGACGTCGATGCTGGTGTCGGAGCGCGCCGCGAAGTGCGCCTCGTTCAGCGTGTCGTGGGGCGCGCACACCGGCATCGGCACGCTGCCGCTCGTCTACTACGGCACCGCCGAGCAGAAGGCGCGCTATCTCCCGAAGCTCGCGACCGGCGAGATGCTCGCCGCCTACGCGCTCACCGAGCCCGGGTCCGGGAGCGACGCGACCGGCGCCCGCACGACGGCGGTGCTCGCTCCCGACGGCTCCCACTACGTGCTGAACGGCGTGAAGCAGTTCATCACCAACGCCGGCTTCGCCGATCTCTTCACCGTCTTCGCGAAGATCGACGGCGACAAGTTCACCGCGTTCCTCGTCGAGCGCGCGACCCCCGGCGTCTCGACGGGCCCCGAGGAGCAGAAGCTCGGCATCAAGGGATCGTCGACACGCCAGCTCATCCTCGAGGACGCGAAGGTCCCGGCCGCAAACCTCCTCGGCGAGATCGGCCGCGGCCACAAGATCGCCTTCAACATCCTGAACGTCGGCCGCTTCAAGCTCGGTTGCGGCGCCGCCGGCGCGGCACGCGAGTGCCTCGACGGCGCCATCCGCTACGCGTCCGAGCGGAAGCAGTTCGGCAAGCCGATCGCGTCGTTCGGCGCGATCCAGCAGAAGCTCGCCGACATGGCGACCCGCATCTTCGTCGCCGACGCGATGTCGTACCGCACCGCCGGCCTCATGGACGACGCGACGCGGGCGCTCGACGAGCGCGCGCCCGACTACCGGCGTCAGGTCGTCGACGTGCTCGACGAGTACACGATCGAGTGCTCGACCATCAAAGTGTTCGGCACGGAGTGTCTCGACTTCGTCGCCGACGAGGCCCTCCAGACGCTCGGCGGCTACGGCTTCCTCAACGAGTATCCGATCGAGCGCCACTACCGGGACGCGCGCATCAACCGCATCTTCGAAGGCACGAACGAGATCAATCGCCTCATCATCCCGGCGACGCTGATGAAGCGCGTCGCCAGGGGAGGCCTGCCCTACCTCCAGTTCCTCCAGACGGTGCAGGAGGAGATCGACGACGTCGGCCGCCGGCCGCTCTGCGCGCTCGGGCCCCTCGGTCAGGAGGTGCGGGCCTGCGAGATGGCGAAGCGCGTGATCGCGTACACGGTGCGGGTCGTCATGCAACGCGGCCTCGCCGACCTCACGGCCAAGCAGCAGCACCTGATGCTGCTCGCCGACATGATCATCGACCTCTATGCGATGGAGAGCGTGACGGCGCGCGTCCTCGAGCAGACGCGCCTCCGGCCCGACGCCGACGCGAGCGCCGAGCTCGACATGACGTACGTGTTCGTCGCGTCGGCGAACCAGCGCGTCGCCTCGCACGCCGCGCGCCTCCTCTGCAACGAGCTCGCGGGCGAGGATCTGGAGCGCCATCTCGCGACCGTTCGCGCCTTCACGCCGTTCATCCCGCTCCGCACGATCGACACCAAGACCCGGCTGGCCGAGCGCCTGGTCACGGCCGGCCGCTTCGAGTTCATCTGATGCCCGCGGCCCCAGGCGGCGGAGCCCGCCGGTCCGGATGACGGCGCGCGGCCGCTCGGCGGTCGGGACGCTCGCGACCGCGGTCGCGGTGTGCCTCTGCACGGGGCCGGCGGGGGCGCACGAGGGGCACGCGACCGGCCCGCATCCCACGCCGACGCCCGCGGCGGCGGCGCCGGCCGCCGCCGCGCGGCCTCCGGCGCCCGTCGCCTACCGCATCCTCCCGGACGCGCGCGCCGATCTCGGGTGGACCGGGATCGCGCACGACGAGCCGTGGCCGAGCGAGCAACGCCTGGCGTTCGGGCTCGACTGCCGCGCCGGCGGGCGGCGGTGCGCCGCCGTCGGCGGCGCGGGCGGCGACTCCTTCGGCGCGCCGATCCCGCTCTCGTCGGGCGGCGTCCCGGCCTGCGTCGTGAATCGCCTGCGGACGAGCGTCGGCGGCAGCGTCGATCCCGGGACCGGGTGCGGCGAGCTCCGGCTCTCCCTCGCGTCCGCTATCTTCACGGGCGACGACGTCGCGCGCCCCTGCCCCGTCTGCCGCGGCGACGCGACGCCGAACGACGGCGCGCGCGACGGACGATGCCAGGGCGGACGCGCCGACGGCCGACCGTGCGACGCGCACGGCGTGAGCCCGCACTTCGGTGCGACCTCGAACGATTGCGAGCCCGCGTCCGGCAAGAGCGCCGGCGACCTCGCGATCGACCTGGCCCCGCTCACGACCGGCACGGCAACGCTCGCCGCGACGCTCGTCTGCAAGGCGAGCGCCGGTACGGACGCGCCCCGCTGCTTCTGTCCCGCCCAGGTGCAGGCGAATCCCTGCGTCGGCGACCGCTGCGCCGCGGACGGCCGCTGCCACGAAGGGCCCGTAGGCGGCACCTGCGCCAACGCCCCCTATCGCGACTGCCGCCCCGGCACCGGCCGCGAGGACTGCGAGGCCGTCGCGCCCGGGAGCGGCGAGTGCCGCCTCGCCGAGCGCCCGTGCTTCGGCGAAACGATCACTGCGACCGGCCGCTGCGACCCGAAGCACCCGACCTACGTCGCCGTCTTCTGCGCGCCGCAGACCCGCGCCGCGGCTCTGAACTCGTCGGCGGGGCTGCCGGGTCCGGTGCGCCTGGTGCTGCCGCTCGAGCGCGTGGAATGACGCGCGGCACGCGCCGCGCTGAGAGCGTTCACGCGCCGCGCCCATCGGCGGCGACGCTTCAGTCCTCCGCGGCGATCGGCGTCGCCCGCTCCGGACCACGCCGGCGCGCCGGCTCCGCGTGCGGCGCGGCCACGAAGGCGAGCACCCCGGCCGCCGTGAGCGCCAAGCCGAGCGTCTGCCGCGGCGTCGGAACCTCGCCGAGCAGGGCGAAAGACGCCGCGAGCGACAGCACCGGAATCGACGGCACGACGATCGCGGTCGTGCGCGCGAGGTCGAGGCGGGCGATGGCCGCGTACCAGACGATCGTGCCGAGATAGGAGAGCACGATCCCCTGGAAGGCGAGGAGCGGCAGACACGGAGCGAGCGCCGCGAGCGCCGTGCCGCCGCGGCCGAATGCGAGCCAGGCAGCGGCGAGGATCGCCCCGCCGTACACGTAGCGCGCGCCCGTCAACACCGACGGCGTCACGCCGGCGACGCCCCGAAGCCCGCGCAGCACGACGAGGTGCGAGAGCTGCCAGCAGAACGGCGTCGCGAGGATCAGCCAGACGCCGCTCGGGGTGGACAGCTCGTGCGCGCCGAGGGCAAGCGCGAGACCAGCGAGCAGAACGACGAGCGCGAGCACGCGCCGCGCCGTCGGCCGATGGCCGAGCCCGAGCCAGGCGCCGAGGAGCGAGTAGATCGGCTCGACCTGCAACCCGAGCGCCGCCTCGATCGCGCTCGTCCGGCGCGCCCCCTCGTAGAAGAGGACGAAGGCGAGCGCCGTGCCGAGCAGCCCGACGAGCGCGAGCCGGGGCGCGGCGCGCGGCGCGAACAGCACGCCGAGTTCTCTCCGCGCCGCGAGCACGGCGAGCCCGAAGAGGCCGGCGAAGAGGCTCGTCACGGTCGCGACGAGCAGCGGATCGACCTGGACGCTCGTCAGCCGGGCGACCGCCGGCACGAACGCGCCGTTCAAGGCGCAGAGCGCCGCGAAGACGAGCCCGGCCGTCTCGGCGCTGCGGCGGAGGTCGGCGGCGCTCGCGGTCATGGGAACGGCCGTCTCTACGAGATTCGCGACACGTTGACGATCAGCCTTTGACCTGGCCCCCGCGGCCGGTGTAGGAAACCTTCGAATGTCGACGTTCGCCGCCGCCTATTTTGCGTACTTTACTTGGCCCGACCTCGGGGCAGGCGGCTGCGTGAACGGCTAGACGAAAGACCATCGCGCAGAAACCGAAGGCCCCGGGAGCGATCTCGGGGCCTTCGTTTTTTGGGGCCACGAGCCGGGGAGAATCAGGAGCACGTCATGATCGAGAAAATCGAAGACCGGAACGTGGAGGGCATCATGCCGCTCATCTCGCCGCGCGCCGTCAAGGCGGCGCAGCCGCTCACGCCGCGCGCCGCGGACCTCGTGCTGGAGACCCGGCGCGCCATCCGCGACGTCCTGCACGGACGCGACCGCGACCGCCTGGTGGTCGTCGTGGGACCCTGCTCCATCCATGACCCCGACGCGGCGCTCGACTACGCGCGCCGGCTGCTCGAAGTCGCGCGGGCGACCCGCGACCGCCTGATCGTCGTCATGCGCGCCTACTTCGAGAAGCCGCGCACCACGGTCGGCTGGAAGGGCCTCATCAACGATCCGCATCTCGACGGCTCGTGCGACATCGCGACCGGCCTCCAGCTCGCCCGCAAGATCCTCCTCGAGATCAACGCGCTCGGCCTCCCGTGCGGCGGCGAGGTCCTCGACCCCATCACGCCGCAGTACATCTCGGATCTCCTCAGCTGGGCCTCGATCGGCGCCCGCACGATCGAGAGCCAGACCCATCGCGAGATGGCGAGCGGCCTCTCGATGCCGATCGGCTTCAAGAACTCGACCGACGGCGGCTTGCAGGTGGCGCTCCACGCGATGATCTCGGCACGGCACCCGCACACGTTCCTCGGCATCGGCGCCGACGGCGCGACCGCCATGATCAAGACCGGCGGCAACCCGGACCGCCACGTCGTGCTGCGCGGCGGCGGCGGCGGGCCGAACTACAGCGCAGCCGACGTCGCGCGCGCGACAGAGATGGTGGCGGGCGAAGGGCTCGCGCGGCCGGTCATGATCGACTGCTCGCACGGCAACTCGAGCAAGGACTACACGCGCCAGCCGATCGTCTGCCGCGAAGTGCTCGCGCAGCTCGCCACGAGCCAGGGAGCCGTCATGGGCCTGCTGGTCGAGAGCAACCTCCGTCCCGGACGGCAGGATTGGGTCGCCGGCACCGACCTCCGCTACGGCGTGTCGATCACCGATGCGTGCATCGGCTGGGAGGAGACGGAGACGCTGCTCGGCGAGATCGCCGCCGCCGCGCGCACCAGGAGCGCGGCGTAGTACGCGGACGCGGCGGCGGCGCGCCGCAGACTCAGCTCAGGCCCTCGAGATCCGTCTTCACCGCCTTCAGCTGGCGGAGGTCGTGCTGCATCGCGCGGATGCGGTCGGCGACGCGCTCGAGGTCGCTCTCGGCGCCGGCGAGCTCCTGTTGCGACACGGTCGCGAGCGCGCTCCGCAGCTGCTCGGCGAGCGCGAACAGGCCCCGCAGTCCGTTGAAGCCCGCTTCGCCCATGCGGCGGTGCAGCTCGGACTCGAAGCGCATCACGGCGCCGGCATGCTCGAGCAGGCTCTGCGCGGCGCCGCCGGAACGCGGGGCGGGCGCCGGCGTCGGCCGCTCCTGCAGATCGAGCGGATTCGCGCCGAGGTCGGCGGCCTGACCGGCTTCCATCGCTTTCCTCTGCGCCTCGAGGTGTTGGAGGGCGTCGTAGATCTTGCTCATGGGGGTCCTTCCCGGGCCGCGCGTTCTCTATAGCGTCGATCGGAACGGCGGCGGAGGCGGTGGTCGTTTCGTATTGCTCGCGCGCGCGGCGCGAGTCAAAGCCCCCGCTCGAGCGCGCACAGCCGGTCGACGACGCGGCGGATCACCTCCACGCCCCCCTCGAAGGCGACGCGGGCGATGCTCTCGTCCGGCTGGTGCGCCTGCTCGAGCTCGCCCGGACCGCAGACGAGGCTCGCGATGCCGCCGCGCGCGAGCTCGCCGCCGTCGGTCGCGAAGGGGGCGCCGCCCGCGCCGCCCGCGGCGCGGGCGCCGAGGGCGGCCGCGAGGGCGGCCGCGAGCGGTGTGCCGCGCGGCGAGCGCATGCCGGCGACGACCGCCGCCGCGCCGACGTCGACGCGCGCCGCCACCGCGGGCGATCCCGGATCGCGGAGGTCGGCCGCCGCGAGCCGGCGCGCGATCTCCCGATGGACCGTTAGGGGATCCTCGTCGGGCAGCGGCCGGTAGCTCACGGTGAGCGTGCAGCGGTCGGCGATCATGTTGTCGGCGCTGCCGCCGCGTACGGCGCCGAGATTCAGGGGCGTGTACGGGCACTCGGGAAAGTCGGCGGCGCTCGCGCGCGGCGCCGCCGCGCGCAGCTCGGCCTGGTACGCGCCGATCGCCGCGATCGCCCGCGCCATGACGGCAATCGCGTTCTGCCCTCGCTCCGGCAGGCTGCTGTGCCCGGCGATGCCGTGGGCCGTGACCGTGAAGGCGACGACGCCCTTGTGGGTGTGGTACGCGCGCCACCCCGTCGGCTCGCCGATCCACGCCGCCGTCGGCAGCGGCACGTCGCCGAGGAGCGCGGCCAGCTCGGGCACGAGGCGGCGGGCGCCGCCGCAGCCGATCTCCTCGTCGGCGGTGAAGACGAAGACGAGCGGCCGCGCGAGCCGGGCGCGGTCGATCGCCGCGGCCGCGGCGACACACTGGGCGAGGAAGCCCTTCATGTCGCTCGCGCCGCGGCCGTAGGCGCGGGCGTCGTCGACGGCGAACGCGAGCGGATCGCGCGTCCATCCCGCCTGCTCGGCGAAGGGCACGACGTCGATATGGCCCGACACGATGAGGCCGCCGTCGACCGGCGGACCGGCCGTCGCGACGACGTTCACCTTCGTGGCGCCGTCGCTCTCGTACTCCTGACACGTGACGCGAAACCCGTGCCGGGCGAGCTCGTCGGCGAGATACGCCGCGGCGGCGGCGTTGCTCGCGGCGCTCACCGTGTCGAAGGCGATCAGGCGGCGCGCGACGTCGTGCAGGTAGGACGGCATGGGACGACGCCCGGAGCGTCGGTCAGCGCGCGCGACGAGTCAAGGCGGCGGCCGTCACGCCGCGCGTGAAACGATGGCGCGTCGGTGCGGGGATCGCCGCACCGCGCCGTCTCAGCGCGTGGGCTCGGTGCCCGGCAGCCACCAGCGAGCGAGGTCGAGCGCCACGGCGTCGAAAGGAGCCGCGCGCACGACGTCGTCGCCGCCGAAGTTCTCGACGACGACCCAGCGCCCCTCGTCGTCGAGGCGGTAGACCTCGAGCGTGCGCGCGAGCGGGTCGATGAACCAGAGGTGCCCGACACCTTCGCGCGCGTAGATGCGCATCTTGCAGCCGCGATCGATCGTGCCGGTCGAGGGGGAGATCACCTCGCACACCCAGTCGGGTGTCCGGGTGATGAACGCGGCGTTCGGTAGCACCGGCATGCGATCGCGCCGCCATCCCGCCCAATCGGGCACGAGGACGTCCTCACCGAGGTGCAGCTCCGGTTCGACGAGGATCCACCAGCCGCCAGGACGATCGGGTGAACCCGGAGGTCCCCCGAATGCGCCGCCGATGTCGAAGCTCATCGCGCTTCCGGTGTACGCGTGCGGCGTCGCCGGGCGCGGGCTCACGATCAGCTCGCCCTCGATGATCTCCGCGACCTTCCATGCGGGGACCTGCATGAGGTCCTCGTACGTCGCCCGGCGTTTGGGTTCTGCCATGCCGCTACCCTAGCACGGCGTCATGCGATGACGATCGCTATTCGAAGCTCTTGCGGAGCGCGTCGAGCGCGCGCGTGAGGCGCGGCACGACCTCGGCCCAATCGCCGACGATCCCGAGATCGGCCTGCGCGAAGATCGGCGCCTGCGGATTCTTGTCGACGGCCACGATCGTCCCCGCGCGCCGCACGCCGACCATGTGCTCGGCCGCGCCGCGGATGCCGATCGCGAAGTAGAAGCGCGGCGCGATGGCGCGCCCGGTGAGGCCGACCTGGCGCTGACGCGGGAGCCATCCCTGGTCGACGACGTCGCGCGTGGCCGCGAGCGGCGCGCCGCCGAGCGCCGCCGTGAACGCCTCGACCGCCGGGAGCGCCCCGGGACCGCCGATGCCGAGCCCGACGCCGACCGCGATCTCCGCCTCGTCGAGCGCGGCGGCGCGCGCCGCCGACGGATCGCGCCGCCGCTCGACGACGCGGAGCCGGCTCGCCGGCAGATCGGCGAGCGGCAGCACGTCGACGTACGCCGCCGCACCCGCGCGTGCCGGCGCCGTCGGCAGCACGCCGGGACGGACCGTCGCCATCTCGGGCCGCGTGCGCGAGAGGATCGGCGCGACGACGTTGCCGCCGAACGCCGGCTTCCACTGCATCAGCCGGCCCCGGGCGTCGATCGAGAGGTCGACGCAATCGCCGGTGAGCCCGAGCCCGAGCCGCGCCGCGACGCGCGGCGCGAGATCGCGGCCGACGTAGGTCGACGGCAGCAATACCGCGGTCGGCCGCTCGGCGTCGATCGCCCGCGCGAGCAGCGCCGCGTAGGGCTCGGTCGCGTAGGTCGCGAGACGCGGATCGTCGGCGACGAGCACGCGGTCGGCGCCGTGGCCCGCGAGGCGCGCGACGTGGCGGCCGACGTCGCGTCCGAGCAGCACCGCCGCGACGCCGCCGCCGCGCGCGTCGGCGAGGCGTCGGGCCGTGGCGAGGAGCTCGAGCGTCACGCGACGGACGGCGCCTTCGAAGAGCTCGGCCACCACCCACACGTCGCGATCGCGCGCCGCCGCCGCGCGTCCCGCCGTCGGCGCGGACGCGCCCGGCGCCGCGTCGCCCGGGGCGGCGGCGCCGACCGGCGCGAAGATCCCGCGCGCCTCGAGCGCGGCGACCAGCGTGGCGATCGCCGGATCGACGTCGCCCGCGAGGACGCGGCCCGGACGTGCGACGGCGACGGTCTCGAGCCCCTCGACCCGGGTCGGCGAGCCGGCGGCCCCGAGCGTCGCCGGGTCGAGGCCGAGATCGACCGCCGCCAGCGCGACGATCGGCTTCGCCTTCGCCGCTTCCTTATCCGCCCGGCGCGGAAAGCGCTCCGGCGCCAGATCCTCGCCCGCCGTGACGAGCGCCGGGAGCACGCCCGTCACGGTCTCCGCGCCGTCGTCGGTCTCGCGCTCCGCGGTGAAGGTCCGCGCGGCGGCGTCGACGACCAGCGTCCGGGCGCTGCACACCTGCGGAAGATCGAGGAGCTCGGCGACCTCGGGCCCCACCTGCGCGGTCTCGGCGTCGACGCTCGCACGCCCGCACAGCACGAGGTCGGCGCGCTCGCGCGCGACCGCCGCCGCGAGGGCGCGCGCCGTCGCGAGTGTGTCGGCGCCGGCAAACGCGCGGTCGCAGAGATGGATGCCGCGATCGGCGCCGAGCGCGAGGCAGTACACGAGCGCTTCGCGCGCCGGCGGCGGCCCCATGGTGAGCGCCACCACCTCCCCGCCGTGCTCGGCGCGGAGCTCGACGGCGCGCAGCAGCGCCCGCACGTCGAACGAGCTCACTTCCAGACGCACCCCGTCGCGCTTCAGCGTGCGCGTCGCCGGGTCGAAGGCGAGCTCGGCGACCGCCGGAACCTGCTTGACGAGAACGATCTGCTTCATGCCGACGAGCGGACCGGCGCCGTCACGCGCCGCGCTCGAGGCGCTCGCGGTGCTGGCGCCGCATCGCCGAGGCACGCGGCGCCCGGGTGCCGCTCTTGCCGAACGCGGTGCGCGCCAGCGGGTCGTCGCCCGCCATGAAGAGTTCGAGATACGGCAGATCGTCGTAGCCCCAGAAAATCTCGCCGTTCGCCTCCATCGTCGGCACACCGAAGACCCCATGCGCGATCGCGTCGTCGGTCTGGCGGCGGAGACGCGCCTTCGCCGCCCCGGACGCCGCCTCGGCGAGGAGCGCCGCGCCGTCGAGTCCGACCTCGCGGCACGCGCGCTCCACCACTTCCGGCTCGCTCACGTGCTCGCCCCGCACCCACACGGCCTCCATGAGTCGGGTGATGAGGTCGTCGCACTCGTCGAGGTCGCGCGCGAGCGACGTCACCCGGAGCGCGAGCAGCGGGTTGAACGGGTGGAACGCCGGCGGCGCGAGCGGCACGCCCGAGAGCGCCGCTTTCCGGAGGTTGTTCTTCCACATCCAGAGCGCCTTCGCCGGCGTCTCGGCCGGCCCGCTCGTCCCGTGCGCTTCGAGCAGGCCCGCGAACAGCACCGGCACGGGCTCCAGCACCCAGCCGTACCGCCGCGCGATCGTCGGCATCTGGAGCCAGGCGAGGTAGGCGTTGGTGGAGATGTAGTCGAAATAGAAGCGGAGCGTCGCCATTTCCGGGACCAGCTTAACGCCACGACCGGACGGCCGATGCAAGCGGCGCAGCGGCTAGAAGGTCACGACGCCACGGATCGATTCGCCGGTGCGCATGAGATCGAAGGCCTCGTTGATGCGCTCGAGCGGCATCACGTGCGTGATCAGCGAGTCGATGTCGATCATGCCGTCCATGTACCAATCGACGATGCGCGGCACGTCGGTCCGACCGCGTGCGCCCCCGAACGCGGTGCCCTTCCACACGCGCCCGGTCACGAGCTGGAAGGGCCGGGTCGCGATCTCCTGGCCCGCGCCGGCGACGCCGATGATGACGCTCACGCCCCAGCCCTTGTGGCAGCACTCGAGCGCCTGGCGCATGACCTGCACGTTGCCGATGCACTCGAAGGAGTAGTCGGCGCCGCCTTTCGTGAGATCGACGAGGTACGGCACGAGGTCGCCTTGGACCTCCCGCGGGTTCACGAAGTGCGTCATGCCAAACTTCTCGGCGAGCGCGCGCCGCCGCGGATTCGTGTCTACGCCGACGATCTGCTCGGCCCCCGCCATGCGCGCGCCCTGGACCACGTTGAGCCCGATGCCTCCGAGCCCGAACACGACTACGCGCGCGCCCGGCTCCACCTTGGCCGTGTTGATGACCGCGCCGATGCCGGTCGTGACGCCGCAGCCGATGTAGCAGGCCTTGTCGAAGGGCGCGTCGGAGCGGATCTTCGCGAGCGCGATCTCGGGAACGACCGTGTGGTTCGCGAAGGTCGACGTGCCCATGTAGTGACGGATCGTCGTCGCGCCTCGCGAGAAGCGGCTCGTGCCGTCGGGCATGAGCCCCTGCCCCTGGGTCGCGCGGATCGCCTGGCAGAGGTTGGTCTTGCGGCTGAGACAGTACGCGCACTGCCGGCACTCCGGCGTGTAGAGCGGGATCACGTGGTCGCCCTCGGCGAGCGTCGTGACGCCGGCGCCGACCTCGACGACCACGCCCGCGCCCTCGTGCCCGAGGATCGTCGGGAAGAGCCCTTCAGGATCGGCGCCCGAGAGCGTGTAGGCGTCGGTGTGGCAGACGCCCGCCGCCTTGATCTCCACGAGCACCTCGCCGGCACGCGGTCCGGCGAGCTCGACGGTCTCGACGACGAGCGGCGTGCCGGCGGCGTGCGCGACGGCGGCGCGGGTCTGCATGGGGGACCGTGTAGCGGCGCCGCCCGCGGCTGACAAGGCGCGGCGCCGCCGTTTGACCGGGACCACGACGCGGCCTACAGCGCAGCCCGTGATGCGCGGCGCGCGCCCCGGGCGCACCCGGGGGTCGTGCGGCGGACGGACGGTCCGTCGGCTCGCGCGCGCGCTCGTCGTGCTCGCCGCGGCAGGATCGATCGGCGCGGCCGCCCCGGACGACGCGACCGGCGACGCCCTCGCCCGGGTGCGGGCCGCCGGCGAGCTGCGTTGGGGAGCCGACGCGCAGGGCGGCGCGCCCTACGTGTTCCAGGACCCGATGGACCCGAACCACCTGATCGGCTTCGAGGTCGATCTCGCGGCCGCGCTCGCAGCCGAGCTCGGCGTGGGCGCCCGGCCGGTGCAGGGCCAGTGGGACATGCTGCTCGACCTCCTCGGACGCGGCGACTTCGACGTCGCGCTGAACGGCATCGAGGTCGCCGACGAGAAGCTGCGCGTGGCGTTGCTCACGCGGCCCTACTACGTCGCGCCCGAGCGCCTCACCGTCCGGCGCGGCGACGCCGCCGCGCCGCGCACGCTCGCCGATCTCCGCGGGCGCCGCGTCGGCACGCTGCCCGGATCGCTCGCCGAGCGCATCCTGCGGCGCGCCGGCGCCGAGGCGCGCACGTACGACGGCGGCCAGAACGAGATCTATGCCGACCTCCTGCTCGGCCGCACCGACGCCGTGCTGCTCGACGCCCCGATCAGCCTCTACTACGGCGAGATCGAGCCCGCGCTCGAAGCGGCGCCTGGCGACTTCGGCGAGGTGCGCTACGCGATCGCGGTGCCGCGCGGCGAGGAGGGGCTGCGCGCCGCGCTCGACGACGCGCTCGCGCGCCTCGCCGCCGACGGCCGGCTGCGCGCGATCTACGAGCGCTGGGGCCTCTGGAACGACGCGACCGCCGCGCTCCTCGCCGCGCCCGCCGGCGGCGGCCGCGGCGTCGCCGAAGCGCTCGAAGCGTGGCGCGCGGCGGTCGGGAAGCCCCCGCCCCTCCTCGAGCGCCTGCGCGACCGCTACCCGCGCACGCTCGCGCTCTTCGCGCGGGGCGCCGCGCTCACGCTGGCGCTCTCCTTCACCGCGATGGCGCTCGCCGTGCCGCTCGGCGTCGGGCTCGCGCTCTGCCGGACGTACGGGCCGCTGCCGCTCCGCGCGCTCGCCATCGGCTACATCGAGTTCGTGCGCGGAACGCCGCTCCTCGTGCAGCTCATCATGCTCTACTTCGGCCTGCCGGAGCTCGGCGTCACCCTCGACCCGTTCGCCGCGGGCGCCGTCGCCCTCGGCCTGAACTACGCTGCGGCCGAGGCCGAGAACTACCGCGCCGGCCTCGAGAGCGTGCCGGCGGGACAACTCGAAGCGTCGTGGGCGCTCGGCCTGTCGACCATGCAGGCGCTGCGCTTCGTGGTCGGACCGCAGGCGGTGCGGGTCGCGATCCCGCCCGCGACCAACGACTTCATCGCGCTCCTCAAGGACAGCTCGCTGGTCTCGCTCGTGACGCTCACCGAGCTCACCAAGACCTACCTGAACCTCGCCAACGCGATGCGCGACCACCTCGGCCTCGGCCTCCTGGTGGCGGCCTGGTACCTCGCGATCGGCCTGCCGTTCGCGTGGCTCGCCCGCCGCGCCGAGGCGCGGCTCGGCCGGCACCTGCGGAGCGCCGCGTGAACGGCGCCGCCCTCCGCGTCGAAGGACTCACCCATCGCCACCGCGGCGCCGCCGCCCCAACGCTCCGCGACGTGTCGTTCGCGGTGCCGGCGGGCGCGATCGCGGCGATCGTCGGCGAGAGCGGCGCTGGGAAGACGACGCTGCTCCGCTGCCTCGCCGGACTCGACCGCGCCGAGCGCGGAACGATCGCCGTCGGCGACCGCGTCGTCGTCGCGGGACGCCACGCCGCCGCGACCCTCCGCGGCCACGTCGGCCTCGTCTTCCAGAGCTTCGAGCTCTTCCCCCACCTCACCGTGCTCGAGAACTGCGTGCTCGCGCCGCGGCGCGTCCGCGGCGCGGCGCGGCGCGCCGCCGAGGCGGCCGCGCGCGCGCTCCTCGACCGGCTCGGCCTCGCGGACAAGGCGGACGAGCACCCGGCCCGCCTCTCCGGCGGCCAATGCCAGCGGGCCGCGATCGCGCGCGCGCTCGCCATGGCCCCCGCCTGCCTCCTCTACGACGAGCCGACGAGCGCGCTCGACCCGGCGCGGCGGAGCGAACTCGTGGAGGTGCTCGCGCGGGTGCGCGCCGACGGCATGACCCAGGTGGTCGTCACGCACGATGCCGCGCTCGTGGCCGCCGCGGCCGATCGCGTCTTCCGGATCGACGGCGGCCGGCTCGCCGCGGCCTGACGGCAGCGCCGCTACGCGAGCGCGCGCGGGTTGATCGGCTGGCCGAACGAGAACTCGACCCAGTTCCGGTCCGGGTCCTCGACGATGCAGAAGTAGCCGACCACCGGCCCGGCGTCGCGCGGCCCCTCGCGGAGGATGCCCTCGGCGCGCGCCCGCGCGGCGAGCGCGTCGACGTCGGTCCGGTTCGCCACCGAGAATCCGAAGTGGTGCACGCCGGAGCGCTCGCCCCCGGCGTGCGCCATCGGAATCAACACGAAGACGAATTCCGGATCCTCCGCGCGCTCGGCGAGCCACACGACACGGGTCGCCTCCTCCTCACGCTCGTGGGCGACGACGAGCCCGGCGTAGCGCGCGTAGAAGTCGATCGAGCGGCCGAGGTCGGTCGCCCGAAGCGCGATGTGCGTGAGACGCGGCGGCATGCCGGCACCGTCGGCGAATCGGCGACCGGAAGCAAGCGGAGCGCGCCCGCTAGTGCCCGGCGCTGATGAGCGCGGCGATGGTGAACCAGTCCTCTTCGCCGCCGTACTTCGGACCCACGTCGACGTACCAGCCCGGCTCGTCCTGGAACGCCATGCCCGGGATCGCGACGCGCGTGCCGTGCTCGAGCTGCATGTCGACCACCGTGAACGCATAGATGAACATGCGTTCCTCGGGATACTCGAAGTTGACCTTCGGATTCGGCCTGGTCGACGTGCGGATGCTCTGCATGACCGTCTTCCAGAGCTCGCCGCCGCGGTCGTAGAGGTCGGTGTAGACGATGAAGAAGCTCTCGTGGTCGATGTAGATGACGCGCTTCGAATACGCGTAGGCGTCGGCCTTCGGCGTACCCTCGACCACCAGCACCTCGGGCCGCATCTCCCAGGCCTCGCAGAACGTCATGCCGCCGTCGGTCTTGCACGGCACCGGCGGCATGTTCTCGCCGTGGAGCGACGCGAGCATCGGCTTCTTGGTGAGGAACTTCCAGGTGAACCACGGGATCTGGCCGGCGTAGCCGCCGTAGCTGTCGACGTCGATGTCCTGGCCGAAGAGCGCCTCGGAGCGCTGAGCGCTCGAGAGCCGGCGCACGCGGCGCAGGCTCGGCAGGTAGAGCCAGAGGTCGTCCTGCCGGAGCGGGTCGAGGTATCGGTAGTTCAGGCCGCCGATGCCCTTCAGGTCGAACGGCTCGAGCACCGGATACAACCCGGCCTTGCGGAACGCGCCGTCCTTGTTGGGCTCGATCTCCGGCTTCGGGTCGATGTGGAGCCGGCCGGTGAACTGCAGGGCGCGGAGCCAGTCGAGCACGAAGTGGCGCTCGACGGTGTAGCGCTGGTTGCCGCCCTGATCGACCTGCAGCTGGCCGGTATCGGCGTCGAAGAGATGGAGCGCCAGGTCGTCGGTGAAGTAGTGCGTGCGCTCGAAGTTGTACATGAGCTTCGTCGCCGCCGCCGGATCGGCCATGTCGACCTGGGGGAACGGCCGGCCCGCGACATACCCCTCGAGCGTCTGGTCCTCCTTGAGCTTCACCTGCGACGAGAACTTCTCGGTGGCTTCCTGGTAGAGCTTCGTGATCGGGATCTTCTTGGTCGGGACGATCTTCATCTCCATCCCGCGGTTCAGACACCACTGCACGCCGTCGGAAACCAGGCCTTTGACCTTGTCCTGATTCTCCTTGGTGATCGTGTCGCCCGGCTGCACGTCCGCGCGGGTGACGCGCGGGGGGCCGAGCGCGAGACCGCAGGTGAGCGTCAGTGCGGCGACGAAGCGAAGCGGCGTGACCTTGGACATCGGACGACCCCTTTCGACCTCGTGATGCGTGTGGATCCCCGTCGAAGCGCGGGGACCATAGCGACGGCCTTCGTTGAGTGTCAATGCGCTCCCGGGGGACGCACGGATCCGCCGCGCGCCGTCCTCACTCCTCGTAGGCGAGCGCGAGGTCGGCGTTGTCCGTGTCGATCCGGCCCGTGATCATCCGGCGGCCCGAGACGCTGCCGCGGAGCTTCGCCTCGAAGAACGCGACCGAGGCCGCCTTCGCGAGCAGGTTCTGCCGCGCGTGCAGCATGAAGCTCGGCGGCGGGAGCGGGCAGATCGGCTGACAGAGCGCTCCCGTCGGGTCGATGCCGAGCGCGGGGCCGCCGAGGAAGTCGGGCGGCAGGTTCGCCTCGAAGGTCACCGGGCGGGGGCCGCCCGGCGGCACGAAGAGGCTGCAGCCGATCGCGTCGTCGCCGTTCTGGCCCGCGTCGAAGGCGAGGCGATCCGAGAACCCGAGGTGCGTGCCGCCGTCGAACGACATCAGGTACTTCGGCGTGTTCGCGAAGCCGTAGGGCTGGAGGTGGTTGCTCGCGTAGGGCGTGATCATGTCGACGGTGCCGCCCTCGACGAGGAGCGGCACGGTGGACGCGTCGAAGAATCCGTCGAGGAAGACGCAGCCGAGCGGCGAAAGCGCGACGGTCGCCTTGATGCGCGGATCGCGGAGCGTCGCGTGATAGGTCGCCAGCATCACGGTGGCGCCGCCGAGCGAGTGCCCGATCGCGCCGACGCGTTCGCCGTCGATCATGCCGGCGAAGAAGCTCGCGGGATTGGCGCTCTCCGCGAGGAAGTGGTCGATCAGGAAGCTCACGTCGCCGGCCTGGTTGCCGATGTCCGCGAGGGTCGGGCCGCCCGGCGCATTCAAGTTCGAAAGCGGGAAGTCCGGCGCGACGACGATGTACCCCCAGCGCGCGAGCTGCTTCCCGATGTAGGTCGAATCCCGGCGGAAACCCGAGTACCCGTGCGCGCGGACGATCAAGGGCAACGCGCCGGCGTCGGTGAGGAGCGGCGCCCCCGCCTGCTCGCTCCGCGCGATCGTCGTCGGGTACCAGATCTCGGTGACGAGCGTGCGATCGGGAGCGCCGGGGTAGGCGCCGTTCGGCGGGGTGGGCCGCGAGGTGTCCACGAGCGTCACGGTCGTCGAGGCGACGCCGTAGGGCGCGGTGACGCCGTAGGTCGTCGTGTCGCGGTCGGCGACGTCGGCCTCGACCTCCGCGCACGACGCCCGCACGTCGCCGCCGCGCGGCCCGGCGTCGCCGGTCGTCGGACACGCGCCCGCCGCCTTGGCCTCGGCCTTGCCGTACGCGGCCTCGAGCTTGGCGTCGCACGCCGCGACGTCGGGGGTCGTCCCCTTCAGCGTCGCCGTCGCCTGGAGCTTCTGGACACAGGCGCACGCCTTGCCCGCCGCCTTGAGCTTCGCGGCGACGCACGCCGCCGCGTCCCCCGTCGCGCCGCTCGCCTGGAGCGCGCTCGAGAGCCCGTCGACGAGGTCGGCGAGGCGGCCGTCGACGGTCGCGCCCTCGCCCGCCGCCGGGCACGAGCCCTTGCGCTCCGCCTTGGCGAAGGCGCCGGCGAGCTTGTCGGCGCACGCGCCGACGTCCGGCGTCGCACCGGTCACGAGGGCCTTCGCGGCGATCGCATGGCGGCACTCGCACGCCTTCCCGGCCGCTTTCAGCTTCGCAGCCCGACACTTGCTAGCCGGCGGCGGACCGGCGGCGGCGAGGCCCGTCCAGGCGAGGGCGGCGACACACAGGGCGAGCACGACAGCGGGGACACGGCGCATGGGGATCTCCAGTTCGGTCGGCGTGAGCGATCGCGCCCCGGCACCGGGCACGCTCCGTCCGCACCCTGCCAAAGAGCACGGCGCAGCGTCAATTGGTTTCGCGAGCGGGCGCGACGCTCCGTCACTCCTCGAGGAGGAACTGGAGCGCGTCGTGATCGAGCGTGCGGGCGAACCCGTCCTCGCCGAGCACCTCGCGCGTCAGGGCGGCCTTGCGCTGCTGGAGCTCCCAGATCTTCTCCTCGATCGTGCCGCGGGTGAGCAGGCGATACGCGATCACGGTCCGGTCCTGGCCGATCCGGTGCGAGCGGTCGATCGCCTGCGCCTCGACGGCGGGATTCCACCACGGGTCGAAGAGCACGACGTAGCTCGCGGCGGTGAGGTTCAGCCCCGTCCCGCCCGCCTTCAGCGAGACCAGGAAGACGCACGGGTCCGGATCGTTCTGGAAGTCGGCGACGACCTGCTCGCGCTTCTGGGTCTGGCCGCTGAGGAAATGCTGCTTCACGCCCCCGGCCGCGAGCGCCGGCTGCAGGAGCTTCAAGAGGCTCACGAATTGCGAGAACACGAGCACCTTGTGGCCCTCGGCGAGCAGCGGCTCCAGGAGCTCGACGAGCGCGGCGACCTTGCCGGAGCCGAGGCTCGGATCGCCGCCCGCGAGCGCCGGATGGCAGCAGATCTGGCGCAGGCGCGTGAGCGCCGCGAGCACGGTGATCTTGTTGCGCTCGACTCCGCCCGGCGCCGCCGCGAGCGCCTCGACGAGCGCGCGGCTGCGGCGGAGCTCGGCGAGATAGAGGTGGCGCTGGCCCTTGGTGAGCTCGCAGTCGAGCCGCTCCTCGATGCGCGCCGGCAGGTCCGGCGCCACCGCGCGCTTGGTGCGCCGGAGCAGCACCGGACGGAGCTTCGCGGCGAGGAGCGCGCGCGCGTGTGGCGGCGCCTCCGGACCGTCGTAGCGCGCGCCGAACGCGGCGCGGCTCCCGAGGTAGCCGGGATTCACGAACGACGCGATGCTCCAGAGATCGAGCGCCCGGTTCTCGAGCGGGGTGCCGGTGAGCGCGAGACGATAGCGGGCGCGGAGCGCGGTCGCGGCGCGCGTCACCGCGGCGTTCGGGTTCTTGATGTTCTGCGCCTCGTCGAGAATCACCGCATCGAGATCGATCGCGCGCCAGCGCTCCGCGTCGCGCCGCAGGAGCGCGTAGTTCGTGACGACGAGGTCGTGGTCGGCGATCGCGCTCCACGCGGCGTGCCGGCCCTCGCCGCTCGTCAGCAGCAGCACGCGCAGCGACGGCGCGAAGCGCTCGGCCTCGCGCGCCCAGTTGTGGACGACCGACGCCGGACAGACGACCAGGCTCGGCCCGCCGACCGGGTCCAGGCGGCGGAGGTGCGTGAGCCACGCGAGCGCCTGCACGGTCTTCCCGAGCCCCATGTCGTCGGCGAGGATCGCGCCGACGCCAAGGGACGACGCGTGCGCGAGGAAGTCGAGCCCGGCCTGCTGATAGGGCCGGAGCTCGCCGGTGAACGCCGGAGGCGGCGCGACGGCCGGGAGCCCCGCGAAGCTCGCGACCCGCTCGCGCAGCGCGCGCGCGGCGGCGACCGTCCCGGGATCGGCGCCGAGCCGCTCGAGCGCCGCGAGCGACCCGGGATCGGCGCCGGCGAGCTGCCAGACCGTCACCTGTTGCGGCTCGTCGCCGAGCTCGAGGCCGAGATCGGCGAGGAGCGTGCTCATCTCGTCGAAGCTCGCGGTCAGGTCGCGGCGCACCCACCCCGCGTCGAGCTTCACGAAGCGGGTCGTCGCGGCGCGGAGCTTCGCGAGATCGGCGTCGGAGAGCGCGCGGCCCTCGGCGTCCCACGCCGCCGACACCTCGAACCAGTCCACGCCGCTCGCCTCGATGCGGACGCGCGGCGCGACGCGCTGGGCTCCGGCGAGGAGGCGCCGCGCGCGCTCGGAGCCGTACCACTCGACGCCGGGAGGACGCGCCTCCCAGGCGTCGGCGAAGCGCTCCATGCGGCGCCGGCCGCACGACAGCCACCAGCCGCGTTCGCGCGCGTCGTCGGGAGGTGCGCCGACCCCGGGACCGCGGCGCGCGCCCGCGGCCGCGCCGGTCTCCTCGAGCCAGGCGACGAGCGGCGCCACCTCCTCGTCGCACGGGACGTCGAGCCAGACCTCGGACGGCGGCGGCCCGTCGATCGGCGCCCCGGACACGGGGTCCGCCGCGGCCGCGTCGACGGCGTCCGGCGGCGCCGCGTCGGGCCCAAACGCCGCGAGGCCGCCGACCTCGACGCCGACGCCGCCGGGCAGCACGCTCGGCGGGCAGCGCGCCCAGCGCCCCTCGGGCAGATACTCGAACGCGACCTCGGCCGCATCGGCGGCGGTGGCGCGCGCGAACACGCGCAGCTCGAGCCAGTCGTCGGCGCGGAGATCGAGCGCGACGACGGGCCTGACCGCGTGCGTACGCGTGTGCGCGATGAGCGACGCCTCGAGGTGGGGGAAGCTCGTCGCCAGGAGCCCGAGCGTCTCGGCGCGCGATTCCTCGGCGAGAGGCAGGCCGCCCGCGGCCGCGAAGAGCGTGACGACCGACTCGGGCGGCTCGTCACCGACGACCCAGAAGACGCCGGCGGCGAGCACCAGGCTCACCCGGCCCGACGGCGACCATCCCCCGGGATCGCGCAGATAGACGGCGTCGTCCCGGCGCCGCGCGCTCCCGTCGGGCCAGACGAAGCGAAGCTCGACCCACACCTCGTCGCCGCGCGTGATCGCGGTCGGTAGGAAGCGCACGAGCTCGCCGCCGAGCCGGACCGGATCGCCGGGGCGGACGCCGGCCGCCGCCGCGAGCGCGGGCTCGATGTCGTCGCGCCAGGCGGCGAAGGTGAGGCTCGTCACCCGCTCGAGGAGGCGCATCAGCAGCGCCGGTCCGAGGCCGATCTGTCCGGCATAGTAGTCGTGTCGGCCGCCGACGTTGTGGTCGCAGAGCCAGTCGAGCACCGCGGCCTGATCGGCCGGCAGCAATCCCGGCGCCCGATGCACCTGCGTCCGGAGCTGCGCGAGCTGCAGGATCGAGCGCGGCTCGTCGTTCATCTGCGTGCTCGTGACGCGCGCCTCGACGGTGACGGTCGGCCCGGCGCCCGGCCGCTCGACGAGGCCGAACAGGAGCCGCAGGCCGCGCGGCGTGACGGCGGTCCGCCGCCGCGCCCACGACGCGAGTTCCTCGCGCAGCGCGGCGCGCGCCCGTTCGGCGTGGCGCGCGATCAGATCGGGACGATCACGATAGGGTCCGAGCTCGCGCGGCACCCAACCCTCGGCGCGCGCCTGGATCTCCTGCGCGAGCCGCCAGCACATCAGATCGAGATCCTCCTCCTGGAGGATCTCGGGAAACGGCGGCAGATACCCCGAGAGCCCGCGCGCCGGACCGCCCGCGAGCAACCGTTCGAGCGCGTGCTCGCGCTGCCAGCCCGGCGGCGCCGCGCGCAGGCGCTCGAGCGCCGCGGCGGGCGCCGAGCGCGCGGACGGCGGGGCGGGCGACGCCGCCTCGCGGCGCCGCTCGCCGCCGCTTCCTCCCGACGCGATCGACACGACCGCGCCCTCCTTCGGGACGAGCCCCGGGGGCAGGAACTGCGCCAGCCGGGGATCGACGAAGCCGTGCTCCTCGTGCGCCGCGGTGAGCAGGCAGCACGCGAGCGCGTAGGCGTGTTTGCAGTAGGGGCCGACCGGACACGAGCACGCCGGCCGGCTCTCGTCGACGCGTTCCCACGACCATGCCGCGTCGTAGGGCCGCGAGCCGTGCACCTTGGCGCGCACGGCGTCGTCCGCGAAGATCAGCCGCCCGACGCGGCCGGTCCGGGCATAGTCCTGGCCGCGATGGCGCACCATCGGCGGGAACGCGCGCAGCTTCGCGACCACCCCGCGAAGCGTATCGACCGCCGGCATCCCGCCGTCATCCGCCACCGGACGCGCCATGACCGGCCAGGCTGCCGGGTGACGCTCCGGGTTGCAAGCCGGGCGGGAGCGGTCGCTCGTCGCGGCCGAGATTTCGCTTGCCGATCCGGAGGCGCTTCGCCTACGGTGCGACCACCGCGCACGCGGCCCCTCGCCGCGCCTCGCGTCACTGGAGAGGACCCCTCATGGACATCGCTCGGTATCCGCGCCTGCGTCGCCTCGCGCTGCTGACGGTCGCCCTCGCGGCCGCGACCCCCGTCACCGCGCGTGCCCAGGGCATCCAGTCCGGCACGTCGATCACGCTCGCCGACGGCCAGGTGCAGGGCCACCTCAACGGCGCGGCGCGCGAGTTCCTGGGGATTCCGTACGCGGCCCCGCCGGTCGGCGCGCGGCGATGGCGGCCGCCCGTGCCGAACGCCCCCTGGGCCGGCGCGCTCGACGCGTCCTCGTACCCGCCCGCGTGCGCCCAGCTCGATGCGCTCACGAGCGACGGCAGCGAAAGCGAGGACTGCCTGTACCTGAACGTCTGGACGCCGGACCCGGCTCCCGCCGAGCCGCTCCCGGTCATGGTGTGGATCCACGGCGGCGGCGACGTCGCCGGTGCCTCGGGCAACTTCGTGCCGTTCCCGCCCTACGAGAGCTATCGCCTGTACGACGCGCACAACCTCGCCGGCGACCGCGGCGTCGTCGTCGTGAGCATGAACTACCGGCTCGGCGTGCTCGGGTTCTTCGGACACGCGGCGCTGACGGGCGAAGATCCCGGGTACCCGTACGCGGGGAACCAGGGACTCCTCGACCAGCGTCTCGCCCTCGAATGGGTGCGCGACAACATCCTTGCCTTCGGCGGCGATCCCGCGAACGTGACCATCTTCGGCGAGTCCGCCGGCGCGTGGAACGTGTGCGCCCACGTCGCGTCGCCGGGGTCGAGCGGGCTCTTCCACCGCGCCATCAGCGAGAGCGGCGGCTGCACGGTGGGCATCGCGACGGGCGCCGAGAGCGCGGCCCGCGCCGCCGACGTCACGGCCGCGGTCGGATGCGGCGGGGCGCCCGACGTGCTGGCGTGCCTGCGGGCCGCTCCCGTCGCCGCGCTGCTCGACGCCTTCGGGGACTCCGAGCTCGACGGCACGCCGATCTCGATCGACGGCGCCTTCCTTCCCGCGCACCCGCGGACGCTGTTCGACCGCGGCGCCTTCTCCCACGTGCCGTACATGCTCGGCTTCAACTCGGACGAGGGAACGCTGTTTTTCATCGGCGCCACGCCGCTCGCCTCGCCCGCCGAGTACACGGCCGCCCTCACCGCCCGCTACGGCGCGCTCGCGCCCCAGGTCGAGGCGGTCTACCCGGTCACGAGCTTCCCGACGCCCCAGGACGCCTTCGTGCGCGTCGTCGGCGACGCCACGCTCGTCTGTCCGACGGTCGACGTCGCGCGGCGCGTGTCCGCGGCGAAGAATCCGCGCACGTACGTCTACAACTTCGCACGCGTCATCCCCCTGGCGTTCGTGAACATCCTCGATCTCGGCGCGTTCCACGGCGCCGAGATTCCCTACGTCTTCAACTCCGTTCCGGCCCCGAACTTCTTCGATGCCCAGCTCGGCAGCCGCATGCAGGAGTACTGGACGAGCTTCGCCCGCAAAGGGCGCAATCCGGGCGCCGCCAAGAGCGCGGCGTGGCCGCGCTTCAAGGAGCGCCCCTGGCGGATGCTGCGCTTCGACGCTCCCGAGCTCGCCACCGGCATCACGCGGATCAAGCACTTCCGGCGGGCCGAGTGCGAGTTTTGGTCGAGCGTGTACGACACGATCGAGTAAGCGTCTCTCCCACGAGTGGCCGGGCCTCACCCGCCCGCGAAGGTCTCCTCCAGGAATCGCGCTCCGTTCTCCGGACCGTCCCACGCCCGACACACCCGCTGAAAGACCCGCGCGCGCTCCTTCGCTCGCTCGTCCGCGAGCCCTCCAGGGCTGATCCTCGAAGGCGCGAAGCGTCTGGCGCACCGTGTCCTCGATGCCCGAGCTTCCCATCGCGAAGTACACGATCGGCCGATCCCGAGGAAGCTCGCGCACGCGCGGGGAGACGGGTACGTCGAGCCGGGCAACCAGGGGACCGATGAATCGAGCCCGGGGCGCGAGGCGCGGCGGGATCGGCGTCTCGGAGAAGCCCTCGGGCTCGGCGTACAACGTCCAGTCGCCTTCGAACATGCCCGAGCCGCGGAAGCCGGGAAGACCGTGGCGGCGGGCGATGCGGTTGAGGCCGAGGCTCCAGAGGCGGAAACCGAGCGGCGTCAAACGGCGGCCGAGCGCGTCGCGCATCGCTGCGGGGACCAGGCGTGTGAGGCCAAAGTCCGCGAAGTCCGGCCAGCCCGCGTAACGCCGGGCATGCTCGATCAGCCAGGTCGTTTGCGCGATCCAGACGAGCGGCACCTTCGCCACCCGCGCCGATACGGAGACCGACAGGCAGAACCCGGTCACGACGGCGACCGCACGGCGGTCGCGGAACAGGGCCACCTCCGACTCCACGCGCCGCGCGAGGTCCTCGGCGCTGAAGAAGTCGCCGAGCGACTCCATCCGATCCACCTTCCAGAAGCGCTCGACGGCCCCGGCGTCGAGCCGGGGTTCGAGCTCGACGATCTCGAATCCCTCCGCCTCGATGTACCGGTGGTTCCTGCGCTCGCCGTCGTAGCTGAGGAAGACGGGCTCGAAGGTCCGTCGCGCCACGCGCGCGATCTCGAGCATCCGCGTGACCTCTGCCAGGTTCAGCGTCTCGGCGGCGAAGACGATCACCGGGCGGCCCAGGCCACCCCTCCGCCGCGGAAGATGGCGTCCTTCGGTCATGGCCGGGACCGTATATGCGGATGCGTCCCGGCACGCACGCGCGAGCGGCAGCCGCTGCGCGGCCAGCCGACACGCCGGTTCGTCGCCGCGAACCGAGACGCAACGGCTGTCGTCGTCCCTTGCATGCCCCCTCGATCTCTCTCATGGTTCGCCGACCGTGCGCGCGCCGATCGAGGCCTCCGTCGCCGTGAACGGCGTCTCCCTCACCTACTTCGAGTGGGGGCGCGGCGCCGCGGGCGATCCCTTGCTGCTCGTACACGCGACGGGCTTCCACGCGCGCTGCTGGGATCAGGTCGTGCGCCAGCTCGGACGCCGGCTCGGGCGGCGGCGGGTGATCGCGATCGACCAGCGCGGTCACGGGCGGAGCGACAAGGTCGACGCCATCCGCTGGCGCGAGTTCGGCCGCGACGTCGCCGAGATCGCGCGCCGCCTCGACCTGCGCGGCGTCGTCGGCGTCGGCCACTCGGCGGGCGGCCACGCGATGGTCGAAGCGGCGGCGATCGCGCCGACCCGCTTTCGCCGCCTCGTGCTCGTCGATCCGACGATCATGGCGCCCGAGCACTACGCCGCGCGCGGCGCCGCCGAGGACGGCGCGTGGATCCGGGTCGCCGGCGCGACGCACCCCGCCGCCAAACGCCGCCGGCACTTCACCTCGATCGACGAGATGATCGAGCGCCTGCACGGCCGGCCGTCGTTCGCGAGCTTCACGGCGGCGGCGCTGCGCGACTACTGCACGTGGGGCCTCGTGCCGAGCGTCGATCCGCCCGGCTTCGAGCTCGCTTGCACGCCGGAGATGGAAAGCGCCGTCTACGGCGGCGCGTTCGGGAACCCCGGCATCCACGAGCACGTCCGCGCCCTCGACCTGCCCGTCACGCTGCTTCGCGCGATCGAGCCGCGCACGCCCGCCGACCTCGCCGACTTCCGCTACTCGCCGACGTGGCCCGCCCTCGCGTCGCAGCTCCGCCGCTCCCGCGACGTACACCGCCCCGACCGGACGCACTTCATGCCGATGGAGGACCCGGCGCTGGTGGCGTCGGTGATCGCGGAGGCCGAGGCGCAGGGCGGCTGAGAGCCGGAAAACGTCCGGACCACGCTGCCGAGTCGCCTGGCGTCGCGGCGCGGTTTCCTCCAAGCTCCGGCGCCGATGCCGCGTCCCGCCGAGCGCCTCGCGCCGCCGCTCCTCGTCGGCGCCGTGCTGATCGCGTACGCCAACGCGCTCCGCGCGCCGTTCCTCTTCGACGACGCGGGGATCCTCGAGAGCCCCGCGCTGCACGCGCTCTCGTGGGCGACCGTGCGCGGGACGACGCGCCCCCTCGTGCAGCTCTCCTTCGCGCTCGACTGGGCGCTCGGGGGCGCGAACCCGCTCGGCTACCACGTCGTCAACGTGGCCACGCACTGCCTCGCGGCGCTCGCGCTCTACGGCGTCGCGGCGCGGACGCTCGGCACGACGGCGACGGCGCTCACGATCGCGCTCGTGTGGGCGCTGCACCCGCTCCAGACCGAGAGCGTCACCTACGTCGTGCAGCGCGCGGAGTCGCTGAGCGGACTCTTCTCCCTGGTCACGCTCTACGCGACGATCCGCGGCGCGGCGGCGGCGCGTCCCGCGCCGTGGTACGGCGCGGCGGTCGCGGCGTGCGCGCTCGGGATGCTCTGCAAGCCGGTCATGGTGACGGCGCCCCTCGTCGTCCTGCTCTACGACCGCATGTTCCTCGCCGGGTCGTGGGGCGCGGCGTGGCGGCGCCGCCGTCCGCTCTACCTCGGGCTCGGCGCGACCTGGGGCATCCTGCTCTTCCTCCTCGCCGGCCAGGAGCACGAGTCGGCGGCGACGGCGGGCTTCGCGATGCGCGACGTGTCGCTCGCCGAGTTCGCGCGGAGCCAGCCGGGCGTGATCCTGCGCTACCTCCGGCTCGTCGTCGCGCCGTACGGGCTCGTGCTCGACTACGGGTGGCCGCCGGCGACGGGGCTCGCGGTCGCCGCGCCGACGCTCGCGCTCGCCGCCGGGGTCGGCGGGCTCCTCTACGCGCTCCGCGCCCGGTCGCGCCTCCGCTTCCTCGTCCTCGCGTTCCTCATCACCCTGGCCCCGAGCTCGAGCGTGATCCCGATCCGCGACCTCGCGTTCGAGCACCGCATGTACCTGCCGCTCGCCCCGCTCGCGGCGCTCCTCGTCCTCGGCGGCCGGGCGGCGATCCGGCGCGCGCGGCTCGGACCCGCCCGCGAGCGCCGGGTCGCGGCCGCCGCCGCCGCGATCGCCGTCGCCGCGCTCGGCGCGCTCACCATCGACCGCAACCACGACTACCGGAGCCCGCGGGCGATGTGGACCGACGTCGCCGCGAAGCGCCCGGCGAACCCGCGGGCGTGGAGCAACCTCGCGCAGGCGTGCCTCGCCGAGGGGCGCGTCGACGACGCGCTGGCGGCGGCGCGGCGCGCGCTCGCCGTCGACCCGACGTACGCGGAGGCGCACGTCCATCTCGGCCGCGCGCTCGCGGACCGCGGCGAACGGCGGGAGGCGATGGCCCACTACGCCGAAGCGATCCGCCTGAAGCCGACCTCCGCCGACGCACACAACAACTGGGGCGCGACGCTCGCCGACGAGCAGCGCTTCGCCGAGGCCGAACCGCTCTACCGCGAGGCGCTCCGCCTCCGGCCGGGCTACGCGGAGGCGATGAACAACCTCGCGGTCGCGGTCATGCAGCGCGGGGCGTGGGACGAGGCGGCGGCGCTCTATGCCGAGGCCATGCGGCGCTCTCCGGGCTACGCGGAGCCGCACAGCAATCTCGGGAACCTCCGGATCCGGCAAGGGCGCGCCGCCGAGGCGATCGCCGAGTACGAGCGCGCGCTCGCGCTGCGGCCCGACTACGCCGAGGTGCACTTCAACCTCGCCCTCGCCCTCGCGCAACAGGGGCGCGGCGCCGAGGCGCGCGCCCACGCGGCGGAGGCGCTGCGCCTGCGGCCCGACCTCGACGCCCGGGTGCGGCAGGCGGGTCTCTCCGGAGCGCGCTGAGCCGGCGCGCCGGCTCAGACCGCCGGCACGCGGCGCAGCACCCACGCGCCCGTGAGCAGCATGACGAGGAGCGCGCCGATCGCCGCCCGGTACGCGAGCGCGCCGGTGTCCTCGAGGGCGTACACGACAACGCCCCAGACGAGCGGTCCGGTGATGGCCGCGAAGCGGCCGACCATGCCGTAGACGCCGTAGAGCTCGCCGAGCGCCTCGGGCGGCGAGAGGCGGAACATGAGGACGCGGTCGGCGGCCCAGGTGGCGCCGAGGGCGACGCCCGTGATCGGCCCGACGAGCCAGAGCGCGCCCTTGGCGGGCGCGCCGAGCGCGAGCGCGAGGCCGGCCGCCCAGCAGGCGAGCGCCGCGTAGAGCGCGCGCTTGGCGCCGACGCGGTCGATCAGCGGACCGCAGCCGAACGCGCCGACGATCGCGAAGACGGTCGAGAGCGCGAGGAGGCGCGTCACCTCGGCGCTCGCGAAGCCGCCGACCCTGGTCGCGTAGACGGCCATGAAGAGGATCACCGTGTTGACGGCGTCGGTGTAGAGGAAGTGCGCGGCGAGGAAGCGGCCGAGGCCGGGCAGCCGCGGCACGCGCCGGAGCGTCGCGGCGACCCGCGCGACGGTCTCGCGCGCGAGCCCGCGGCGCCAGAGCGCGCCGCCCGGACCGTCGGGCACCATCAGGAGGCACGGCAGCGCGAACGCGAGGAAGATGGCGGCCGTGGTCGGGAACGCCGCCGCCTTCCCCCAGTGCTCCGCGACCGGGGAGACGCTGTAGAGGCTGAAGATCGATCCGCCGTAGCCGAGCGCGATGCCGAAGCCCGAGGCGCGGCCGCGGTTGGTCTCGTCGGACACGTTCGCGAGGAGCGCGTCGTAGAAGACCAGCGCCGCCTGGTAGAAGAACGTCGCGACCGCGAAGAGCCCGAGCACGAGCCCCGCCGGCCTCCCGAAGCCCATGAGCGCGGTCGCGCCGACGCAGACGAGCGTCGTCACGGCGAGGAACGGGATGCGGCGGCCCGAGAAGTCCGAGAGCGCGCCGAGCAACGGCGCCGCCAGCGCCACCAGCACCATCGCGCCGCTGTAGGCGACGCTCACGTCGAGATCGCGGCCGCCGAGGTCCTCGACGATGAGGAGCGGCACGTAGCGCGAGACGACGTTCAGCGAGAACGTCGTGTTCGCGAGATCGTAGAGCGCCCAGGCGAAGAGCGCGCCGAAGCGGTTCGGACCCGCGCCCGCATCGGCCACGCCGCCATCGCGAGGCGCGGCGGTCATCGGACGGCGCCCGGCCGCGCCCCGAGCGCCGTCACCGAATGGCGCCCGCCAGCACCTCGAGCGCCACGGCGCGGAACCGGCCCCAGCGCCGCCACGTCCCGTCGAGATTGCGGAGATCGCGCGCCGCCTGGTCGAGTCCGAGGACGTCGCGCGCGTCCCAGCCGCTGATCCTCTCGTCGGGATCGTTCACCTTGAGCGTGCCGCCGACCTCGCGCAACAGAAACATGTACGAGCGGAAGGGCGCCGCCCCCGCGGGCGCGGTGTGGTCGATCACCGCGACGAGCCGCTCGATCTCGACGTCGAGATTGCTCTCCTCGTGCACCTCGCGGAGCAGCGCGTGCTCGACGTCCTCCCCTTCCTTGATGCCGCCGGTCGGCAGGCGGAACGTGCCGGGCGGGTAGAAAGCCTTCGTCTGGAGGAGGATGCCGCCGCTCGGACGGCGGATCGCCATCGCGACCTCGCTCCGCCGTCCGCCCTGCCCCCGGCGCGCGCCGCCGTGCAGCGGCGCGAAGGCGCCGTCGGCGAGCACCGCCTCGACGAGCGGGAACTTGCCGTAGCGCTTCCGGAGCCGGCCGAGATCGTGCTGCGAGCTCATGCCGCGCGCGTCACCTTCGCGACCGCGTCGGCGACGAGCCCCGCGAGCGCGTCGGCGTCGCGCTCGCCCATGCCGGGGATCTTGCACCCGGCGGCGGCGGCGTGCCCGCCGCCGCCGAAGGTCTCGGCGACACGCGAGAGATCCACCTGCGACGCGGGCGAGCGCCGGAAGCTCACGCCCGCGCTCTTCGTGTCGTAGAGCGCCACGACGGCGTTCGAGGTCGCTCTCCCCCATCGGTCGCCGATCTCGCTCGGATAGCCGGCGCACCAGGCGGCGATCACCGTCACGTCGCCGACGCGGCGCTCGCGCCGCGTCTTCTCGGCGAGCGCGTGCGTCGCCGCGACCTCGGCCGTGACGCGCGCCTCGGCCTCGCGCATGAGCGGCGTCGAGCGCACGTCGGCGCCGATCGCGAGGAGCTCCCCGTAGGCGGTCGCGTCGCGCATCGCGCCGACGGTGAGCGCGAGCTCGCGCGACCCGGCGAGCGCGTGGATCCAGCGGTCGTTGTCGTCGGCGAGGGCCACGAGCTTCTCGAGGGCGAGGAAGGCGGCCGCGTGCTCGGCGCGCCCGCTCGGCGTCCCGCCTTCCGCCGCCAGCCGTCCCTTCAGGTGCTCGAAGACGAGCCGCGAGGCCGCGTACGTGTCCTCGACGACCATCGTCGCCAGCGGCACGTCGATCGCGCCGCGCTTCAGGCGCTCGATCGCGGTGCGGTGGTGGTCGATCCAGCGAAGGCGGGTCCCGGCGGCGGCGAGCGTCCGGAGATGCGCGTCGGTCGCCGGCTGGTTCCAGCTGATGTCGGTGATCCAGAGCTCGTGCGTGCGGCCGGCGGCGGGCGGCGGCACCCCCTGGATCGCCTCGTTGATCTCGGGGTTGTTGGCGAAGATCGGCACGATCTCGCTGCCGGCGTGGAAGCGCGCGACCGCGACCGCGGACGTCACCCCGTCGAGGCAGTGCGGTCCGTGGCTCACGACGTGGACGAGATCGGGCGGCGGCGGCACGGCCGGGACGTCTACCATCGCGTCCCGGCGAGGTACAGGTCGCGCGCGTCGGAGCACCGGGAGAGCGGCTGCGTCGTCACCATGGCGTCGATCGGACGCCAGCTTCCGGGCGGGGATTGCTCCGGGCGATCGCGCGCGCCGAAGCCGGTGGCTTGGTCGCGACGGTCGACGGTGTCCGACGGGTCACGCGCCCGTCGGATCGATCGGCAGGATCGGAGGCGTGGCGCGCTCGACGAGCGCGGCCGCCGCGAGGCAGCGGTCGTCGCGATAGCGCGTCGCGATCAGCTGCACCGCGCGCGGGAGGCCGCCGACGACGTCCACCGGCACGACCGCCGCCGGGAGCCCGAGGAGATTGCACGTCGTCACGAGCCGCATGCTCCGCAGGATCGCCGTCATCGCGTCCGCGGCAAGGTCGGCATCGGGCGCGAAGGGCGGCGCGCACGCGACCGGCCCGAGCACGACGTCGAAGCGGTCGAGGAAGAGCGCCCACTCGCGCGCGACCCGCGTCCGACGCGCCAGACTCTCCGCGTAGCCCGCGAGATCGACCTCCGGAAACGGGGCCATGAGGTGCTCGATGACCGTGAGCGCATCGGGCGCGAGGAGCGTGCGCGCGAACGGCAGCACCATCGTCCGGGTCTCGGCCGCGAGGATCGTGCCCCAGATCTCGTGCGCCTCGACCACCGCGGGCGGCTCGACCGCCTCGACCCGACACCCTGCGGCGGCGAGGATCGTGGCCGCGCGGGCGACGCCGGCGGCGATCGTCGGGTCGCAGCCGAGGCCGCCCGGATCGGTCGTGACGGCGACGCGCAGCGGGCCCTCGGCGGGGCGCGGCTCCGGCGCCGTCACCGACCAGGGATCGTGCGGGTCCGCGCCCGCGATCACGTCGAGCGCGAGCCCGACATCGGCGACCGTCCGCGCCATCGGCCCGTCGGTCGCCATCAGACGGTACGCGAGCGGCACCTCGATCGGCACCGTCGCGTCGTAGTGCGGTACGCGGCCGAGGGTCGGACGGAGCGCGACCGTCCCGCAGCACTGGGACGGCCACCGCACCGAGCCGCCGATATCGTTGCCGATCCCGAGCGGGCTCATGCCGGTCGCGAGCGCCGCGGCCTCGCCGCCGCTCGAGCCCCCCGGCGTGTACCGGGCGCTCCAGGGATTGCGCGTCGTCCCGTGGAGCGAGCTCGCGGTGTGCCAGCGGAGGCCCAGGTCCGGCATGTTGGTGCGCGCCAACGGAATCGCGCCCGCGGCCCGCAAGCGCGCGACGAGCGGCGCATCGGTCGCCGGACGCTCCTCGGCGAAGACCGGCATTCCCGCCGTCGTAGCGGATCCGGCGACGTCGACGTTCACCTTCACCGTCACGGGGACGCCGTGGAGCGGACCGAGCGCGGCGCCGCGCGCGACCGACGCATCGGCGGCGTCCGCCGCCGCGAGCGCCTCGTCCTCGCGCACCTCCGTGATCGCGTTCACGACCGGGTTCACCGCCGCGACGCGCGCCAGATGCGCCTCGACGACCTCCCGGCTCGACGCCGCGCGCGACCGGATCAGCGCGGCGAGCTCACCGGCGCTCCGCTGCCACAACGAGGTCATGGCGCATTCCCGTACTGTCACGCACGGAAGCCGTCAATGGCGTTGCCCCGGCCCGGAAGCGCTCGCGCGCGGCGCGCCGCGCCAGCACCGTGCGGACGCCGTCGACGATCTGGCGCGGGGTGAAGGGCTTCGGCAGGTGGAGGTCGGCGCGCATCTCGCCGCGCGGCGCGCCGCCGTTGCGCGCGAGCGCGCTCACCTGCACGACCGCGATCGCGGCGCCCTTCGGGTCGCGCCGGAGCCACCGCACCACGGCGTCGCAATGCCCGGGAGCGGCGAGATCGAGCACGACGGCCGCCGGCGTCTCGCGCGCCATGACGAGCGCGGCCTGCCGGAGGTCGCTCACCACCGCCGGGCGGAGTCCGACGCCGGCGAGCGAACGCCCGATCAAGGCGGCGATGTCGAGCCGATCTGCGAGGACGAGCACGGTCGCGGGCACGAGGCACCGCACAGCAAGGACGACGCCGCCGCCGGACCGCGCCGCCACGCCGCCGCCGGCGGCGGCGCGATCACGCGGCGGTTCCGCCACTTGCGGCCGCGACGCCATGGCCGATGAGCGCGCTCTTCCCGCGGCGTCCGCCCGCCGCGGACGCCTTGCAGCCCCGCACGACGGCGGCGAGCGGCGTGCAGCGGCGCGGCGAAGTTTCCCTTGACCCGAGGAGTGCGTTCGACCTTGTATGACGCCAAGGAGGAGCACCATGAGCGCGACGTGTCGGCGCCGGCGCTCGCTTCGGTCTTCTGCGTTGCGCCGACCGGCTCGGCCACGGTGAACGCGGTGGCAGGCCTGCCGGGTCCGGGCCGCATGACCGTCCGGGGACGCGCGGCGGCGCACCCGTAGCGCGCCTCCGCCCCCGCATCGGACGGCGCCCCGAGCGCCACGCGCTGCGCGGAGCCCGTCCCGCGGCATCTCGTGTGCGCGACCGGAGGCGATGTGCAAGATGTCCCCGCCATGACGCCCGTCCGGTGGGTCACGATCGCGCTGCTCGCGGCGCTGGCATGCGGCTCGGGCCACGCCGCCCCGACGACGCCGGCTGCGGCGCACGACATCGTCTTCTTCCCGCAAGGCAGCGTGAAGCGCGTGCGCCAGGCGACCGCCTGCTTTCCGCGTCCAATGGTCGCGCTCGGCGACCCGCGCGCGCCGCTCGCGCCCTTCGCAGTGGCGTGCCCCGCGCCGGGGACCGGACGCTGGACCGACAGCCGCACGTGGTCCTACGACTTCGCCGCCGACCTCCCGGCCGGCCTCCGCTGCGCCTTCACCCTGGCCCCCGGCGTGCGGGCGCTCGACGGCACGCCGCTCGCGCCCGGCGCGGTCTTCCGGTTCGACACCGGCGGTCCGTCGATTCGCGACTCGGCGCCGTACGAGGGGGCGCGCTCGATCGAGGAGGACCAGGCGTTCCTCCTGGCCCTCGACGCCGAGGTCGATCCCGGGTCGATCGCGGGCCACGTCGCCTTCGAGGTCGCCGGTCTACCGGAACGGGTCGCGGCCCGCGTCGTGACCGGCGCCGAGCGCGACGCGATCGTGAAGACCCAGCCGAGCTACCGCCGCGGACCGCACGCCGTGGTGCGCGCCGCGCAAGCGTTCCCGAACGGCGCGAAGGTCGCGCTCGTGTGGGGACCGGGCGTCGCCACCACGACCGGCGTCGCGGCCACGACCGAGCAGCGCCTCGCCTTCCAGACGCGCGACGCGTTCATCCTGACGTTCGGCTGCCTGCGCGAGAGGCGGGGCGCCGCCTGCAACCCGGTCGGCGACATGCAGGTCGAGTTCTCGGCGCCGGTGGCGCGCACCGCGGCCGAGGGCATCGCGCTCCTCGCCGCCGACGGCACGCCGCGGCCGCACGCTCCGATCGACGAGGACGTCTCGCTCGTGAACTCCATCGCGTTCCCGGGCCCCTTCCCCGAGCACGCGACCTTCCGCGTCGAGCTGCCCGCGGGGATCGCCGACGAAAGCGGCCGCACGCCGGTGAACGCCTCCCGCTTCCCCCTCGCCGTCGGGACCGGCGAGCTCCCGCCGCTCGCGAAGTTCAACGCCCGCTTCGGGATCGTCGAGGCGAAGGCCGGGGCGACGCTGCCGGTGACGCTCCGCAACCTCGAGCCCGCCGCGCGCGCGCGCGTGTACGCGCCGGGGGTCACCGGGAGCGTCGCGCGGATCGCGCCCGAGCGCGAGGCCGACATCCTGCCGTGGCTCCGCCGCGTCGGCGCCGCCAAGCGCGAGGTCTCCGTGTTCGCCCCGGCGCCGCCGAAGTCGGGAGCGCCGCCGCCCGCGCCGCCGGCGCCGGCGCCCGGCGCGATCAAGACGTTCAGCCTGCCGAAGCCGAGCGGGGAGCGCGCGTTCGAGGTCGTCGGCCTGCCGTTCGAGCGCCCCGGCCTCTACGTCGTCGAGCTCGAGAGCGCGCGGCTCGGTGCGTCGCTCCTCGCCAAGCCGCGGCCGATGTACGTGCCGACCGTCGCGCTCGTCACCAACCTCGGCGTCCACTTCAAGTGGGGCGCCGAGCAGTCGGTCGCGTGGGTCACGACCCTCGACGCGGCGACGCCCGTCGCCGGCGCGAAGGTGACGCTCCGCGACTGCCGCGGCGGACTCGTGGGCGAGGGCACGACCGACGCCGACGGTCTCGCGCACCTCGCCGACGTGCCGGCGCCGCGCGCGCTCCCGACCTGCTTCGCGCGCGGGCTTCCCGACGTCGACCCGTTCGACGGATCGCAGACGACGGCGCTTCGCGAGCTCTACGACGGCCTCCTGGTGACCGCGCGAAGCAGCGACGACATGAGCTTCGTACACTCGAGCTGGGACGACGGCATCGAGCCGTGGCGCTACGGCCTCCCCGACGTCGACGAGGCCGGCGGCGTCGCCGCGCACACGGTCCTCGACCGTCCCCTCTTCCGGGCCGGCGAGACGGTGCACATGAAGCACCTCTTCCGCACCAAGCGCCTGCGCGGCTTCGGCGCCGCCGCGGCGGCGGACCTCCCGACGACCCTCTCGATCGTCCACGTCGGCAGCGACGAGCACTTCGAGCAGCCGGTCGCCTTCGACGCGACCGGCGTCGGCGAGAGCACGTGGACGATCCCGCGCGAGGCGAAGCTCGGCTACTACGAGGCGCACCTGCTGAGCGCGGCGATGGCGAAGGCGCGCGCCGCGAACGAGGCGGGCGAAGGCGAGGGCGCGGAGTACGACAGCTCCTTCGCCAACGGCGGCGACTGGATCGCGGCGAGCTTCCGCGTCGAGGAGTTCCGCGTCCCGCTGATGCAGGGCGTGCTGCGGCCGCCGGCGGCGCCGCTCGTGGCCGCGACGACCGTCCCCGTCGACCTGGCCGTCCGGTATCTCGCGGGCGGCGCCGCCGCGGGGCTCCCGGTCGTCGTGCGCGCGCAGGTCTCGCCCCGCACGCCCGAGACGCCCGACGATCTCGAGGGCTTCACGCTCGCGAACGGCCCGGTCGCGGAAGGCCTCGTGCGCCGCGGCGACGAGGAGCCGGTCGAGGACGACGGCGGCGGGCCGAAGATCCACCAGCGGCTCGCGCTCACCCTCGACGGCGCGGGCACCGGGCGCGCGACGATCACCGATCTCGCCCCCGCGACGACGCCCGTGAGCCTCCGCACCGAGCTCGAGTTCCGCGACCCGACCGGCCAGGTGCAGACCGTGTCGTCAACCGTCCCGATCTGGCCGGCGACCCGCCTGGTCGCGATCGCGCCCGACGCGTGGGCCGGAGCCCGCGACACCGTCGGCGTACGCGTGGCCGTCGTCGACCCGGGAGGTGCGCCCGTGGCGGGGGCGCCGGTCCAGGTCGACGCGTTCTCGCAGAAGCTCTTCTCGCACCGCACGCGCGTCGTCGGCGGCTTCTACGCCTACGACAGCGTGCGCGAGACGAAACGGCTCGGCGCCGTCTGCCGCGGCACGACCGACGCGCACGGCCTCCTCCGCTGCGAGGGGCCGGCGGGCGCCACCGGGAACGTCGTGCTGGAGGCGTCGACCACCGACGAGGCCGGCCGGCGCTCGGCGGCGCACGGCGACGTCTGGGTCGCGGGCAAGGAAGGCCGCTGGTGGTTCGGCGGCAGCGACAGCGACCGCATGGACGTGCTGCCGGAGCGCCGCCGCTACGAGCCGGGCGAAACGGCGCGGCTCCAGGTGCGGATGCCGTTTCGCGCCGCGACCGCGCTCGTCACGATCGAGCGCGAGGGCGTCGCCGACGCGCGCGTGGTCGCGCTCACGGGCGCGGATCCGGTGATCGAGGTGCCGATCCGCCCCGAGTGGGCGCCGAACGTCTTCGTGTCGGTCCTGGCGCTTCGCGGCCGATCCGACGACGTGCAGCCGACCGCGCTCGTCGACCTCGGGCGCCCGAGCTTCAAGCTCGGCATCGCCGAGCTCGCCGTCGGCTGGAAGGCGCACGAGTTGAAGGTCCGCGTCGCCGCGGACCGCCCGGTCCATCGCGTCCGCGAGACGGCGCAGGTGAAGATCGCCGTCCGCGCCGCCGACGGGACGCCGCTCGCGCCCGGGAGCGAGGTCGCGCTCGCGGCCGTCGACGCCGGTCTCCTCGAGCTCGCGCCGAACGAGAGCTGGAAGCTCCTCGACGCCATGATGGGGCGGCGCTCCTACGACGTGGCGACCGCGACCGCGCAGATGCAGGTCGTCGGCAAGCGCCACTACGGGTTGAAGGCGCTGCCCGTCGGCGGCGGCGGCGGCCGGAGCGCGACGCGCGAGCTCTTCGATACGCTGCTCCTCTGGAAGGCGCGCGTGCCGCTCGACGCGCGCGGCCGCGCCACGGTCGACGTGCCGCTCAACGACTCGCTCACGAGCTTCCGCATCGCCGCGGTCGCAACGAGCGGGCTCGACCGCTTCGGCACCGGCGGCGCGTCGATCCGCGCCACCCAGGACGTCATGATCCTGCCGGGGCTCGCCCCGCTCGTGCGCGAGGGCGACCGCTTCCGCGCCGCCTTCACCGTGCGCAACACGACCGGCCACGCCACGGACCTGGCGGTGGCGGGCAGCGTGGAGGCGGGGGACGCGCGCGCGCAGGCGAATCGCGCCCCGCTCGCCCTCGCGCCGCAGACGGTCCGGTTGCCGGCGGAGGCTTCGGCGATCGTCGGCTGGGACGTGACCGCGCCGGCCGACGTCACGCGCCTGACCTACACCGTCACGGCGACCGCCGCGGGCGCGCCGGCCGACGAGGTGCGCGTCGCGCAGCAGGTCCGCCCGGCCGTTCCGGTGCGCACCCTGCAGGCGGCGCTGCTGCAGCTCGGCGAAGACGGTGGCCGCCAGCCGGTCGCGCGCCCCGCCGACGCGCTTCCCGACCGCGGCGAGGTGCGGGTGGCGCTCGCGCCGAGCCTCGCCGCCGGGCTCGGCGGGGTGCGCGACGCGATGCGCCGCTACCCGTATCGCTGCCTCGAGCAGCGCGTCTCGCGCGCGATCGCCCTCCACGACGACGCGCTCTGGCGCGAGATCGCGACGGCCCTGCCCTCGTACGCCGACGCGAACGGCCTCCTCAAGTATTTCCCGACGAGCGCGGAAGGCAGCGAGGTGCTGACCGCCTACGTGCTCTCGCTCGCGACCGCCGCCGGCCGCGAGCTCCCCGAGCGCGTGCGCGCGAACATGGAGGAGGGGTTGCGACGCTTCGTGAGCGGCGCCCTCGCGACCACGCCGCCGCTCGCGACCGCGGACCTGGCGCTCCGCAAGATCGCGGCGCTCGAGGCGCTCTCGCGCGTCGGCGCCGTCGAGCCCGGCCTCATGAGTACGATCACCGTCGAGCCCGGGCTGTGGCCGACCTCGGCGCTGATCGACTGGTGGAGCCTGATGCACCGGATCGCGAAGAAGCCCGATCCGGCGCGGGTCGCCGACGTCGAGCACGAGCTGCGCGCCCGCCTGCGCGTGGGAGGCGCGCGCCTCGACTTCGCGACCGAGGACGGCGACCGGCTGTTCTGGCTGATGAGCGACCCCGACGTGAACGCGGTGCGGCTCGTGCTGGCGCTCCTCGAGCACGGCGCGTGGCGCGAGGAGCTGCCGCGGCTCGTGGCGGGGGCGCTCGGCCGCCAGCGGGGCGGCGCCTGGTCGACCACGGTCGCGAACGCCTGGGGCACGCTCGCGGTCGAGAGGTTCGCGGCGGCCTTCGAGGCGACGCCGGTCGCCGGCGCGACCCGCGCGACGCTCGGCGGCCTGGAGCGCATCCTCGACTGGGCGGCGACGCCGGCGGGGGCGACCCTCACGCTGCCCTGGCCGAGCGGCGGCGGCAGCGGCACGCTGGCGCTCGCGCACACCGGCGGCGGCCGGCCGTGGGCGGCGATCCGGACGCTCGCCGCCGTGCCGCTCGCGCGGCCGCTCGCCGCCGGCTACCGGATCACGAAGACCGTAACGCCCGTCGAGGCTCCCGCGGGCGGCGCGACCCCCCGCGACGACGCGCTCCGCGTGCGCCTCGAGATCGACGCCGACCGCGACATGACGTGGGTGGTCGTCGACGACCCGATCCCCGCGGGCGCGACGCACCTCGGGAGCGGGCTCGGCGGTGACTCGGCCGCCCTCGCGAGCGGCGAGTCCGCGAGCGAGGGGCCGCAGCCCGTGTTCGTCGAGCGCGCCTTCGACGGCTTCCGAGCCTACTACGACTTCGTGCCGAAGGGGCGCTTCCGCATCGAATATACGATGCGGCCGAGCCTGGCGGGCCGCTTCGCGCTGCCGCCGACGCGCGTCGAGGCGCTCTACGCGCCGGACGTCTTCGGCGAGATCCCGAACGCGCCGGTCGAGGTCGCGCCGTGACGGATGCCGATCGCGCGCGCTCCGCGCCGTCGGCGGCGCGGGAGCGCTCCGCGTGACGCGCCGGCGGATGCTCCGCGCGGCCGCGCTCGCCGCCGCCGCGCTCGCCGGCGCGGGCGCGCTCGCCGCGTGGCTCGCGGTGGCGACAATGGCGGTCCCGGCCTTCGACGCGATCCGCGCCCGCCACCGCCCCTCCGACGTCCCGCTCCTCGATCGCCGCGGTACGGTCCTCCACGAGCTCCGCACCGACGCGGACGAGCGCCGGCTCGCGTGGACCGCGCTCGCGGACGTGTCGCCGGTCCTCGTCCCGGCCGTGCTCGCCGCCGAGGACCGGCGCTTTCGGGACCACCACGGCGTCGACGCGCGCGCCCTCCTCGGCGCGGCGCTCGACGGCCTCGCCGGACGCGCGGGCCGCGGCGCCAGCACGGTCACGATGCAGCTCGCTGCGCTCCTCGACCCTGCGCTCGCGCCGCGCCGAGGCGGGCGCACGCTCGCGCAGAAGCTCCGCCAGATGCGGGCGGCGCTCGCGCTCGAGCGGCGCTGGTCGAAGGACGAGATCCTCGAGGCGTACCTGAACCGGGTCGTCTTCCGCGGCGAGCTCCGCGGGGTCGGCGCCGCCGCGGCGTTCCTCTTCGGCAAGGCGCCGCACGGGCTCGACGCGGCGGAGGCGCTGGTGCTGGCCGCGGCGGTACGGAGCCCCAACGCGGCGCGCGCCGCGGTCGTGCGCCGCGCGGCGCGCCTCGCGGCCGCGCGCGCCGTGGAGGTCGACGGCGCCGCGCTCGCGGCCGCGGCCGATCGGGTGGCGACCGCGGCGCTCCGGCACGGGCGCCTCGATCTCGCGCCGCACCTCGCGCGCCGGCTCCTCGCGGGGCGGACGGCGCCGGTCGCAACGACGCTCGACGCCGCCACCCAGCGCGTCGCCCGCGGCGCGCTCGTCCGGACGCTCACCGCGCTCCGCGGCCGCAACGTGGAGGACGGGGCGGCGCTCGTCGCCGACAACGCCAGCGGCGAGGTGCTCGCGTGGGTCGGCGGCAGCGGCGCGCTCTCCCGCGCCCGCTTCGTCGACGCGGTCCGCGCCCGCCGGCAACCGGGCTCGACGCTCAAGCCGTTCCTCTACGGGCTCGCCTTCGAGCGCCGCCTGCTGACGCCGGCCTCGCTCGTGGAGGACGTGCCGCTCGCGGTGGCCGTCCCGGGCGGGCTCTACCGGCCGCGCGACTACGACGACCGCTTCCGTGGGCTCGTCAGCGCGCGCACCGCGCTCGCGTCGTCGTTGAACGTCCCGGCGGTGCGGACGCTCGGGCTGGTCGGCGGCGACGCCTTCGTGGCGCTGCTCCACGACCTCGGCTTCGCCGCCGTGACCGAGGAGGGCGCCTTCTACGGGCCGGCGCTCGCCCTCGGCGGTGCGGACGTCACCCTGCTCGAGCTCGTCGGCGCCTACCGCGCACTCGCCAACGGCGGCGTCTGGTCGCCGCTGCGCGTGACGCCGGACGCGGCGCCGGCGTCCGCCGCGCCGCGCCGGGTGCTCTCCGCGGCCGCGGCCTTCCAGGTCGGCGACATCCTCGCCGACCGCGAGAGCCGCAGCGCCACGTTCGGCCTCGAGAGCGCGCTCGCCACCCGTTTCTTCACCGCGGTGAAGACCGGCACGAGCCAGGACATGCGCGACAACTGGTGCCTCGGCTGGTCGGAGCGCTACACGGTCGGCGTCTGGGTCGGCAACGCTTCGGGCGCCCCCATGCACGACGTGAGCGGAGTCGCGGGCGCCGCGCCCGTCTGGCTCGAGGTGATGACCTGGCTCCATCGCGCGGCCCCGAGCGCCGCGCCCGCGCCGCCGCCGGAGCTGGTCGCGACGGAGATCGCGTTTCCGGACGACGTCGAGGCGGCGCGCCGCGAGTGGTTCGCGCCGGGCACGGAGCCCGGCGCGCGCGTGCTCGCGGCGGGCGCGGCGCGCATCGTGACGCCAATCGACGGCACGATCCTCGCCCTCGACCCCGACATCCCCTCCGACCTGCAACGCGTGCCGCTCGACGCGGCGGGCGGCGTCGACGGGCTCCGCTGGCGCGTCGACGGCGCCGATCTCGGACCCGCGAACGCCCTCGCGCTCTGGCGGCCGACCCCGGGCGCGCACGTCGTCGCGCTCGTCGACGCCGCGCACGCGACGCACGCGCGCGCGACCGTCGAGGTACGCGGCGCGCGACGTTCGCCCCCTGCCTCCGCACCAGCCGGATGCGGCGGCGCGCTTGCGGACGCGCCGCCGTCCATGATGTCGTCGCCGGCATGCCGACGACCCCGATCCTGAGCCCGACGCGCCTCGGGCCGCTCTCGCTCCGCAACCGCGTCGTGAAGTGCGCGACCTACGAGACTCGCGCCCGGGGCGGCCTCGTCACCGACGCCCTCATCGACTGGCACCGCGAGGTGGCGGCGGGCGGCGTCGCGATGACGACGCTCGCGTACTGCGCGGTCGCCGCCGAGGGCCGCACCTTCGCGGATCAGATCGTGATGCGGCCGGAGGCGGCCCCGGGCCTCGCCCGCTTCGCGGCGGCGATGCACGCCGAGGGCGCGAAGGCGGCGCTCCAGCTCGGACACGCCGGGTGGTTCGCCGACCCGAAAGCGACGGGCGCGCGGCCGGTCGGCCCGTCGGGGACCTTCAGCCTGCACGCCCAGCGGTTCGCGCGCGCGCTCACGCCCGCCGACCTCGACCGCCTCGAGCGCGACTTCGCGGCGGCGGCGCGGATCGCCGTAGGCGCCGGATTCGACGGCCTCGAGGTGCACGTCGGACACGGCTACCTTCTCAGCCAGTTCCTCTCGCCCTACAACAACCGCCGCCGCGACGAGTGGGGCGGCAGCCTCGAGAACCGCGCCCGCTTTCCCCGCCGCATCGTACGCGCCGTGCGCGCGGCGGCGGGTCGCGACGTGGCGATCTGGGCGAAGCTCAACATGGAGGACGGGTTCGCGAACGGCCTCACCGTCGAGGAGGGGATCGAGGTCGCGCGCATGCTGGAGCGCGACGGCGCGCTCGACGCCTTGCAGCTCACCGGCGGCCACACCACGAAGACCCCGATGTTCCTGATGCGCGGCGCCTCGCCGATCGACGCGCTCTTCGCCCGCGAGCCCCATCCCGTCCGGCGCGTCGTCCTGCGCTTCGGCGCCAAGCTCGTCATGCGGAACTACCCCTTCGAGGAAGCGTTCTTCCTGCCGCTCGCGCGCCGCTTCCGCGCCGCGGTCCGCCTGCCGCTCATGCTCCTCGGCGGCGTGAACCGGCAGGCGACGATGGAGGCCGCCCTCGGCGAAGGCTTCGAGCTCCTCGCGCTCGGGCGCGCGCTCCTCCGCCAGCCCGACCTCGTGCGGCGGCTCGAGGCCGGCGACTTCGACGGCACGCTCTGCAACCACTGCAACCAGTGCGTGGCGTACGTGGGGCACGAGCCGACGACGTGTCCGCTGCGCTGAGGGGGCGCCGACTGACGGAGCCACGAACCGGCGCGATCGCCGCCCTCAGCGCAGCGCACACCCGCCAGCGGACCGAACGCCGAGGGCAGGAAGAAGAGCCAGCCGGTCACGAGCGCCGACCACGTCAGCACCCGCGATTGCCGGCGCGAGAGACGGAGGTGTCCGCCGACCGCGCCGATGCCGATCAGCAGCAAGCCCTGCGTCAGGCCCTCCATGTGCGCCATGCGCCAGCCGCGCTCGTCGCCCGGGATGTCGTCCTTTCAGACCAGCGCCGAGGGCATCGCGCCGATGCACCGTGTAGCGAGCCGGAGGAGCCCGGGCTCGCCGCCGCGATGGGAGAGGCCCGCAGGCACTTTTCCCTTGACGCTGCACCTTGGAGCGTCGTAACCGCATGTCGTCCGTGCCGTTGGAGCGCGCTGCCGTGTGCGCGCCGCGATTCTACCGCCCCACTTTGCCCCCTCCGAGGAGGACTCACCATGAGGAGTTTCGCCAAGCTCGTCGCCGTCGCGACGATCGCCGCCGCTCCACTGGCCCTGGCGGGCCACGCCGCGGCGCAGATGTTCACGCTCGACCCGTTGTCGTCGTCGCTGCCGCTCATCCCGGCAGGCCCCGCCGACATCCTCGTCCCGACCGCGCCGGCTCCCGCCCCGGGGCCGCTGCCTCCGCCGAGCGTCGGCCTCACGATGGCCGATCTCGGCCTGATCCCCGGCGACGTCGTCGACGCCATCAGCGTCGGTGACGACGCGGCGCTCGGCCCTCCCACCACGATCTATTTCAACGTGAGTCGCGGCACGGTGGGCGCCGGCGGGCCCTTCACCCCCGACGTCTTCAGCGAGGTCGCGGCGGTGCCGCTCGGCTTCCAGCCGGAGGCCTCGAGCGACATCTTCTCCACCAACGACCCGGTCTGCGCTCCTCTCGGTTCCAATTCACAGGTGCTCGACGGCGACGGCCTGCCGATCCCGCTCGGTCCGCCGATGACCTGCTACACGGGAAACGGTACCGGTCTCTCCGAGGTGAACCCCCTCCCGGGGCCGCCCACGACCGACCAGATGGCGGACTTCGACTGGTCGTTTCCGGGCCGCGTCCGGTTCTTCTGCGCGTATTTCTCGCTGGCGCCCGGATCGCCGACGCTGACGCCGGGCGCCAACCCGCTCCGCGTCGCGGGCGGCGAGCCCGGTGACGTCTTCGGCGTCTGCCCCGGACCGCCGTCCACCTTCTTCAACGCGTTCCCGGCCGCCTTCAACGGTCTCGTCTCCGGCGGTCCCGGCTGCGCCCCGCCCGCGTGCGATGACATCGACGCTCTGGGGCTCTTCGGCACGCCGCTGGTGTCGCTCGCGCCCGGCTCGCCGAGCCTCGTCACCATCCCGGCGACCGCGGCCGATCTGCTGACGCTCTTCACCGGACCCCCGCTCGCGATCGCGCTGCCCGCCGGCGCCCTCGGCCTCACGCCGGCCGACGACGTGAAGGGCCTCGAACTGGTCGCGAACCCGTGCCCCGTGCCGCCGTTCTTCGATGTTCCCGACGCGGACAGCGTAGGCGCATGCGACAACTGCCCCGGCGCGTTCAACCCCGGACAGGAAGACAGCGAGGGCGACCTCGTCGGCGACGCCTGCGACCCCTGCACGGACAGCGACAGCGACGGCTTCGGCGACCCCGGGTTCCCGAACTTCTGCCCGGTCGATCTCTGTCCGTCCATTGCCGGTCCGAACGGCGACGGCGACGGCGACGGCCGGGGCGACATCTGCGACAACTGCGTCGCCATCCCGAACCCCGATCAGGTCGACACCGACTTCGACGGCTTCGGCGACGCCTGCGACACCTGCACCGATTTCGACGGCGACGGCTACGGTCTCATCACCGACACCGGCTGCCTCGGGGTCGACAACTGTCCCTACTTCTTCAACCCGGGGCAGGTCGACGGCGACGGCGACGGGGCGGGCGACGGCTGCGACAACTGCGTCACGGTCCCGAATCCGAGCCAGACCGACGGCGATCTCGACAGCGTCGGCGACACCTGCGACATCTGCCCGATCGACTTCGATCCTCTGCAGGCCGACGGAGACCTCGATCTCGTCGGCGACGCCTGCGATATCTGCACCGGCGGCGTCGGCATGACCAAGGCGCAGTTGAAGCTCGGCAAGCTGCTCGCGCCGGCGCTCGACGATCAGCTGCAGATGCAGGGCAACCTGAGCTTCCCGCCGCCGGCGCCCCTGCCGCTGCCGCCGCTTTCGGTGCACCTCCTCGGCATGCGGGTGCAGATCGTCGACATCGGCAACGGCGGCACGGTGCTCCTCGACAAGACGATCGGGGGCGGCGTGGTTCCGAACGCCTGCGGAGCGAAGGACGGCTGGAAGGCGAACGGCCCGCTCACGAGCGAGAAGTTCGCCACCAAGACCAACAGCCTGATGCCGACCTGCGTCCCCGGCGACGCCAACGGCATCGCCCAAGCGCAGGCGCAGGACAAGACCGCCAAGAGCAAGGGCGGCAGCTTCAAGGTGAAGGGCAAGAACGGCACCTACGCGCCCGCGATCGGCCCCTTCCGCATGACGGTCGTGCTCGGCGGTCCGATCGAAGCGAGCAGCGGCCAATGCGCCCAGCACACCTTCCCGGCGCCGAACTGCGTGACCAAGCCGGGCGGCAGTCAGATCAAGTGCAAGTGACGATGCGCCCCGGGCGCTGAGCGCGTCCGGGGCGCGCACCATGAGGGGGGGCCGGGGCGTTGCTCCGACCCCCCTTTCACGGACGCATTCTGCCCGCCGCCAACGTGATGGGCACGGCTACTCGAGCGGGGCCTCGAAGCCGAGCCGCACGCGCGACGCGATCCCCCCGCCGACGAGCGTCACCTCCTCGTCGCCGATGAGGGCGACGGCGCGGCCGCCGATCTCGTCGCCTTCGGCGAGCGCGACCGAGCGGTCGCCGACGCGAAACGTCGCGCGGCGCGCGCCGTCGAGCGCGACGATCGCCTCGAGGCGCGCCCGCATCGGCGCCGGCATCGGCCGCGCCGCGGACGCGGGCGGCGCGGCCAGATCCGGCGGCCCGGCGTAGGGCGCGGGACCGGGCGCGGGCGCCGCGGCGGCGGCGAGCGCGAGCTCGTCGACGGGCGCGGGCGCTGGATCGGCGATGGCGCCGCTCGTGAGCGCCGCGGCCGATGCGGGCGCGGCGTCCACGACCGGCGCCGTCGCGGGTCGCGCGCTCCGCCAGAGCGTCCCCGCCGCGGTCCCGACCGCGAGCGCCGCGGCGAGCGCGCCGAGCGCCGCCGTCCGCCGCAGCCAGCGCGCGTCCGCGCCGATCTCGAGCCGGAGGCGCGCGTCGAGATGCCACTCGGGACGCGCCGCCTCGTAGGTCGCCACCCGCGCGTCGAACGCGGCCGCGCGCGCGGCGACGACCGCCGCGGCGTCCTCGAGCTCGGCGTCGAGGTCGATCGTCTCGCCGACGCTCGTGGCAACGTCGGTCCAGCGCCGGCTCCCGAACGACTCCGCGCGACCCGCGCCGCGGGCGACGAGCGGCGGCGCCGGCAGGCGCGAGCCGAGCCGCAGTGTCGGCAGATCGGCCGGCGCACCCCCCGCGGCCGTGCCGCCGTCGCCCTTCGGGCGCCAGCGCACCCCGCGCTCCTCGGCGAAGGCGAGCAGCGTCTTGAACGCGAGGCGGCTCGGCTGCGTCGTGCCGCGCTCCCAGCTCGAGATCGTCGACGCCGACCACCCGGCGGCGCGCGCGAGCTCCGCCTGGGTCATATGGAGCGCCTGGCGGAGCGAGCGGATGACCTGTGCGGGCGGCGTCTCCACGGCCCGACGGCGAGCAACGCGCGTGCCTTTCGAAATGCCGAGCGGAGCCGCGCGTCACCGCGGCGCGAGCGTCACGAAGTCGCCGCCACCGTCGCCGCCGTGACGGCGACGTGCCGCGCGACCTGCCGTGCGGTCAGTCGGCTTCGGCCGGCTTCGGCTGGCCGAGCGTCCGCCGCTTCACGCTCCGCACGGCCGCGACGTAGCCGTCGATCACCTCCTGCTGGATCAGGTGCAGCGGGAAGGGGTGCCCGCCCTTGTCGCGCAGGTGGTACTCGGTCCGGATCCGCGCGCGCGCGCCGTCCGGCGAGGCGTCGACATGGTACTCGGCCGAGTTGTCGGTGAAGGGCGCTTCGAGGGTCCGGAAGCCGATCGTCTTCCGATCGCGGTCGATCGTCCACTCGATGCGCGCGCGGTTCGGGCGGCCCATCACCTTGTTGGTGATGTCGACGACCTTCGTGACGCCGCCGACGCTCGACACCGGCTGCACGTCCGTCACACCTTCGATGAACTGATCGTGGTTCTCCACGTCGATGAAGGCCTTGTAGAGCTGGTCACCCGGCGCGTTCACGAGCGAGACGAAGTGCATCTCGACCGAGCCGTCGGGCTGCGGCGTGATCGTCTTTTCGAGGAGGAAGTCCTCGCCCTGCGCCCAGTCGAAGTCGCTCCGGGCGCACGCACCGAGGAGCAGCAACGCCACGAGTACACCCCATCGCACCGGCGTCATCGACGACCTCCTTTCGAAGCTCGCGAACAGCCACGAGGCGCGGGCAGCCGCGCGGGACACTTGGGCTTCTAACGCCCGAGCGCCGCCGCGATCAAGGGCTCCGCGAGCGCCGCGGCGCTCGGGTCGCCGGCGGCGTCCGCCGGGACGGGTCCGCGAAGCGCGAGCGCGGCGAGCACCGAGCGCGCCGCCGTCTCGCCGCTCGCGATGCAGTCCGGGATGCCGACGCCCTCGTAGGCGTTGCCGGCGAGGGCGACGGGCCCGAGCGCGGCGGTCCGCTCGGCGATGCGCCCGACGAGGACGGGATGGCCGACGGCGTAGATCGGGGTCGCCCGCGCGATCCTGCGGACCCGCATCAACGCCGGGGCCGCCGTCACGCCGAGGAGCGCAGCGAGGTCGGCGCGGGCGGCCGCCACGAGATCCTCGTCGTCGAGCTCGGGCGCCGTGAGCACGCTCCGCACGAGCACGGCGCCGGCGGGCGCGCGCTCGGGCCATTTCTCGCTCGCCCAGGTGCACGCCGCGGTCGGCCGCGGATCGCCGACGGCGCGCACGAAGCCGGTGCCGTCGAGCGGATGCGGCACCTCGCCGCGACGCCACGCGAGCGTCACGACGTCCAGTCGCTTGTGGGCGACCGACGCGAGATCGGCGGCGAGGTCGGGGGCGAACGCCTCGAGGAGCGGCGGCAGCACCCAGGCGGGCGTCGCCAGCACCAGGCCATCGCACTCGACGACGCCCTTCGCCGTCGTCAGGCGGAAGCCGCGCCCGGCGGGCGCGATCGCGCGCACCTCCGCGCCGAGCTCGACGCCGAGCCCGCGCGCCGCGGCGTCCGGCAGCGATCCCATGCCGCGCCGGAGCGTGGCGACCGGCGGGAGCACCGGCTCCCCGACGCGCGCGCGGCGGCGGCGGGCGCGCATCGCCTGCCGCATGCCGCGCACGATGCTTCCGTGCGCCTGCTCGAGCGCACGCAGGCGCGGGAGGCAGGCGGCCATCGAGAGCCGCCGCGTGTCCGCGCCGTACACGCCGCCGAGCAGCGGATCGAGCACGGCCTCGGTGAGCGCACGGCCGAAGCGGCGGACCGCGAAGTCGGCGATGCTCTCGTCGGCGTCGCCGCGCCTGGGCGGCACGAACGGCTCGCACGCCGCGCGCAGCTTGCCGCGCAGCGGGAGCAGCGGGCTCCGCAGAAACGCCCACGCCGCCGCCGGCCCGAGCGGTCCGAGGATCGGCGGAATCGGCACGAGGGCGTCGCCGCGCGCGACGTAGGTGCGGCGCGCGCCCTGACCGCACACGATCTCGGCGTCGAGCCCGAGCGCGCGGACCGCGGCCAGGCCCGCGGGCTTCGTCGTCATGAAGCAGTCGGCGCCGTGCTCGAGGAGGAAGCCCTCGGGGAGCCGCTCGCTCTCGACGAGGCCGCCGACCCGACGCGACGCCTCGAGCACCACCACGTCCGCACCGGGCGCCGCGTGCAGCACGCGCGCCGCCGCGAGCCCCGCCACGCCGGCCCCGACGACGGCTACGCGCGGCCCGCCACTCACGCTCCCTCCGCGCCGTCGGCGCGCGCCGCTCCGGCGCCGTCGCCGTGGACGCGGGCACGCGTGCCGCCCGGCTCGTACGCGCACGCCGGCTCGGCCCCGAACATGTCGCCGGTCATCGCGAAGGCGCGGGCGCGCGACCCGCCGCAGATGCGCCGGAACTCGCAGAGTCCGCACTTTCCCGCGAGCCGGTCGGGATCGCGGAGCGCGACGAACGTCGGATGGCGGCGATAGACGTCGGCGAGCGACTCCTCGCGCACGGAGCCGCACGGAAACGGCAGGAAGCCGCTCGGGTAGATCTCGCCGCGATGCGAGACGAAGACGATGCCCTGGCCGTCGTTGACGCCGCGCGGCGCGCGTCCGATGCCGTCGTCGATGCCGAGGATCTCGCGCCGCTTCACCTGATGCTGGAGCAGCACGCGCCGGAAGTGCGGTGCGGCGGTCGTCTTCACGTCGAAGGGCGCCGTGCTCGCGATCACGGCCAGCCGTTCGAGCACCGCCTCGGCGGCATCGGGCTCGAGCACGGCGAGGGCCTCACCGCGCCCGGTCGGCACCAGGAAGAACACGCCCCAGAGGTTGATGCGAAGCGCCGCGATCTGGGCGGCGATCTCCTCGAGCTCGCCGACGTTCAGGTCGGTGACGCTCGTATTCACCTGCGTCGTCAGGCCCACCGCGTGCGCCTCGCGCAGGATGTCGAGCGTGCGCGCGAAGCTCCCCGCGACGCCGCGGAAGCCGTCGTGGGTCTCGGCGCTCGCGCCGTCGAGGCTCACCGCGAGCCGGGCGAGGCCGGCGTCGGCGAGGCGGGCGAGCAGATCCTTCGTCACGAGCGGCGTCGCGCTCGGCGTGAGCGCGACCCGGAGACCGATCGCGGAGCCGTGCCGCACCAGGTCGACGAGATCGGGGCGCTTCGCGGGGTCGCCGCCGGTCAGCACCACGAGCGGGCAACCCATGGCGCGCACCTCGTCGAGGAGGCGAACGCCTTCGGCGAACGTCAGCTCCCCGGCGTCGCGCGCGGGCCGCGCGTCGGCGCGGCAGTGCTTGCAGACGAGATCGCACGCCTGCGTGGTTTCCCAGAACACGATGAACGGGGCGTCGTCGAACATGGCTCGGTTATCGCCGGATTTGCCAAACCCATGCCAGTCCCGAACCCTCGAGGCTAGCCGGGCGCCTCCCATTTTCGGGAGGGATCGTTCGGCCGGTTTCCCGCCGGCGCGAAACGGCCCGGTCAGTCCTCCCGGACGGCGAGCAGGCCCATCCGGAGGCGGGCGCGATCGCTCGTGCAGCGACGCCTGGCGGCCTCGAGGAGCGCGCCGTGGTGCTCCGCGGTTTCGCGCTTCATCGTCTCCTGGAAGTCGGGAAACCGCGCGATCGGCGAGGCTTCCAGCAGCGTGGTGTAGATCGTGTTGATCTCGCTCCCCTCGAGCGCCAGCGCGAGCGCGAAGGCTCCTTCCTCGTCGGCGGTCGCGGCCGCCGCTCGGCTCTCCTCGAGCATCCGCTCCAGCTCGACGACATCGGGCTCGAACCCGCTCGCCCGTGGCCGGTGCTCGAGCGGCTCGGCCACGATCAGCTCGCGCCAGGTCGCGAGCTTGCGCGCGTGCTCGCGCTCCTCGCCCGCCATCGTCGACCAGAGCCGCGCGAGCTCCGCGTCGCCCGCGAACCGCCGCGCCAGGATCTCGTAGAACTCGGCCGCGTTGCGCTCGAGGCCGATGCAGCGTCCCAGGAGGTCGAGCATGTCCATGATGATTCCTTCGACGACGGTCTCTAGCGAAGGAGCGGACCACGCGCCAGCGGCGGCGATCCGTGCAGGTCCCAGAATGCCTCGTCGCCGAGACACGCCTCCTCGACCGTCAGGGGCGGCCGTGCGACGAAGGGATGCGCGCGGATCGGACAGTCCGCGAGGTCGCAGGCCCGGCACAAGCGCCGCCGGCACGGGTCGATGTGGAAGGCGATCTCGCCTTCGATCGCGCACGCCTCGATCACCCGCCGCTCGAAGGCGTCGCTCGCCTCGTGCGCCTCTTCGACGGTCCAGTGCTCGGGAACGATGAGGTCGGCGTCGACGTGGGCGAAGCGCCCGGCGCGGATCGCGCGCAAACGGTGCAGACGGATGATGCCGCGGGCGCGCTCGGCGTCGAAGGCCGCGACCAGGCGTCCGAGGAGCGCCGTGTCCTCCTCGTCGAGCAGCCCGCCGGCCGCGTGCCGGACCAGGCGGAATCCGGTGCGGGCGAGGTTGGCGGCGAGCACGAGCGCGACGGCCGGATCGAGCCAGGCGACACCGGTCACGCGGACGAGCGCGAGACCGACGACCACGCCGAGGCTCGTCCAGAAATCCGCGAGCACGTGCTGGCCGTCGGCGATCAGGACGAGCGAGCGGACCCGGCGGCCCGTCGTTACGAGATACCAGCCGAGCGCCGCGTTGACGACGCCGGCCGCGCCGGTGAGCGCGGCGCCGATCTCGACGGCGGCGACCTGCGGCCCGCGCAGGAGGTCCTCGACGGCGTACCAGGCGATCGCGACCGCGGCGAAGGCGATCAGGCCGCCTTCGAAGGCCGCGCTGAAGTACTCCATCTTGCCGTGCCCGTAGGGGTGCTCGCGGTCGGCCGGCCGGCCGGCGAACACGACGCTCCGAAGCGCGAACATCGCCGCGACGACGTTGACGATCGACTCGAGCGCGTCCGAGAGGACGGCCACGGATCCGGTGAGGAGATAGGCCGCGTACTTGGTCGCGAGCAGCGCCGAGCCGACCACCAGCGACACGACGCCGGCGCGGAGCCGGACGCTCGCCTGGGGATCGGCCGGCGACGATGGGTCCGTCATCGCCGACGAGCCGTAGCGGAGAGGCGAGCGCGCCCGCAAGACGCGGCCGCGCCCGACGCCCGGACGCTCAAAACGTCAGCGTCGCTTCCAGGTAGCCGTAGTCGATGTCGTCGCGGCCCGGGAATCCCGCCCGCGCCACGGCGCCGCCGAACGTGTGTCCGTAGTACGCCGCGAGCTCGACGATCGGCAGCGGCTTCCAGCTGACGCTCGTCTCCGCCACGTAGCCGATCTGGTGATGGCCGCCCGCCGCGCTGCCGCCGTAGCCGAAGAAATCCTGCTTGGTGGCGCCGCCGCCGAAATAGAGGAGGTCGTCGTGCGCGGTGGCCTGGAGCCAGTGGAAGTCGGTGCGCACGAACACCGTCGCGAGTGGCTTCAGGAGGAGCTGCGCGAACGTGTCCTGGTTGTTCATCAGGTTGTAGAACGGCGTGAGCGCGTACGGGCGCGGCGTCGGGAGCAGCTGGAAGAACGTGTGGTGGCTGTCGTCGGTCGGGTCGCCGTCGCCCGAGCTCTTGAAGAATCCGGCGCGCAGCCACGGCGCGGCCCACACGTCCGCGAGCTGATAGCCGGCCTCCGCGGCGACCGCCCACGCGGCGTGCGACTGCGACTGCCAGTCGCCGACCTGCCCGACGACCCAGAGAAGCGCGTCGGCCTTGCCGGGACCGATCGGCTCGACGTGCAGCACGTTCGCGCCGAGCGTGTGGATGTCGAGGTCGCGGCGGTCGCCCTGACGCTCCGCGAGCGGCCGCGCGTCGAGCGCGACGACGTCGCCGTTCGAGGGGCGGCCGTCGTGGTAGTAGATCCAGAAGGCGCGCGCCTCGCTGCCCGGGAAGCCGGCGTGGTCCTTCACGGTCCCCGAGACGCCGGCGAGGTTCACGTCCATGCCGCGGCCGGCGCTGATCTCGAAGCCGCCCGACGTCGGCCAGAGCGCGAACCCGGTGAGGTTCAGGGCCTCGGTGTCGCCGGCGAGGCGAATGCCGTCGAAACTCCGGCCGACGTGCGTGAAGTCGAAGGGGCCGATCAGACGCTCGGCGACGCGCTGGGACTTCACCCATTGCATGTTCGCATCGGGCGCGGTCGTCTCGCTGCCGTCGAGGAAGCGCATGCGGCCGCCCTGCACGGTGAGCTTCCAGTCGCCGAGCGTCGGCGTCGCCTGGACCCATCCCTGGCGGAGCCAGCCCTGCTCCTGGAAGTGCTGCCTGGTGTTCGCGAAGTAGGTGCTGCCGACGCCGGTCGCGCCGGCGGGTACGTTCACGAGCTCGGTGTGCTGGTACTGGAAGAACGCCGCGAAGACCCCCCGCGTCACGCCGAGGCCGATCTGGGTGCGGTTGCCGAGGTAGTTGTACTCGTTGTTGTCGCTCGGCGCGGCGGCCTGGAACCAGTTGGCGAACTCGCCGCGCAGGCGGTTGCTCGCGGAGAGCCGCCACTTCGTCCCCCACGGGCCCTCGGCCGATAGGTCCGGCTTCTCGAAGCCGCGGGCGAGCGGCGGCGCGCCGGCGACGAGCAGCGCCGCGGCGGTCGCGGCGGCGAACCACCGCAGCAGGGCGCGCGGCCTCATCGGAAGTCCTCGATCGAGGCGTCGAGGCCGAGAAGCTCCTTCGCGACCTCGCCCTCGCCGTTCAGAAGCACGATCTTGTTGTCGTGCATGATGTCGCCGGAGATCGGGTTGCGGGAGTACTTGATGCCGAGCAGCATGGCGAGCATGCGCGTGTCCTCCTCCGAGCCGACGAGAAACGTCCAGTTGGCCCTGGTGTGGCCGGTCTCGCGGCGATACGATGCGAGCCGTTCGGGCACGTCGCGGGCCGGATCGAACGACACGATCGCGAACTGCGCGTCGATCTTCTCGCGGTCGAACTTCTCCTGGATCGTGCGGAGCTTCGCCATCGTGGCCGGACACGTCGCCTGGCACGACGTGAAGACCATCGTGAGGACGACCGGACGACCCTTCCAGCGGTCGAGCGTCACCGCGTCGCCCGCGTCGCTCCGCCAGGTGAGCGGCGCCTGATAGAGGCTGCCCGCCGCGACCGCCGCGACGGCCGGAACCACCATCGCCGCCAGCGCGGCGAGCCGTCTCCGAACCGAACCTCTCATGATGCCCTCCCTGCGGCTTCCGGCGTCCGATCATAGGCGCAGCGGAAGCCGACGTTTCCGAGCGTGAACGTCGCGCCGAGGCTGCTCCGCATCGCGTAGCGCATGAACGCGGCGTAGTCTTCGCGGCGCGCCGCGCCGGTCACGCCGGCCCCGCAGAAGAAGTTCCGCGACGTGTCCCCGTCGGCGCGGTTGTCGGCGGTGATGAACGAGGCGTTGAAGTCGCTGGTCCACTCCCAGACCATGCCGTGCAGGTTCTCGACGCCGAACCAGTTCGGCGTCTCGCCGACCGGCGCGAGCCCGAGATCGCCGCGGCTCGGCCGCGTGTACCAGCCGAGGATGCGCTCCGTGAACGCGCGGTCCTTGGACGCGTTCGGCGCCGTCCGGCTCGCGGCCGCCACGTACTCCCACTCGAGCGTGGTCGGGAGCCGCCCGCCCCGGTCGCGACAGTAGGCCGCGGCCGCGAACCACGACACGTGGGTCACCGGATAGTGCTCCTGCCCGGCGCGCGGCCGGTCGCCGTCCCAGTTCTCCAGGTACCGCCCGTCGGCGTAGAGCGCGGGCACCGCGCCGCGCCGCCATTCCGGATGCGCCGAGACGAACGCGGCGTAGCGTTCCCGCGTGACCGGTACGCGGTCGAGCCAGTAGCCGCCGACGCGGAACGCCGCCTGCCCCTTGTCGAGTCCGAACAGCGGCGCGAACTCCCCCGCCGGCACGCGCACGGCGGCCCCGGTCGCCGCCAGCAGCAGCAGCAGCGCCGGCGCCCATCCGATCGTTCCGCTCACGCCGTCGCCCCGGACGGCTCTGGGGGTTCCTCCATCCTACTCCGCCGCCCCCATCGGCTTGCCGGCCACCTGGGCCCGCAACTTCGCCACCTCCTCGACCGTGAACGCCTGCGCCCCGCTGTTGCCCCAGTTGTTGGTGATGAAGGTCAGGACGGCGGCGATGTCGGCGTCGCTGAGCCCGGAGACCGGGGTCATCACGCCGTTGTAGTCGTTGCCGTTGACGGTGATCTTGCCGGTCAAGCCGTTCAGGATCAGGCCGACGAGCTCGCCGCGGTCGGCGGCCTTCGCGCGCTTCATCAGGTAGTCGGACTTGGCGATCGGCGGGAACACGCCTTCGAGGCCCTGGCCCTCGGCCTGGTGGCACATGGCGCAGCTCTTGGCGAAGATCTCCTTGCCGTCGACCGCCGCCCCCGGCGCCTGCGTCTTCGCCGCGGTCGGCGTCGGATGCTGCTGCCGGAGCGCCGACGCGACCGACTCGTCGCCGAGGTAGATCTCGTCGAGCTCCTTCCCGGAGTAGATCGACGCCACCTGCTCGCCCTCGGCCTTCAGCATGCCGAGCGCGCCCTTGTTGAAGGTGCGGAGCAGGCTGTGGTCGACCAGGAGGTACGTGCCGTTGGTCTCGAGCTTGAACTCCACGATTGCCGAGCCGCCGGCGGGGACGAGCGTCGTCTGCACGTCGGTCTGCGACTTCTGGCCGCCCTCGAAGTAGACGGTGTCGAAGATCTCGCCGATGACGTGGAACGACGAGACCAGGTTCGGCCCCCCGTTGCCGACGAAGAGCCGGATGCGATCGCCGACCTTCGCCTGCAGCGCCCGGTCGCCGACGAGCGACAGCGCCGAGCCGTTGAAGACGACGTAGCTCGCATGCTCGTCGATCGCGCGCTGCATCGAGAAGGGCTGATGACCCTTCACGCCGAAGGGCTCGTCCGTGTAGAAGTCGCCTTGCACGACGTAGAACTCGTGGTCGACCGGAGGCAGCGGCTTCTCGGGCTGCACGTAGATCAGCCCGTACATCCCGTTCGCCACGTGCATGCCGACCGGCGCGGTCGCGCAGTGGTAGACGTAGAGGCCCGGGTTCAGCGCCTTGAACGTGAAGCGCGACTTGTGGCCAGGCGCGGTGAACGTGCTCGCCGCCCCGCCGCCCGGACCGGTGACCGCGTGCAGATCGATGTTGTGCGGCAGCTTGTTGTCGGGATGGTTGGCGAGGTGCAGCTCGACCGTGTCGCCGACGCGGACACGGATGAAGCTGCCGGGCACGGTCCCGCCGAAGGTCCAGAAGGTGTACTCGACGCCGTCGGCGATCGGGCCGACGTGCTCGACGACCTCGAGCTCGACGACGACCTTGGCGGGCGTCGTCCGCTTGATCGGCGGCGGAACGTTCGGCGGCGAGGTCAGGACCGCCTTTTCCACGGGAAGGGTGTTCTCCGCGCCCGCGACCGTCGCGAGCGCCAGGAGGGCGAGCACCAGACTGCACACACAGGTCTTCATGGCCGATCGATAACTCATCCCGACTCCTCTCCGTATGCGCTGCGTCATAGTCGGCGGCCTCATCGCACCGCCTCCGCCACGGCCTGCGCGAGGGCGCCGGTGAGCGCCTCCGGACGGGCCAGGATCCCGTAGTTGCCCTTCCCGAACAGCGCCGGCAGATGCGCGCGCGCGGTCGCGTCGATCGCGAGCGCGAACACGCGCACGGCGCGCCGCTCCGCCTCCCGAACCGCCTGCCGCACGTCGGCGACGCCGTAGCGGCCCTCGTAGCGGTCGTAGTCGGTCGGCTTGCCGTCGCTGACGAGGAGCACGAGACGGCGGCGCGCCGGCGTCTCCTCGAGCACGCGGGTGGCGTGGCGGAGGGCGGGGCCGATGCGGGTGTAGCCGGCCGGCTCGACCGAGGCGAGCCGGCGGACGCCCTCGGCCCACGGCTCGCCGAATCCTTTGACGGTCGCGAACCGGCAGTCGTGCCGCGTGTGACTCACGAAGACCGCGACCGCGACCGCGACCGACGTCGTCGCGAGCGCCTCGCCGACGACGAGCACCGCGTCGCGCGCCACGTCGAGGACGCGCCGCCCCGCGACCCACGCGTCGGTCGAGAGGCTCGCGTCGAGCAGGATCAGGATCGCGATGTCGTGATCGTGCCGGCGGCGGGCGCAGTACAGGCGGTCGGGCGGCGCGTGGCCGCTCGCCAGGTCGGCGTGACGCTGCACCAGGGCATCGACGTCGATGTCGGGGCCGTCGGGCTGGCGGCCCCGCCATCGCCGCGACGCCTCGATGCGCGCGAACGCCGCGCAGAGCGCGCGCACCTGGACCCGATGCCGGGTCGCGGCGGCGCGACGCCAGCCCGCGGCGTCCGCCGCGGTGCGCCGCTCTTCGAGCCGCGTCGCCCGCAGGCTGCACCATCCCGGACGATAGCGGCGGTGGCGCGCGTCCCACTCGTCGTACGCGATCGCGTCGACCGCGGGCGGCGCCCCCTCGAGATCGCCCGCGCCGCTCTCGAACGCGAGGTCCGACCGATAGAGCGACCGGGTGCGCTCGCCGCCGCGCACCACCTCGCGGAGGTCGAGCTCGTCGAGCGCCTCGGCGTGATCGGCGAGCTCGTCCTCGGCGTCCACGCGGCGCCGTCCGCCGCGATACTCCTCGGCGGTGTGGACCTTCTCGAAGGAGTGGACGGCGGGGTTCTCCGCCACCGCATCGTCGCCGAGCTCGATCGCGCGCGTCGCCGCCGGCGGCCGCGGCCGTTCGCGCTCGGTGCCGGAGGCGGACGGGAGGTCGCCCGGCCGCCGCGCCGCCGCCGCCGTCGCCGTCGCCTCGTCGGCGCGACGGGGCAGGCCGCCCCACGCGACGACGGGCGCGAGCCGGCCGCCGCCGAGCCCGAGCGCCGCGAGGGCGCGCGCCGCCGCCGCGAGCGCGTCGAGCGTCGCGGGCGCCGCCGCCGCGGCGCGCGCGGCCCACGCGAGCGTCTCCTCCGGGACGTGCGCCGCGAGCTCGCGCGGCGCGCGGCCGAGGTGGAGCTGCACCAGCGTCTCGAGCGCCGCGTCCGCCGGAGCGAGTCGCCCCGGCACGGGACGCGACGCCAGGATCGCGGGCGCGGCCGCCGCCGCGAGCGCCGGCAGGCCGGGGAGCGTCCGCGCCGCGGCGGCGCGGATCGCGGGCACCGCGAGGAGCGCGTGCAGGTCGGCGGTCGGGGCGTCCGTCCCGGCGGGCAGCCGGAGCCCGAGGCGGAGCGCGGTCGCCGCGTGCGCGACCCGCAGCTGGTAGAGGCGCACGTTCTCGGCGAGCGTCGCCGCGACCTCGATCGCCGCGGGTACCGTGATGCGGCGCTCGCGCGGCGCGACGTCGTCCTCGGCGGCGGCGACGTCGACGTCGGTCTCCGCGAGCGCGCAGGCGAGGAGCCTGAGACGCGGCGCGAGCGGCGCGAAGGTCGCCGCGTGCGGCGACGGCGCCCGCCGCGGCCGCGCGGTCGCATTGCGGAGCGCCCGGTGCACGCGGGCGAAGAGGCGTTCCTCGAGCCCCATCGGCTCAGAAGGTCAGGTCCGCGAGATCCTGGAGCGCGGCCGCGGTCACCGGATCGTCGGTGAGCGGCTGCACCACCGCGACGTGGCACGCGAGCCGCGGCGCGAGCCCGCGGCGGATGAGCGTGCCCGCGCCGACCAGGAGCCGGGTCGACGCCGTCTCCGCGAGCCCGAGCTCGTCGAGCGCGCGGATCCTGCCGGCGAGCGCCACCAGCCTGCGGGCCGCCGCGAGATCGACGCCCGACTCGGCGCAGACGATCTCCGCCTCGATCTCGGGCGCCGGGTAGCCGAAGGCGAGCGACACGAAGCGCTGCCGGGTCGACGGCTTGAGCTCCTTGAGCGCGCGGCGGTACCCCGGGTTGTAACTCACCAGCATCATGAACTCGGGCGGCGCCTCGAAGGTGGCGTCGATGCGATCGACGTAGAGCGCCCGGCGATGGTCGGAGAGCGAGTGCAGGACGACGATCACGTCCTCGCGCGCCTCCGCGATCTCGTCCAGGTAGAGGAGCGCGCCGGTGCGGACGGCACGCGTCACCGGCCCGTCCTGCCAGACCGTGTCGCCGCCGCGGACGAGCCAGCGGCCGAGGAGGTCGGTCGCGGTCGTCTCGTCGTTGCACGCGACCGTAACGAGCGGACGCCCGACGCTCGCCGCCATGGCCTCGACGAAGCGCGATTTTCCACAGCCGGTCGGCCCCTTGAGCAGCAGCGGCAGACGGCTCTCGTAGGCGTAGTGGAAGACCTGCGCCTCGCCCGCGATCGGCCGGTAGTAGGGCGTCCGCGCACCCGCCGACGCGCCCGGCGCCGGCTGCGGCAGGGCGGTCACGACCGCACCATCCGCACCTGCACCTCCTCCACCTCGATCTCCATCTCGGCGCCGACGAGGGCGTCGACGGGCAGCCCGTACGACACGAAGTTCCAGATGAACATCGCGACGCCGCTCGCGAACAGGCCTGCCGCCAGGATGAGGCCGTAGAAATGCACCTCGATCTCCTTCTGGACCGTCACGAAGTCCATCCCGATGCGGCGCTCGAGATAGACCTGCGTGACGCCGGCGACGGCGAACGCCAGCGTCATCGCGATCATGCCGATGTTGCTCGTCCAAAAGGCGAGCGCCGCGCTCGGCGCCTGATAGCACTTGCGGCCCGTCATGAGCGGCATCGCGTAGGTGATGATGCCGAGCACGATCATCGCGTAGGCGCCCCAGAAGGCGAGGTGACCGTGCATCGCCGTCACCAGCGTGCCGTGCGTGTAGAGGTTCACCTGCGGCAGCGTGTGCGCGAATCCGAGGAAGCCCGCGCCCACGAACGACATGATCGCGCAGCCGACCGTCCACAGCACCGCCACCGAGTTCGGATGGTTCCGCCCGCCCAGGCGCGCCATCGCGACCGCGTAGATCGCCATGCCGAGGAAGGCGAGCGGCTCGATCGCGCCGAAGACGCCGCCGATCCAGAGCCAGTACCGCGGCGTGCCGATGAAGTAGTAGTGGTGCCCGGTCCCGAGGATGCCCGAGAGGAACGTGAAGCCGACGATCACGTAGAGCCACTTCTCGACCACCTCGCGGTCGACGCCCGTCAGCTTGAGCAGCAGGTACGAGAGGATGCCGCCGAGGATCAGCTCCCAGACGCCTTCCACCCAGAGATGCACCACCCACCACCGCCAGTAGGAATCCTCGGTCTGGTTGGGGGTGTCGATGAGGCCCGGCAGGTAGAGCAGCGCCGCCGAGAACAGGCCGAAGAAGAGCACGAGCGAGGTCGTCGTGACGCGGCGGCCGTACCACATGGTCGCGCCGATGTTGGCGATGAAGAGCAGCACGTCGACGACGACCAGGTAGTCGAGCGGGCGCGGGATCTCCAGGAACTTCCGACCCTCGAACCACCCGACGTGGAAGCCCGCGATCGCCGTCACGCCGACCGCGACCAGCGCCCCGAGCTGGACGTAGGCGAGCGTCGGCCACATGAGCTCGCGGTCCGCCTCCTCCGGAATGATGAAATAGGCCGCGCCCATGAAGCCGCAGAGGAGCCAGACGACCAGGAGGTTGTTGTGGGTCGCGCGCGCGACGTGGAACGGGATGACCGCGTGCAGCACGTCGAAGCCGGCGTGCGCGAACGCCATGATGAATCCGTAGACGATCTGCAGGCCGAGCAGCAGCATGCAGGTGGCGAAGAACCAGTAGGCGACCTTCTGCGAGGCGTACTTCACGGAGTCCCTCCAGTCTTGAGGTGCGAAAGGAATGCGACGAGCTCGTCGATCTGCCCGGGCGTGAGCGGCAGCTTGGGCATGCGGGCGTCCGCCTTCACCGCGTGCGGATCGGTGAGCCAGTCGTGGAGATACTTGGCGTCGCGCCGCATGCCGACGCCGTCGAGCGCCGGGCCGAGCGCGCCGCCCTGGCCGCCGAGCGCATGGCAGGCGACGCACATCTGGTTGAAGATCTGCGGCCGGTCGATGCTGGTGGCGACCGCGCCGTCCTTGCCGGGCACGGGCACCGCCACCGGCATCAGCGTCGGCTTCGGCGGAAAGCCGTTCAGATCGACCGCGCCGCTCCACTTGAGGAAGGCGAGCAGATCTTCGATCTGGCGGTCGTCGAAGTGGTAGTTCTGCATGCGGCGCTGGCCCGGATACATCGCCTCCGGATCGCGCAGCATGGCGCGGATGAAATCGGGCCCGCGGCGCTCGTACACCGTCGTGAGCTCGGGGGCGTAGTACGCCCCCTCTCCGAAGATCGTGTGGCACCCCATGCAGTTGCTGGCCTCCCAGAGCACCTTGCCGCGCGCGACCTCGGGGGTGATCGCGGCGGAGTGCGTCTGCTCGGGGATCCGGCCGAACGTGTCGACCGTGAGGCCGACGAAGGCGAGCGAGCACACGGCGGTCCCCACCAGAAAGAACGCGCGAGCGGCGGATTTCGAAAGCATCGACACCTCCCTCAGAGATTCGGAATCGCGGCCGCGCCGCGTTGTACGAGTCGGCTCATAGGAGCTAGAGAACACGGCGCATGGAAGGGCTCCCCGGCTTCCGGACCTTGCCCCCGAGCGAGCGGGCGCTCGTCAAGGACGCCACGCGCGAGGTCGCGCTCCCGAAGGGGGCGGCCGCCTTCTCGCAGGACCAGCCGTCGACCCACGTGTGGGCCGTGCGCACGGGGCTCGTGCACATCGTGAAGGCCAGCCCGGCCGGCCGGGAGATCGTGCTCGAGGTGATCCCGCCGGGCGAGCTCTTCGGCGCCGTCGTCGCGCTCGAGGATCGTCCCTATCCCGCCTCGGCGATCGCCCTCGAGGCGACCACGGCCTGGCGCGTTCCCTCCAAGCTCGTGCGCGAGATCTGCCAGCGCCATCCGACCCTCCGCTCGGCGATCCTGGCGCTCGCGACGTCGCGGCTCCGCAGCGCGCACGAACGCCTGCAGTCGGTCGCGCTCGAGCCCGTCGAGCAGCGCCTCGCGCGCATGCTGCTCGCCCTGACGCCGAAGATCGGGCGCCGGGAGGACGGCGTGACGGTGCTCCCGATCACGCGCCGGGAGCTCGCCGACATGGTCGGCACCACCGTCGAAACGACGATCCGCATCACCCGCAAGTGGCACCAGGCGGGCGTCGTCCGCGCGGCGCGGCACGCCCTCGAGCTCGCGAACCCCGGCGCGCTGCAGGCGCTCGCAACCGGCGAAGACTGAGCCCCTCACACGAGCGCCGGGTCGTAGCCCGCCCGCGCGAGCGCGCGGCGAGTCGCGTCGAGCACGCGCGCGCCGTCGACCGGGGCGTGCACGGGCACCTCGGGCGCGGCGCGGAGCTCGGCGGCAAGCGCCTCGCCCGCCGCGCCGACGAGCGCCTCGCACGCGGCGTAGACGCCGTTGGGCCCCTCCTCGATCGCGTTGTGGGCGGTGATGACGTGACGGATCGCGGCGACGATCGCGAGCGTAGGACGCGGCACGACCAGCGCGACGAGCGCGCCGTGGTCGCTCCGGAGGCGCGCGGCCTCGGGCAGCGGCGCGCCGCCGCGCCGGTCCTGCACCGCCGGGAGCAGGATCTTCTCTTCCATGCCGATGTGGCGGAGCAGCCCGCGCCGGAAGCGCTCGTACGCGACCAGATCGATCGCGTCCGGACGCGCGACCGTGCGGGCGAGCAGCGCGTCGAGCTGCTCGTGGTCGGCGACCAGATAGGCGGCCACCGGACCGAGCGCGTGGGCCGGCGCCGCGGCCGCGCGCGGCCCCCGGCCGAGGAGCCGCGGCCCGAGGAAGGCGAGCCAGGCGCCCGCGCCGACGATCCAGAGCGCGGAGGCCCACGCCAGGTGCGCGAAGTAGCCCGCCGAGAAGTCGGCGCCGACGCGCGCGAGCATCGCGAGCACCATGCACGCGCCGAGCGCCACGACCGCCGGCGGCCGTCCGAGGGCGAGACGCTCGAGGTCGAGATGGGTCAGCGAGACGTGGGTCGCGACCCCGAATCCCATGAGCGAGAAGCCGCCGATGAAGAGCACGTGCAGCATCGCGATGCGGAGGTCGGGCGCCGCCGCCGCGCCGACGAGACCGACCGGCATGAGCCACACCGCGAGCCAGACGAGCCGGCGATGCAGCCCCGGCTTCCTCGGGAGGCGCGCGGCGCCGCCGCCGAGCACGAGGCCGGCGACGACGACCGCGGCGCGGAAGAGCGGACCGATCCGCACCCAGCCGAACGCTTCCACCACCATGGACGCGGCGAGCGCGACGCCGAGGAGCGCGTAGGCCGCGAGCTTGCCGCGCTCGCGCGGCGAGCTCCCGAGGTCCGCCGGCGGCGTCTCGCCGGCCATGAGCGGAAGCACCAGGCTCCCGACGCCGATGGCGAGGCAGAGGAAGACGCCCTGTTCGACGAACAACCGCCCGAGCGCGAGGACCACGGGCGAGGTGCCCGGCCGGGTCGCGAGGGCGATGAGCAGCGCGCCCGCGAGCCCGTCCGCGACCGCGATCGGCACGAGCACGAACGACGCCGGCGGCCGGCGGCCGGCCCCGTGGCCGAGGAACCGGCGGACCGCGAACTGGAGCAGCAGGAGGAAGAGCGCGGCGTAGGCGAGCTGCGCCAGGGCCCAGCGCCCCGCGAGCGCCGCCGCCGTCACGATGACGAGCGCCGAGAGCGCGGCCGCCACCTCCAGCGCCGCGGGCGGCGCCGATTGCGTCCGCCGCGGCACCGCCGTCATCAGGAAGCCGACGGCGAGCGCCATCATGAAGGCCTGGGTCATCACCTGGCCGTGGAGGAAGCCGGAGTAGGTCTCGGTGACGCCGGTCGCGTAGAGCAGCCAGTGCCCGACGCCGATTCCCCCGAGGACCACGGCGACCGGGAAGAAGAGACGGAACGGATCACGCCGCCACGCAACCGGCTGCGCCGGGGGTGGGGAGACGGGCATCATCGACCCTCGACCATAGTGCATGTCCGGAGGCATTGCACCCGCCGCACCATCCCAGGGATGAGAATCGCCCCCGGCGCCCAGGCGGGACGGGGGCCGCGGCCTCCCATGCCTGGGAAACGGGTGCGCCGGAGATTCCCGGACGAGAGACAGCCGCGTGGCCGGCCGACCGGAAACGCCCGGAGCGCGACGGCGCGCGAGCGCCTGCGCGCCGGGCATGCGCCTTGCTTCCTTTCCGACGGGCGAATCCACGCCATCGAACAAGGAGCGAACCATGGCCGATTTCCTCTCCGGGTACTCGATCCAGAACTGGCTCGAGTCGTGTCCTCAGGGCTACCTCGAAGGCACCGTCTACGGGCACAAGCCGGGCGAGCAGGAGATCGAGCTGCTCAAGACCAACCCGGTGCTGCACGAAGACGCGATCCGCACCACCGTGCAGCTGGTCGTGGGCGAACGCGCCGCGCTCGCGGCGTCGTCGGGGCTGATCAACAGCGCCCCCGACGAGGCGAGCAAGCGCTTCCTCGCGACCCAGACGCTCGACGAAGCGCGCCACGTCGAGATCTTCACGCAACGGCTCTACGACCTCGGCGTGCGGAAGGAGGACCTCGAGTCGACCATCGCGCGGTTCGCGAACCCGAACCTGGTGAAGTTCGCGGGCGTGCTCCTCGAAAAGGTCGACAAGAAGGATTTCGTCGCCGGCGTGGTCGGCCAGAACATCGTGCTCGAAGGGATGGCATTCAGCGTCTTCGAGATGATGTACGCGCTCAACGAGCCGATGAACCCGAAGTTCGCGCAGACGCTCTCCGGGACGATCGCCGACGAACGGCGCCACGTCGGCTTCGGCGAGAACCGCATCGGATCGCTCCTCAAGGAGCACCCCGAGCGCAAGCCGGACATCGAGAAGATGCAGAAGGACATGTCGTACTTCATGCTCGCGACCTTCGCCGACGCCTTCGGCGAAACGCGGGCGGTCGACGAGCTCGAGCGCATCGGCCAGGAGCGCAGCCACGCGCAGTTCCACGGCGCCGACCTCGGCGCGATGGACCCGAAGGAGATGGAGGATCTCCTCGCGGCGACCGTGCTCAAGGAGTTCAAGACCCGCCTCGGCCGTCTCGGCCTCCAGTACCAGACGCCGGCGCGTCCGTGAACGACGTCCACGACCTCGATCCCCAGCGTTTCTACGAGGAGGTCCATTCCTTCGAGTTCTGGTTCCAGGCGGTCGAGGGCTATCTCGGCGGCACGACGTGGGGGCGGCGCCCCGAGACCGTCGATGCGCCCATGGCGGCGGAGGATCGCGATCGTCTGATCACGGTCCTCTGCAACTACTGCGTCGGCGAGTCGGCGGCGCTCGAAGGCGCGAGCGGGCTCATCGTGGTCGCGCCCGACCGGCTCGCCAAGGTGTTCCTCTCGACCCAGGTGGTCGACGAGGGGCGTCACCTCGAGGTCTTCCATCACCGCCTGCGCGAGCTCGGCGTCGCGGACCCCGAGGCCGAGGTCGAACGGCGCGCCAGCCGGAGCCTGCAAACGTTCCGGCGCCGCCTGCTCGATCTGGTCGCGAGCAAGGACTGGGAAGCCGCGATCTTCGCGCAGAACGTCATCCTGGAGTCGCTCGAGTTCGCCGTCTTCCAGGACCACGCGCGCGACGCCGATCCCGTGACCGCCGAGATCCTGCGTGGGGTCGTGAAGGACGAGCGCCGACACATGGGCTTCGGAGAGAACGAGCTCGGGCGCCGCGTCGCCGCGGCGCCGCACATCCGCGCCCGCATTGGACAGATCAAGAAGGAGCTCGACCACCTCGTGCTCGAGTCGCTCGAGGAGACCGTGCGCACGCTCGGCATGCCCCGCGACGAGGACGAGCGGCTCGGACGCATCTATCTGGAGTCCGTCGCGCGCCTGGGATTCGGATCGTGAGTTCCGCGCTCGACGTCGACGAGGGCGAGCCGGCCGCCGGCAGTCCCGCCGCCAACGACCCGAAGGGCGAGCGCCAGCGCTTCGTCCTCGACGACACGGGCTTCGACGAGGTCCCTAAGAAGTACCGGCGCTTCTACCGGAAATGGAAGGGCGCCGGCGATCGCCTGGCCGCGAACGAGGTCATCTGTCCCGTCTGCAAGGTCGTGATCCGCTCGAGCCGCACGCTCCTCCCCGGCGACCGCGTCTACTGCATGCCCTGCATGTCGCGCCTCGTGGTCGCGCGGAACGAGGCCACCGGCGACCTCGAAGCGCTGGTCGCGTACTGACCGGCTCCCCGCACGGCCTCACTCCCCGGCGTCGACCACCACGAGCCCCACGCCGTCGTCGTCCAGCACGAGGGCCCAGCGCCGATCGTGGAGCGCGGCGACCGAGGGCCGGTGCGCGATCGAGAGGAGCGTCGCGCGCGGCAGGTGCGCGCGCAGGATGCCGTAGGCCTTCGCCTCCATCGCCTCGTCGAGCGCCGAGGTCGCCTCGTCGAGGAAGACCCAGTCCGGCGCCTTCACGAGCACGCGCACGAGGGAGAGGCGCTGCTGCTCGGCGACCGAGAGCCGCGCGTGCCACTGGGCCTGCTCGTCGAGCGCCGACGCCAGGAACCCGAGGTCCAGCACGCGCAGCGCCTCGCGCAAGACCTCGTCGGAATGGTGTACCTCGGGATCGGGATAGGTGAGCGTGAAGCGTAGGCTCCCGACCGGGAGATAGGGCCGCGGCGGCACGAAGTGCATCCGGGCCGCGCGCGGGATCTCGATGCGCCCGGAGCCGAACGGCCAGAGGCCGGCAAGCGCGCGGAAGAGCGTCGTCTTGCCGCTGCCGGTCGGACCGAGGAGCGCGATCGACTCGCCCTGCCGGATCGACCCGACCGCGCGGACGAGCGGGCGGCCGTCGGGCTTGTGCAGGACGACGTCGTGGAGGCGGAGCACTCCCCCGTCGCGGCGTTCGACCTCGAAGCGTTTCGCCTGCGCGAGCTCGCGCGCGGTCGTCGTCATGACGTCGGCGAACGAGGCGAGGCGCTGGATGCTCGCGCGCCACAGCGCGATCTCCTGATACGCGCTCACGAACCAGGTGAGCGCGCCCGACACCTGGCCGTACGCGAACCCGACCTGCGTGATCTTGCCGAGCGTGAGATGCCCGCCGAAGTACGCGGGCGCCGCGAGCAGCATCGGCACGACGCCGTTCATCTGGCCGAGGCCGAGCGTCGTCAACGAGAGATCCCGCTGCGCCCGGATGAGCTGCCACCAGTTCTCGACGATGTTGCCGAAGCGCTGCAGCAGGTGCCGGCGCTCGATGACCTCGCCGTGGCTGAACGCGACCGGCTCCACCTGATCGCGAAAGCGCACGAGCCCGTAGCGAAAATCGGCTTCGTAGCGGAGCTTGTCGAAGTTGAGCGGCACGAGCTTCCGGCCGACGACGTGCGTGAGCCACATCGCGAAGGCGGCATAGCCAACCGCGACCCACATCAGGAATCCGGGTACGTACACGTCGCCCGTCGGCAGCGCGAGCGGCCAGCCGCGCGACAAGCCCCAGAGCATGCCGCCGAACGACGCCAGCGCGACGAGGCTCGACAGCAGCGACAGCGAGAGCCCGAGCGCGCTCGCGACGTAGATGCGGATGTCCTCGGCGATGCGCTGGTCGGGGTTGTCCATCGCGGCGCCGTGGAGCTCGAGCTGCCAGTACGCCTCCGGCGTCATCCAGCGCCGCAGGTACTCGGCCGTCATCTTGCGGCGCCACCGCACCTCGAGGATCTGCCGCACGTAGATCCGGAACGTCGCCGCGCAGACCGCCGCCAGCATAGCCGCCGCCTGCCACCCCAGGGCGCCGAGGAAGGCGGCGACGTTGCGCTCCTGGATGACGTCGAAGACGGCCGCCTGCGTGCGCGCGACCAGCACCGTGCCGTAGACGGTCGCGAGCTCGAGGGCGATCGCCAGCGCGAGCAGCGCCGCGCCGACCTTCGCCGCCGGCGAGCGCCAGTAGATCACCCCGAGCCGCCACAGGTCGCGGAAGAAGGACGACTCCTCGATGATCGCGTCGGCGTTCGGCGTCGTCACGGGAGCGTGGACCCGCGCGCCTCATAGCGCGGTTCCGTGGCGACGGCCACACCGACGGACCCGGATCCGGCGAGGACGCGGGCGTCCGGGGCGTCGTCAGCTCACACGCGGCGGTCGCGCCCGGCCGCGCTCCGGCGCGCGATGGCCTCGGCTTGCGCGCGCGACAGCGCCACGAACGCGGCGCCGTTGATCATCACCAGATACTCGTCTCCGTTGCGCTCGATGCTGACGCGGCCGGGGAGCTCGACGGGCCGCTCGTCATTCCGGGTCGGGGAGAGGGCGGGGGCTTCCGCATCGACGATCGACATGGACGGAGACTAGCGCGCTGCCTCCGATGCCGTCGTCACCCGTATGGTGACGCGCCGGTTGGCGGCGCGCGCGCCGCCCGGGTAGCGTGGCGGCCCGTGCGCCGGAGAGGGTCTCCCACGCAGCGCCTCCTCGTCGCGCTGATTCGCCCCACCAAGTACGACGACGACGGCTACCTGGTGCGCCATCTGCGCGGCGTCCTCCCGAGCAACAGCCTGGCGTGCCTGCACGCGCTGACGCTCGACGCCGCGCACCGGCGGGTGCTCGGGACGATCCGCACCGACGTGCTGCTGTGCGACGAGTCCGTGCGGGCATTTCCGCGACGGCGCTTCGAACGGTCGGCCCGGCGCCCCGGCACGCGGACGCTGGTCGCACTCGTCGGCGTCCAGACGAGCCAGTTCCCTCGCGCCGCCGATCTCGCGCTCCGCTTCCGCCATCGGGGATGCGCGGTCCTGCTCGGCGGCTTCCACGTGTCGGGGGCGCTCGCGATGCTGCCCGGGATTCCCGCCGATCTGCGCGCGCTCCGGGCGGCCGGTGTCACGCTCGTCGCCGGCGAGATCGAGGCCACCTGGGACGCCATCCTGCGGGACGCCGCGGCAGGCCGCCTCGCGGAGACCTACGACACGCTCGGCGCCCGGCCGGCGCTGGCGAGCGCCCCCGTACCACGGCTCGACCGCCGCCTCCTCCGCCGTTTCGTCCACCGCGGCTTCGGGACCCTCGAGACGAGCCGCGGCTGCCCGTTCGCCTGCTCGTTCTGCACCGTCATCAACGTCCAGGGGCGCACCATGCGCGCGCGCGATCCCGACACGATCGGCGAAGCCGTCGTCGAGAACTTCCGCGCGCTCGGCACGACCGACTATTTCTTCACCGACGACGACTTCGCCCGGAATCCGCGCTGGCGCGAAGTCCTCGACGTGCTGCGCCGGGTGCGGAGGACGCACGGCATCCCCCTCCGCTTCCTGATGCAGGCCGATCTCGGCGCCCATCGGTTGCCGGGCTTCGTCGACGAGGCGCGCCGGGCCGGGTGCTTCCAGGTCTTCCTCGGCATGGAGAGCCTCGCCCCCGAGAACCTCGCCGGCGCGGGCAAGCGCCAGAACCGGACCGGCGAGTACGCCGCGGTGATCGAGCGCTGGCGCGACGCGGGCGTCCTCACCCACGTCGGCTACATCGTCGGCTTCCCGCACGATACGGCGGACCGTGTCCGCGCCGAGGTGATCGCGCTGCGCGACGAGATCCGTCCCGACCTCGCGTCATTCTTCATGTGGACGCCTCTCCCGGGCTCGCGCGACCACCGCGAGCTCGTCGCGCGCGGAACGCCCCTCGATCGCGACTGGAACCGCTACGACACGTTTCACGCGGTCCTCGATCACCCGCGGATGACGCGGGCCGAGTGGCAGGCCGCCTACGCCGACGCCTGGCGGCTCTTCTACGCGCCGGACGCGATGCGGCGGACGCTCGCGGACGTCGCCCCGGAGCTGCGGATCACGCTGCTGCAGCTCTGGCTGTGGTACCGGAGCGCGATCGAGCTCGAGCGCGCGCATCCGATGGTCACGGGCTTCTGGCGCCTCAAGCCGCGGCGCGACCGGCGCCCCGGGTGCGCGATCGAAGGGCGCTGGACGCACGCGGCGCAACGCGCCCGCGCGGCCGGCGCCGCGCTCGCCGGCACCGGCCGCGTGCTGGGCGAGCTGCACCGACTCTGGACGATCGCCGAGAGGAGCGGCGGCTCGACGTCATGGCCGCGGTTCCTCCGCGCGATGTTCCGTCAGCGTCGCGGCCACGAGCGGCGGATGGCGCACGCGGCGGCACCGACGATCGCGAGCGCGACGCAGCCGTAGGCGAAGGCGTCGCCGAGGCGCTCGTACACCGTGTCGACGGCGAGCGGCACGACGCTGCCCGCGAGCGTGGTCGCCACGTCGGTGTCGGCGCGCGCGACGACGCGCCCGAACGGATCGATCAGCGCCGACACGCCGGTCGTCGTGGCGCGCACCACCCAGGTGCGGTTCTCCACCGCGCGCAGCGCCACCATCGCGAGGTGCTGCTCGCGGCCGGCGCCTTCGCCGAGCCAGGCGTCGTTGGAGAGGTTCAGCAGGAGACGAGCGCCTTCCGCCATGCGGGCGCGCACGATCTCCGGGAAGATCGCCTCGAAGCATATGACGCTCGCGACCGGTCCGAGGGAGGTGACGACGGGCGCCTGGCGCTCGCCGGCCGTGAAGTATCGAACCCGCTCGAAGCGGCGGCGGAGGAACTCGATGGTGCGCAGCGGGAAGTACTCGGCAAACGGCAGGAGATGCGCCTTGTCGTACCGCCCCGCGATGTCGCCGTTCGCCGTCAGATAGAAGGCGGCATTGAAGTACCGTGCCGCGCGGCCCTCGCCGGCGCGGAACGGACCGCCCACCACGAGTTCCGCCCCCGTCTCCCGCAGCAGGCGTCCGATGGTAGCGCGATAGCTGCGGTCCTCGGCGAGAAAGAAGGTGACCGCGCTTTCCGGCCATACCAGCAAGGCCGGCCGCGACGTCCCGGCGGCGGCGCGCGACAACGCGACGTAGCGCTCGAGCCCGGCGCCGTAGTCTTCCTCGTTCCACTGCGTGCCGACGGGGTTGTTGCCCTGCACGACGACGAGCGGCACCGCCTCGCCGGGAAGTGCGGTCGCGAGCCGTCGGGCGCCGTACGTCCAGGCCGCCACGAGCGCCACGAACGCGACGCCGACGGCGACGAAACGCCCCCGCCCGACACCGGTCAGCGCCTCCGCCACCGCCGCGTTCACGAGCGCCACGACGAACGACAGCAGATACACCCCGCCGAGGTCGGCCGCCTGGCGCAACGCCGGCGAGGGCCCGAGGGCGTAGCCGAGGAGGAGCCACGGATCCCCCGTCAGCAAGCGGGCGCGCGCGAGCTCCCACGCGACCCACAGCACCGCGATCGCGACCGCCCGCGCGGCACCCGTCGTACGGGCGCCGATCCACGCCGCGCACACCGCGAAGCCGGCGGTATACGACCCGGCGAACACGATCGACGCGGCGAACGCGAAGGCGACGCCGAACCACATGGGCTGCTGGTAATAGTGCGCGAGCGCGCCGGGCACCCAGTACCCGACCCCCCAGATCGCCGCGGCGCCGAAGACGAGCCCGAGGCATGCGGCACGCCGCGGCGCGAGGTCGCGGAGCGCCAGCAAGAACGGCACGAGCGCCACGGCGGCGACGGGCGGCCAGCTCCACGGCGGCAACGCCAGCGCGTGCAGGCCCGCGGCGAGCGACACGAGCGCGATCCGGCGCGGCAGCGTACGCTCCCTACCGCAAGCCGTACTTGTTGAGCTTGTCGATGAGGCCACGCCGCGAGATCCCCAGCATCTCCGCCGTGCGTCCCTGGTGCCCGCCGTTCCGCCGCAGGATCTCGCGGATGTGCTCCGCCTCCGCCCGGTCGAGCGCGGCGCGCAGCGTGTGCCCCGCCTCGGGAGCGAGCGGGTCGAGCGCGGCGTAGCGCGGCGACAAGAGATCCGGCGTGATGCACGCGTCGCGGTCGGCGAGCGCGTACGCGCGCTCGACCTCGTTCTGCAGCTCGCGCACGTTGCCGGGGAAATCGTACGCCGCGAGACGCGCCAGGGCTTCCGGCGTGAACCCCGTGACGCCGCGCTCGTAGACGCCGTTCAAGCGCTCGAGCGCGCGGGTGGCGATCAGCGGGATGTCCTCCTTCCGCTCGCGGAGCGGCGGCGTCACGATCGTGAACACGCTCAGGCGGTAATAGAGGTCGCGCCGGAACGCGCCGGCCTCGGCCTCGCGCTCGAGGTCCCGGTGCGTCGCCGTGATGATCCGGACGTCGACGGGGATCGGCTTCGTGTCGCCGACGCGGCGGATCTCGCGCTGGTCGAGCACGCGCAGGAGGCGCGTCTGGAGCTCCGCGGGGCAGTCGCCGATCTCGTCGAGGAAGAGGGTGCCGCCCTGCGCGGTCTCGAAGAGACCCTTTCTGTCCTCGAGCGCGCCGGTGAACGCGCCGCGCTTGTGGCCGAACAGCTCGCTTGACAACAGGTCGGACGCGATCGCGCCGCAGTTCTCGGTGACGAACGCCCGGTCGCGCCGCAGCCCGTTGTAATGGATGGCGCGCGCGACGAGCTCCTTCCCCGTGCCGGTCTCGCCGGTCACGAGCACCGTCGTGTCGGTGAGAACCGCGCGCTCGACGAGGTCGAGCATGCGCCGCAGCGCCGCGCTCGTCCCGACGAGATCGGCGAACCGGTACTTGCCGCGCGCCTCGCGCTGCAGCCCGGCGTTCTCGACACGCAGACGCGCGTTCGCGGCCGCAAGCTCCGCCTGCATGCGCACGTTCGCGACGGTGAGGTCGTGCAGCTCGGCGGCCTGGCGCACCGTCGCGACCAGCTCGTCGCGGTTCCAGGGCTTGGTGAGGTAGCGGTAGACCCGGCCTTCGTTGACGGCGGCGATCAAGGCCTCGATGTCGGAATAGCCCGTCAGGATGATGCGGACCAGGTGGGGATGCGTCCCGCTCGTCCGCCGCAAGACCTCGGTTCCCGTCATGCCGGGCATGCGCTGGTCGACGACGGCGACGGCCATGTCGGGATGCTCGGCGAGCAACGCGAGCGCCGCGTCGCCGCCGGTCGCGACGTGGACCTCGAACTCCTGGCCGAGCGTGATGCGGAGGAGGCCGACGCTGGCCGGCTCGTCGTCCACGACGAGCACCCGAGGCTGAGTCATCTCGCGCGCGATCTCACGCGGCCGCGGACGCCGGGCGCAGGTGGCATGGGAGATCGATAGGTAGTGGATGGGTCCCGGAAAAGAAAGACGCCGCGTCAGGCCGCGTGGGGCCTCGCCTGATGGCGCGGCAACCGGACGGTCATCGTCGTACCCCGGCCCGGCTCGCTCTCGACCATGATGTCTCCGCCGTGGCTGCGCACCGCCCCGTAGGCGATGCTGAGGCCGAGTCCGGTGCCCCGGCCGATCGCCTTGGTCGTGAAGAACGGATCGAAGATCTTGCCGCGCTGCTCCGGCGCGATCCCGACGCCGTTGTCGGCGACCTCGACCTCCACGCCGCCGCCGCCATCCCGAATCGCGACCGTGATGGTTGCGCCCGGACGTCCCTCGACCGCGTCGACGGCGTTCGCGAGCAGATTCATCCAGACCTGGTTCAGCTGCCCGACGTGGGCCTCGATGGGCGCCACGACGCCGTACCGCCGCTCGACGCGGACGCCCGCCCCCGCGATGCGGTCCGCGAGCAGCCGGATCGTCGCGTCGAGGTCGGCCGCGAGGTCGGTCGGAATGCGCTCGCCCTGCTCGGCGCGAACGAACACGCGCAGATCCTCGACGATCCGCTTGATCCGCTCGGAGCCCTCCGCGCAATAGCGGAGCAACTCGGGCGTCGCCTCCAGCAGATAGTCGAGCTGCGAAGCCGCGGAGAGCGATTCGAGCGACTCGCGCACGGCGGGGTCGGCGATGGGCGCGGCCCGATAGCGCTGGATCACGTCGACGAACGTCGCCAGGTAGAGGCTCAGGTTGCCGAGGCTGCCGTGCACGAAGCTCGCCGGGTTGTTGAGCTCGTGCGCAACGCCGGCGACGAGCTGGCCGAGCGAGGCCATCTTCTCGGAGTGGACGAGCTGCGCCTGGGTCTCCTGCAGGTCGCGGTACGCCGCCTTCAGATCCTCGTTGGAGCGCCGGACTTCCTCGGTGCGGGCGCGCACCTTCTCGTCGAGCTCGCGGTTCAGGGCGCCGAGCGCGCGGAACGACAGCGCGTTCTGGATCGCGATCGCCGCCTGGTTCGCCAGGGTTCGCAACAGGCGGGCGTCGCTCGACCCGAGCGGCCGCCCCGAGCGCTTCGGTCCGAGTGCCAGGAGCCCGAGCGGCCGCTCCCCGACCACGAGCGGCAGGACGACCGCCGCGCCGAGGCCCCCGAGGACCGCGCGCGCCGCGGCGTCGAGCGCCGGGGCATCGGCGCGCAGCGGGGCGTCGGCCGGCGATGCGTTCGCCGCCGCCCGCGCCGCCCCGGCGACGTCCGCCGGCGCGACCGGCACGATCCGGAGCGCGCCGTCCGCGCCGCGCGACCAGGCCCGCCCCTCCTCCACGACCGCGAGCGCCGTCGACGCGAGCTGCATGGCCTCGGTCGCCACCTGCGTGACGCGCGCCACGATCTCGTCGAGGTCGAGGACGCTGGTGAGCGCCTCGCTGAGCTCGGCGACGGTGCGAGCGCCGTCGAGGCGGCTCCGGAAGAAGGCGCGGTCGACGACCCGTTGCACGCCGCGTCGGAGGGGATCGAGCAGCAAGGCCAGGCCGAGCACGAACAGCGCACCGACCACGCCGGCCGGCGCCACCTGCGCCGGAATGCTGAGGGCGAGCGCATACCCGGCGAGCACGATCACGGTGAGGAGGCCGTAGACGAAGCTCTGCCGGACCACCCGGTCGACGTCGAAGAGATCGTGCTTGGCGATCGCGTAGGCGACGCTCACGTAGAACGCGAACGACGGCACGAGACCGAACTGGATCGGAAGGTCGCGGCTTGCCGAGGCGTTGTTCAGGAAGATCAGGAACACCGCCGTCGTGCCGAAGACGACCCCGGGAAGGACGGCCAGGATGCGTCCGCGCACCGCCGCGTCACCGCTCCGGACGTACGCGGCGACCATGGCCGCCACGAAGAAGAGGATGCTCGCCGCGGTGTAGACGTAGGCGGCGCGGAACGCGGCGAGCGTCGGCGGCTCCGCGTAGAAGCCGCGCAGACCGAGCACGACGAGCACGGCGCTCAGGACGTACGGAGCCGCCGTCCAGAGCCACGCCGGCCCGGGTCGGCGGCGCTCGACCGGGAACACGAGCGCGAGATGCACGTAGGTCGCCGGAAACACGCATTCCGCGGCGAGCGCGACGGCCGTGAGCCAGGGGTGGTCGGGGCTCGCCTGGTGGTACAGGACCGCTGCCGCCGGATAGACGCTGCCGACGAGCGCCTGGAGCAAATAGACCCGCGCCTGCCGGGTCCGTGGCTGGAGGAAGGCGACCACGAGCCCGACCGCGAGGTAGCTCCACGCGAACGCGAGCAGGATGCCCCAGGTCTCGAGGTACTCGTGCCAGCCGAAGCGTCGCGCGGCGACGCTGACGGTGTGCGCTCCGTCCCCGCGCTCGACCCCGTACGCGATCGGTGTCCCGGGCGGCCGCGCGGCGACGCGATCGTAGATCTCGGAACCCGTGCTCACCGGCGCGCCGTCGACCGACGTGACGCGGGCGTGGAAGATCCCCGCCCGGTCCGGGGGCCAGTCGATCCCGCTCACGGTCGGCACGACCGCGTTCTGCATCACGAAGAAGCCAGGGAACGTGCGGCCGACCCAGGCCACGCTCCGGACCGTCGCGAACACGAGAATCGGCAGACCGATCGCGAGGGCGGCGAGCGGCAGCACGTAGGCGATCGGTCTCGGCCTGCGCATCCCGTCTCTGGTAAGCAAGTTCCGGCCCGTCTCGGCAAGGGCTCGGAGGCCGCGGACACGGACCCGCCATTGTGCAGATCGGCCGCGTGCGGCGCCGCGGTTGCGCAATCGCGTGCACATCGTCCGGCGCGCTCCCGCGGTCCCGCCAGCACCGGCGCGCTTTCCCCCGCGGGCACGACGGTTGCTGCACGCCGAGCGTGGCCGTACCGCATCCGACACCGCTCGCGACGCTCGCCCCCGAGCACGACCCGCGCGCGACCTTCACCGACCTCCTCGGCGCCGCGGCGCTCGCGCCCGACGCATGGCCCGCGCTCCTCGCGCGCGTGGCGACGTACCTGGGCGCCGCGGGCGCCGCGGTCGTCCTGTACGCGCGGTCCGTGGACGGTCTGCCGGCGGAAGGCCCGACCACGGCCTGGCGCGCGGACACGGGGTGGACGATCGGAGCCTCCGCCCTCTCCAGGCTCGAACGCCGGTTGGCGTGGCCCGGGCGGGAGGCCGCCTTCGCGCTCGCCTCCGAGGATCCGAGCGGCGGCGCGCTCGGGGTCGCGATCCTTGCGAAGGACGAGCACGCTACCGCGGCGCTCGTCCTGGCGCGCCCGCGCACGGCGGATCCGTTCACGCCGGCAGACCTCCGGCGTGCCGAGGCGTTCGCCCGCGATCTGCGGGCCGCATTCGCGACCGCGCGGCGGATCGAGACGCTCGCACGCGAGCGTGACGCCCTCGCCGCGGCGCTCGACCTGCTGCCGCTCGGCGTCGCGCTGCTCGCCCGCGACGGCCGCGTCACCCGCTCGAATGCCGCGGTCCGCGCCATGACCGCCGCCGGCACTGGGATCATGATCCGGCGGGGCCTGCTCAGCGCGGCGGGCGACGCCGACGCCGCGCGGCTCCGGCGCGCGGTTCGCGAGGTCGCCCAGGCGGAGGCGCCGCGCCTCGTGCCGATCGCGCACCGCCGCGCCGGCGCGTCGTGTTTCGTCCGGCTCGCTCCGCTGCCGGCGGCAGACGCCGCCCGCACCGACGACGCGCCCGCGGCCGTCGCGATCCTCGCCGACCCCGACGCGGACCTCACGGGGCTCGAGCCCGTGCTACGCGGGCATTACGGCCTCACCCCGACCGAAGCCGAGATCACCCTGCGCCTTCTCGCCGGCGCCCGCGTCGAGACCATGGCGCGCGAGCTCGAGGTCTCGGTCAACACGATCCGCACCCACCTCAAACGCACCTTCTCGAAGCTGGACGTCACGAGCCAGAGCGATCTCGTGCGTATCGTCGCACGCGGAGCGGCGGCCGTCGTCAGCGCGGACGGGAGCAGCAGACAGAGGTGAAGCGTATCGCTCGCCCACGTGGGTGAGGCAGGCGGACGCCTCGGACCCGCCATTCGATCGCGTGCGGGGCGACGCCCGACGCTCGAATGGCACCGTCGCAATGCATGAGGGAGCGCAGCACACCGAGAGGTCGACGATGCCCATGGACGCTTCGTCGTCCTCCCGCGCCCGTCACACCGAGAGCGCCGGCACGACCTCGAAGCCCGCTTCCTCGAAGTGACGATCGAGCGTGAAGGCCCGCCGGATCTTGCCGTCGCGCATCACGATGAACGAAGCGGCGTCGCAGAGGGAAAGCTTCGGGTCGGGATTGCGCACGAATTCCCGCCATGCCGCCGCGAGCTGATCCGTGTCGAGACCGACGACGTCGATCGCCGAGCTTTCGAGCAGCGCACTACCGACACGGCGTGAGAGCTCCCACCCTCCTCGCCTCCGGAGAAAGGTTACGGTTTCCGCGAAGACGAGATGCGTGGTGACGAGCCGCTGGCGTGCTTTCGCGATCTCCTGCCACGCTGCAGCGGCTTCCGCGTGCCGCGCTTCCCGCGGATCGAACGCGGCGATGAATCCGGAGCTGTCGGCGAAGACCACGGGGTCGAGCCCTCCTCATAGACGGTCCGATCGATCTCGTCGGCGAGACCCTCCGGGTGCGATCGGATCGCGACGGGGATCTTGCCGATCAGCTCGAGAGCCGGGTCGTCGTCCCACATCGGCCCGGCACTGCGGGTGAGATACGCGTCGAGCGCTTCTCGCACGACGCCGGCGAGGGACGTTCCCCGGCTACGAGCGAGCGTCGACGCAGCGCTGTGCTGCGCCGCGGTAAGGTAGATCTGGGTCCGTTTTTCCGTTCGTGCCGCCATGATGGATCTGCATGATGTATATCGAGCGTCCTAGCGTCAAGCAGGAAGCGTGGGCTGGTGGACCGCCCGGACTCCCGCACCGTGATCTGCGGGAAATGAAAATTCCCCACCCCCCGGGGTTCACTCCGTCACATTTCCACGTGCGCTGCGGCGACCAGAAGGCGATGGTCACTATCGACACGCTCGGGGTGCTGCGGGGTCGGCCATAACCGAAAGCGCTCGCACTCGTGACGGAATGGGCGTTCCGATTGGGAGCTGGCGCGGCAGCGCGCACCGCTGCTGACCATCCCGCCGCTCGATGCGTTTGGAGGACGGCGTCGCGGGCGAAATCGATGTGGCGAATCGGATCTCGTTCGACGGGATATTCGAGCCCTTGCCGGACGAGCGGCGCTTTGGCGAGGTGCGGGGTCGATCGCGAGCTCGGGACGATTCACTCGAGCCGCTCTCCGGACTCACAGGACTCGCCCGATCGGCGACAACGCCGAGCGCGTTCCCCGACGCCAACGTCGCGGGGCTCGGGCCCGTCCTACGCGCGAGCTTCGACCTCACCCCGACCGAAGCCGACGTCACGCTTCGCCTCCTCGCCGGCGCCCGCGTCGAGGCGATCGCGCGTGAGCTCGAGGTCTCGGTCAACACCATCCGTACCCACCTCAAGCGAACCTTCTCGAAGCTGGACGTCACGTGCCAGACCGATCTCGTGCGAATCATCGCGCGAGGCGCGGCGGCCGTCGTCCCCGCGGGCGGAGCGAGCGACCGGAGCCGAGCAATACCGCTCACCGACGCAGACGAGGAACGGCGGCACCCCCAGTCGCACGCCGAGCCGCCACTCGATCGCGTGCGGGGCGACGCCGGACGCCTGGATCGTACCGTCGTGGAGGCCGTGCAGGTGGTGAGCGGCGCAGACGGTCGTGCGATTCCGGCGCAGGTTGTCGCCGCCGCGCGAGCGGAAGCGGATGTGGTGGTCGTGGAGGTTCCGGCGCGAGCTGCAGGCCGGGACCGTGCAGCGCCAGCGGTCACGGGCGAAGACCGGATCGTGATGGCGCGGCGTGCTCTCCCAGAAGGTGATGACGTGGCGCAAGAGCCGTTCGAGCCCGATCCAGCGGGGCTCGGCCGGATCGGCGAAGGCGTCGAGGACGTCCCGCAGCAGTGCCACGACGGAGGCCGGCCCCGTGAAGCGTACCTCGGCGTCCGAGACCTCGAGCACGTCACGGCGCGCGGCCGGCGAATGACAATTTTCGGCATCTCCCCGTGCACCCGCGCCCGCGACGCTCGACCCGCCCACGCCCGCACCGATGTGCAGTCGCGCCTCCGGTGACGAATCGCGGCATTCGTCCGGAGCCGTGACGCGTGTCGGCAATGGCAGGCGACTGTCGAGCGGAGGCGGCAGCCGGCTGCCGAGCGGCGGCGGCGCGAGCGAGACCCTCGGCCCGAGGGCGTCGCGCGACGCCAGCACCCAGTCGACCTCGTCGGCGAGGCGCCGGACGGTGACTCCCTCGGCGCGCGCGATCCACGCGGGCGCGTGCTCACGGTCGAGCACCGGCAGCAGCGCGAGCGCGCGGATCCACGACAACCGCCCCTCGCGATACGCCTGTCCGAACTCGCCGCTCCGCAGCGCCGCCTTCTCGATCGCGAGGAGCGCCCACGCCTTCCGGGCGGAGATGCCGAGCCGCTCGCGGACATAGGCGTCGAGCGCCGCATAGCCGAACGACCGATAGAAGCGTTGATCGGCCACGACCCGCAGCAGCTGCCCGATCCGCGGCTCGATCGTGCGCAGCACCCGCATCGCTTCGGCGAGGCGCGCATCGAGGGCAAAGGGGTCGGTGGACGGCGGCGGCTCGAGCCGAAGCGCTGCGACGGGGTCGTTTCCGACATCGCCGGCCGCGGCGATATCGGGGAACGCAGGCGCGTCATTGAAGATGCGGGCGGGGACCGCGGAGGCGTCCGGACCGCCGCCGCCACGCCTCGCGCGGCAGGCGCGGTGCACCAGCCGTAAGGCCTCCAGCAACGCGCGGTCGCCGAGCGAGGTGCCGGCCGGCCGCCCCGACGAGCCCTCCGCGGCGACGATCTCCGCGGCGCGCCATTCTCCCAACGGCTCCCCGGCGACGCGCGACGCAAGCGCGAGGGCATGACGCCAGAGCGCGCGGACGCGCGCCGGGCACGCGAAGCGCCAGCGGACCGCCGGCTCGCCGTCGATCTCGCCGCCTTCGCCCTCCGGATCCGGAGGAACGCCACCGGGCCGCTCCGCACGCGCGACCAGGCGATCGAGCGTTGCGACCGTGGAGCGGCGCGCCAGCGCCAGCCACCGGTCCTCGTCCGCCGCGGCGGCGACCCGGCAGATCGCGCGCGCCTGCGCCCACGAGAGCTCCGAGCGGTCGTAGGCGCGCGAGACCGCCGGGAGCGCGTCGAGCCGCGTCGCGAGCCAGGCGGCGCTTTGCAGCGTCCGCGCCGACACCCCGAGGCGCTCACTCGCGTAGTCGCTCAACCGGACGAAGCCGAGCCGGCGATACGCTCGCCGGCCCACGAACGTCCGCGCCGCGCAGCCGAACTCCCGGCGCATCGCGGCTTCGCTCCGGCACGCGAGCCGGAGCTCGAGGTCCAGCTTCGCCGCGAAGCGCGCCCGCTCGGACTGGAGCGCCCGGTCGACCTCGGGCGACCGCGGCGAGCGCGGCGGACGCGGCGAGATGGTCTCACCGACATCCGGGCGCCGCCGCCGGCGCACAACTCCGGAGATCCCGAAGAATCGCCGGGGTCGCCGGGCACGCGAACGGTGCATGTGCAGCACTGGATCGACTCCGTAGTAGATATGAAAGAATAGCGTCTTCCGTCTCGATGATTGTGAGGCGAACACTAGGCGAATCCACATCGCCAGTCAAGGAAGAAACGGGGCTGCGCGCGTTGATCCGGCGCGCTCCCGACAACCGTTGGCACCAGCTCCCGACGTCCGCCACCTGAGCTCGGTCGTCGTCATGGAGCTGCGGGTCGGGGCGTACACGAAGGCCGCGAAGCGCGCGCTCGATCAACTCGTACGAGCGCACACCACAACAGCGAACGATTCGGACATGACGAAGGCTCCAGCGGCAACGGGCAGCGTGCCCGCGATGCCGGGGCGCTAAAGGGGGACGCTACCGTGAGCAGTGGTCAACCTCGCCGAGGGGTGCGGCTCGCATCGGCACCCTGGACACGTCCGTGGCACAATCAGCGTTGATCGCATCCGAATGAGGGTCTAAGACTGGCCCCATGGACGACAGCTCGATCGAGCCGATCACCGTTTTCAAGACCCGGAGCGCGCAGCTGGTCCGACGCGCCCGGCAAGAACGGAAGCCCATTCTCATCACGCAGAACGGCAAGGCCACGGCCGTGCTGCAAGACATCGACAGCTTCCGGGAGCAACGCCAGGCGCTCCTGCTGCTGCGGTTCATGGTGCAGGGTGACCAGGAGCTGAAGAGAGGAAAGGGCGTTTCGGCGGCGCGTGCGACGGCTCGCTTGCGTCGCAAGCTCGCCGAGCTGGCGCGTGAGTGAGCTGCGGCGGGTCGAGTGGTCGCCGGTTGCGGTTACGGATCTCGAAGACATCCTCGACTTCATTGCCAGACGCGAGAGCCCGGAGAGAGCGAGGCTCGTCCATGCGGGAGTGGCTCGCCGGATCGCGTCTCTCACGAAGCATCCCCTGCGCGGTCGCATCGTGCCCGAGCTCAAGCGGATCGGAGTCACGGCCTTTCGCGAGCTGGTCGTCGCTCCGTACCGGATCTTCTTCAGGATCGACGGTCCGTTGGTTGGAATCGTCGGCATTCTGGACGGCCGTAGGGACATCGCCGACTTGCTGGCGATGCGCGGATGGAAGGTATGAACGGCCTCATCAGTTCGCCTTGTCCACGAAACTCACGCCGTCGTTCTTGAGGAAGGGCGCGTCGTAGACGGCTTCCCAGCACACCTCTTGGGCGCCGCCGCTCCGTACGAGCTGCACACGAATCGGTCCTGCCAGCGTGGCGAGCGGCGGCACGTCCAAGAGCACGCCCTTGGCCTTGAAGCTCAGCTTGACCTTGCCCTCGTCGCCTTGGTTGAGGCAGGGATGGACGTCGTCGAGCGCAGCACGCCGGCGTCGTCCAAATGGTGACGGTCCCACGCGGCCGCGAACGGTCGCCGGTCGCATCCGCCTGTTGATCATTCACGGCGTGAATGATTATCATTCACGCCGTGAAACCTCTGCCTCGGCTGGTGGGGACTGCCCTCGGCGAACGCTTGCGTGTGATGCCCGCCGTCGTCGTCACCGGCGCCCGCCAGACGGGCAAGAGTACGCTCGTCGCCGAGTTGGTCCCCGGCAAGCGCCGATACGCATCGCTCGACGAGCTCGACGTGCTCGATGCCGCACGCCACGACCCGGACGCGCTGATCGGCGGCACCAATCCCGTCACGCTCGACGAAGTGCAACGCGAGCCCACGCTCCTCCGCGCCGTCAAGCGCGCGATCGATCGCAGGCGTGCTCCCGGCCGGTTTCTCTTGACCGGGTCCGCCAATCTTCTGCTCATGCGACGAGTCTCCGAGTCGCTGGCTGGCCGGGCGAGCTACCTCACGCTCTGGCCGATGACCCGGCGCGAGCAGCAAGGCGAAGGGCGCAGCGGGCGCTGGGACGATCTCCTGCGCTGCCGCGACGAGGACTGGCGCGATCTGCTGGCGTCCGAACGCGATGCGTCCGGAGACTGGCGTGCCTTCGCGCTTCGCGGCGGCTTCCCGACCCCCGCGATTCAGCTCACGACGGCGAGAGAACGCGCGATCTGGTTCGACGGGTACGTCCGAACCTACCTCGAACGCGACCTCCAGGACCTGGCCGCCATCAGCACCCTGCCCGACTTCCGTCGCCTCATGCGGGCGGCATGCTTGCGCATCGGCCAACTCGTGAACCAGACGGAGCTCGGGCGCGACATCGGGCTCCCGCAACCGACGGTGCACCGCTGGCTGAATCTACTCGAGACGTCCTACCTCCTGGTCCGCCTACCCGCGTTTGCCGCGAACCGCACCAAGCGCCTCATCAAGTCGGCGAAGCTCTACTGGGGCGATACGGGCGTGGCGCTCCATCTGGCCGAGCGCGACGAGCCCGAGGGCGCACATCTCGAGAACATCGTCCTGCACGATCTGCTCGCCTGGCGCGATGCGCGTCTCGAGCGCGCCGAGATTTCGTACTGGCGCACCGCGATCGGGGAAGAGGTCGACTTCGTGATCGAGGCAGGCGGCCGCCTGCTGCCGATCGAAATCAAGGCGAGCGCTCGCCCGCGGCTTGCCGACGCCACGCATCTCCGCACGTTCCGGACCGCGTACGGCCGCAAGGCGCGGGCGGGACTGCTGCTGCACACGGGGACCGTCCTCGAATGGCTCGCGCCGGACGTGCTGGCGGCTCCGTGGTGGACCGTGATCTGATGAGCGACCGCCGC
>JADYZW010000002.1 GCA_020852955.1 Deltaproteobacteria bacterium | reverse complement strand
CTGGCGTGAACGATCGCCGTGGCCGCCGGCTCGCCCGTACCCTCTCCACCTTCTTCCCCATCGGAACACCCTCCTCGTGGGCTTCCGCCCACATCTGAGGTGTCTGCCGATTCGGGGCAAGTCCACGTCTGCTTTGCTTCCCCATGGGCGGTGTCTCCTTCCTGCCGGTGTCCCCGGCTGGGTCTCGCAACCCGGAAGGCTACATCGCCTTTTCTCTATTTACCCACCTCCTGAACCTACCCCTTCCGACCTGATCCGCGAGTCGGGGATCGACAGCGGGCGTGTTCGTCGACGGCGTGTCAGCAGCGACGGCGAGCGCGGACACAGGCGGTGTGGCGGGCGGCCAATCCCGATTATTTCACGGCGCGACGGATCCAGGCGCGCGCCGCAGCGGCGACGGAGAGGCCTCCCGAGCCGCTGCGGGTGCGGCCGCCACTCGACCGACTTCCGTGGGACATCGCGCAAGACGAGTTTGGGGTGCAGGGTGCGGATTTCCTTGGGGTTTTTGGCCAAGTCCTGGTGCGTCACGCGCAAGACCAGAGGGTGGTCCACGTCTTTGATTCGGTGGAGGAATCCCGACGACTTTCGCGGTGAGCCGACAAGACCAGAGCCGGGGTGTGGCAATCGGTCGGGGCAGTGGACATCGAGTTGCACGAGTTGGACCTGCGGTACGCCGCTCTTCGCCGGCGCGACGCGAGACGCGAGCGAGGCTTGGTCGCGTCACTGGCGGAGAGTGGGCAGCAGGTGCCCGTCGTGGTGGTGCGCGGCGCGACGGGTCCGTTCGTGCTCGTCGACGGGTACAAGCGGGTGCGCGCCCTCGAGCGGCTGCACCGGGACACGGTGGCGGCGGTGGTGTGGGAGCTTTCGGAGCTCGAGGCGCTGCTGCTCGTGCGGGTGCTGCGCAACGGCGCGGGAGACACCGCACTCGAACAAGGGTGGTTGCTGTGGGAGCTGTGCGAGCGATTCCGGCTTACGTTGGGAGAGCTGGCGCGGCGTTTCGACAAGAGTGAGAGCTGGGTGAGTCGTCGCCTGGCGCTGGTGCGCGAGCTACCCGAGGCCGTGCAGGAGCTGGTGCGCAGTGGAGCGCTGGTCGCGCACGCGGCGATGAAGCACCTCGTGCCGTTGGCGCGCGCCAATCTCGCGCACTGCCTCGCGCTGGCACCGGCACTCGCCGCCCACGGCCTGACGAGTCGTCAGGTCGGGACGCTGTGCGCGGCCTTCGTGGCCGGCACCGAGGAGAGCCGCACGCTGATCTTGACCGCGCCGCACGTCGTCTTGCGCGCCGAAGCCGAATCGAAGCGGCCGAAGGAGAAGAGCGATGCCGAGCGCCTCCTGTCGGATGTCGCCGCGGTGGCGGCGATCGCTCGTCGGGCTCGGCGCCTCGTGTCGGCAGAGCCGGGTCGGGTGGCGACCTGGTGGCCGCGGGGCGAGCTCGGCCGAGCGATGGCCGCGGCGGAATCGGACACCGCCGCATTCTTCACCCTGGTGCGCAAGGAGATGAGCGATGTTGGACGAGAGCAGACGAACAGCGATCTTGGAGCTTCATGAGAGAGGGCATGGCGTGCGTGCCATTGCCCGAGCTCTCCAGGTCTCGCGCGCCGCGGTGCGGGACGTGGTGCGGCGGGGAACCGCCGAGGTGCCACGGCTCGTTCGCCCCGAGCGGGCGGGCGCCCACGAGGCGGACATCCGCGAGCTGTACCTGAGCTGCCGGGGCAACCTGGTGCGGGTGCACGAAGAGCTCACGGCGCGGGGAGCCGTGGTGTCGTACCCAGCCCTGACGGCCTTCTGCCGCCGCCACGGCATCGGATTCGAGCCGCCGAAGCCGGCGGGGCAGTACCACTTCGCGCCTGGAGAGGAGATGCAGCACGACACCTCGCCACACCGGGCGAGGATCGGCGGTGTCGAGCGGGCCGTACAAACCGCGTCGCTCGTCCTCTGCTACTCGCGGATGCTCTTCATCCAGCTGTACCCCGCCTTCAACCGCTTCACGTGCAAGGTGTTTTTGACCGACGCCTTGGTCGACTTCGGTGGCGCGGCCGAGCGGTGCATGATCGACAACACGCACGTCGTGGTCCTGCGGGGTACCGGCAAGGAGATGGTGGCCGTGCCCGAGATGGTCGCCTTCGGCGAGCGGTACGGTTTCACGTTTGTCGCCCACGAGGTCGGCCACGCCAACCGCTCGGCGCGCGTCGAGCGGCCTTTCGACTTCATTGAAAACAACTTCCTCGCCGGCCGCGAGTTTCGGGACTTCGCCCACTTGAACCAAGAGGCCCGCGCCTGGTGCGAGCGGGTGAACGGGACTCGAAAGAAACATCTGCACGCGAGCCCTCGGGAGCTCTTCTTGACCGAGCAGCCCAAGCTCACGCCGCTGCCGATCTGGGTGCCCGAGGTGTACGCGCTGCACCAGCGGCTCGTCGATTTGGAGGGCTACGTCCACGCCGGTGGCAACACCTACTCGGTGCCCTACCAGCTCGTCGGCCGGCGGGTGGAAGTGCGGGAGACGAAGGACCAGGTCCGGATCTTCGATGGACCGCGGCAAGTCGCCGTGCACGCGCGCGTCCTCACCTCTGAGAAGCGTCGCGTGACGGTCCCCGAGCACCGGCCGCCGCGGGGGGCGTTTTCTGCCCACGTCCGACCGTGTCCACCGGAGGAGAAAGAGCTGGCGGGTGCCGAACCCGTGCTCGCGGCGTACGCGGCTGAGCTCAAAAAACGCGGCACGAGTCGCTGGACGGTGGCGCTGCGACGGCTGTGGCAGATGTGGCGCGACTATCCCCGCCGGCCGCTGCTCGCGGCAATCCGAGCGGCCACGCACTACGGCCTCTACGACATCGATCGGCTCGAACGCATGGTGCTGCGCAAGATCGCCGGCGAGTATTTTAGGCGACGCGACGACGAAGAGCCCGGTCATGAAGGATGACCTCGAGCAGCTTCTGAAGAGTCTCCGCTTGAAGAAGATCGCCGAGATCGTCGATGCCGAGATCGCGCGTGCCGAGAAGGAGCACGTGCCGTCCGGGGACCTCTTGACCCGCCTGCTGCGGGCGCAATGGCAGGCGAATCAAGAAAATGCGCTCGCCTGGCGCATCGACCGGGCGGGACTGCCCGAGCAGTGGACACTCGAGAGCTTCCCCTTCAAACGCCAGCCCGGCGTCAACCCCAAACAGATCCGCACCTTCGCCGAACTCGAATTCATCCCACGTGCCGAGAACATCGTCTTCGTCGGCCCGACCGGCGTCGGCAAGACCGGACTCGCCTCGGGTCTCTTGCTCAAGGCGCTGCAGAACGGACATCGCGGCATCTTCATGCGCGCCCAGGATCTCTTCGATGAGATGTACGCGTCCCTCGCGGATCGATCGACCCGTCGGTTTGTGAACCGACTCGCTCGCGTCGACGTCCTTCTGATCGACGAGATGGGGTATCTGAACCTCCGCCCCGAGCAGACCAACATCTTCTTCAAATTGATGGAGGAGAGGTATCGGCAACGCCCGACGATCATCACCACGAATTTGGACTATTCGGAGTGGGCGAATTTCCTCGGGAACAAACACCTCGTCGACGCGCTCTTGAGTCGCCTCCGCCACCACTGCCACACGGTGAAGATCGACGGCCCATCACTGCGCGAACCGAACGTCTGAACCCTCCACCGCCCACCCACCATCGTCGAGCCTGCGATCATCCGTCATGAGGTGATCGTGGGCTCGCGTGCTTTCGGGCCGCCACCGCGTCACCGGGTTCACCGATCACCGCCGCAATCGTGATCCTCGCGTGGTCCACTTCTGGTAAGCGGAAGTGGGTCACTCTTGGCGAGCGCTGAAGTCCGTCGAGTGCCTCAACGCGCTGGCCCGTGCGTGCGACGGTGCGTCGAACATCCTGCGGCGCTACTCACCATAATCCGGAACTCTCCATAGCGGAGGTAAGGGGTATTCGCTTCGCTCCTCCTCGCGTGGGCATACCGAGATAGACACACGGTGGCGCAGGTTGCTCGGGAATTCGGCCGAGCGAGCTGAGGGCGCGTGCAGACGCGACGCCGCCAGGGGCCCTGCTGGGTGTCCTCGCGGGCCGTTCTTGCGGGCCGGCTGAAGATGAGTGAAGCGAATACCCCTTGCGGAGGTTATGCTGAGCTCACCATAATCTGCGCTTCTCGGTGATCGCCAACACCACGGCAGTACGAGCGCGGCGCATGCGATCCCGGCGAGGACGGCGCGCGGCGTGCGTGCATCCGTTTGCCGCGCGGCTTTCCCGACGGCAGGGGGCGGTGAATCGCTTCCGGTGACGTCATGCGGGGAGGAGCACATGGGGAGGAGTGTCGCGTGGTGTGACGCACTCCTCGCAGAGCATGGTTGACGGCGGACGGTCAATTAAAAACGCACACGAAACTCGTTCCGAGGCGCCATGGGCAATCGGTTGCGAGTGGTGATCGCCGGCGCGCAACCCGTTGCGCAGCGACGCGCGATCTCGTGACGTCCTCAGGACGCTGCGAACAGTCTCGCGAGTGGATTCCGACGGCGCGCTACCACGTCGGCGAGCGTGTAGCCGTCGAGCGTCGTAAGGAAGGTCTGGAGCGCGTCCTTCAGGGCGGCGCGTAGACCGCACACAGGCTCGATCCGGCAACGACTCGTCTTCGGATCGAAGCACTCGACGAGCGACGTCCCCTCGGTCTGTCGAACCACCTCACCTACGCGGATCTTCTCGGGTGGCCGCGCAAGCCGTAAGCCACCGCCGCGACCGCGGATCGTCTCGAGGTAACCCGCCAGCCCGAGTTGATGGACGATCTTCGTCAGGTGCGCCTTGGAGATCCCGTAAGCCTGAGAGATCTCCGCGATGGTCGCCAGCCCCTCTTTATGAACCGCAAGATAGATGAGAACTCGGAGGCTGTAGTCCGTATAGCTGGTCAGTTGCAAGCCGGGTCGGCTCCTCTAGACGTCCAGAACGGGACGGGTCTCTTTACACGCTCGGAAGAGTTGACGTAACATACACGCCCGGTACATCTTCTGGCGACAGCGTGCAAGCTCGATTCTTGGACCGCGCCGCTCGAGATTCGATCGTTGAGGGCAATGCGATGTGGTTTGCGCTCCAATTGTGCGGTGACAAGGTGCCTTCGAGTTGGCGGAAGCTCGGTCGGGTTCGTCACACGTCGCCTCTGAGCGAGAGTCGGACGACCAAGCGGAACAGACTCCCGTGATCGACGTCCGAATCACCGCAATGGTGGGCACGTTCGTCGCTCTTTTGCTCGCGGGGGGTATGGAACTGGCGATTCGCCGGCTCGACATTGATGCAGCCACCCAAATGGCGCGCATCCGGGCTGAGGAAAACGAAATCACGCTCGCGGAACGCCTTCGCTGGAACGGGGAGCTCTTGAGCTCCGTCGGGCGAGGCTATCTCATTTCCGGTGATGTCAATCTTCTGACGAAGCTACGTGAAGCAGAGGCAGATTTTGACCGTGCCATTCAAGCATTGCGGAATCGGCCACTGACCCGAAGAGGAGCCGAACTCCTTCGCGCGCTCGACGCCGCCGTCGCCGAGTTCAAGCGGATTCAAGAACGACTCGTGGGGGCAAGGCAGCAATCCGCGGGGATCGACGGGATGATTCGTGGCTTCGAGGCAGAGCTGGTACCCGTTCGGCGCGAGCTCGGTCAGTCCCTTGATCACTGGGTCGACTACAAGGAATACCTGATCAAGCAGGTGTACCACGACGCGGCCAAGGAAAGAGCCCGCCTGACCGTCTTGATGCACGGTTTGCTTGGCATTCTCTTCCTCACGAGTTGCGGCATCGCTTGGTACTTCGCGCGATCGCTCGGGCGGTCGTATCGACAAGAACAGCAGGCGCTTCGAGCTGCCCAAAAGGCGGTAGCCGCACGCGATGAACTCATGGGTATCGCGGCACATGATCTGCGGAATCCACTCGGAGCCATCAGGATGCGCGCCATGGTCTGGGGCATGCGGGCCGAGTCCGAGGAGGCGCGCAAGCATGCCCGGTCGATCGAAAATGTGACGATGAGAATGGAGTTCCTCATCAATACCTTGCTCGATGTTGCGACCCTTGAGGCGGGGCGGTTCTCTGTGACCCCGGTGCCGTGCGACGTCACCTCCTTGCTGTCCGACGTCATCGAGATGTTCAGCAGCGCTGCCGCGTCTAAGCAGATCCAGCTCCACCGACGAGAGGTGCCGCAGCTGACGGTCCGAGCTGATCGAGAACGAACGATCCAAGTGTTGTCGAATCTCGTCGGAAACGCGGTGAAGTTCACGCCTCACGGTGGTCGAGTATCGATCGCGACCGAGCGGCGAAACGACGCCGTCTGTTTCATCGTGTCCGATACCGGGCCCGGTATCGCGCCGGAGGAACTCCCGCAGGTCTTCAATCGCTTTTGGAAGCACGAAGTGCTGGGGAAGAATGGCACGGGGCTTGGTCTCTTCATTGCGAAGGGCATCGTCGATGCGCACGGTGGACGGTTGTGGGTCGAAAGCGTGATAGGTCGCGGCTCGTTTGAGAATAGGACGAAAGTCGTAGGAAAGGCCGAAGTCCGATAAGTCCGAATTACGTCAACCCGAGGCTAATACCGACTACCGACCTGGTAGGCGGTCTCGGCGATCGACCGACTGGTAGGCGCGGGGCGCAGCATCAGCGGAGAAGAGCGCCGAGCGCCGGGAGCGCCGTGGCGAGCGGGAGGGCGCGGATGCCGTCCGTCTCGTACTCCTGGTGTCCTCCGTAGAGCAGGAAGCATCGGGCCATCGGGTAGTCGCGCCGAAAGAGGCGGAGCGTCGCCAGATCGTCCTCGCGGAAGCGCGAGGTGCGCTTCACTTCGAAGGCGAGCAGTCCTCGTTCGCCGTAGAGCACGAAGTCGACTTCCTTGTGATCGCGGGTGTGCCAGTAGAAGAGCTCGTAACCCAGGTCGAGGTTGTGGTTGGTGGCGCGCAGCTCCTGGAGCACGAGCGATTCGACCGCCGGACCGTCGATCTCCTCGGCCGAGTCGAGCGGACCGCGCGGGCGGAGCGAGCGGTAGACACCGGCGTCGAAGAAGAAGAACTTCGGCCGCGTCGTCATGGCGCGCTTCGCCCGGCGCGTGAACACCGGAAGTCGTACGGCGAGCAGCAGATCGTCGAGCAGCGCGAAGTAGCCTTCGACCGTCTTGCGTGCCAGTCCGAGGTCGCGCGCGACCGCTGCCACCGAGAGGACACTCGCTTGCGAAAAGCTCGCGGCCACCAGGAAGCGCGAGAAGACATCGAGGTTCCGCGTCAGGGCCTCGGCCTGAACCTCCTCCCGCAGATACGTGCCGACATAGCTCGCGAGATACGCTGTGGGATCCTTTTCGACGTAGGCGCTCGGGAGCTGGCCGTAGCGGAGCGAGTGGGCGAGGTCGAAGGCGTCGCCGAGCTCGGCTGCGGTGAGGGGATGCATGGTCACGCTGCGAGCCCGACCGGCCAGCAGGTTGACGCCGCCGCGCCGGAGCTTCCGCGCGCTCGAGCCCGTGAGGGCGAAGCGCCAGCGCCGTTTCTCGATCAGCCGATGCACCTCGTCGAGCAGCCCCGGGAGACGTTGGATCTCGTCGAGGACGATCCGGTCGGGGTCCGCCGCGAGCACGCGCGCTTCCAACCGCTCCGGGTGCGTCAGCAGCTCGGTGTAGTTCTCGAGATCGAGCAGGTCGATGAACAGCGCGTCGGGAAACAGCTGCCGTAAGAGCGTGGACTTTCCCGTCCCACGCGGCCCGAGGAGGAAAAAACTCTTGTCGCGTGGAATGGTTACGTATCGAGGAAACACACCGCCATCTTTACCCAAAAAATGGCGGTGGGTCTACCCGTGTCGAGACGTCGTCATCGCAGGCATCATTGGAGAAATTTCTTGATGGGCTGCGGGTACTTGTTCACCTTGTACCAGAAGATCTCCTTGGCGTCCTTGTCGAGGGCTCGAGCGACCTGCGCCGCCGCGTCCGCACCTGCCCCCAGCGGGACGCCGAGGATGATTGCGAACACGAAGCCGAGGATCAGGCCGCCGTTGACTGCCGACGCGGCTCGGCCCGTCGAGAGGTTGATGAAGGCGCCGACGACACTCTGGATCAGGACGTTGTCGAACTCGCCGTTGTTGATGTCCTGCGTAATGTGCATGAAACGCAGCGTGTTGTAGAGCGTCAGCCCGCCGGGGACAGCGAATTCGCCCGGGCCGATGCGGTATCGGAATGCGCCCCTTGCTGGGCGTCGGCGCGATGCACTAACACGTAGCGACGAGTCCCAATTCATGGCCGCCGCAGCAGCGCGGTGGGACAAATGGGAATCACTTCTCGATCTCGTGAATGAGCGTCTCGTGCAGCTTTTGAGCTCACAGCCCGACTTTTCGGATGTTTGCCGCAGGAGCGGGGGAACGCTGAAATTTGAACGAAACCCCAGCGATGAAGATTGGGAATACACTCAGTGGAAGGGTTGGATCGATAGCACTCTGGAAAGCGAGAAGTTCACCGTGTGCTGCCATCTCGACGTCACATCCGAGTCGGCAGTGAGCGTTGGAACCGAAATTCGCGTCCTCGGATGGGACGAAAGCCGCTTTCGAAGCGTTCTTCCAGAGATCGAGCTTCACCCCTCCGACTACGGCGTGTACTGCGTCCTGCCACTGCCTCTCGTCTTTTTCGAACAAGCGAAACTCGACGACCAGGCGGGCATCGTCGCGCAGGCGACTCTCGACGAATTGGTGCTACCGCTCGTTCAGGCGATCAAACGCGCTCGAACCCAGCGGAAGTAGCCCGCAGAGCGATCGACCGTCACGGCGGCAGCTCGGCCAGAAACTCGCGCAACGGAATCACCTCGACCCCACCGACCTTGGCGCGATGCTCCGTCAGCGCGACGACGATCTGTCGTCGCAAGCGTTTCGTGCGATCCGCGAGCGACGACAAGCCCGACAGCATCGCCGGAACGACGGTGCGCGTAGCCTTCACCTCGATGCCCCAAAGCTCGCGGCCGACCTCCAGCACGAAATCTACTTCCGCGCCATGCTTGGTTCGATAGTGGAAGAGTCTCGCCTCGGGCCACAACGTCCCGGTTCGACGATGGAGCTCCTGGCCGATGAAGTGCTCGAGGAGGAGACCGCGTTCGTCCTCGAGAGGGCGATCGAGCGGGCGCCGTAGCAGCGCGTTTCGAACGCCGATGTCGAACAGATAGATCTTGGGATGCGCTACCAGGCTGGCTCGATCCGATCCGCTCCACGCCGACACTCTGAAGAGAACCAGCGTGTCTTCCAGGATCTCGAGATAGCGGCGCGCCGTTTCATGCTGAATCTCCGCAGCGCGACACAGCGCATTGACGTTGACGATGGTCCCGGACGCCGCCGAAACGAAGTCGAGCAGGCGGGCATATCCGCCGAGGTCACGGACGAGCGCTTCGGCTTGCACCTCTTCTCGGAGGTAAATGTCCGCATAGCTGCGCAGTAGCTCGGCGCGATCGAGGTCTTCGTCGTCGCTCCACGTCGCCGGCAGCGTGCCGTGGGCCAAGGCGCGGTCGAGACGAAAGGCGTCCCCGATCTCGCGCTCCACGAGCGGATGCAAGGCATGCACGACGATGCGGCCGGGGAGCAGGTTCGCCTGACCGCGCTTGAGCTTCCGCGCGCTCGACCCGGAGAGCAGGAACCGAAAACGCTTGGGGGCCCCATCGTGGAGCACCTGAATGGCATCGAGCAACGCAGGAACCTTCTGCACCTCGTCGATCAGAATCGTCCGGACGCCATCGCCGGCGCCGAGCAGGATCTCCGAAAGCTGCTCGGGTCTCGCGAGAAATCTTCGATGCGTGGCGGGCTCCGCGAGGTTGATCGCGAGATCGGGCGCGAGCGACGTGAGCAACGTCGACTTTCCCACCTGTCTCGGACCGAGGAGGAGGACACTGTGGCGCGCCTGCTCGAGACGCGAGCGAATCAGCCGTTCGAACACATGTGGAAACTACCGGTATTGTTCCACACGTACAAGAATCGTGAGCCCCGCCCGAGAGCGCGTCGTCGAGCATCCGGCACTCACTCACCGAGTTGACTCGCCGCCGGACGACGGCCAGAACTGACCAGTCAGTTCTGGAGATCCACTCCCGTAGCCGCCCGCAAACAAGAGTCCGACATGCGTACGCAGATCCTGCGCGCCGCGACCGACGTGTTCTCCGCGCGCGAGTTCCACACCGTGCCCGTCGACGACGTCGCGACGGCGGCCGGCGTCGGCTCGTAGGAAAGGCCGAAGTCCGATATCCGAATTACGTCAACCCGAGGCTAATACCGACTCCGACCACGACGCGGACGGTGCGTCAGTTACAGAAGGCTTCCCCGAACGGCTGACCCACCGCTCCGAGTAGCTCCGCGAGGCGTGGGACCGCGACCGCCGTTGCGTCGTCCGTGCGGCACGTGGTGAGGCGCTCGAGGCAGGTGACGTAGTCGTCGAGCGTCCCGAGGCTCGCCACGCCGAGCGCCGCGCAGCGAGATCCGAGCGCGCCGAGGTCGAGACCGCTCTCGGCGGCGAGCGTCGGGAAGTCGATCGCGCACTTGCCCCCTATACCCGCGCGGAGCTTGTCGGACGTCGCGGCGCGACCCGCGACCGCCTTGGTGCATTTGGCACCTGCCTTGGTGAGACAGCCTGGATCGTCGGGCTTCTCCTGCACGCACTTAGTTACGGCGCCGGCGCAGGCCTCGAGGCCCTTCGCACGTGCGGTGACGAACGCCTGCATGCCCTTGGAGATCGCCGCGCGGCAGGCCTCGACGCTCTTGCCGAGCTTCGCGTCGCCGACGTCGCCGGTGCCGCCGAGGTCATCGAGACAGGGAAATCCCGCCGTGTCCACGCCGGCGAGCGCGAGGAGCTGGGCCAGGCGTGGCTGGGTGGCCTCCGTGAGATCGCCGCTCACGCACGCTGTGACCGTGACTAGGCACGCGCCGAGGCTCGCCAGATTGGTGACCGGCGCGGCGCAGGCGGGATTGGAGCGATCGGCATCGAGACCGTTTGCCGCGAGCAGATCGCCCGTCGTGAGCGCGCCGCACGCCTTTGCGGCCGATTGCGTGAGCTTCTCGTCCGCCGCCGCCAGCTTCTCCTTCGCCTTCGCGCACGTGTCGGCGGCCTTGTCGAGGCACGCTCCGTCGCCCGGCTTCGTCTGCACGCAGCGCGAGAGCTTCCCGCCGCACGCATCGAGCGCCTTGAGGCGCGCCGCCTGCGCGCCGCTCCGCGCCTTCGCGAGGCCTCTCTGGCACTTGCTTACGACCTTGGCGGCGTCGGGATCTGGCAGCCCCGGGACGGACGGGCCCGGTGTCGCCGTCGGTGTCGGCGTGCCGGCGCTGCCCGGTGTCGCCGTCGGCGTCACGAAGAGCCCGGTTCCGATCACGACCTCGTGCTCGACGAACCGGGAGAACGTCCCCGCACAGCCGGGGCCCGCTCCGGTTCCGGTGACGCCGAAGGCGAAGCGGACCGTGGCGTCCTTCAATCCCTTCACGACGTAGCTTCCCATAATGGACCCACCGCGCGCGACCAAGGTCCGAGAGAACGACGGGTTGCTCACGAGCTGGGTGACGTTCGGCGGCGGCGTGGCTTCGTAGCCGTAGTTGTGCCCGATATTGACGGTGGCGCTGCCGACGTTCGTCGCCGTGACGTCGATCTGGATCTGTTCGCCGACGTCGATGGTGTGCGGGCCGGTGACGACGGGCGTCACGAGACAGCCGGTGCCCTTGAACGCGTAGCCGACCGCGCCTTTCGAGTCGGGTACGAACACCTGCACCAGCGCCGGCGCGGCACTCGCATAGGTGTGCACGGCGCGCGGCATGGCGCTCTGAGTCGTCTCGCCGTCGCCCCAATCGAAATAGTAGCCGGCGATCGGGTCCTCGTCGCTGGCGACCACGTCGGCGGTGATCTCGACGCTCGCGTCGGTGCTGCCGCTCAGCACGAGGCCGACGGCGGGCGGTGCGTTGCCGTCTTTGACGAGACCGAGGCCGGCGGCGAGGGTCGCGAAATCGTAGAGATCGAGGCCGGCACCGCCGCCGTCGACGTGCTCGGAGACGCGCACCCGGTACCATTCAGGCGGCTCGCCCGGCGTGCCGTCCTTCGGCCGGATCTCGTACGCGCAGGTGAATTCCGTCGGCTCGCACGGCGGGTTTAGCTGGACGAGGAGGATCGTATTGCCGGTCGTGAAAAAGCCGTCGTGCGAGCCGATGGGCGCGTTCGGTACCTCGCCGGAGACGACGAGATTGTCTGGCCATATCGGGTATCCGTTCGGGTTGCCGCGCTGGTACGTGAACACGACGTGCGGGTAGTTCGAGGGCACGAGGAAGCCGTGTCCCCACGGGGCGGTCGGAAAGAGCGCTGTCACGACCGAGACGGTTCCGACGTAGGGCTCCCAGCCTTCGGGCGGCGTCGCGTAGCCGAGCACCTCCCGGTAGAAGCAGTAGCCTGAGCCATTCGCGGTCTGGAGCCCGTTCGGCGTCTCGTGGGCCTGCCCAGCGAGGCACTGCGGCGGCTCCGGCGGCAGGTTCTCGAACTGGGCGTGCGCGGGAGCACAGAAGAGCGCAATGGCCAGGAGACCGCCGCTCAGAACCCTCAATGCCTCAAAATAGGGAATGCGCATGTGCCAGCCGTCGGCGGGCCGGGTGCCGTCGAGCTTCGTCGATCCGAGATGCTTTCTGGATAGGCCGGTCGACGCTGCGACGTCAAGCCGCGTCGCGAGCGATCGGACACGAAGGACGCTATATGGAATGCCGTCACGCCCGCGCCCAAAAACCGCGACGTCGAGAACGATCGGGAAGTGCTCGTGAGGACTCGCCAGACGCTTATTGTGTTACATGGGTACGAACGAGGTGCAGCCATGATGGTCAAGAAGCTCTCCGCAGTCGGCAACAGCCCGGGCCTCATCATCGAGCGGCCGATCCTCGAGTTGCTCGACATCACCAGGGACACCCCGCTGGAGGTAAAGACCGACGGCGAAGCGCTCATCATCCGCCCGGTGAAGAAAGAGGCGACCGAGATGGAGCGCGTGATCGCCGCCGCCCACGAGATGATGGATGCGCACGAAGAGACGTACCGGAAGCTCGCGAAGTGAGCGACGCGCCCGCCGACGACATCAACTTCCTCACGGTCGAGGCCGTCTTGGTGCTGCACCAGCTCCAACTCGAGCGCTTCGGCGGCTCGGCCGGTCTGCGTGATCGCGGCCTTCTGGAGTCGGCGGTGGCGCAACCGCAGGCCTCCTTCGGCGGTGCGTACGCGCACGAGGGCTGGTTCGCGATGGCGGCTGCAAGGTCCTGAACACCGAGCGGGCGTCGACCGCGAAGGTCCTCGGCAACAAGGAGCTCGCCGACATCGTGAGCGCGCTCGGCGGCGGCGCCGGCAAGGACTTCGACGCCAAGAAGCTCCGCTACCACAAGATCTGCCTCCTCATGGACGCCGACTCCGACGGCAACCACATCTGCACGCTGCTCTTGACGTTCTTCTACCGCGTCGCGATCAGTGACGCCGCCGCGACGGAGCAGACGATCCAGACCCTGATGGGCAAGGAAGTCGCCCCCCGGTTCGAGCTCATCATGGAGCGAGCCCCGAAGGTGGATGAGATCGATGTGTGAGTAGGGTGCTGGCCGGGGGAACCGTCAGATCTCGGCGGCGTCGAGGCCGAAGAGCAGGCCAAGGCCGGCGAGCACGTCGCGAACCCGTGCTGCGCCGAGGGTCCCCACGCGTTCGTGTAGCCGGGCGCGATCGATCGTCAGCACTTGGCTGACGTTGACGACGCTTGGCAGAGGGAGGTTGGCCTCGCCCTTTCGGAGGCGTACGTTGCCCGGCATCGCGGCCAATCGGAGATTGGACGTGACCGCGGCGACCACCGTCGTCCGGATGGCGCTTCGGTTGAAGCGATCATGCTGTACTACGACGGCCGGTCGCCTCCCGCGCGGCTCCGAGCCTTCGCCGCCGAAGTGCAGCCAGAACACGTCACCCTGACGGATCACCACCGTTCGTCGGTCCAGTCGACCGCGAGCGCGCCGAGATCCTCCGCCTCGCGTCGTTGAGCTTCCGCCTCGACGTCCTTCGCGAAGAGCGCGTCGAGTCGGCGGGTGATCTCGAGATCGCGGCGCGCCCGGACTGCGAGCTCGAGCACGCGGCTGATGAAACGGCTTCGCGACTCCCCGCGGGAACGAGCGGCCTCGTCGACCTCGTCGAGGAGCTCGGCCGGGATCGCAATGGCGGTCTTTCGATGGGCCATCGAGGTACTCCTATTGGTAGTACCAAATCGAGTACCAGTGAAGCCAACACGCCACAAGCACGGCTCGGCGCCGATCGCGGGGTCCGTTCACTGGACGCCGCGGCCGATCCTTCCCCAGCGGATCGTACGCGGATCGCAGAGCCACCCGTTACCGAAAAGCGGCTCCGGGCAGCTCAGCCAGACGACGGCGGCTCGCCCGAGAACGGTATCGGTCGCGACCGGTCCGAAATTTCGGCTGTCGCGGGCAAGGGGCCGCATGTCCCCGAACACGAACACGTATCCCGCGGGCACCACGATCGTCCCGGGCTCGTGCGTATTGTCGGGCCCGACGAGCATCCGGTGGTGGCGGTCGCCGAGCGATTCGATCACCGCCGCATACGACTGGGATGCCGCGATCTCGATCGGAACCTCGCCATGCCACCGGTCGGCATCCGGTAGCGGCCGCTGCGCGATCGGAATGCCGTTCAATACGAGGCCCCGCTCGTCCCACTGGAGACGATCGCCGGCGACGGCGACGACGCGTTTGACCAGAATCCGCGTCGCGTCCGCCGGGTCGGCGAAGATCACCACCTGGCCGCGCGCGGGCGCGGCCCAGCGGACGAGCCACGTGGTCGTGAACGGTACGCGCAGCCCGTACGCGGTCTTGTCGACGAACATCCGGTCGCCGATCAGGAGACTCGCAGCCGGAACGATTCCCGCTCCATCGCGGCGACGAACGCTTGCGGGTCGTTGGGCTCGAGAAACGCGGTCACGTCGACGTCGGCGGTCATTCGAGGTCGTCCCCAGATGACGACCGCCTGTGCGCCGAACACGTACCAGCGATCCCCGAAACGCCGGAGAATGGGCGCGAGATCGCGGAGGAGCTTACTGGCGGCCGGCTCGGTGGACACGCTGCAGGGCCTCCGCCACGCGCACGTGCACCGCAAGATCCTCGGCGCGATCCTGCGCGGACGGCCAGCCCGGGTGCAGCAGACACGCTTGCCGCCGGAGCTCGTCGGCGAGCGCGAGCGCGGTCGCGGGACCATGGCACCGGCGCAGCTCGAGCCATGCGTCGCGCTTGGCGTCGGCGATCGCTCTCCAGTCGCGCTGCGCGAACGCGCGGATGTCCTCGGGACGCACGAGACCGACCATAGCGGAAGGTGATAGGCGGCACTACCCGCCTTTCCGCCTGGGTGTCGACACAAACGGGCGTACCGGACGTTCGACCTGTACTGCTACTGCCGTTTGCCACAGCTGCGCGCGGCGGCGGACGGGTTCACGGCGATCGGCGCACCGGCGCGGGCACGCGCCCTTGCGGTCGGGTGATCGAGGTCGCGCTCACATTTCCAGGCTGATCTGCGCCGGCTCGATCGATCAATCGCCCTTGTCCTTGAACGGCAGGTACGCCTCGCCGCCGACGGTCGGCGCGCGGCAGATGGCCTGCCCCGAGCCGCAGAGCGGCGTCGCGATCGGCGTCTGCGTGGGCGTCGGGGTCACCGTGGCGGTCGGTGTCGGGAAGGGGGCGAAGGCAACGTCGAGTACGAGGTCCCGCCGCTGCCGTTGCCGTAGGCGGTGACCTCGAGGAAACAGGTGGCGCCGCTCGTCACCGGAAAACTGATGAACGCCTGCAGCCCGCCGCTGTCATCGTTGCAACGGAAAGCAGAGCCACGTGTAGCGATGCTGTGGCAAACAGCAGTAGAGGTCCGATCCGAACGTCCGACTTCGGAGGTTTGGACGCCCGGCCGGTGCGGAAGGGCGGGTAGTGATATCTTCTGCTGCCTATCACCCCATGCCGAGGCCGATGCCGCTGTTGCCGCCCGTGATGAGCGCGACTTTGCCGGTGAGATCGAAGGGTGCGTAGGGCATGCGCACCCTGTCGCAAACCGCGCAGCCGCTGTCTACTGCGTCGTGCCTACTCCTTGTGCTTGCCCTTGAAGCCCTTCAGGGTCGACTTCGAGATGTCGGCGCCCGTGTAGACGGACTCGAGGCAAGCGTCCTCGAGGACACCGTCCAGGATGAGCTGGATCGTGACCGGGTCCACGAGGACGGGCGAGTCGGGAAGGTTCACGCCCTTGCCCTTCAACTGGAACCTCCCAGGATCGATGGCGACCGACAATTGCTCGATTCCGTCATTGGAGAGGCTCTTGTCCTTGAAGCGGAAGGTGTCCCTGTAGGTATCGGTCTTCCAGCAGCGGTCGCCGCCGCAATAGCCGCCCGGTGGGATGTCGGCCCGCATGAGCGCGCCCGCGCCGTCGAAGACACAGAGCGTGTAGTCGGTGCCCGCCGTCGCCGGATCGCCGGGACTCCACCCGAAGCCCTCGACCACGGTTTCCTTCCACTTCCAGCCGATCTTGTCTTTGGCAGGTGTCGGCCCGCGAACGATCGACAGCGAGCTCTGCTCACCGAGTTGGCAGGACGTGAGCGGCGTCGGCGTGAGATCGGTGCAACCTCCGGCCCCGTCACACTTGTCGCTGGCGGTGCATACGTTGTCGTCGTCGCACGCCGTCCCAGCGGCTTCGGCCGTACAGACCGACGGGGTGGTACCGGTGCAACTCCAACATTCACCGATCTCGCAACGGTTGTCGCAGCCGTTGTCGTCGATCGCGTCGCCGTCGTCACACGACTCACCCGGCTGCACGACGCCGTTGCGTGCACAGTCACCGAGGAGACGGAGCACGAAAGCGTCGGAGTCGACACCCCCGCTGCAGACGAGCGTATTGGCGGATCCGGCGACCACCGCACGTCCGGCGGAGTCGACGACGAACGGAACGAGGGCCGTGTAGCCGGGAGTCGTCAGGACGGCGACGCCATCGTCGCCGAACGTCCGGTCCAGCGACCCGTCGGTGTCGAAGCGCAAGAGCGCCGGCAACGGAGAGCTGTAGGGATCGCAGAAATTGCGAAGCCGCGTATCGGTGAGGACCTTTCCGTCGGGCTGGAAAGCGGCGAACGAGCCCGGCGGAAACCGACCGAGCTCCGAACGCACGAAACCGTCGCCACCATAGGTCGTGTCCGGGGAGCCGTCGGAGTTGAAGCGCGCGAAGTTCAGCGCATGCAGATCGTGGTCGCCTGGAACGGTCTCGACGGCCTGGGCCACCACGGCGAGCTTGCCGTCGGCTCTGCGCATGAGCGCGATGCCACCGGAGTAGCCCTCCTGGGCGCCGAAGATCGCCTTCCCGTTCCCGCTGAAGCTCGGATCGAGGTTGCCGCTGGTGTCGTAACGCACCAGCACCAGCGCGCTTCCCCCCTTCACGAAGCCGCCACCCCCCTCGACGTCGTCGTCGTCCCCATCCTCCGCCTCTTCCTCGTCTTCGGGATCGACGTCGCCACCGTAGCCCCAGAACGACTCCGCCAGCGCGACGATCTTGTCGTCGGGCTGCACAACGACCTTCGTGCCCGACTCCAAGGCCTTTTCCCCGGTCAACGTCGTCCGCACCACACCGCCCGTGCCGAAGGTCGCGTCGGGATTGCCGTCGAGGCCCCAGCGATACACCTCGAAATACATATCGTCTTCGATGAAATCCACGACCGTCCCGACGCCGACCGGACGGCCGAGCGAGTCGAAGGTGACGTCGGCGGCGGACACGGGGCTGGAGAAGGTCAGGATTCCGCTCGTCGCGTAGCTGGTGTCGAGCGTGCCGGTCATGTCGTAGCGTGCCACCTTCTGGCCGGAATAAAGGTAGATGTAGCCGCCCACGAGATGGATGGTGCCCCCGACCCCCAGCGGCAGGTTCACGATGCCGTCGCCGTCGAACGTCGGATCGAGCGACCCGTCGGTGGCGAGCCGGCGCAGCTCCGAGCGGAAGGTGAAGAGGATCTTGTCGTCGGACTGAACCGCCAGGGCATGGATGCCCTCGTCGACGAACGGGCTCGGCTCGACGATGATCCCGTCACCGTCGAACGTCGGGTCCGGGTTGCCCGCGAGTGACCACGCGCGTTCGGGGACGAGGACGAACAGTGCTGCCACGAGACAACGGGCGACGAAGGCAATGTGGACGGCGTGACGGAGCATGAGAACCTCCGGATTCGGAATTGCGCCCGATGACGTCTATGGCCAGGGTCGACTGCCGGTCAAACGAATTCAGTGACCAGATCCCAGATTCATTCCGGACGGGTTCGATCTAGCGCGGGAGGGTCACAATCTGTATCGGAACGGCCCACGCGATGCCCTGACGATTAGGATGAGGCGTGCGCCATGGCAGAGCGAGGGCGTCGCTCGACGTTCATGACCGTCGCTGCTTCTCCAGGTCGCTCAGCATGTCGATCTGGATCTGCTGCAGCTCGAGGAGACGCTCCCACTGCGTGTGCAGCAGATGGTCGAGCTTCTCGTGCAGGTTCATGATCGCGATCTCGGCCTTCAGGTTCACGCGGAAGTCCTGATCGGCCTGTTTGTGCAGCGGTCGATAATAGGTCACTTGGATGGAGTCGATCCGAGCGGTGCGCCGAAGAGCGCCCTGATGGCGGCGCGCCGCGGCTGCCGCAGAAGCGGTCGCTCCTCGCGCTCCAGATGCTCGCGACGACGTTCCTCTTTCCGACGCTCGCGATCCTTTTTGCCCTACTGGATGACCGAGGTGCTGCGCGGCGGCGCCGGCACGCTCGCCGTCGCGTGGACGATCTCCGGTGTCAGGTCGCGGCATTCGACGCGTGGCGGCCGAATGCGCGGGCGAGTACGACGGCGTGCTCCGCACCTGACGCGCCGGCCGTCGCGAGCGACGCTGGCGCGGCCGCACGCGGCACGCTACGACCGCAGCGTGCCGCGGCTGCAACGCAAAGGGTTCGAGGGTCCCGACGAGACTCGGCGCTTTCCGAACGGGGCGGTCGAGATCCTGATGCTGGACGAGATCGCGGTCAGCCGCTTCGTCTTTCAGCCCGGGTGGCGGTGGGTGACCGACGTCGGCCCGATCGCCGGCACCGACACCTGCCAGCATCGCCACGTCGGCTACACGATCGGCGGGAGCCTGACGGTGCGGATGCACGACGGCACCACAATGACCATCGGACCCGGCGACGCCTACGAGATCCCACCGGGGCACGTCGCGTGGGTGGAGAGCGACGTCCCCTGGGAGTCCGTGGAGTTCACGAGCGGCCACGCATTCGGGAAGTCGCCCGAAGCCCTCGACGAGCGCGTGCTCGCGACCATGGTCTTCACCGACATCTGCGATTCGACGGCGACGCTCGCGCGCGTCGGCGACGCGGCGTGGACGCGCATCGTCCGCGAGCACAACGAGCGCATCCGGACGGTGATCGACCGCCACCGGGGCCGCGAGATGGCGACGCTCGGCGACGGCTTCCTCGCGCTCTTCGACGGCGCCGCGAAGGCCGTCCTCGCGGCGGCCGCGATGGACCCGGCGGTTGCGGACCTCGGCATCCACGTGCGCACCGGCGTGCACACCGGCGAAGTGGCGATCGTCGGCGGACAGGCGCGCGGCGTCGCGGTGCACGCCGCGGCGCGGGTGGCGGCGCTCGCCGGGCCGGGGGAAGTCCTGGCATCGGGCACGACGCACGATCTCCTCGACGGCTCGGGCCTCGCCTTCGAGCCGCGCGGCACGCACGAGCTCAAGGGGCTGACCGGCGCCCGGCCCATCTTCGCGCTCCTCCACTCCTGAGCTTCGGGCGGTGGCCCCGGGCGCCGTGCCCGACCGCGTCGGCGGCTCAGGCGCGGGCCGCGACCTCTGTCGGCGCGCACGTCCGCGGTACCTGCTCGCGATGAAGTGCCTCGCCTTCCGGTTAGGCGCCGAATTCCATGACGAGGACGACATCCGCTACCTGCTGCGGCACTTGGGGATTGCTTCGTACGAAAAGGCGCTCGACCTGATCACGCGCTACTACCCGCTCGAGCGCTTCCCGCAGAAGACCCTCTACGCGCTTGCGGAAATCCTGCCGAAGCCCGGCTGACGCGCTGCCACCATCATCAAGTCCGGCGCCATCTTGCTGGGCTCTCCCGACACGACACGGTTGGCTGACCCAATTCATGCCGGGTCGACGTGATCGAGCTCGGCGACCTCGATGGCATCCTCGTTACCGCGCCGCCCCCTCCCAACGCTGGAATCGGGGCATCCAATCGGAGAAGACCCGACGGAACGCCTCCCGTGCGGCACGGAGATCCCGAGTCGACAGTCTGCCGATGGTCTTGTCCACGAGCTCCGCGTCGATCGTCGCGATTTTCGCGAGGCGAAGGAGACTCGGGTGCAAGAGGCCAGCGACCTCCCAGGCCTCGACCACGACGTCACCCTCGAGCTTCAGCGCGTCGGTCTGGCTCGTGATCATCGCGAGCGTCACGAGTCGATAGCGGGGCGACCGCGTCGTGGCGGACAGCACCAGCGCTGGGCGCTTCTTGGTGGTCGCGACGTCCGTGAACGGGAACCGAACGAGCGCGACGTCACCGGCCTTCACAGCCGGTCGTAGTCGGCGTCGCGCGGGTCGTCCCATTCGCTGAACGAGGACTCCGCGAGCTTCGCGAGCGCCTTGGTTTCCAAGCGTTCGGCGAAGTACGCCTCCAGTGCCCGTGACAGGACCTCTTTGACGGTCGTGTCCCGCTCGTTCGCTTCCGCCTTGAGAAGCCTCACGAGACGTGGGTCAGCCAGATCTGTAGATATACGCGTTCCCATAAAGCCAGTTTCATTGATCTCTGTGTTTCTGTCAATCTGGGAACACGCCGCAGACCAGACTCGTTGGCCCACCGGGGGGCGCCCCCTTGCGGCTCCCAGATTCGTTCACTCACGCCGGTAGTGCTGCTAGATGCACGCGTCATGATCCTCGAATCCAAGATCGCGCTCACCGCCTCCGGGACGTTCTTTCTGACCGCGCTCCTCACGGGCGTCTGGAAGTACCGCCACATGCTGTCGAGCGACGCGCACGTGGCACCGTTCTACGTCGACACGGCTCATCGCGCGGCGTTGCTCTACGCCTTCGCGGCGCTCCTGTTGGCGCGGCTCGTGGAGGAGAGTCCGTTTTCTCCCGCGGTCAACGTGGCGGCGATCGGCGGACCGCTGGCGTTCTTCGCGATCGCGATCGCGACGTACATCGGTCTCGGCTTCGAGAACCGCACGGACAACCAGTTTCGCGAGCGCCGCTTCGCCACGACGTGGGGCATGGTCGCGCTGATCGTCACCGAGATCGGGGGCTTCGGTGTCCTGTTCGCGGGATTTCTGTTGCGGGCGTGGGGCGGTTGGTGACGCCTCCGCGACCGGAGACCGTTCCGACTGGGAAGCGGCCAGCACGCTCAGTGCCGGCAGAAGCCCGCGCCCGATCATGATCACGCGCTCGCGCGCCGCGGGATCGCTCAGTCGGTCGCGCAGACGCCGAGCGACGTGGGCGGATCGCTCCCGAGCCGGTGGCTCCGCCCGCACGTGACGTCGGTGAGCTTCGCGTGGGTCGCGACGACGTCCCAGCCGCCGTTGCCGAGCATTTCCCCGCCACGGATGCGCCCGGCCAGCGGAGAGCCCGCCGTGTTCCGTTCGGAAGCGCCGAGATCCCAATCTTGTCCGCCGAGGATCTGGCGGTCCGCAAGATCGCGTTCAACCGTGACAAGGACTGGATCGACCTGCGCGAGATGCTGGCGATCCGAGGCGATGCCTTCGATGGCAAATACGTGCTTGGGTGGCTCGGGGAGATTCTCGGTCCGGACGACCTGCGGGACGCCCGATTCGACTTTTGCCGTGGTGGCTCCGCCGCACCACTCGGCGCCAATGATCCTCGTTTCGGAAGAAGAGGAACAACGCGGAACGGGGTGGGTGTCCGATAAGTTGGAATTGGCGTCGACCGGGAGCCTGATACCGACCCACTCGCACCTCTTCCTTCGCCGAACGGATACCTTCCGGCTACAGCTCCGCGATGGTGTCGCGCGCGATCCAGCCGCGCTTGCCGTCGGGACGCGCGACCTGCGCCCAGCCCTCGCGCTCGGCGAGGACGCGCAGCACGGCGCCCGGCTTGGACGCGAAATGCGCGGTGCCATTCGCGGAGGGTTCGAAGCGGACGTCGGTGTCGGTCGCGGCGACGACGACCGCGAAACGCGGCGCGTCGACGGTCGCGATGCGGTAGGCGGCGGACGTCCCCGCGAGCGCGAGTCCGATGCCCGCGGCGAGGGCGGCGATGCGGCCGGCGCGCGCGGCGTTCGGCAGGAGGCGGCCGGCGCAGAGCGCGATCATGAGCAGGACGAAGGACGCGCCCGCGCCCGCGACGAGCTCGTCGCTCGAGGCGCGCGCCGCGAGCGGGAAGGCGAGGCGCGCCCAGAGCGGCGTCGGATCGCCGTCGCCGCTCTTCTCGCGCGCGTAGCCGAGGTTCGCGTGCAGGTCGGGGTCGCGCGGGATCAGGCGCCGCGCCCGTTCGTAGGCGAGCACCGCGCGGCCGACGTCGCCCGTCTTGAACCAGGCGTTACCGAGGTTGAAATGGAGATTCCCGCTCTCGACGCCCGCCGCCAGCACCTTCTCCCAGGCCGCGATCGCTTCGGGATAGCGCTCGTCGCCGTAGAGCGTGTTGCCGCGGAAGAAGAGCGTCTGCGGCGTCTCGCTCGGCGGCTCGGCGGCGCCCGCCGCGCCCGCGGCGATCACGCCGGCGAGCAGCGTCGCGGCGAGCATCGCCGCGAGCGGCGGACCGAGGCGGCGCTCCCGCTCGAGGGCGCGGACGATCGCGTCGGCGCGTGCGAGCGTGTGCTGCATGTCCTCCTCGCCCGCCGCAGCGGGCGCGAAGCGGACCTGCTCGCAATGGGCGAGCAGGTCGCGGACGGGCTGGGTCACGTCGGCGCCGACGCCGCGGCCCGCGAGGTGCGCCGCGACCGTGTCGGGCGCGACCGCGCCCGGCGGTAGCTGCAGCTTGGCGGAGAGGTAGTCGGTGAGGGCGCGCGCGACGGCGTCGTAGAACTGGGTTCCGTTACCGGGGCGGAGCGCGTGCTTCGCGGCCTCGAGCGCGCGGCGCGCCTCGCGGCCCGCGCGGGTGAAGCGCGCGTATCCGGCGTCGCCGTGGAGGCGCCGTCGCTGCCGGTCGAACGCGACGACGCCGACCCAGGCCGCGAGCGCCGCCGCCTGCACGAGCCAGAACGCGACGCTCCGGTAGAGCCGCGCGCCGACCGGCCGCAGCCGGCCCGGCGTGTCCTTGATGAAGACGAGGTCGTGGCCGAGCGTTTCGGGCTTCGGCGCGGGCGCGGCGGGCGCGGCGCCGATCACGTGCGACGGTGCGCTTCCGGCGGCGCGCCGCGCCACGCGCAGCGGGATCGGGGCGCGGGTCGCCGTCCGGTACGCGGCCGCGGTCGGATCGAAATAGCTGAAGCGGAGGGCCGGCAGCTCCATCGCGCCGGCGCGCTCGGGGATGACGACCTGCTCGAAGGTGCGCTCCTGGACGTTGGCGGCGGCGGGGGACGCTCCCGTGTCGGTCCGTTGCGGCGGGTAGACGCGGAGCCCGTCGCCCGCCGCGATCGCCGGCGGCGTCACGTTCTCGAGGCTGCCGGTCCCGCGCATCGTCAGGGTGACCGTGACGGGATCGCCCGCCGCGACCTCGAGGGGCGCGGCCTTCACCTCGAAGTCGAATGTGCCGACCGCGCCCGAGAAGTCGGCGGGCTTGCCGGCGTCGGGGAGCGGAAGGACGGTCAACGTCAGCGGATCCGACGTCGCTTCGAGGCGCCGCTGCTCGCCGCCGAAGAAGGGGTCGTTGAAGAAGCGGTCGAAGCCGCGCCCCGCGCCGCGCCCGCGTACGGCCATGGTGAGCCCCATCTCGGCCGGGCCGACCGTCAATGTGCCGCTCCGGAGCGGGGTGAGCACGGTCGCGAAGTCGAGCACCTGGAAGGTGCCGTCGGGCGTCTGCTCCTGGCGTTGGTCCGGCTCGGAGAGCTTGTCGACGGCGAACCCGTCGCCCGGGACCGTCGGGTACTGGACGTCGGTGACGCGGACCTGGCCGACCATGAGCTTCACGCGGATCGGCAGGCGCTCGCGCACGTAGACGGTGGTGCGCGGCGCCGAGAGCTCGAGCCGGAGCTGATCGCCCGCCGGGTTGCCGGCGCCGCGGCCGGTGCCGGTGCCGGGATTTCCCGCGACCACCTCCAGCGTCACGCTGCCGGCGTCGTAGCGGGTGTCGCCGACGGCGACCGTGATCGGCCCGAGCGTCACCGTGCCGGGCCGCGGCGCGCTCACCGAGAAATGATGGGTGACCGAGGCCGACATCGCGCCGTTCACGAAACTCACCCGCGCCGCCGGCCCGAGGTAGCGCACCGTGGCGCCGCCCGCGTTGGCGATCTCGGGGACGCCGCTGCTCTGCACGCCTTGCACCTCGACGCCGAGGTCGGCCTCCTCGCCGACCCCGACGCGGGCGCGGTCCAACGTCGCCTTCACGGTGACGGCGGCGTGGGAGGGAGCGGCGGCGGCTCCGACGACGCAAAGAGCAAGCGCGACGAGCGGCGCGAAGCGCATCGGGGCTTCCTACCAGTCCTGAGCGGGCTCGGCGACGCGCGCGCCTTGCAGCTTCTTGATCACGTCCTCGGGCGACACCTCCTCGCCGCGCTGCGAGTCGAGGATGGCCGCTGCTTCGCCCTTCGAGAGTTCGCCGTCCTTCTTCTCGTCGGCGTACACGTCGCCGTCCGGCGGTCGTTCCGGGTGCTGCTGGTCTCCCGGCTGCTGCTCGGCGTTCTGCTGCTCGCCGCCTTCGCCCTGGTTCCGGTCCTCGGGCGGCTGTTGCTCCTGCGCCTCGTCGCCCGCGTGCTGCTCCTCGGGCGGCTGCTGGTCCTGGTTCCGCTCGCCCCGTTGCTGCTGGTCCTGCTGCTGCTCGTCGTTCGCCTGGTCCTGCTGCTGCTGATCCTGATCCTGCGGTTGGTCGCCTTGTTGCCGCTGTTGGTTCTGGTCCTGCTGTTGCTGATCCTGGTTCTGTTGCTGGTCCTGGTTCTGCTGCTGGTCCTGGTTCTGCTGCTGCTCTTCGAGGCGCTTCTTCACTTCCTCGATGCGCCGGGTCACGAACTCGTGGTTGAACTTGACGTCCGCGTCGTCCGGCGCGAGTCCGAGCGCGCGGCGGTAGGACGCGAGCGCCTCGCCGTAGAGCTGGAGCGCCTGCTGCGGCTCGCTCTGCTCGACGGCCTGACCTTTGCGGAACGCGGCGTTCCCGAGGTTGTACGCCACCCGGCTCGCGCGCGCGGGGTCGCTCGCGGTCTCGACCTTCTGGTACGAGGCGATCGCCTCGTCGTACTTGCCCTGCTTGAAGTCGGCGTCGCCGAGGTTGAAGTGCAGCTCGGGCGAGTCCGGATGGTCGACGAGGGCGGCGTTGTAGCCCGCCGCGGCCTCCTCGTACTTGCCTTCGGCGTAGAGCCGGTTCGCGTCGCGGACGTGCTGGTGCGGGTCGAGCCACGCGATCGAGCTCGCGGCGACGAAGCCCGCGGCGAGCAGCAGGCGGCGCGGCGTCATGCGGCCTTCCGATCGCCGGCCGACGGCTCGCGACGCCGCCGCCAAGGAAAGCGGCGCGCGCGGGCGGGACGCGCCGCCGGCCGGCGCTCGCCGATCAGCGGCTCGACGAGCAGCAGCACGAACGCCGCCAGGAGCGGCCATTGGAACCGATGCTCGAAGCGCCGCTCGAGCGTGCTCGCGAGCTCGCGCTTCTCCATCGTCGCGATGTAGTCGCGGTAGAGCTCCGTGAGGCCGAAGGCGGTGTCGGTCGCGTGCAGATAGGCGCCGCCCGTGTCGGTCGCGATCTTCTGGAGCGTCGTCTCGTCGAGGCGCGACTTCACGACCCGGCCGCTCCGGTCCTTCAGGAAGCCGCCCTGCTCGAGCGGGATGAGCTCGCCCTCCGACGTGCCGATGCCGACCGTGTAGATCTTCACCCCGCGCTCGGTCGCACGCCTGATCGCGTCCTCGAGGCCGCTCCCGTGGTCTTCGCCGTCGGTGATGACGACGAGCGCCTGGTGCTGGGCCTGGCGCCCCTCGAAGGCGCCGAGCGAAGCGTCGATCGCGGCCGCGAGGTTGGTGCCGCCGCGCGGGATGATGCCGGCCTCGATCGCCTGGAGGCTCTGCGAGAAGGCGCCGACGTCGAGGGTCAGCGGACACTGGAGGAACGCGCTCCCGGCGAAGGCGACGAGTCCGACGCGGTCGCCGCCGATCTGGGCGAGGAGGTCCTGCACGGCGAGCTTGGCGCGGGCCAGCCGGTTCGGCTTCACGTCGGTCGCGAGCATGCTGCGCGAGGTGTCGATCGCGATGATCAGGTCGATGCCCTCGCGCTGCACCTGCTGCCAGCGGAAACCCCACATCGGGCCGCCGAGCGCGAGCGCGAGGAGTCCCACCGCGACGCAGAGGAGCGCGGCGCGAACGCGGCGGCGGCGCGGATCGAGGTCGGGCGTGACGGCGGGCAGGAGCGCCGTGTCGACGAACACGGCGAGCGCCTGGCGCCGGCGGCGCAGGCTCCACGCCAGGAACGCTACGAGCGCCGGGGCGAGCGCGAGCGCCGCGAGGCTCGTCGGATCGCGCCACTGGATCACGGGAGTTTCCTCAGGACGGTCTCGCCGAGGCCGATCTCGAGCAGCACCAGCGCCAGCGCCGGCCAGACCAGCCAGGGATAGAGCTCCCGGTAGTCGAGGTACTCGGGCGCTTCGAACGCGGTCTTCTCGCTGCGATCGATCTCGGCGTAGATCTCGCGCAGCGTCGGCGTGTCGGTGGCGCGGAAGTAGCGCGCGTGCGTCGTCGCCGCGATCTTCTGGAGCGTCGGCTCGTCGACGTCGACCTGCATGGGACGGTAGACCTTGTTGCCGAAGAAGTCCTGGGTCGGAAAGGGCGCCATGCCGCGGGTGCCGGCCCCGATCGTATAGACCTTGATACCGAGCGCCGCCGCCGCATCGGCCGCAGTCTGCGGCGTGATCTTGCCGGCGTTGCTCTGGCCGTCGGTGAGGAGCACGACGAACTTGCTCTTCGCGGTCGACGGGCGCAGCCGGTTCACGGCGGCGGCGAGCGCCGAGCCGACGGCGGTGCCGTCCTCGATCATGCCGATCTCGGCGCGGTCGAGATTCTGGAGGAGCCAGCCGTGGTCGAGGGTGAGCGGGCATTGCGTGTACGGGCGCGCCGCGAAGAGCACGAGGCCGATGCGGTCTTCCGGCCGCGCCGCCACGAACTCCTTCACGACCGACTTCACCGCCTGGAGGCGGTTCGCGCGCTGGCCGTCGACCGTGAAGTCTTCGGCGAGCATGCTGCCCGAAACGTCGACCGCCAGCATGACGTCGACGCCTTCGCGATGGATCTTGGTCGCGGCCGAGCCGGCTTGCGGCCGCGCCAGCGCGACGGCGATCGCCGCGAGCGCCGCCGCGCGGAGCGCGAGCAGCACGAGGCGCCGCGTGCCCGCGCCGCGCGGCGCGATCGTGCGGAGGATGCCGAGGCTCGGGAAGCGCAGCGTCGCGCGCCGGGCGGGCCGCCGGGCCGCGCGCACGACGAACGGCAGGAGCGCGAGGAGCGCGAGGAACCAGGGGTCAGCGAGACGCATGCGACCCCTCCGCCGCGCCGGGGCGCGCCGCCGCGGTCTCGTCGACGAAACGCGCCGCCGCGCCGTACGCGCGCTCGGCGTCGGCGAGCGTCGGATGGTAGCGCGCGAACTTCACGAGATCCGACTCGCCGAGAAAGGCGCCGAGGAGGGCGCGATGACCGCCCTGCAGCGCCGCGCCGCCGCGCGCCGTCACGAGCAGGAACTCCTCGGTCGTCATCTCCGGGGCGCGGACGCGGAAGCGCTGCTCGAGGTAGCCGCGCACGATGCCGGTCAATGCCGAGTAGTATTCCTTGAAGGCCCCCTGCTCGGGCAGTCCTCGGGCACGCAGGCGCGCGAGCTCCTCGTGCGCGATCTCGTGCGCCGGACGAGGCGGCGGCCCGACGGGCAGTCGGCCCGGACGGCGCAGCACGCGCCGGACGACGAGCCCGAGGAGGACGAGGGCCGCGAGCGCGCCCGCCAGCAGGTAGTAGGGGCGCCAGTCGCGCGGCGGCTCCTCGGGCGGCTTGATGTCGCGGATGTCGGTCGCCGCCGATTCGCGCGCGAGGAGGCTCGCGATCTCGACGACGGTCTCGTCCGGGGGCGCCTCGGCGAGGTCCTCTCCCGGAAGCCGGTAGCGCACGGGCGGCGAGGGCACCAGGAAATGGCCGGTCGCGTATCCGACGAGCGCGAACCAGCGCGTGATGACGGTTCGGCCGCCGCGGTCGACGGGCTGCGCGTCGCCGAAGTCCACGATGTCGAAGTCGCCGAGCTTCTCGGCGGGCTGCGTGAGCAGGATCTCGACGCCGGTGGGCGCCGCGACCTCGACCGTGTAGCGGAAGCGCTGGCCGATCGTGATCTCGCCCGGCTCGATCGCGCCGTGCACCGTGACCGGTCCGGGCGCGGGCGACGCGGTCGGCACGGGCGCCGCGTCGTCCGCGCCGGCGGCGCCCGCGCAGAGCGCGACCAGCAGCAGTCCGAGACGGACCATCGGCATCGGCCGTGCCCGCGGCCGCGCTGGTCTCCGGGGCGTCACTGCCTCCGCTCGCGCATGCGGAAGAAGCGCAGCAGCGCTTCCGTGTACGGCCGGTCCGTTCCGATCACGATCGCGTCGACGTTGGCGGCGTGCAGCCAGCGGTCGCGCGCGCCGCGCGCCGCGGCGGCGCTCTCGGCGAAGGCCTCGCGGAGCCGCGCGTCGCCCGTATCGACGACGTAGCGCTCGCCGGTCTCGGCCTCTTCGAGCTCGACGAGTCCGACGTCCGGCAGCGCGCGCTCGCGCGGGTCGTCGAGCACGACCGCGATCGCATCGTGGCGGCGTCCCGCGATGCGGAGCGCGCGCTCGGCGCTCGCGTCGAGGAAGTCGGAGAGCACGAACACGACCGAACGCCGCTTGCTCACCATCTGCAGGTGCTCGAGCGCGGCGGCGAGGTTCGTGCCGTGCCCCTGCGGTTGCCGCGAGAGCACCTCGCGGATCACGCGCAGCACGTGGCGGGTGCCTTTGCGCGGCGGCACCGAGAGCTCGATCCGGTCCGTGAACATCACGAGCCCGACCTTGTCGTTGTTGGTGATCGCCGAGAACGCGAAGAGCGCGCCGAGCTCCGCGGCGAGCGCGCTCTTGAGCTGCTTCACGCTACCGAAGCGCGTCGACGCGCTCGCGTCGACCAGCAGCATCACCGTGAGCTCGCGCTCCTCGGCGTAACGCTTCACGTGCGGTGCGCCCGTCCGCGCGGTCACGTTCCAGTCGATCGTCCGGACCTCGTCGCCCGGCTGGTAGGGGCGCACCTCCGCGAACTCCATCCCGCGCCCCTTGAACGCCGACTGGTACTGCCCCGCGAACAGGTCGGACACGAGGTGCGACGTCCGGATCTGGATCTTCCGCACCGCCTTCAGCTGTTCACGAGTCAGCATGCTTCATGGAGTCCCGGTAGCGGATCGCTCGACATGGGACGGCGGATGCCCCCGGTTCGGCGATCCGCTACGGGACCGGGACACCGTCGAGGACACGTTTCACGACTTCGTCCGCGTCGATGTCCTCGGCCTCGGCTTCGTAGGTGACGATCAGCCGGTGACGCAGTACGTCGGGCGCGATCGACTTCACGTCTTGCGGCGTCACGTAGCCGCGGCCCTGGAGAAAGGCGTGGGCCTTGGCGGCGAGCGTCAGATAGAGGGTCGCGCGCGGCGAGGCGCCGTACTCGATGAGGGGTCCGAGGTCGAGCTGGAAGGTCCCGGGCTCGCGGGTCGCGAACACGAGGTTCACGACGTACTCCTTGATCTTGTCGTCGAGGTAGATCTGGTCGACGAGCGCGCGCGCGGCGAGGATGTCGGCGGGCGTCACCGTCGGCGTCACCTGGCGCGGCTTCCCGATCACCGCCATGCGCTCGAGGATCTGACGCTCCTCCTCGCGGGTGGGGTAGTCGATCTTGAGTTTCAGCATGAAGCGGTCGACCTGGGCTTCCGGCAGGGGATACGTGCCTTCCTGCTCGATCGGGTTCTGGGTCGCGAGCACGAGGAACGGTTCGGGAAGCGGATAGGTCTCGTCCCCGATCGTGACCTGGTCCTCCTGCATGGCTTCGAGGAGCGCGCTCTGCACCTTCGCCGGCGCGCGGTTGATCTCGTCGGCGAGGATCAGCTGCGCGAAGATCGGCCCCTGCTTCACCGTGAAGACCCCGTCGCGCGGGTTGTAGATCATGGTGCCGATCAGGTCGGCCGGCAGGAGGTCGGGCGTGAACTGGATGCGGCGGAAGGTCGCCGAGATCGCCTGGGCCAGGGTCTTCACGGCGAGCGTCTTCGCCAGGCCAGGCACGCCCTCGAGCAGCACGTGGCCACCCGCGAGCAGCCCGATCAGCAGCCGATCGACCAGGTAGCGCTGTCCGACGATGACCGTGCCGATCTCCTCGCGCAGCCGGTAGAGGAAGGTCGAGCCCTCTTTGATGCGGTCGTTCACGGCCGCGATGCCGGTATCCATGGGGACGTGGGGATACCAGAAAACGTCCGACCGTAAAGACGGGTTGACGGCATTCGCGGCTCCCGCCCGGCCGAGCTCCCGACCGCGAAGCCGATTGGTTGTACGGCCGCCCGGACCCTGGTAGGGTACCGAGTAACAAGCTGTTCGACGCGAGCCCCCGCCGCCGCACGCTTCTCCGGACCGTTCCTTCCTTGGTTCTCCTGCAGCCGCGCGCGTCCCCGGGTGCCCGCTTCGCGATCCGATCGACACATGGCAACGCAGATGCAGGCATACGGCCGAGGGTGGCGCTGAACGTGGCCACGATCGATCCTCATCGCCTGCACCTGCGCCGCGAGCTCACCCGGCACGTCAGCGAGCTCGGCTACTCCCTGTCCTTGGAAGCCCCGGGACCGGAGGAGCCGGAGATCCTCCGCATGAGCCCCGTCCGGCGCCGCGTCGCATACGGCGAGACGGTGTTGCGGAGCGATCTCAAGAAGAAGCGGTGTCACGACCGGCTGCGGACGTTCTCGCAGCGGCGGACCCGCCGGCGGGGCAGCATCCTCTTTTTCATCGGGGTCTCGATGGACGACCAACAGGAGCTGGAAACCCTGTTGGCCGATCTCGAGATCCGCAGCGGCATTCGCGGCGGGCACGTGCACATCGTGCCGATCGCGAAGCCGGAAACCGCGGCCCGGCGCGCGTCCACCAAGCGCAGCGCCCGTGGTTGATCGGCGTTCGAGGCATCCGCGGCCGACGCGCTGAGCGCGACTGCTCGTCCCACGACGAACGCCCCCATTTCCCTTTGCCGGAGCCGGTCGGAATCGACCGCCGCTCCGACCATCCGAAAGGAAGCAGTTTCAGTGAACGTATCTTCGCAATCCGCGGCGGTCGCATCCGCCGCACCGACCGACGCCACTCCGGTGGCCCCCTCCACCTTCGCCGACCTTCCGCTCTCGCCGGCCATGCGGGCGGCGCTCCGCGCCGCGTCCTACGTGACGCCGACGCCGATCCAGGCGGCGACCATCCCGCCCGCGCTCGCGGGCCGCGACGTCATCGGCGCCGCGCAGACCGGCACCGGCAAGACGGCGTCCTTCATGATCCCGATCGTCGAGCGCCTGCGCGGCGCGGCCGAGGGCGGCCGTCCGCGCGGCGCCGCCGTCGTGCTGGCGCCGACCCGCGAGCTCGCCGAGCAGATCCACGGCTGGGCGAGCCGCCTCGGTACCGGCCTCAAGACCGCGCTCGTCGTCGGCGGCGTCGCCTACGGTCCGCAGATCGCCGCGCTCCGCGGGCGGCCCGCGATCGTCATCGCCACGCCGGGCCGCCTCGTGGACCATCTCGAGCGTAAGACCTTGGCGCTCGCCGATGTCCGCATCTTCGTGCTCGACGAGGCCGACCGCATGCTCGACATGGGCTTCAGGCCGCAGCTCGACGCGATCATGCGGAGCCTTCCCGCCGAGCGGCAGACGCTGCTCTTCTCGGCGACGATGCCGCCCGATCTCGGCGCGCTCGCCCGCATGCACCTGAGGAACCCGGCGCGGGTCGCGGTCGGTCCGCAGGCGGCGCCGCCGCCGAAGGCGGCGCAGGACGTCTACCTCGTCGCCAACGCCGAGAAGACCCCGCTGCTGCTCTCCATGGTCGCGACCAACCCCGGCACCGTGTTGGTCTTCGCGCGCACCAAGCATCGCACCGACCGCGTCATGCGGTCGCTCTGCGACGCGGGCTTCGCGGCGCAGCGGCTGCACTCCAATCGGACCCAGCAACAGCGCCGCGACGCGCTCGAGGGATTCCGCCGCGGTCGCTACCGGGTGCTCGTCGCGACCGACATCGCGGCCCGCGGCATCGACGTCGCGGACATCCGCCACGTCATCAACTACGACCTGCCGATGACGGTCGAGGACTACGTCCACCGCGTCGGGCGCACGGCGCGCGCCGAAGCTCACGGCCGCGCCACGAGCTTCGCGTCTCCCGAGGAGCGCGGGCAGCTTCGGGCGATCGAGCGCCACATCGGGCGAGCGTTGCCGCGGGGGACGGCGCTCGCGCCGACGGCCCTGCGTCCGGCCGCGCCGACGCCGCATCGCGCGCCGCGTCCGGTCGCGCCGCCGGCGCTGCACCGCGCGCCACGCCAGGTCGCACCCTCGGCGCCGCAGCGCGCGCCGCGCCCGGGCGACGCCCGGGCGGCGGGTTCGCCGCGGGAGACGCATCGCCCGTTCGGCCTCGCGGATCTCGGCCTCGCGGACGCGCGGCCGGAACGCCGTCCGAGCGCGCGGGTGCGGCGGGCCCGGCGCCCCTAGACTCGGTGCTCAGCGGCGCGAGCTGGGCGGCGCGTACACGCCGCGCGGCTCGCGCCGCCACCAGGCGCCGCTCGCGTCGCCGGGCGCGGTGAAGTGGTACTCCCACGCGACCGCGCGGACGTAGCGCGGCGGGCGGTCGGGGAAGGGGCTGGCGGCGAAGAGCGCGAGCACCGTCGGCTCGCCGTCGAGGAGCTTTCCGAGAAGGCGCGCGAACCACTGTTCGGGGTTGGCGCGATAGGGCGTGAGCGCGGCGAACCACATCTGCCAGTCGAGGCGCGGCTGGTGCGGGGCGACGAACGCCGGACGCCGCATGACGTCGCCGGGCTTCCAGGGAAACTCGTACGGCAGCCAATTCGTGCCGTCGTCGCTGCCCTCGATGACGATCTCGTTCCGCACCGTCGTCATGCGCGCGAAGAGGCCGTAGCCGTTTACGCTGCGAAGCGGCCCGAGCTGCCCCAGGAGCGGACGCGCGAGCGCGGGCAGCGGCTCGACGCCCGTCATCTGCCGCCCGAACACGAGGACGCTCGCGACCGCGAGCACGAGAAGGATAGGTGTCGCCACGATCGCGTGGAGCCGGCTCGGGGCGGCGCGCGCCGTCGTCGCGTGCGCGCCGCGCGTGAGTCCGGCGGGAAGGAGCGCGGCGAGCGCGCGGTCGTCGGAGAGCATCAGCGCCAGCGTGATCGTGAGCCAGTTGAAGTAGGTGTAGTTGCCGGTCCCGAGGATGAGCAGCTGCAGGCCGACGAACCCGACCGCGGCCGCGAGTCGCGCGCGCCGCGGACCGAAGATCGCGAACGGCAGCGCGAGCTCGATCACGAACATGAGCGCGCACGACAGGCGCTGCCACCAGAGCGGCAGGTGGTGGGCGTACCAGGCCGTCCAGGGCGGCAGGCACTGGGTCTCGTAGTGGTAGGCGAGGGCGGTCAGGTCGTGCCACGTCGGCATCGCCGGATCGTCGTGCACGAGTTTCACGACCCCCGACGCGAACATCAGCCGGAAGAGCAGCCAGCGCAGCAGCCAGACCGCGAGGCGCGACGGCTCCGGCGCGGTCGCGAGCCGCGGCCGGAGGGACCACGGCGCGACGAGGACCGCGAGGAGCCCGGTCTCGAGCAGCAGGTTGTCCCACTGGAAGCCGAGGAACACGCGTCCGACGCTCACGAACGAGAGGTAGAGCGCCCAGAGCGCGAGGAGGCACGGCCCGGGCACGAGGCCGGCGACGACGGCGAGCGCGAGTGCGGCGCCGACGTCGCAGAGGTGGCGCAGGGTCGCGTCGCTCGCGTCGAGCCAGGCGAGCGTCGGCAGGAATCGGTAGCGCTCCGCGCCGAGGCCCTCGGCGGCGGCGTCGAGGTAGTCGGCGATCGGCAGGATGCCGTGGGCGCCGAAGAGGCCGAGCAGCTGCACGCGCAGCGAGAGGAACGCGATCAGGTACACGAGGCCGAGCGCGCGCACGAAGATCGCCGTCGTGAGCGCCATGGCGCGCGGCGGCGTCGTCGCGGGCGCCGACGGAGGCGCCACGCCGGGCGGACGTGCCGGCGCGGGGGGAGCGAAGGAGGCCACGGCTCCAGGCGTGGCGGAGCTCGCGCCCGGCGCGGGCGGATCGCCGTCGGTCACGAGGCGCGCTTCGAATGCCGGACGGCGGGCGCGCGCTTGCGCTTGCGCCGCGCCGTCCGCGGGTCGCGGAGCGCCGCCGCGACCGCGCTCGGCGGGTCGGCGGTGACGGCCTGCCGCACGTCGCCGCCCTCTTCGAACGCGATCTCCGCGAGCAGGCGGTCGCTCACGACCGAGCGCGGCTTCGCGGTGGTGACGTCGCGCGTCGACGCCGCCTCGTCGCGGTGCTTGATGAGGAGCCAGCTCTCGTCTCCCTGGTAGCCGCGCGTCCGGACGAGCACCCACGAGCCCGCGAGCTTCCTGCCGTGGAGGGCGAACTTGAGATCGCCCTTGGCGAGGTGCTTGGCGACGTCGGGCTCGTCGGGCGTCCAGGTGCCCCGGTCCCAGAGCATCACCGTGCCGCCGCCGTATTCGCCGGCCGGGATCACCCCCTCGAACTTCGCGTACTCGATCGGGTGGTCCTCGACCCGCACCGCGAGCCGCTTCACGCGCGGGTCGAGCGACGGCCCCTTGGGCACCGCCCACGACAGGAGCACGCCGTCCCACTCGAGGCGGAAGTCGTAGTGCAAGCGGCCGGCGCGGTGCTTCTGGACGACGAAGCGGAGCTTCCGGGCGCGCTGGCGGGGCGTGGCGGCGCCCCTGGGCTCGGTCGTGACGCCGAAGCGCCGTTTACGGCGGTATTCCTCGAGAGCCATGCGCGCGCTCCGGGTCAGAAGATCGAGTAGCCTCCGTCGCCGACGAGAGGCAAGGCCTTCCGCCGTGGCGCGCGCGCTCGGCCGCGAGGGCGCGGATCATCGCGATCACCGCGCCCGCGGCGCGCGCAGTTCACGCCGCGCGGCCCGGCGGTCGTCAACCGCCGCAGGTGAGACGCAGGAATGGCGGCTGGGCGGCGTCCCAGGTGACGGTGGCTTTGCCCGACTGGAGGACGGTGCCCGAGCACGTGTCGAGGATCGTGCCCTGGCGTCCGGCGATGAACTCCAGCACGTCGCCGACGCGCAGATCGCCGAACTTGATCGTTCGCGAGCCGCCCGGCGTGATACGGTTCTCCTCGGTGAACTGCTCGCTCGCCGGGCGGCCGTCGTCGAGCACGATGTGGATCGGGTTCTGGTCGTTGATGTTCCGGAGCTTCACCGCGAGGCGCAGGCCGACGATGGGCGCCGTGTCCTGATCGGTCTGCACGATCGGGTTCGGCTCGCCGGGGTCGACGGGCGGGAGGTCGGCGATCACCGTGAGGTCGTGCCCGGCGGCCTCGCTCGGCACCAGGAACTGCACCCCGAGGAGCAACACGTCCTTGACGGCGAGCGATGTCCTGAGGGGCGCCATCTCGCCGGGGTCGAGATCGAAATCGAAGTCGCGGAGCCCGTCGATGGTGAGGATCTTCAGGATCTGCACCGGAAAGGGCATGCCGCCGTTCCCCGGCGCGAACGTGAACGCGAGGCGGAGTTCCTGGACGCCCTGCGGGAAGGCCTGTGTGCCGGTGTTCTCGAGCGCCACCAGCACCGTCGCCTTGCCGCCGTACTTGAGGCCCTTCTCCTTCTGCTTCTGGGTGAAGGCGACGCGGAGCGAGAGGTCGTGGTTGTCCGGGGTGCCGGGGAGCGTCCGGTCGTAGACGCCGATGAACTGGCCCTTGCGCTTCGGGCCGCCGAACTTCACGGTCCCCGTGAAGAGGTGCAAGCCCGGATCCATCACGACCTCGAGCTTGCCGTCGCCGTGGACGGGGTCGGCGATCTTGAACTTGAGCTTGAGTCCCGCGCCGCCGGACGCTTTGCCGAGCGCGGTGTATGAGGGGCCGAACGGGTAGCCCGTGCTGAACACGGCCACCTCGACGACCTTCGGGTCGCCCGCGTTCGGGTAGCGGAAGGCGAAGGCGTCGGCGTCCCAGCCGCCGAACGACACCGGCCCGACGAAGAGCTCGATCGGGATCGGCACCACCCACGCGTTGTTGCGGTTCCAGGCGAGCACGTCGCCGTCGGCGGCGCGTGCGGTCGCGGGGGAGAGGAGCGCGACGACGCACAGGGCGAGGTGCCGGGCGAGATGAAGACGAATCACCATCGGACGAGGACCTCCTCGGTTCGGTCGGACGCGTCGAGGGTAGCGCGAAGCGGCGAGGACCGTCCATCGGAAAGACGGCGGGCGAATGCCCGGGCGTCGGCTCGGGCGTTCGCGCGAGGAGCCGCACACCGCTTCCGGCTCGCAGCGGGTGACCGCGTGGTAGAGGGTGTCGAAGACGTGGTGGCGGAGCCGGACGGCGAGGCGGTACGCCTCGACGTACACCTCGGGCTCGTCCAGGACCGGGAGATCGAGCGCATGGAGGAACTGCGCGGTCTCGATGGCGGTGGCCGGCTCGAGGTGCGTCATCACGGCGGTGACCTCCGCGAGCCAGTGGGGCGGTTGCCGCGGCTCGCTCGAGCCTGCTCGGATCGCCTCGAGAAGCGTCAGCGCCGCCGGCATGTCCCGCTCGCGCGGCGAAGTCGGCATCAGCCACTTCACGACGACACTGGCGTCCACGGCAGCCGGCGTCGCGTGCGTCAACGCTGCCGGTAGCGGCTTACGGTCGGCGCCGCTTCTCCAGGTCGCTCAACATGTCGATCTGGATCTGTTGCAGCTCGAGCAGACGCTCCCACTGCGAGTGCAGTAGGTGGTCGATCTTTTCGTGCAGGTTCATGATCGCGATCTCCGCCTTGAGGTTCACGCGGAAGTCCTGGTCCGCTTGGGCGCGGTCACGCGCCGCCTGTCGGTTCTGGGCCATCATGATGATCGGCGCCTGCAGCGCCGCGAGGCAGGAGAGCACGAGGTTCAGGAGGATGTAGGGAAAGGGGTCGAACGCGCGGTTCGCGAGGGCGAACGAGTTGAGCGCGATCCAGACGACGAGGATCAGCGTGAATCCCAGGACGAAGCCCCACGAGCCGCCGATCCGCGCGGTCGCGTCGGCCATGCGCTGGCCGAAGGTGACCGTGCGCTGGAACTCCTCGTCGAGGTGCTCGGCGACGAGGAGGCTCTCGCCGGAGCGCCGCGCGAGCTCCAGCTCGATCGTGGAGAGCTCGCCGCGTTCGCGCTCGAGCTCGGCGACGACGTAGCCGCCGTTCTCGATCGCGAGGCAGCGACGGCAGATGAAGCCGGCGCCGGTCCATTCCTTGCGCGTCGCCGCAATGTGATTCGCGACCTGCGGTCGCACCACCTCGACGCGCGACAGGTCGCCGCGTCGGCCCATGCGGCCGCAGAGTTGGCAGCGTCGGTCGGGGGCGCCGTTGTGGCGCGGGCGCGGCGCCGGCGGCGCGGCGGGCGGCTGGTTCGCGTCGTCGGCCATGCGGGATCAGCGGAACGCGGGCATCACGTCGCGGACGAAGAGTTCGGGGCCCGCTGCGCGAAGGTCGCGGGCGAGAGGATCGTGACCGCGGCTTTGCGGAGTACGCCCGGGTTGCGGGAGCCGACGCAGAAGACGAGACAGCCGACCCGGACGCCGGTCGTCGTCACCGCGAGCGCCACCAGGGTGGCGACGTCTTCGTACGCGGGGCGCGCCGGATCGTCGAGATCGGAGATCGAGTAGAGACGGTTCCACACCGAGCGTCAATGGAACCCGCGATCGTCGGCGAAGCGCCAGAGGCGACGCCGGTCGTCGAGCGTGCAGTCCTGCTGTCCGGTGGATCCGGAAGCGCATGGCGGGCTCGCTGTACCAGAGTCGCCGCGGTGCGGATAGTTGCGGACGGGGTCCGTCGCTCCGCGTCGTCGGCATCGAGCGCCGACACGCCGGGCTGCCCCGTCTCGCGAGACGGGGCACCGTGTGACGGTGGCGCCGCTCCCGACGCTCAATCGCCGCGCAGCGTCCGGTAGGCGCGCTGGATCGCCACCGTGCGCTCGTGCGCGAGGCGCTGCGACGCGTCACCGAGGCCGGCGACACGGTCGGGGTGATGGCGCTTGAGCTGCGTGCGATAGGCGCGCGTGATCGCGTCCGGCGTGGCGCCGGGCGCGATGCCGAGGAGCTCCCACGGGTCGGTCGGGATCGGCTCCGTGACGGCGTCGGCTGGCGCTGCGGAGACCGGCTCCGCGAGCCGGCGCTGGAGCCACCAGAGCGCGACTCCGAGCACGACGAGGTCGTCGAGAAGGCCGAGCGGCCCCATGCGGTCCGGCAGGAGATCGATCGGCGAACGGAGGTAGAGGAAGAGCCCGGCGCCGACCGCCAGCACGACGGCCCATCGCGGCCAGCGGCGCGTATCCATCGCCGGGTCGGTTCAGCGCGCCGGAGCGTGGCGCCCCTGGTCGTCGCGCGCCGCGCGGGCGCGAGCGCGGGCGGCGGAGAAGCCGGCGCGTTCATCGGTCGTCATCGGTCGGCCTCCTCCGAGTGGTGCGCGATCTTGGCGGCGGATGGGTCGTGATGCAACCGCGTGATCGGATCCGATGCCGGCGCGGCGTCCGTCGGATCTCCTTCGAGGGTCGGGTCGCGCGCCTGGCGCTCGCGGCGGCTCACGATACGCGCTCGAAACCGATCCGGGACATTAGGCGCGATCGCGAAGCGCGGCGAAGGCGGCGACGGCGTGCTCGACGTCCTGGTCGGTGTGGGTCGCCATCAGTGTGACGCGGAGGCGGGCGGTGCCGTCCGGGACCGTCGGGGGTCGGATGGCTTGCACGAAGACGCCGCGCTCGAGGAGGGAGCGCGACCAGGCGAGGGCGCGCTCGCTCGTTCGCGCGAGGACGGGCACGATCGGCCCGGCGCCGTCGGGGATCTCGAAGCCGAGCGCGCGCAGGCGGGCGCGGAGCGTCGTCGAGATCGTGGCGAGGCGGGTGCGTCGCTCCGGCTCGCGCGCCACGAGGTCGAGCGCGGCGTCGACGGCGGCGACCACCGGCGGCGGCAGCGCGGTCGTGTAGATGAAGCTCCGCGCCCGGTTCACGAGCAGGTCGACGAGGGCGCGGCTGCCGGCGACGAACGCGCCGGCGGCGCCGAGCGCCTTCCCGAGCGTTCCCATCTGCACCGTGACGCTGTCGCCGAGCCCGAGCGCCTCGACGAGGCCGGCGCCGGTCGCTCCCTCGACGCCGGTCGCGTGCGCCTCGTCCACCATCACCATCGCGTCGCGCGCCGCGGCGACGCGGCAGAGCTCGCGGAGCGGGGCGTGATCGCCGTCCATACTGAAGACGGAGTCGGTGACGACGAGGCGGCGCCGCGCCGTCGAGCGCGCGAGCAGGGCGTCGAGGGCGGCGGCGTCGGCGTGCGGGTAGACGTGCACCTCGGCGCCCGAGAGGCGGCAGCCGTCGATGATGGAGGCATGGTTCAGGCGGTCGCTGAACACGGCGTCGCCGCGGCCCGCGAGCGTCGCGATGGCACCGACGTTCGCATGGTACCCGGTCGGGAACAGCACGGCCGCGTCGGTGTGCTTGAAGCAGGCGAGGCGCGCCTCGAGGTCGCGGTGGATCGCGAGGGAGCCCGAGATCAGGCGCGACGCGCCCGCGCCGACGCCGTACGCCGCGGCAGCCCGCGCCGCCGCGGCGGCGAGCGCGGGGTGGTTGGCGAGGCCGAGGTAGTTGTTCGAGCAGAGCGCGAGCGCACGGACGCCGTCGACCGTGACCCAGGTGTCGACCGGGCCTTCGATGCGGCGGAGCTCGCGCCAAAGTCCGGCGGCCCGCACCTCGGCGAGCTCGTCCTCGAACGCCCGCTCGAACGCGCTCGGCATCGTCGAGTGAAATAGACCATGGCTGCCAGCTCGGCTAGAACGACGCGATGGACGAGCGCGACGCCTCGATCCTGGCGCCGCTCGCCGGGTTCTACGCCGCCGCCGGCCGCGCGCTGCCCGCCGCCGAAGCGGTCAGCGACGGCGACGTGCCACCGGAGCTGCGCGACCTCTTGCGGGGGCCCGAGCCGCTGACGCCGCGCCTCGAACATCGGCACGGCGAACCGCTCGCCTTGCGCATCCTCGATCGGCTGCGAGTCGGTGATCGCTACGCGCGCCGCGTGGTATTGGTCCGTGGCGGCGGGGTGCCGGTTGCGCTTGGTGCGATCGTCGTGGACCTCGCGCGTCTCGACGCGCGTGAGCGTGCGGCCGTGCTCGCCGAGGCGGTTCCGTTCGGCCACATCCTGCGCGGCGCGAGCTCCGAGCCCGATGCGCTCCTGCGGGTCGCGCGTGACGCGACCATCGCGTCCGCCTTCGAGATCGAGCCGTCCGCGGACGAATGGCTCTACGGTCGCCGGCGCACGATTCGCGGCGCGGACGGCGGCGTGATCGCGACCGTCGTCGACATCCTCGCGCCCGACTCGCCGCCGCGCGCCCGCGCGCGCGGCGCTAGCCGCGCCGCGCGCGGATGCGCCGGTCGGTGACGCGGTCGATCGCGCCGAACATCGTGAGCAGGGCGCGCGCGGTGAGCCAGAGGAACGGCTCGGGCGGGAGCGTCGGCGCCGGGTTCGGGAAGATGCGCGCCCACGCGTTGTCGCGACCGAGCATGCGGTCGGCGAGGATCTCGCCGACCGCCGTTGCCTGCGCGACGCCGTGCCCGTTGTAGCCGAGCGCGTGCCAGAGCCGGTGGTCGGCGTCGAGCGGGCCGATCGAGGGCAGGAAGTTGAGGGTCATCGCGATCCAGCCGCCCCAGAAGCGCGCGATCGGCGTCCCGGCGAGCGCGGGGAAGCGGTCGCGAAAGGCGCGAGCGACGACGGTCTGAACGGAAGCGTTCGGCCCGCGGTGTCCGGTCGGGCGGCCGCCCCACACGTAGCGCGGCACCTTCGACCCGCCGACGATCGTGCGCCGTGCGGTCAGGCGATAGCTCTCGAGCATCTCGTGCGCCGTGTAGACGCCCTCGCGGTTCGGCCAGCCGCCGAGCTGCGTGAGCGCGGCCTCGTCGAGCGGCGCCGTCTCGAAGAGGGTGACGTAGAGCGGCAGGATCTTCGCGCCGGGCGCGCCGATCTCGCGCGTCCAGGCGTTCGTCGCCACGACGACGCGCTCGGCGCGGACCGCGCCCTGCTCGGTGCGCACGACCGGCGACGGCGTGGTCGCGACGCCGGTCACGCGCGTGCTCTCGTGGATGCGGACGCCGGCTGCCAGCACGGCGCGGCGGAGGCCGAGCACGAGCTTCCCGGGGTCGAGGGTGCCGCCGGCGCCCTCGAGCGCGCCGCAGAGGAAGGCGGGCGGCAGGCCGCGGGCGCGCATGTCGTCGGGTTCGAGGAAGCGGACGTTGGCCCCGACCCGCGTCGCGACCTCGGCCGCGCGACGCAAGCGCTTCTCCTGCTTCGGGTGCACGACGGCCAGCACGTTTCCCGACGGCGCGTAGTCGCAATCGAGGCCGAGCTCGGCGATCAGGTGCTCGGTGCGATGCACGCAGTGATCCGCGAAGCGCACGATCGCGGCCGTGCGCTCCTCGCCGTACATCAGGAGGAGCGTCGGCAGATCCTTGCCGATCGTCGGCGTCAGGTGCCCGGCGTTCCGGCCGCTGGCGCCGAAGCCGCAGAACTCGCGCTCGAGGACGACGACGTCGCTGCCGCGGCGTCTGAGCGCGAGCGCCGTCGAGAGGCCGGTGAGACCGCCGCCCACGACGGCGACGTCGGCGCGCGCGTCGCCCTCGAGCGCCGGCGCGCGCTCGGGCCCGGCGTCGAGGTACGCGCTGACTGGGAGGTACGGCGCGGCAAGGTCGTCGGTCATGACGACCTTCGCCGGGACGTGGCGCGCGGGTCGGTCCGGGGCGGCGTGTCTCACCCCCACTCGCCGTGGCGGATGCCGCGCAGGCGCTTGAAGATCGCCGACGCGAGCGCGAACGCGGCGACCAGCGGGCCGCCCCACCAGAAGTTGACCGCGACCGTGTCGTCGAGCGCACGCGTGTGGTGCCACCAGCCGTGCGGGATGAAGAGCGTTTCGCCCTCGCCGACGACGCCGCCGACGGCGCGCTTGCCGCGGAAGCGCGGGTAGCGTTCGTCGTCGGGCGCTTCCGGATCGACGGACGAGAAGTTCGGCATGCCGGAGAAGATGCCGCGCGAGTACATGCCGGCGCCGCCGGGCGGGTAGAGGAGCCAACGCTTGCGGCCGGTGAGGTGCACGTTCAGGTTGTGGGGCACGTCGCGATGCATCGGCGTCACGGTGCCGGCTTTGCCGACCCAGAACTTCGCGCGCAGGTGCCACGCGTCCTCGCAGTACACGGGCAGGCGATGGTCGCGCCGAAAGCGCTCCGGGAGGTTCCACGTCGGCGTCATCACGTAGTGGCTGGCGCTTCCCGGGAGCGCGAAGGACGCGACGAGCTCGCCGAGCGGCACCTTCTGGAAGGCGACGCCGTCGCCGGCGAGCGTGCCGTCGGTGAGCCGGGCGGCGATCACGGGCGCGGCGCCGTAGCGCTCGGCGACATTCGCGAGCGTCCATTCGCGCGGCGGCGCCCAGCCGTCGGTCACGCCCGTCAGCACGACCGGCCTTCCGGGGCGGAGATGGCGCCGGAGGAAGGTCTCCGGATCGGGAGCGGGAATGCGCTCGAGCGCGGTGACGTCGAGGGGTTCGGCCGCCATCGGAGCTCGATGGGTCCATGCCGCCGCCGCGCTGTCAAGGAAAAGTTCGTCGGCGCCCCGGCTACGGCGTCAGCCGCTCGAGCATCCGCGGGAACGCAGAGGGCGAGCCGCGGGTCGGCGAGGATCGCGCTCGCTGAGGTGGCGGCGGGTCTTCGACTTCTCGGCGCGGAACGTCGGACCGAAGCGGTAGACCTTGCCGAAGGCCATCGCGCCCGCCTCCATGGAGAGCTGCTCGCTCTGCGTGAGGTAGGCCTTGTCGTCGAAGGAGCCGACCTCGAAGAGCGACGACTCCTGCGGCACGCGGCCGGCGCGCTCGAACACCTCGGGCGCCTCGTCCTTCACGAACACGACGCATTGGATGGTGCCGGTGCCGTCGCGCACCTGGAGGAAGTGCCGCTTGTTGCGCGAGCGGCGGTCGTAGAGCCATCCCCGGAGCGTCACCTCGCCGTCGACGTGGCGCTGCACGTCCTCGACCCCGACCCGCATGCGGCCTCGCGAGATCGCTGGCGCGCGCCGCCCGTGTCGGCTCGCGCCAGCGCGCACGGTGGATTGTGCGCCCGCGAGCCAGCGACTATAGCAGCGCGGTCGGGGCGGATGCCAGGCGCGGGTCGCCACGCCGCGTCGGCGAAGGAGCGGTATGCGGGTCGAGGTCGTCGTCGTGTTGGTCGTTGCGCTCGCGGGGTTCGCGGCGTGCGGTCCCACGTCGCTTCGGAGCGGCGACGAGTGGGGCGAGCCCCCGGCGAAGGAGCCGATGATCACCGGCGACAACGCGCGCGACGAGGCGCGCTGGCGGCGCGAGCTCGCGTCGGACCCCTGGGGCGACGACGGCGAGCTCCTCACCGACGACCCTCCGAAGAGCGCGGCCGAGTACGAGGAGCGCGACGAGGACATTCCGCCGCTCGATTTCGTGGGTCCGCCCGAGCCGCCGTCGAGGTGGGACAACATGCAGAAGGGCGGCACGAAGTTCGGGAAGGTGTTCTTCTCGCTCATGACGGTGCTCGTCACGCTCGGGATGATGGCGGCGCCGTATCTCATGATGATCTAGACACTAGCCGATGCCGGGAGCGTGCCGATGACCCTTCGTCGCGGAGCCCTGCCGCGTGCGGCGCTCGCCGTCCTCTTCGTGGCCGCGCTCGGCAGCGGCGCCTGCCGCCGACAGGCGCCGCCCGAGCCGCCCCGGCGCGTCGTGCTGGTGTCGGTCGACACGCTCGTGCCGACCCACCTCGGGTGCTACGGCTACGACCGCCAGACGTCGCCGCGCCTCGACGCGGTCGCGAACGCGGGCGTCGTCTTCGAGCGGGCGACCTCGCCGGCGCCGTGGACGCTGCCGGCGCACGCCTCGATGCTGACGGGCCTCTACCCGAGCCATCACGGGCTCCGCGATCACGACGTGACGCTGCCCGAGAGCATCGCGACCCTCGCGTCGGTGCTCTCGTCACACGGGTTCGCGACGGCCGCGGTCGTGAACTCCCACAACCTGAGTCCGCTCTTCGGCCTGGAGCGCGGCTTCCATCAGTTCGAGTACGTGAAGGAGGAGGTCGCGCGGCGCGAGCCGTCGCGCGGCATCACCGATCGCGCGATCGAGTGGCTCGGGCAGCACCACGACGAGCGGTTCTTCCTCTTCCTCCATACCTACGACGTGCACAGCGACTACAGCTCGCTCCCCGAGTACGAGCGCCAGTTCGTGCGTCCGTACACGGGTCCGGCCGACGGCACGACGGCCCAGATGATCCGGGCGCGGACGGGGCGGCTGACGCTCGACCGCACCGACGCACGGCACCTGATCGACCTCTATGACGCCGGCATCCGGCAGTACGACGACGAGCTCGGCCGGCTGCTCGACGCGCTCGGCGACGATCCGCGCACGCTGTTGATCGTGACCTCGGATCACGGCGAGGAGTTCGGCGAGCACGGCGGGTTCCTGCACGGCCGGACGCAGTTCGAGGAGGTCGTCCGCATCCCGCTGATCGTGCGCGGCCCCGGCGCGCCGCCGGGCCTCCGGGTCGGCACGACCGTGTCGCTGATCGACGTGATGCCGACGATCCTCGCGGCGGTGGGGGTGCCGGCGCCGGGTCCGCTCGACGGGGTCGACCTCGCGCCGACCTGGCGCGGCGCCGCGGCGGCGATCGGCGAGCGCACGCTCTTCCACGAGGCCGACCACAACAACGCCGAGCCCGACGTCACCCGCGCCGTCCGGCACGACCACGAGAAGCTCCACTTCGATCGCTTGTCGGGAGCGACGATGCTCTTCGATCTCGCGACCGATCCCGGCGAGCAGACGGACGTGTCGCGCGGGCGCCCGGAGCTCGTCGAGGCCTTCCGCGCCGATCTCGAGGAGTTCGCCAAAAAGCACGCGGCAACGGGAGGAAGCTCGGTGACGCTCACGCCCGAGCAGATCGAGCGCTTGAAGAGTCTCGGCTACGTGCGCTGACCTCGGACGCGGGCCGGTGCGCGGCGCGACGGTTCAGCCGCGGCGGCGCCGTGCGGCGAGCGTCCGCTCCACGTACCGGCGGTACTCGCTCTGCAGCGCGCGCGTGATCGGCCCCGGCGTGCCGTTTCCGATCCGCCTGGTCTCGACCCGCACCACCGGCAGCACCTCGATCGTCGAGGCGGTGAGCAGCACCTCGTCGGCGGCGAGGAGCGCGCGGCGCGTCAGCGGACGCTCGACGAGGGGGATGCCGGCGCGCGTCGCGAGCGTCGTCAGCGCCTGGCGCGTGACGCCGGGGAGGATGCCGTGCAGCGGCGGCGTCAGGAGCCGGCCGCGCGCGACGGCGAAGACGTTGCTGGTCGTGCCCTCCAGGACCGTGTCGTCGACGCCGAGATAGACGGCCTCCCACGCGCCGCGCCGGCGCGCGATCATCTTGCCGAGCACGGCCGGCATGTAGTGCAGCGTCTTGTGGCTCGGGAGCGTTGCGGTCGCGAGCCGGAAGGGAAGGAAGCAGATCGTGACGCCGCGGGCCTGGGCCGCGGGGATGCGCGGATCGACCGGCGTCGCGAGCAGCATCACGGTCGGCTTCGGGTGCGTGGGCGGTACGATGCCGAACGGGCCCGCGCCGCGCGACACGGTGAGACGGACCGCGGCGTCGGCTGCGAGCAGGTCGTTGGCGCGGAGCACGCGCCGCACGCGCGGCTCCCAGTACGCGCGCGATACCTCGAACGGGATGCGGAAGACGCGCGCCGAGCGCGCCAGCCGGCGGAGGTGCGGGGCGAGGGCGAAGGGCCGTCCGCCGTACGTGCGGACGGTCTCGAAGAGGCCGTCGCCGTAGACGAAGCCGCGATCGAGGGCGGAGATCGTCGCGCGCCGCGCCGGCACGAGTCGATCGTTCAGGAGGAGGACGAGGCCGCGCCCGCTCATCGCGACGCCCGCCGGGTCGCGGTGCCGCCGCCGTCCGCGTCCGCGATCCCGAGGGCGCGAAAGAACGCCGCGGCCTTGAGCCGCAGCTCGGCGTGCTCCCGCTCGGCGCGCGAGTCGGCGACGATGCCGCCGCCCGCGTGGTACGCGAGCGTCTCGCCGCGGGCGACGGCGGTGCGGATGGCGACGTTCAGGTCGCAGTCGCCGCTCGCGTCGATCCAGCCGACGGCGCCGGTGTAGAAGCCGCGCGGCGCGCCCTCGACCTCCGCGATGATTTCCATGGCGCGGATCTTCGGCGCGCCGGTGATGGAACCGCTCGGGAACGTCGCGCGCAGGAGATCGCTCGTCGCGATCGCTGGTCGGAGTCGTCCGGTGATCGTCGAGACCAGGTGCTGCACCGTCGCGAACGGCACGCAGACGGCGAGCCGTTCGACGCCGATGCTGCCGGTCCGGCACACGCGCCCGAGGTCGCTGCGCTCGAGGTCGACGATCATGACGTGCTCGGCGCGCTCCTTTGGGTCGCGCGCGAGATCGGCGGCGAGCGCGGCGTCGCCGGTCGCCGTGGCGCCCCGTGGCCGCGTGCCCTTGATGGGGCAGGTCGCGACGCGCTCGCCGCGGCGGCGGAGGAAGAGCTCGGGCGACCCCGACAGGACGCGTTCGACGCCGAGATCGAGGTAGGCGCCGAACGGCACGTGCTGGGCCGCGCGCAGGCGCTCGTACACGGCGACGGGCGGCGCCGGGAGGCGGGTCGTGAAGCGGTCGGTCAGGTTCACCTGGTAGACGTCGCCCGCCGCGATGTACGCCTGGATGCGCGCGACGCGCGCCGCGTAGGCGTCCGCGTCGAGGCCGGCGGCGACGGCGGCGGCCGGCATCGGGAGGACCGCCGGACGGGCGCCTCGCGCGGCGTCGCTCGCGGCGTCGCGGATCTCCTCGGCGACCGCCGCGAGCGTGCGCGCGTCGAGGTGCCAGCTCGCGAGGAGCCAGCGCCGCGCGCGATGGTCGAACGAGAGCGCCCAGTCGTACACGCCGCCCGCCAGTCGGGGCGCGTCCGCGGCCTCCCCCGGCGCCGGGGCCGCGCGCTCGATCGCGTGGCGCGCCTCGTACGCGAGCGCGGCGACGACGCCTCCCGCGAACGGCACCCTCTGGGGCACACGCAGCGCGTGCCGGCGCGCCGCCGCGCGGGCCGACGGGGCGAGTTCGGCGAGTCGTGCGTCGAGGGTCGCGAGTGGCGCGTCGGCCGCGTCGGCCGCGGTCACGCGGAATTGCATCCGCGGCCGGAAACCCATAGACGACACCCACTCCTCACCCCACGGCTGTCCGGCGTCGATGAAGAAAGGCCGCTCCTTGCTGGCGAGCACGCGAAAGAGCGACCACGGTTCGCAACCGAGCGGGAGCTCGCGGAGGTGCATGGCCGCTCCCGTCATACGGACCGGGATCGGCGCCCGCAAGGCGCCGGGCGCGCCGGCGCGCGCGCGGCGGCGGATCGCATGAACGCCTCCGTCCGGCTGCTCGAGCGCACGCTTCCGGCGACGGTGCACCTGCGGGCGACGGTGCCCGACGCGCACCCGTCGGCGAGCGTGCTCGGCACGGAGCGCTCCGGCAGCGGGGCGGTGATCGACGAGGGCGGCCTCATCGTCACGGTCAACTACGTCGTCCTCGGCGCGGACGCCGTGCGGGTCACGACCTCCGACGGGCGCGAGGTGCCGGCCGAGGTCGTGGCGCAGGACTTCGCCACGGGCCTCGCGCTCGTGCAAGCGGCCGGCGCCGCCTTTCGGGCGCTGCCGGTCGCGGACGAGCCCGGGTCGCTGGCGGTCGGCGACGATGCCTTCATCGTGGCGAGCATCGGCGACGCCGGGCGGCGCGCGAGCGCGGGCGGCATCACGGCGGTCGAGCCCTTCGACGCCAACTGGGAGTACGCCCTCGAGCGCGCGATTTTCGCCTCGGCGATGAATCCCGGTCTCGGCGGCGGTCCGCTGATCGATCGGCGGGGCCGCGTCGCCGGCGTGGTCTCGCTCAACATGAGCGAGATCGGCCGCTTCTCCCTGGCGATTCCGATCGAGCACTACGTCGCGCACCGCGACGAGCTCCTGCGCCACGGCCGGCGCACCACCCGGCCGTCGCGGGCGTGGCTCGGGCTGTTCTGCTACCTGCTGCGCGGCCAGGTCGTCGTCGCTGGGCTCCTGGACGGGGGACCGGCCGACGCCGCCGGGCTCGCGCAGGGTGACGTCGTACTCGCGGTCGGCGACCACGCGGTGCGCTCGCGCCGCGAGTTCTACGAGCGGCTGTGGGACCACCGCGCGGGCGACGAGGTGCGGCTGCGCGTCTTTCGCGACGACGCGCCCCGCAGCGTCGTGGTTCCGAGCGTCGACGTGGAGGAGTTCTTCGCATGAAGGCTCGGATGCGGGTCGGCGACTTCCTGGTCGCCTATCTCCAGAAGATCGGCGTCACGCACCTTTTCGGCATCCCCGGCGACCTCGTCATCAACTTGTTCTTCAAGTTCGGACGGCCGCGCGGCTTGCGCATCGTGACGCTCTCGCACGAGCCGGGCGTCGGGTTCGCGGCCGACGGGTACGCGCGCGCGACCGGCCGGATCGGCGTCGTCTGCGTCACGTACGGGGCCGGCGGCTTCAACATGGTGAACCCGGTGGCCGGCTCGTTCTCCGAGCGGGTGCCGATCCTCGTCGTGAGCGGCGGGCCCGGCGAGGAGGAGCGCAAGCTCGGCCAGCTGATCCACCACCAGGCGAAGGAGATCGAGTCGCAGTACAAGGTCTACGACGAGATCACGTGCGCGGCCGCGATCCTCGACGACCCGCGCCGGATGGCGGACGAGATTGACCGGGTGGTGCGGGCCATCTGGCGCGAGCAGCGTCCCGGCTACCTCGAGATCCACCGCGACATGGTCGATCGCGTCATCGAAGTGCCGGAGGCGATTCGCGCCTGGGACGGCGGCCTCGAGTTCGCGCGCTCCGACGAGCGCAAGACCGCGGAGGCGGCACGCGAGACGGCGACCCGCTTCAACGGGGCGCGCAAGCCGGCGGTCATCGTCGGCATCGAGACCTTCCGCTACAAGCTGCAGCACGAGATCGTGAAGTTGGTCGAGCGCATGGGCGCGCCCTGCATGACGACCGTGCTCGGGAAGGGCGCCTTTCCGATGGACCACCCGCTCGCGATGGGCGTGCACATCGGGCCGCTGAGCCCGCCGCCGATTCGGCGGCGCGTCGACGAGGCGGACCTCGTCCTCAACCTCGGGACGCTCCTCACCGACATGAACCTCGGGAGCCGGCCGCCGCAGATCGCGCGCGACCGCGCCATCTGGGCGGTCGGGAACCGCGTGAACGTCAGCTGCCATACCTATACCGACGTGGGCATCCGCGACTTCGTACGTGCGCTCCAGCGCCAGCGCCTGCGCCGCCATCGCGAGCGGGTGGCCTACGCCGACAATCTGAAGCCGTCGCGCGGTCCTCTCGGCCGCGCCGTCGCCGTCGCCGACATGCTGCGCGAGGTGAACCGCTTCCTCGCCGGCAAGCGCGGGTGGGCCGTCATCGCCGAGTCCGGCGACATGCTCTTCGCCGGCCTCGACGTCCGCATCGGGCGGGGCGGCGCGTACCTGGCGCAGGGGTACTACGCGTCAATGGGCTTCGGCGTGCCGGGCGCGCTCGGACTCGAGATCGGCACCGGCAAGCGGCCGATCGTGCTGTGCGGCGACGGCGCGTTCCAGATGACCGGCGTCGAGCTCGCGCAGGCGCCGCGGTACGGCCTTCGGCCCATCGTCGTGCTCATGAACAACGGCGGGTGGGGCATCTTCCGGCCGATCGCGGAGCGCGAGGACCTGCTCGCGATTCCGAACTGGCCCTACGCCGAGCTGGCGCGGGCGTGGGGCGGCGTCGGCTACGTCGCCGCGACCGTCGCCGAGCTCCGCGACGCCCTCGCCGACGCCGAGCGCGGCGACGCCTTCGCGCTCATCGAGACCCGCGTCGACCCCCACGATCTCTCGCCGGTGAGCCGGAAGTACATCGAGGCCTCGGCGCGGAAGGCGGGGATCGGTCGCGCGCCGATCACGCGCGCGCCGCGCGTGCGCGCCGCGGCCTCGCGGCGCGGAGGTCGCGCTCCAGCCGCGCGGTGAACCGCGCGTGGGCGCGGTCGAGCGGGGTGCCGACCGGGTCGATCAGCCATTGCAGGGTGAGGCCGAAGAGCGCGCCGCAGAACTGGATCGCCTCGCCATGGGGGTCGACGTCGCTTCGCACCGCGCCGGCGGCGACGCCGTGCTCGATCATGCGTTGGGCCCAGTCGCGATAGCCGAGGAGTTGGCGGATGGCGGCGTCCTTCATGGGCGAGTGTGCGATCAACGACTGGAACGACAGCACGAAGAGGGCGCGCATCCGTTCGGGCTCCCCCTCGGCGAGCTCGCGGTGGGCGGCGACGAAGGCGAGCAGCGCGTCGACGCCGCTCCGGTTCCCGACCCGCCGCTCGACGGTCGTCATGAACGCGCCCGTGACCGACCGGAGCACCTCCGCGAAGAGCTCGGCCTTGGAGCCGAAATGGTGGGTCGCGAGGCCGCGGCTGTAGCCCGCGGCCTCGCCGATCGCTGCCAGGGTCGCGGCCTCGTAGCCGTGCTCGCCCATCGTCCGGAGGGCGGCTGCGACCATGCGCCCGACGGCCAGACCGCTGCGCTCGCGGTGGCTGAGCGGCGCGCGGCCGCCAGCCTTGGCGCGGCGGGGCGCGGCGGCAGACATGGGTCGGAGGGTAGCGAAATGGGTTGACGCCGACAAGGAATCCGGCCCTTCAATCCCTTGCGCCCCCGTGTCCATGGATGTAATTCGCTTGACGCCGACAAGCAAAAAATGCTCGATGGGTTACGCGGCGCAGCGAAAGGAGCACGAGCCGTGACACGCGACGTCCACGACCGCTTCGATCCGGTGCTCCGTCGGCGCGATTTCCTCCGCCTCGCCGCGCTCGCGGCGGCCGCCGCGTCCTCCGGCTGCTCCCTGCTCGTCCGCGCGCGCGCGCCCCTCGCCGCCGGGTCCGCGCGGCGGCCGCCGAAGCTCGGGACCTGGGAGGATCTCTATCGCCAGCGGTGGAGCTGGGACGCGGTCAAGAAGGGCTCGCACGGCTGGCTCAACTGTCGTAGCGCGTGCAACTGGGATCTCTACGTCAAGGACGGGCTGGTCGTCCGCGAGGAGCAGTCCGCGAACTACGAAGCCTCCGAGGCGGGCGTGCCCGACTTCAATCCGCGCGGCTGCCAGAAGGGCGCCTGCTACACCGAAGTGATGTACGGCCCGAGCCGGCTCACCGTCCCGCTGAAGCGGGTCGGCGCGCGCGGCTCCGGACGATGGGAGCGGGTCTCCTGGGACCGGGCACTCGACGAGATCGCCGCCGCGATCGTCACCATCGCCGAACGCGACGGCACCGACGCCGTCGTCCACGATCTCGGCCCGCACTTCGACCAGGGGCCGACGACGGCCGTGCGCGCGCGCTTCTTCGGCTTCCTCGGCGCGTCGATGATGGACGACTGGGCCGAGATAGGCGACCTGAACGTCGGTGCCACGATGACGTTCGGGTTTCCCCACATGGGCGGCGGCGCCGACGAGTGGTTTCTCTCCGATCACCTCGTCGTCTGGATGATGAACCCGTCGGTCACGCAGATTCCCGACGCCCACTTCCTCTTCGAGGCGAAGTACGCGGGCGCCGATCTCGTCGTGATCGACCCGCAGTACAGCGCCACGGCGATCCACGCCGATCTCTGGCTGCCGCTCAGACCCGGGACGGATGCGGCGCTGGCGCTCGCCACCGCCCGCTACATCTGGGACGGCGGCCACGTCGACCGCGACTACGTCCGCGAGCAGACCGACCTGCCGATGCTGGTGCGGCTCGACACCGGCCGCTTTCTCCGCGAGTCGGATCTGAAGGCGGGCGGGAATCGCGAAATCCTGTACCTGTGGGACGCTGCGACCCGGCGCGCGGTCGTCGCGCCGGGCTGCGCCGGTAACGCCTCCGACGGCAAGCTCGCGCTCGGGCGCCTCGAGCCCGCCCTCGAAGGGCGGTTCACGGTGACCGTCGCCGACGGCACGGAGGTCGGCGTCGCGCCGGTCGGCGCGCTGCTCCGCGAGCACCTCGAGCCCTGGACCCTCGACGAGGCCGCGCGGGTGACGGGTCTGTCGCGCGCCCAGGTCGAGCGCTTCGCCGCCGGCTTCGCCGGCGCGCAGCGGCCGATGGTGCTCTCGAGCTGGGGCTCGAACCGCTATCTCCACTCCGACCACATGAACCGCGCCAAGATCCTCTGTCTCGCGCTCAAGGGCGCGGTGGGCCGGCGCGGCGGCGGCTACCACAACGCCGGGTGGGTGGGCATGGAGGGATTCGACGGCGTGATGGCCGGCGTCGAGCGCACCGGCCTCCGCGGCCGCTTCGAGATCTTCGATCTGGTCGAGAAGGGCCTCCTCTTCGATCTGGTGGTCGACCAGGCCATGCGCCGCAAGAGCAAGGCGCAGGTCGAATGGGAGCTCGGACGCCACGCGGAGGAGCGGAACGCCTGCATCGCCAACTCGGCGTCGATGAATCTCGCGTACCAGGGCGTGCAGGCCGACCTCGACCGCGAGCTCGACGGGCTCTATCCGCGCAGTCTCGGCGACTACGACGCGGAGTCGCGCGCCCGGGGATGGATGCCGCGGTTGCCGCGCCGCGTGCAGCCGCGCGCGTGGTTCACCGGCGGCAACAATTTCCTGCGCCGCACCAACCTGCCGCAGCGCGCGATCGAGACCATGTGGCCGGCGCTCGAGCTGATCGTCGACGTGAACCCGAAGCTCACCTTCACCGGCATGCACGCGGACTACTTGCTGCCGGCCGCGGGCTACTACGAGAAGCCCGGCTTCAAGTACCCGATCGCCTACGTGCCCTACCTCCACTATTGCGACGAGGCGGTCCGTCCGATCGGGGATTCCAAGAACGAATGGGAGATCTTCTCGTTGCTGGCGGAGCGTGTCCAGGCCGTCGCGCGCGCGCGCCGCACGCCGGTCCTCGAGGGCTGCGGCAAGCGCCCGGTCGACCTGCAGCAGATCGCCGAAAAGCTTTCGTACCACGGCGTCTTCGGTCCGGGGGACGCCATGAAGGTCGCGCAGGAAATCCTCGACAAGAGCACGTCCACGAGCGGCATGTCGGTCGCGCGCCTGAAGGAGACCGGCATCGCCCGGTACACCGGGACGGGCGCCGTCGGCGGCCAACCCCAACTCTTCAACGAGGACTGGACCGGCGACGGGGTGCTCCGGCCGGCGACGCTCTTCACCGAGAAGAAATGGCGCTGGCCGACGCTCACCGGACGCCAGCAGTTCTACATCGACCATCCGTGGTTCCTGGAGGCGGGCGAGGCGCTGCCGACCCACCTCGAGAGTCCGAAGGCGGGCGGCGACCATCCCTTCCAGCTCGTCTCGTGCCACGCGCGCTGGAGCATCCACAGCGTGTGGCGCGACGACCCGATGCTGCTGCGCCTGCAGCGCGGCGAGCCGGTGATCTACCTGAACCCCACCGATGCGGCGCGCCTGCGCGTCGCCGACGGCGATTGGGCCGAGCTCTCCAACGACTACGGCTCGATACTGATGCGGGCGAAGCACTCCACCATGGTCCGCCCCGGCGTCGCCTATCACTTCCATGCCTGGGAGCCGCACCAGTTTCCCGGCCACAAGAGCTACAAGCAGATCACGCCGGGCCTCATGAATCCCATGCACTTCGCCGGGGGCGAAGGGCAGCTGGCGTGGCGCTTCGGGGTGTGGGCGCCCGGGACGCACGTGCAGGACACGCGCGTGTCGATCCGGCGCGGCAATCTCGACGCGTGGCTGGCGCGCGCCGAGACGGAGCGGGCTGCGGCCGCGAAGGAGTCGGTGTCGTGACGACGACACGGACGGCGGACGCCGGTGGGCGCCAGCTCGCCATGGTGCTCGATCTCAACAAGTGCCTCGGGTGTCACACCTGCACGATCGCGTGCAAGAAGCTCTGGAACCGCGACGCCGGCGCCGCCTACGCGTACTGGAACAACGTCGAGACGCAGCCCGGCCAGGGCTATCCGCGCCGCTGGCAGGAGACGGGCGGCCGCACGGCCACCGGCGCCGTGAAGCGCGGGGAGATCCCCGACCTCGACGCCGACTACGGCCGCGCGTGGACGTTCAACCACGAGCAGGTGCGCGCGCAGGTCGGCGCCGGCGCCCACAAGCCCTGGCTCCGCCCCGACGCGCCGCCCACCTGGGGTCCCAACTGGGACGAGGATCACGGCGCCGGCGAGCACCCGGGCACCAATCACTATTTCTACCTGCCGCGTCTCTGTAACCACTGTACGCATCCGGCCTGCCTGGATGCGTGCCCGCGGCGGGCCATCACGAAGCGCGGCGAGGACGGCATCGTGCTCGTCGACCAGGACCGCTGCCACGGCTACCGCTTCTGCGTCGAAGCGTGTCCCTACAAGAAGGTGTTCTTCGATCCCGAGCGCGGCGTCGCGAACAAGTGCATCTTCTGCCTGCCGCGGATCGAGGAAGGCGTCGCGCCGGCGTGCGCGCGCCAGTGTCCGGGTCGGCTGCGTTTCGTCGGCTACCTCGACGACCCCGAGGGGCCCATCTGGAAGCTCGTCGAGAAGTGGAAGGTCGCGTTGCCGCTCCATCCCGAGTACGGGCTCGGACCGAACGTCTTCTACGTGCCTCCGGTCGGTCCCGTCGCGTTCGACCGAGCCGGACGGCTCGTTGACGACGCCCCGCGCATTCCGGGCGCGCTCCTCGAGAGCCTCTTCGGCTCGCGCGTGCACGAGGCGCTGCGGATCGTGCGCGACGAGCGCGCCCGCCGACGCCGCGGCGAGGCGAGCGAGCTCATGGATCTGCTGATCGCCTACGACTGGAACGCGAGCTTCCGCCTTCCGGCCGGGACGCGCGAGGTGCTGTGATGGCGACGCGCCGGCGGCTCGTCCTGAGCGCCGCGCCGCCGGCGCTTTCTCCGGGCGGCTACGTGGCGCGTGCGTACGCCGACCACGTGACCCCGGCGACCGCGCAGGCCGACCTGGCGTCGAGCTTCGAGGGCGGAGCGTGGTCGATCGCGCTCTCCTGGCGCGCGGCGCGCGCCGTCCGCGCGCTCGACGGGGATCCCGCGCGCTTCGTCGACGCTGCCGCCCTCCTCGTGCCGACCACCGAAGGGGCGCAAGCCATGACGATGGGTGCGCCGGGCGATCCCGTCGAGGGCGTGCTCTGGCGCGCCGACGCCGAGCGCCCGCTGCGCATCGCGGCCGAGGGATGGGGCACGGTCGAGCGGCAGCCGGCGCCGCCGCAGTGGACCGCCACCGCCCGCTGGAAGGACGGCTTCTGGTACGTGACCTTCCGCCTCGTCGGCTGGCCGGCGCTCGATCGCTTCCGGCGGGTCGCCGTGGCGGTGTGGCAAGGCGCCGCTCGCGAGCGCGCCGGGTTGAAGTCGGTGACTGCACAATGGATCCGGCTCTCGTGAGCGCGCCGACGATCGTGGAGGCGCCCCGCGATTCCGAGACGCAGCGCGCCCGGACGGCGGCGCTGCTCACGGCGTGGGCGCGGGTCTGGAATCCCCTCCTCGCGTGCGACGCGAAGCGCGCGAGCTGGGAAGCGCTCGGACTGCCGGAATCCGCCGAGGCGCTCGAGCCCGAGTGCTGGCGGGTCTTCCACGCCGCACATCCGGCGCCGCCGGCGCCGCTCCTAGCGCACGCACTTCTCGGGATGGACGGCGCCCAGGCGCGCGAGGATTGGTTGCGCGCGATCCACCATCTGCGGTTGACCTGGAGCGATCGCGTGCTCCCGCCCGATCACCTGGCGATCGCCTGCGAGGTGCTGGCGGTCGCGCTCGAAAACGACGACGCCGTACTCGTGCGCGGGCTCTGCACGCGCTACCTCGATCCCTGGTGCGCCGCCGCCGCGGAGCGCCTCGCGGGCGAAGATTCGCCGGTGGCGATGCTGCCCGCGTGCTTGCAGGCGGACCTCGCGACGATCCCGCGCTGACGCCCCGGGGCGCGTCCGGCGTATGCCCGGTCGCGCCCGCTCGGCGGTGATGGTAGGACCGGAGGCCTTGCCGAAGATCCGCATCCTCTACGAGTCGGGCGCACCCGAACGGGTGATCGAGTTCGAAGGCTCGGGTCCGTTCCACCACGACGGCGAGCCGGGTTCCATCCTCGACGTCTTGCTCGGCCACGGCGTTCACCTCGAGCACGCCTGCGGCGGGAAGTGCGCCTGCACGACCTGCCACGTCATCGTGAAGGAAGGGGAGCGGAATCTCTCGCCGAGCACGGAGAAGGAGGAGGACGAGCTCGACAACGCGCCCGGCCTCACGATGCACTCGCGCCTCGGATGCCAGGCGATCGTCAAGGGCGACATCACGATCGTGATCCCGAAATACACGATCAACCAGGTGTCGGGCGGCCACTGACGGCGATGCAGGTCGCGCTGCCGCCCTCGTGGCGCGAGGCCCTCGCCGCCGAGCTCGACGCGGAATGGTTCCGCGCGCTCGGCCGTTTCGTCGACGCCGCGCGCGCGGCCGGTCCGGTCTTCCCGCCCGAGCGCGACGTGTTTGCCGCCTTCACGGCGACGCCGCTCGACGCGGTGCGGGTCGTGCTGCTCGGCCAGGATCCGTACCACGGCGCGGGACAGGCGCACGGCCTCTGCTTCTCGGTCCGGCCGGGCATCGCGCCGCCGCCGTCGCTCCGGAACGTCTACGAGGAGCTCGCGGCCGACGTGCCGGGTTTCGTCCGGCCGCGGCACGGACACCTCGCGGCGTGGGCGCGCCAGGGCGTGCTGCTGCTGAACGCGGTGCTGACGGTCGAGGCGGATCGCGCGGGCTCGCACGCGCGCCGCGGCTGGGAGCGTTTTACCGATACCGTGCTCGCCGCGGTGAACGCGCGCCGTGACCACGTCGTCTTCCTCCTCTGGGGCAACCACGCGCGCAGGAAGGGCGCGCTCGTCGATCGCGCCCGCCATACCGTGATCGAGGCGGCGCACCCTTCGCCGCTCTCGTACCGCGCCTTCGCGGGGTCGCGGCCGTTCTCGCGCGCCAACGCGGCGCTCGTCGCGCACGGTCGGGCGCCGATCGACTGGCGTTTGCCGGTCGATGCCGGCGCGGGCGCGTGCTAGGCCATCGAGCGATGGCGGCGACGAGCGCGCACGAGCCCGCGAGCGGTCGGCGCGTCTACCACGCGACGCTGACCCGCATCCACGAGCACCTCCCGGGCACGCGCTCGCTCTTCCTGCGCTTGCCCGTGGGCGAGCGGCTCGCGTTCACGCCCGGGCAGTTCGTCTCGTGCGAGCTTCCGGTTCCCCCGCGAGAACACGCCGCCGACGGTGCGCCCCTCGCGCGCGCCTATTCACTGGCGTCGAGCCCCGAGGACGACGAGCTCGAGATCTGCGTCGACCGCGTCGTCGACGGCCCCGGCTCGGCCTATCTCTTCGGCCTCGAGCCCGGGGCCGCGCTCGCCTTCACGGGACCGTTCGGCAGCTTCGCGCTCGCCGAGCCGCCGGATGCGCACCTCGTCTTCGTGGGGGAGGGCGCGGGCGTTGCGCCGCTCCGACCGATGGTGCGCCGCGCGCTCGAGCGCGGCGGCACGCGGCCGATCACCGTGCTGCACGGCGCGCGCTACGAGCACGAGCTGATCTATCGCCGCGACTTCGAGTCGTGGGCGGCGCGTCACCCGCGCCTGGAATGGGAGCCCGTGTTGCTCACGACCGAGGCGGAGGTCGGTCCGATCGACGCGCTCGAAGAGCTCGTGCTCCAACGCTTCGTGCGCCGCGACGCCGACCGCACCCGCCGCTTCTGGATCTGCGGGGTGGGCGCGATGCCGGGGCGGCTCCGCGACGCGCTCCGGGCGGCGGGCTACGAGCGGAAGGCGGTGCGCGCCGAGCAGTGGTAGGCGCGGCGGTGCGCGCGCGCGTTGACCGCCGTAGAGCCCGTCCCCCACGTGTGGGAGAGGGTCTCAGCGCGGTCTTAGCGCTGGCCGACGAGCGGCCGTACACGCTCCGCGTACATCTCGAGGTCGCGGATCCGTTGCTCGGTCGACGGATGGGTGGAGAGGAACGCGGGCGGGCTGCCGCCGCCGACGCGGGCCATCTTCCGCCACACGCTGACCGCGCCTTCCGGGTCGTACCCCGCGCGGGCGGCGAGCTCGACGCCGATGCGGTCGGCCTCCGTTTCGTGCAGGCGCGAGTTCGGGAGCGTGAAGGTCACGTCGGCAACGAGTCCGCCGAGGCTCGCGCCGGTCTGGCCGACGCCGAGTACGGCGGCGCCGATCGCGATCGCCGCGTTGGTCGCGAGCTGTTGCGAGACCCGCTCCCGGCCGTGCTCGCGGAGCGCGTGGGCGACCTCGTGTCCGAGGATCGCGGCGAGCTCGTCGTCGGTGAGCTCGAGCTTCTCGACGAGGCCGCTGTAGACGCCGATCTTGCCGCCGGGCATGCAGAACGCGTTCAGCTGACTCGAGGTGAAGACGTTCACCTCCCAGCGCCAGGCCGGCGCGTCGTCGCGGAAGCGGCGCGTCGGCGGGATCAACCGACCCGCGATGCGACGGACGCGCGCCACGAGCGCGGCGTCTCCGTTGAGCGCCCCTTTCTCGCGCGCCCGCTCGACCAGCGCCGCGTATTGCTGCGCGGCGGCGCCGTCGACCTGCGCGGATGAGAGCAGCATCGCCTGGCGGCGCTCGACGCCGACCGCGCCGGGACGAGTGGTCGCGACCGATGCGCACCCGGCGGCGACGAGCGCGACGAGGGCGACGAGCGCGCGCGTCCTGCGGCGTTCCGCGCGGGCGCGCCCGGCGCGGTCGGCGCCGCGCGCCGCCGCGACCGCCGACCCGTCGCGTCGTCGGGCCGGCGCGGATGGCCGCGACGTCACCCGAGCTGCGCGGTGAACTGCTGCATGTCGAAGTAGTCCCGCCAGGCGCGGATCTTGCCCTCCGGGGTCACGTCGAAGGCGCCCATCACCGGCAGCTCGACCCGCTTGTCGCCGATCACGAAGCGGTCGACGCGTTCGGTGAGGACGGTGGCGCCGGTCGTGGCGAGCGCCGTGATCTCGAACTCGACGTGCGACGCGGGCGTGATGAACTGCGCGAGCGTGCCAGCGATGGCGTCGCGGCCGGTGAGAGGCGCGAGCGGGATGTTGTGGTAGACCGCATCGTCGGTGAAGAACGCGAGGAGCGCGTCGACATCGCGGCGCGCGACGGCGCGGCAGAACTCGAGGACCACGGATTCGGGTGTCATGGCGCGCCTCATACGACGACCGCCGCGACGATGCTACAGCGCGAGCACGTGGCCGTCGGCGGGATGCGCCCGGCCGTCCAGCACGGTCCGGTAGACGCGCTCGACGTCGGCGGGGCCACGGCCCCGCCGGATGTGCATCCAGCGGCCGGATTCCGCCACGAAGCGCCCGAGCGCGGCGTCGAGACGCTCCTGCAGGCCCGCGGGTCCCCACTCGCGCGTGCGCTTCTCGATGCGGTCGGGCGCGAAGAAGAAGGCGGGCGCCGGTCCGGGCAGATCCGCCGGCGGCAGCGCCATCCGCTCGTGATGCGTGAGTCCGACCGAGCAGCTGTAGCGCAGCCGGTCGCCCAGGCGCCGGTGGACGGCATCGCGCACCGCGCCGTTGCCTGCCAGGTCGACGAACACGGTCGGCTCGTCCGCCGCGAGTCCCTCGAGCGCGTCGTAGGTCGAGGCGCGATCGTAGTATCCGAGACCACCGACGAACGCGGCGTTGCCGGCCGAGGTGAGACCGATCACCCGGTAGGCGCGGTCGGCCCGTGCGGCGAGCAGCGCCGCGAGGCCGATCGCCGTCTTGCTCGACGCGCTCGAGAGCGCGATCGCGCGCGCGCCGAAGAACGCCTGCTCGACGAGGAGGTCGTCGAGCAGGAAGGCGGTCGCGAAGAGCGGTCGGAGCAGCATGGAGCCGTCCTCGCGCGCCGGCTCGTCCGCGGAAGGCACGCCGACGCGGAGGTACCGGTTGTAGACGGGCGGCAGCGCCGTACGGTGCGGCGTCACGTCGGTGAAGCCGTCGGGACGCACATGGTCGGGGCGCACGACGAGGTGGGTCGACATCGGAAGGTAGCCGTAGACGCGCTCGCCGACGGCGACGCCGGGGTGCCGCGACTCGACGACGTTCGCGAAGCCCCAGACGGGCACGCGGCCCCAGCCGTCGGCGGCGGGAAAGAACTCCCAGTAGCGCAACATCTCGCCGATCGCGGCGTAGGTGACGTTGTTGGCGGTGAAGCCGAAGACGTCGATCGCGAGCCGCGCTTCGCCGTCGCCGAGCGCCGGCCGGGCGGCGGACGCGAACGCCGTGCGGTGCAGGTCGTCGCGGCGGACGAGGAAGTCCATGGTGTCGGCAGCGGGCGTCGTCGCCATGCGCGACGCTCTACAGGAGGCGCATCTGCTCGCCAACCAGGGGCGGACGGCGGAACGCGGTGGTCGAGAGCGGCGGCAGCGGACGGTCGAGGCCGTGAGTGCGGCTCGCGAGGGCGAAGAGCGTCGCGATCTGTTCGGCGTAGACGCCTGCGCCGCGCATGCGGCGCCCGAAGCGCGCGTCCGAGAGGCGGCCGTCGCGCGTCTCGCGGATCCGGTTCAGGACGCGCGCCCGGCGATCGGGATAGTGCTCGGCGAGCCAGGCGGTGAAGAGCTCGTCGAGGGGCCTCGCGAGGCGCAGCAGCGTCCAGCCGGCGCTCCGCGCGCCGGCGGCGGCCGCGGCCGCGAGGATGCGCGGGATCTCGGCGTCGTTCAGGCCCGGGATCACGGGCGCCACCATGACGCCTACCGGCACGCCGGCCGCCGTGAGCGCGCGCATGGCGTCGAGTCGCCGCTGCGGGCTCGCGGCGCGCGGCTCCAGCCGGCGCGCGAGCTCCGGGTCGAGCGTGGTGATCGAGCACCGCACGCGCGCAGCGTCGTGCTCCGCGAGCGCCGCGAAGAGATCGGCGTCGCGCGCGACGAGCGCCGACTTGGTGACGACCTCGACCGGGTTGCGGAACTCGAGGAATACCTCGATGCAGCGGCGCGTGAGGCGCAGGCGCCGCTCGACCGGCTGATAGCAGTCGGTGTTGCCCGAGAGCGCGACGACCTCGGGGCGCCAGCGGCGCGAGCAGAGGGTCGCGCGCAGCAGCGCGGGCGCGTCGTCCTTCACCATGATCCGTCGCTCGAAGTCGAGGCCGGCGCTGAAGCCTAGGTGCTCGTGGGAAGGGCGGGCGTAGCAATAGGTGCAGCCGTGCTCGCAGCCCCGGTACGGGTTCAGGCTGAAGCGGAAGCCGACGTCGGGGCTCGCGCTCTCGGCGAGGACCGAGCGGCTCGCGTCGCGGTAGAACCGGGTCGGCTCGGCGTCGCGCCCGTCCGCCCCGTCGGCGACCTGGTCGACCTCGTCGGGTTCGACGTGGAGGGTCTCGTAGCGGTTGGCTGGGTTCCGCGATGTGCCGCGGCCGGGATGGTCGTACATTCGCCTTATATTCGCCTATGCGCCTCGACGTGCAAGGGGGACGCGACCCAGCGGTTCGGCGGAGCCGGGGGCGACGGTCCGGCCGCCCGGCGGGTTGGCAACCGGCGTCGCGGCGCGCTCCCCGCTCCCCGAGCGGCGCAGGCGACCGGCTCCGCGACCGGGCCTTTTCCTTCGACAGATCAAAACTTTGTGTTGACTTCGCGGGCTTCGGAATTTAAGCTCGGCACTCGAACCGTGTCTTTAGCCCCCGCCAGCAGCGGCTACGGCTGCACTGTGCCGACCCATGACAGGCGCGCGCGGCTCTCGCGGCGCGACGTCCATGCACCCGTCAGCGGAGATCGTTCTCGGTGATGAAGAGCATATCCCGACCCAAGAAGGCCAAGCCCGCGAGTGACGCCGGCAATTCGAACAGCGCGAAGTTCAACCGAGTCGTCGACATCGGACGCGAGCGCAAGTACGTGCCGGCCGGAGAGCGCGAGCAGTTCCGCGCCGATTCCGGAGCGACCGAGGAGATCGGCGGCGTGATCTCGATGCTCGGCGACGCCGACGGCGACGGCGAGATCGCCGTCGAGGCCGCCGAGGACAGTCCCTTCTCCGAGGCGGAGGAGGAAAAGGACGAGGAGTGGACGCCCGAGGTTCCCGAGGAGAAGGAAGAGCGGGAAGACCGCTCGTCGCTCCTCCGCGACTCCTCGGATCCGGTGCGCATGTATCTCCAGGAGATGGGCGGCGTCGCCTTGCTCTCCCGCGAGGACGAGGTCGTCATCGCCAAGAGCATCGAGGCGGGCGAGCTCGAGGTCCGCAAGGCCGTGTTCTCGCTTCCGCTCGCCCTCCAGTACGTGCTGAACCTCGCCGACCGCCTCCGCGACGGCGAGATCGACGGACGCCACCTCTTCGGCGACGACGAGGAAGAAGCCGCCAACGGCGAGGGCGCGTCGGAGCAGCGTGAGGACGCGCGCGTCGGCGCCTTCCTGAAGCACATCTCGCGTCTCCGTCGCCTCGTGAACGAGCGCGAGAAGCTCGTCGCGGAGCGGGGCAAGAAGAAGACGTCGCAGAAGGCGGCGACGAAGATCGACCAGCGGCTCGAAGCGATCAAGCCGAGCATCCACGGGGTGCTGTCCGAGGTGCCGCTCGGCGCGCGCCAGGTCACGGTCATCGTCGACAAGCTCAAGGAAGCGATCGCGACGCTCGACGCGCAGCGCACCGCCATCCGTAGGAACGAGCCCGAGTCGCCGAGGAAGGAGGCCGTGCCGATCAAGGGCAAGGCGAAGCCCGTTCGTCCGGCCGCGCCTCGCAAGTCCGCCGAGCAGCTCGCGCAGATGGCCGCGGAAGTACGGGAGGCGAAGAAGCGCATCAAGACCGTCGAGCGCGAGACGCAGATGAGCGAGCAGGAGCTCCGCGACTCCTTCGGCGCGATCCGGCGCGGCGAGTACAAGGCGCAGGAAGGCAAGCGCCAGCTCATCGAGGCGAACCTCCGCCTCGTGGTCTCGATCGCGAAGCGCTACACCAACCGCGGCCTCGGCTTTCTCGACTTGATCCAGGAAGGCAACATCGGCCTCATGCGCGCGGTCGAGAAGTTCGAGTACCAGCGCGGTTACAAGTTCTCGACCTACGCGACGTGGTGGATCCGCCAATCGGTGTCGCGCGCGATCGCCGACCAGGCCCGCACCATCCGCATCCCCGTCCACATGATCGAGACCATCAACAAAGTGCTCCGCACCTCGCGCTATCTCGTGCAGCAGCTCGGGCGGGAGCCGAGCCCCGACGAGATCGCGGCGCAGATGGAGATGCCGCCGGACAAGATCCGCAAGGTGCTCAAGATCGTGAAGGAGCCTGTCTCCCTCGAGACGCCTATCGGCGACGACGAAGAGAGCTCGCTCGGCGATTTCGTCGAGGACCGGCAGAGCATCTCGCCCGCCGACGCCGCGATGGCGCTCTCCCTGGAAGAACAGACCCGCAAGGTGCTCGCGACCCTCACGCCGCGCGAGGAGCAGATCCTGCGCCTGCGCTTCGGCATCGGCGAGAAGTCGGACTACACGCTCGAAGAGGTGGGCCAGCGCTTCCAGGTGACGCGCGAGCGCATCCGCCAGATCGAGGCCAAGGCGCTGCGCAAGCTCCGCAACCCGTCGCGCGCCAAGAACCTCGAGAACTTCGCGCACAGCTAGACCCGGGAGGCATCGGGCCGGCGTCCCTCGGGCCCCCGGCGTCGCAGTTCGCGGCCGGGCATCTTCCCGGCGCGCTGCACCTCGATCCCTTCGGTATCAGCCTGATCGACCTACCCGCGGGTGCGGCGCTTCGTCGGGTCGTGGAACGAGTGGGGGAATCGCACCGACCTGCCGGTGGAGCGGCCCCGCGCGCCGTAGCGGCGCGCGCACGGTGGTCGGTGGCCCGCGAAACTTTCTTGGTAGCGGGTCGCGAGATGGTGTAGCGCGGGGGGAGACGCGGCCCGCCGGAGTCTGCGGGTGAGCTCGCGAGCGCCGACGACCAAAGGAGGAAACCATGGGGTCGCGAAAGATGAGCGCAGCAGTGATCATCGCAGGGGGGCTGCTCCTGGCCGGCACGGCAAGGGCACAGGGGGCGAAGCCGCTCAAGAAGTGCGCGCCGGATGCGGTGGTGTCGGGGACGGTGTGCATGGACCGGTACGAGGGAAGCGTGTGGCGGGTGTCCAACCCGTTCGGCGCCAACAAGGGACTGGTGAAGAAGATCCAGCGGGGAAAGGCGACGGTGGCGGATCTGGCGAAAGGCGGCGCGACCCAGCTCGGTGTCTCGAGCGACGACTACGCGCCCTGCGCCGACAGCGGGCAGAATTGCCTAAACGACATCTACGCGGTGACCTTGGCGGGCGTGCCGCCGTCGTCGAGGCTGACGTGGTTCCAGGCGCAAGCGGCGTGCGAGAACGCCGCCAAGCGCCTGCCGTCGAACGCCGAGTGGCAGGCGGCGGTGACGGGTACGCCCGACCCAGGGCCTGACGACGGGGTCAGCGACTGCAATACGGGAAGCACGCTCGCGGTGGCGCTCACCGGATCGCGTGCGGGCTGTGTGTCGACGCGCGGCGCCTTCGACATGGTGGGCAATCTCTCCGAATGGGTGGCGGACTGGGGGCCGCGCACGACGGGCTGCACGTCGTGGAGCGTCACAGTCAGTCCCACGGGCGACCATCAATGCTTCCTCGGTGCGGCCGACACGGGTGACCCCGGGGCGTTGGTGCGCGGCGGCTACTTCGAGCACCACACCGGTGCGGGTCCGCTCACGGTCTTCAGCGACCGTCCGTCCGACTCGAACATCGCTACCGGCTTCCGTTGCGCCCGCTAGTCTAGGGAAGCTCTGCACGGCGCTTCCCTAGTCACGGGCGAGCGATGGAGTGCCAGCCGGAACCCGGGGTCGCGCGTTCCGTAGTCGGATCGGGGCGCCGCTGGCGTGCACAGGCGGTTTGCGCGGCATCGCGCCGGTGACGATCGCGCGTCGCGCCGCCGAACTCGCGACCGCCGCGGCGATCGCGCGCTGCGACGGGGTGCAATCGGCGGCGGGCACGCTATAAGAACCCGATGCGCCAATCCCAATCGTTGATCCCGACGCTTCGCGACGTGCCCGCCGAGGCCGAGGTCGTGAGCCACAAGCTGATGTTGCGCGCCGGTATGATCCGCCAGGTGGCGCGCGGCATCTACGACTTCCTGCCGCTCGGCGTGCGGGTGCTGCGCAAGGTGGAGCGCATCGTCCGCGAGGAGATGAACCGCGCCGGGGCGCAGGAGGTGCTGCTGCCGGCGGTCTGTCCCGCCGAGCTCTGGCAGGAGAGCGGGCGCTGGGAGACGTACGGCCGCGAGCTCCTGCGCATGAAGGACCGGCATGACCGCGACTTCTGCTTCGGGCCGACCCACGAGGAGGTCGTCACCGACCTCGTGCGCCGCGACGTGCGCTCGTACCGCGAGCTGCCGATGAACCTCTACCAGATCCAGTCGAAGTTCCGGGACGAGGTGCGGCCGCGCTTCGGGCTCATGCGCGGGCGCGAGTTCAT
>JADYZW010000001.1 GCA_020852955.1 Deltaproteobacteria bacterium | reverse complement strand
TCGTCGGCGCGATCGAACTGGACCGGGTTCACGAAGACCGACGCCACCACCCGGTCGGCGTGCCGGCGCGCGAGCGCGACGAGCGAGAGGTGCCCCTCGTGGAGCGCCCCCATCGTCGGCACGAGCGCAACCTTGAGGCCGTCACGCCCGCGCACCTCGCGGCTCCAGGCCTGCATCGCGCTCACCTGTTCGATCGCCCGCACATCCGATCCCGCGCGCCGACGGTCTCCTAGCCGACCGCAACCGCCCGCTTGCGGCGCGCCGGACGCGGCCCGGCGCCGGCGGTGACGCCGCCCTCCGCGCGCAGCAGGAACGAGTGCGCTTCGTCGGGAAAGGCGCCGGTCCGCACCTCGCGCACGTATTCGGCGATCGCGTCGTTGGCGGCGCGCCCGAGCTCGGCGTAGCGCTTCACGAACTTCGGCGTGAAGCGATCGAAGAGGCCGAGCAGGTCGTGGAGCACGAGGATCTGGCCGTCGCAGCGGACGCCTGCGCCGATGCCGATCGTCGGGATCCCGAGCCGGAGCGTGATCTCCCCGGCGAGGTCGAGCGGGATGCCTTCGAGCACGACCGCGAAGGCGCCGGCGTCCTCGACCGCGAGCGCGTCCGCCATCACGCGCTCGCGCTCACCGGGACCGCGGCCGCGCCTCCGGCCCTGGACCTTGTGGCCGCCCATGCGGTGCACCGACTGCGGCGTGAGGCCAATGTGCGCCATGACCGGGATGTCGACCGCGGTGAGCGCGCGGATGGTGTCGGCCATGGGGATGCCGCCCTCGAGCTTCACCGCCTCGCAGGCGCCTTCCTTGACCAGCCGTCCGGCGTTGCGGAGCGCCTCCTCGCGGCTCACCTGGTACGAGAGGAACGGCATGTCGCCGACGAGAAGCGATCGCTTCCGACCGCGGGCGACCATGCGGCAGTGGTAGACCACCTCGTCCATGGTGACCGGGAGCGTCGTGTCGAGCCCCTGCACCACCATGCCGAGCGTGTCGCCGACGAGGACGACGTCGACGCCCGCCTGGTCGACGATCTGGGCGAACGGGAAATCGTAGGCCGTGAGGGCCGTGATCTTAGTTCCCGCCTCCTTCATGCGCTGGAGGTCGGGCACCGTCACTTTCCGCTCCATGAAAAAAGCCTCCCGAACCGATCCGGAAGGCTTCGTCTGCCGGCGAACTCCCGCCCGCGCCTCTCCCGCGTTTCGCGATGGCCGCGATTCCTCGTCGACCTCGCTTCAGGAGAAACGCGCGTGGCCCGGCGCGCGCTGCGTTCCGTCTCGGTCCCGTGCGTCGTTGGCTACCGGCCGGTAGCTACTGGGATCCAAGCGGTATGTATTGCTGCATTCCCTTCTTGGCGCTGCGCATCTCGCGGATCAGATCCTCGAGATCACTGCCCCGCTCGACGAAGTCGATGTCCGAGCAGTTGACGACCAGAACCGGCGCTTCGGAGTACTCGTGGAAGAAACGCCGGTACGCTTCGATCAGCCCTTCGAGATACGCCTCGCTGATGCGCCGCTCGAAGTCGCGGTTTCGCTTCCGCAACCGCCGCTTCAATACCTCAGGTCGCGCCTCTAAGTAAATGACCTGGTCCGGAATGGGGATCGGCTCGGTCATGAGGGCGAGGACCTCCCTATAGAGGGCGAGCTCGGGCTCCTCCAGGTTGAGCTCGGCGAAGAGGCGATCCTTGGCAAAGAGGTAGTCGGCGACCAGGCCCCGGCCGTCACGGCACGCCACAAGGGCCCGCTGCTGCCGATACCGGTCGAGCAGAAACTGCAGCTGGGTCGCGAGCGCCGCCTGGCTGGGGTCGGCGTAGAAACGCTCCAGAAAGGGGTTGGCGTCGGGCTGCTCCTCGACCAGCATGGAACCGAAGGCATCGGCCAGGCGCCGCGCGAGGCTCGTCTTTCCGACCCCGATCGGCCCCTCGACGACGATGTAGCGCTGCTCCACCACCTGCGGGCGCCCTCGCTAGCACGCAGCCTCGCCGGGTGTCGAATCGCCGGCAGCGCGGACGACCGGGGGAGCCTCGGCGAATTGAGGACACGGCGCGGCGCTGCTAATCCCTCGCGATGCGCTCCCTTCGCGCCGCGGTCGCGCGCTGCTTCCTCGGCGGCCTCCCCGGGCCCGCCCTCGACCGCGATACCCGCCGCCTCCGTGCGGAAATCCCGTTCGGCGGCGTCACGCTGTTCCGGCACAACGCGAGCGATCCGGCGTCGATGCGCGCCCTCGTCCGCGATCTCCACGCGCTCGACCCGGCGGCGCCGACCCTCGTCGCGATCGACCACGAGGGCGGGCGCGTGCACCGCTGCCCGCCCCCCTTCACGCACTTCCCGGCGGCGGCCGTGGTCGCATCGCACGGGCTCCGCGCCGTCCGCGCCGTCGCGGCCGCCATGGCGCGCGAGCTAGCCGCCCTCGAGATCGACCTCACCTTCGCGCCGGTGCTCGACGTCGCGAGCAATTCCGCGAATCCGGTGATCGGCGACCGCGCCTTCGGCGCGACGCCGGAATCGGCCGCGCGCACCGCGCTCGGCGCCTTCCGCGCGACGCGCGCGGCGGGACTCCTCACCTGCGGCAAGCACTTTCCCGGCCACGGCGATACCGCAACCGACTCGCACCTCGAGTTGCCGGTCGTCGCCCGCGATCGCCGCGCGCTCGCGCGCACGGAGCTGCCGCCGTTTCGCGCCGCGATCCGCGCCGGCATTCCCCTCCTGATGACGGCCCACGTGCGCTATCCGGCGCTCGATCCGACGCTGCCGGCGACGCTCTCCCCCCGGATCGTCACCGGCCTCTTGCGACGCCGACTCGGCTTCCGCGGCGTAATCGCCACCGACGACCTCGAGATGCGGGCGATCGCCGACCACTGGGGACCAGGCGAAAGCGCCGTCCGCGCCCTCGCGGCGGGCTGCGACCTCCTCCTCTTCTGTCACCGTCAGGACTGGCTGCGCGAGGCCGTCGGCGCCGTCGAGCGGGCCGTGCGCGCAGGACACCTCGCCGAGACCCGCATCGCGGACGCGTCCCGCCGCGTCTCCCGGCTCGTGCGCTGGCGCCGGACGCACGCCCGGCGCGAGCGTCTCTCGGTCGTCGGCTGCGCGGCGCACCGGAGGCTCGACGCCGGCCTCCGCGCCGGCTGAGCCGCCTCAGCCCTTCTTGCTCTGGCGCTTCGCGCTCGACCGCGGACGCGCCGCCGCTTCGCGCTTCGGGGTCTCGCCCCTCACCACGCGCGCCAGGCTCTTGTTGTAGGGCGGCCGCGCGATCCCGCGCTCGGTGACGATTGCCGTCACGAGATCGTGCGGCGTCACATCGAACGCCGGATTCGCCACCCGGATGCCCGACGGCGCGATCTGGCGATCGAAGATGTGCGTGACCTCGCGGCTCCCGCGCTCCTCGATCGGGATCTTGTCGCCGCGCGGACACCCGAGGTCGATCGAAGACGTCGGCGCCGCCACGTAGAACGGAATGCCGTGGCGGTGCGCGAGGACGGCCACAGTGTAGGTGCCGATCTTGTTGGCGACGTCGCCGTTGGCGGCCGTGCGGTCGGTGCCGACGATGACGCAGTCGATCAGGCCCTCCTTCATCATGTGGCCGACCATGTTGTCGGTGACGAGCGTCGCGGGGATGTGCTCCTTCTTCAGCTCCCACGCCGTGAGGCGGGCGCCTTGCAGGTACGGACGGGTCTCGCTGCAGTACACGCTGATGCGCTTGTCCGCCTCGACGGCCGCGCGCATGACGCCGAGAGCCGTGCCGTAGCCCGCGGTGGCGAGGGCGCCCGCGTTGCAGTGCGTGAGAATCGTCGAGCCGTCCTCGATGAGCGCCGCGCCGTACGCGCCGAGCGCGCGATTGGCCGCGATGTCCTCCTCGTGGATCGTCCGCGCCTCGCGCTCCAGCATGAGACGGAGCGTCTCGACGTCGCGTGTGTCGTTCCGCGCGTAGACCCGCCGCATGCGCTCGATCGCCCAGAAGAGGTTCACCGCCGTCGGCCGGGTGGCCGCGAAGGTGCGGCAGATCTTGTCGAACTCGCGGCGGAGCTCCTCGCGTTTGAGCGTCCGGACGCCGAGCGCGATGCCCATCGCGGCGGCGACGCCGATCGCGGGCGCCCCGCGAATCACCATGTCCTTGATGGCGCGGGCGACCTCACGATAGTCGCTGTAGACGCGATACACCTCGCGTACGGGCAGCAGGCGTTGATCGATCATGACGACGCGACCTCGCGTCCATTCGATCGTGCGCACACGGGTTCGTCGGGGGGCTTGCGGCATGGGGGTCACCGTCCTGGTCCGGATCGGCGGACTATAGCACGCGGTCCCGGGGGCAACAGCGCCCATCGTGACGCGCGTCCGCTCAGGCCGCGTCGCCGAGGCGCCCGCGGCCGCTGTGCCGCACGATCACGTCGCGGATACCGTACCGCCCGCGGAATCCGAGCTGGTCCGTCGCGCGGGTCGTGTCGGCGACGAACGTGTCGCGCAGATACGCGAGGTGCTCGCCAGGTACGAGCCCCGCGCCGGCGACCCACAGACTCCGGAGCAGCGGCCGCAGGACCGGCGCGACGAACGCGGCGCGCACGCGGCCGCTCAACTTGATCACCGTCGACCACGGCAGGACGCCGTCGCCGGCGACGTTGAACGCGCCGTCGTGGCGGCCGTGCAGGGCGAGACGCGTCGCTTCGACGAGATCCTCGACGTGGAGGAGCTGCACCAGCGGATCGGCGCCGAGCACGGCGGGAACGAACGTGGCCGCGAGCAGCCGCGCCGCCAGCGTGCGCGCGTCGCCGAGCATCGGCGCCGCGCGCACCATCGCGACCGGCAGCCCCGTGCGGGTCCGCAGCGCTGCGGCCTCCTGCTCGACCGCCGCCTTGTCGGCGACCCACGGATACTCGGCGGCGGGACGCAGCGGCGCGTCCTCGTCGAGATACTGCGGGTTGTCGCTGCGGGCGCCGTAGCTCGCCGTCGTGCCGAGCACGACGACGTTCTCGACGGTACCCGCGCGGCGCGCGTTGTCGGCGATCGCGCGGAACAGCGCGCGCGTCCCGAGCACCTCGAGCTCGTGCGCCGCCTCGACATCGCGGCGGGGCCCATCGTGGAACGCGGCGTGAACGACCGTATGGACGCGCTCGCGCGCGAGGATCTCGGCGAGCGCGACGTCGGCGAGCGTCGCCGTGAGGTCGATGCCGCGAAAGGCCGTGCGGCGGAGCGGCATCGCGGGCGCCCGCCGGTCGAGGAGCACGAGGCGCCCGATCCGCTCGTCGGCCTCGAAGCGGCGTACGAGCGCCGCGCCCGCGGCGCCGTGCACACCCGTCAGCGCGACGACGCGCTGCCGTCGCCGACGCCGCCGCGGGACCGGCGCTCCCGTCGCTCCTTCGTCCACGCGCCGCACGATAGACACGGGCCCCGCAGCGGGCAACCGACCCCGGCACGCGGCGCCGGAGCGGCGCGCGTCCGCGGGCGCCGCCCGCGCCCGGCGACGCCCGCGGGCAGCGCGCTCCAGACCGCGGGAGGCGCGGGCGACACGCGGGCAGCGCGCTCCAGACCGCGGGAGGCGCGGGCGACACGCGGGCAGCGCGCTTGACGCCTCCCGAGCCGTTCCCTAGGGTCCGCCGATGCTCGAGCACCAGCAGAGCTTCACGACGCCGATCGCTGCGCCGCTCGCGCTCTGCTACGAGACGATCGGCGATTTCGAGGCCTACCCGACCTGGTCGTCGCCGGTGACCGAGATCACGGTCCGCGATCGGCATCCCGACGGGAAGGCCCGCCGTGTCGAGTTCGAGGTCGACATGAAGCTCCGCACGGTGCGGTACGTGCTCGAGTACACGTGGCACCCGCCGAACCGCCTCACCTGGAAGATGGTGGAAGGCGACCTCGCCGACATCGAGGGCAGCTACGTCTTCGAGCCAGACGGGCCGAAGCGCACGCGGGCCACGTGCTCGCAGGCGATCTCCCTCGGCTTCTGGGTCCCGAGCCTGATCATGCGCCCGATCGAGCAGACGGCGCTCAGGCAATCGGTCCTTGAGTTCAAGGCCGAAGCCGAGCGCCTGGCCGCCGCCAGACCGGCCAAAGCCACGAAGCGCGGCTGATGCCGGCTACGCGGCGCAGCGCCGCTCGCCGCCCGCGCTGCGTCCTGGGTCACGCGCCGCGCGCATCCACGCCCGCACCGTCACGACCGACCAGACTGGCTCCCAGGGCGCGCGGCCGCCGAGAAACTCCTTCCACAGGCCGTCGAGCGCCTCCTGGCGGAACAGGCCCTCGCCGTCGTCGGTGAGCAACTGCTCCTCGCACGTCGCGCGCATCTCGTTCCGGAGCCACTGCCCGATCGGCGGCGGCGGCGGCGGCGCGAGGCGCCGCACGAGCGGAGGCGGAAGGGCGCCGTCGAGGATGCCGAGCAACGGCGCGCGATCGAGGGCGGCCCCGCCGGCCGTCAGCCACTCGTGCAGCCGGTGGTCGAGGAACGGCGCGCGGAGCGCGAGGCCGTACGCCACGGCCGACGCCTCGGCCGCGCGGAGCGCGCCCGACATCAGCGGCCCCGCGAGATCGACCGCGGCGACCGCGCGCTCGATCGCCACCTGCGCCGACGCCGCGGGCGGCGCGCAGGCCGGCCCGAGCGGCGCGAGGGCGCGCGCATCGACGTGCCGCGCGAGATCGAAGCCGCTCCGCGCGTGGGCCAGCGCGTCGGGCCGCAACACGCGACCGAGGGCCTCGGGGCCGAAGACGCCGCGGGTCGCGAGGTAGGCGGGAGCGATCGCGTCGCTCGGTCCGAGATAGTCCGCGAGCGTGGCGGCGCGGCCGAAGGGCCGGCGCCGCGCGAGCATGCGGGCGGCGACGCGCGTCAGTCCGCTCGTCGACCCGTGACGACCGGCGCGCCACAGCCAACGTACGACGCGCGCCGTCTCGGCCCCGAGCAGCTGGGGGGTCGCGAGCCCCGCGAGCCAGACGCGCTCCCCGGCGCTCCGCATGGCCGACGTGATCAACGCCGCGAGGGTCGCGCCCGTCGAGGGCTGGTCGGCCACGGTCGCGGCCCGAAACGCGCTCGCGAGCAGGGTTCCGTCGACGCGGTGTCGACGGTGCTCGCCGCGGAACCAGTCCGCGAGCGCCGTCACACCGTCCTGATGCGCGCGCGCGCCGCGCGCGCCCGTGTCGTCGGCGCCGCCCGAGAAATCGAGGACGTGCGTCCGGAGGCCGCGCCCGAGCATCGGCCGGACGAGCGCCAGGAGCGCCGCCGAAGCGATGCTGCCGTCGACGAAGATGCCGACGTCGTCCTCGCCTTCGACCGCCGCCTCGACGGCGTCGCGCAGGAGCCCGCCGAAGCGCGCGCGATCGACCTCGCGCTGGCCGCTCGGCCACGCCGACGACTCCTCCCAGAACCGCTCGATCCGCAGCCGGGACCCGCGCACGCGCACGATCGTCCCCGGGGCGACGGCATGCGCGCCGGTCGCGACGGTGATCGGCTCGGGAACGTACCCGAGCACCAGATAGGCGACCAGCGCCGAAGGATCGAGCGGCTCGCCCGGCCGAAGCGCCCGTACCTCGGAGGCGAACGCGTACGTCCCGTCGCGCTCGCACATGTAGAGCGGCTTCGTGCCGAAGCGATCGCGTCCCAGGAGGAGCTCGTGCTCCTCCCGGTCCCAGAGCGCGAACGCGAAATTGCCGGTGAGGCGCTCGAGCGCACCGATGCCGTACTGCTCGTAGAGGTGGAGGATGACCTCGCTGCCGCACCCCGACTGGAACTCGTGCCCGGCGGCCACGAGTTCGAGGCGCAGCTCGGTCGCGTTGGCGGGCTCCCCGTCGGCGACGAGCCAGAGCGTGCCGCGCTCGTTCCGGAGCGGCTGCAGGACCGCCTCGGCCCCGGGCCCGGTCCCGCCCCGATGGGTGAGGGCCACCGACGCGTCGTAGGCAACGGCGAGCCCACCCTCGAGCGGCGCCCGCCGTCCGAGAGCGTCTCGCATGGCCTTGATGGACACCGTCAGCTCCTCCCGGCCGCACCCCGGCCGCGGAACGATCCCGGCAATCGAGCCCATTCACCCCTCCCCGCTGCGCCGACCTTGCAGCCGCGCATTGTTCGCTGCCCGGGTTGCCGTTCTGCGGCAACCGACGCACCTTGCAGCATCCATAGACGACGCTGTGCTCGACCCTCCCCGCGGCCGCCATCCTCCGTGGCTGAATCGCGTGCCATTGCCGCAACTTCGAACGACCAGTCGCACTCCTCGCACGGGCGCTCCGGCGACGGTACCCGCAAAGCCGGGGGTGGCACCCGCCTTGCTCACTCGCAGGCGGGGCGCGGACTCCTCCCCCTCCCACGACGCTCCCGGGCCTCCTCCTGATCCGCGCTTCTGCCACGGCCGCGCCTGAGCAGCGCGGCCGTGGCATGTCTCCTCCACGCGTCGCGCGACGCCGCGGCGGTTCGGTCGGTCCCTTCGGGACCGGGTCGATGCGCGTGCATCGGGCCGTACGGCCGCTCGCATTCCGCCTCCGCCTCCTCGTCCACCACCCAGGTGCGCCCGGCCTCCGGGCTACGCCTCGGCTATGGAAGAGTCGTGCGCGGATGTCAAGAAAACGGCGCGGTCATCGGAGCTCGAACCGCACCGGGATCTCGATCAGCACGCGCACCGCGTTGCCATCCGCATCGCGCGCCGGCCGGAAGCGCCAGCGGCGAACGGCGGCGACGGCCGCGGCATCGAACGGCGGCCGCGAGCGCAGCACGCGGATGGCCGGCTCCGGCCGACCTTCACGATCGAGCACGACCTCCAGCACGACCTGCCCCTCGAGTTCGAGCGCGCGCGCCCGCGCCGGATACTCGGGCACCACGCGCTCGAGGATCTCGGGCGGACGCGCGACGGACGCGAGCGCCACCGGCCCATCGCCCGCGCCGCCGCCTCCGCCTCCACCGGCCGTCGCGTCCGCCGGGGGCGCCGGCCGAGCGGTCGCCGCTCCCGCGGCGCTGCTGCCGGCGTCCGGCACCGCCGGCGTCGCCACGGCACGCGGCTCGCGACGCTGCGTCGGACGCCGGAGGCGGTCGGCCTTCACCCGGAGCGGCGGCTCCGGCGGCGACGCGCGCTCCGGCGGCGACGGCGGTGCGACGGCCGCGACCGGGAGGGGCGCCGCGGCCGCCGGAGGTCCCGGTGCGGGCTCCCGCCACACGAGTCGCACCGGCACGAGCGCGCGAAGGCGAGCGTCGGACGGCACCGGTAGAACCCGGTCGCAGACGGCGGCGGCGGCGAGCGCGTGGATCGCCATCGAGACGCCGAAGCTCCGGAGCCAGGAGACCGCCGACCCCACGGCTACTCAGAACGCGACCGTGATCGATCCGATCGCCGTCAGCGGATAGCCCGGAGTGAAGTCGATGTCCGACACCACGTTCGGCTCGTTCCGCAGCCGCGAGTCCGTCGCGAACTGGGCCTCCCGGTAGTCGTGGTCGAACAGGTTCTGGATATCGAGTTGCACCGTGACGGCTTTCACCCGACCGCCGGTCCACGCGCTCGACAGCTCCCAGCGCTTCCCGAGCTGCAGATCCCAGACCGTATATCCGGCGGCGCGCAGCGAGTTGTCCTCGTTGGCCGGGCGCGAGCTGATCGCCCGCATCCGGACGCTCCCGAACAGGCCGTCGTCGCGACGCGCGGACACTCCGCCGTTCACGGTGAAGCGCGGCGCCAGGGGCACGTCGTCGGCCGCATCCGGCTCGAAGCGGAACTTCGCCACCGTCTGCGTGTAGTCGACGTCGAAGTAGAGCCAGTCGAGGATCTGGTACCGCACCTCGAGCTCGCCGCCGATCCGGCGCGTGGCCCCGCTCGGCTCGGTCGTGCCCTCGTCGCCGACGAAGACGATCTCGCTGTCGAGATCGAGCAGCCAGAACGCGGCCGCGAGATCGAGGCGGTCGAAGAGCCGGGTGCGGACGCCGAGCTCGCCGCCCCGCGCCTTGGCGCTCGGGTCGACGGGATTCTCGTCGCGCACCACGCCGCGTGCGTCGTTCGAGTGGAAGCCCTCTCCGTAGTTGATGAACACCTCCAGGTTCTCGCGCGGCGACAAGACGATGCTCGCCTTCGGGCTGAAGATCGCGTCGTTCTCCACGCCCTGCCCGGTCAGGTCGGGCGCGCTCGTCGAGTTCAGGTTGTTGTCCACGTCGAAATGGAGGTCGTCGAAGCGCAGCCCGACGATCGTCCGCAGCCACGGCGTCCACGTGGTGTCGGCGCCCACGTAGGCGAAGGTGTTCACCTGCCCGACGTTGTGGTCGGTCTGGCGCGTCAGAAAGTCGCGCTCGATCGTGTAGTTGAGCTGCTCGCCGATGTGGTCGCCGCGGACCCCGACGGCTCCGGTGAACGCGGTGTCCGTGCCGCCGACCCCGACGTGGCGGACGTAGCGTGCTTCCCCGCCCCCGAAGAAACGCTTGTCCTTCTGCTCGATCTGGTCGCCGTTCACCGGATCGCGGGCGAAGAACGTGAAGTTCGAGAAGATGTCCACGTCGTAGTACACGCCGTACGCGAGCAGGCTTGCCTCCTGCGCCTCGTCCGGCCGCCACGAGGCGCGCCCGTACAGCTGGTGCCGCTGCGACGTACCCCCTTCGGTGGGATCGATCGAGCCGAAGCGATCGAGCTCCCCCGCGCGCACCGCGCGGAGCGGAATCTGTCCGGAGGCGTTCCAGGTCCCGCGGTAGCTCGTGAAGGAGAGGTCCGCACGCCACGGACCGTCGGCGTAGCCGGCGCGCGAGAACAGCTTGTAGCGGTTGTAGTGCTCGGGGTGATCGAACGGTCCGTTCTGGCCCGCGCCCTCCACGGCGAACAGCGTCTCGAAGGGTCCGATCTCGCGCCCGCTCACGATCACGCCGCGGAAGAGGTCGAAGCGCCCGGCGCTGACGCTGGCCGTGTTCTCCGCCGCCGACCGCTTGGTGACGAGATTGACGGCGCCCGCGGTCGCGAAGTCACCGTGCTTCAGGAAGTACGGCCCCTTGTCGACCTCGACCCGCTCGACCACTTCGGGAATGACGAAGTTCGCGTCCGCGTAGCCCTGCCCGTGCGCGTGGCTCGGATTGTTGACCGGCACGCCGTCGAACGAGAGCGCGACGTCCGTGCCGTGGTCGGCGTCGAAGCCGCGGAGATAGTACTGGTTCGCCTTGCCGCCGCCGGCGTGCTGCACGACGATGAGCCCGGGGGTCACCTCGAGGATGTCCGCCGGCCGGCGGATCGGCCGGAGGGAGAAGTCGCGGCTGCGGACGATCAGGGACGACGCCGCGGTGATCGGACGGTCTGCCTGCACCACGGTCTCGGGGAGCTGGAGCCGACGCGCGACGTCGCCGGCGGGCGGCGAAGCCTCGGGGCTGGGCTCCTCCTCGGAGCCTTCGGGAGTTTCGGCGACGAGCTCGCCCTCGGCGAGCACGGAAACGACCGGCACGCTCGCCAGGCTCGGCGCGAGCAGCACGACCAGCAGGATACGACGCAGCATGGGACCACCTCGCATGCACGCGCCGACGGCCGTCCGGGTCGGACGCCGCGGCGAGATCGCGGGAAACGCGGTCGGCGGCGCGGGGCCGCAACCGCACGGCAGGATCGGATCGGCCGCGACCGTTCCCGCGGTGCGCGCGAGGACGGGCCGCCGCTAGACGGCGATCGGCGGAGCCCGGGCCTGCGTCGACCGCACCGCCGCGGGCGGCGTCCGCGGCGGGAGGTCGAGCGGCGCCGGCGCGACGACGAGCGCGGGCGCCGGCGGAACGATCGCCGCCAGCGCCGCCACGATCGCGGGCGGGGCGAGATGCGCGTGCAGATCCGCGGGTCCGGCGGACGCCACCGCCGCGCCGGCGCGCGCTCCTCGCCCCTCGTCGGCCGCACGATCCGCATGCGCGACGCCCGTCAACCGCCCCGCGTGCACGTGCGCCGCGTCGCCGCCGACATGGCGGTGGCGGACGAGCGCCGCGGGCGGGGGAACGAGTTCGATCGCGAGCGCGAGCAGGACGACGAGCATCGCGCGCGGGTGGAACGCCAGGAGCCTTCGCAGCGGCGCGAGGGTCACGCGCGCCCCTCGCGCCGGTTGTCGCGCAGCGAGTGCCAGAACGACAGGCCGATGAGCGCGGCCCCGACGAGGCCGGTCACCACCTCGGGAATCGGCGTCACCGCCTCGACGAACATGATGACGCCGAGCGCGATGATCGCGTAGAACGCCCCGTGCTCGAGGTAGCGATACTCGGTGAGCGTTCCGCGGTCGACCAGCATGATGGTCAAGCTTCGCACGAACATGGCCCCGATGCCCAGGCCAATCGCGATCACGAACAGGTTGTTCGAGAGCGCGAAGGCGCCGATCACCCCGTCGAAGCTGAAGCTCGCGTCCAGCACCTCGAGGTAGAGGAAGGCCGCCGCCCCCGAGCGGGTCGCGGCGCCCGCCACCACGTCCGCCGGGTCGAGGATCGCTGCGATGCCGTCGACGCCGATGAACGTCAGCAGGCCGAAGATTCCCGCAACGAGAAACGCATAGCGTTCGTGCTCCGGGAGCCACGTCCCGATCCCCCAGAGGGCTAAGAGCACGATCCCGAGGCCGAACGCCTCGACGCGCCCGACGTACACGAGCGGCCGCTCGACCACCGGAATCCAGTGCACGTGCTTGTCCTCGTCGAGGAAGTGCTTGAACCCCACCATGAGCAGAAACGCGCCGCCGAAGGCCGCCACCGAAACGTGCGCGCTCTCGATGATGCGCGAGTACTCGTCCGGGCGGGTCGCCGAAAGCACCAGCGCGTTCCACGGGTCGATGCGCGCGATCACCGCCACGATCGCCAACGGAAAGACGATTCGCATGCCGAAGACGGCGATCGCGATGCCCCAGGTGATGAAGCGCCGCCGCCAGACCGGGTCCATCTCGCGCAGCACCGTCGCGTTCACGACGGCGTTGTCGAAGGACAGCGACACCTCGAGCACGGCCAGCACGGTGACGATGAAGGTCGTGCCGAGCACGCCCGCCACCGTGCCGTGGATCTCCCAGCCGAGCGCCGCGCCGCCGACGAGGCCGAGCAGCGTGACCAGGAACGAGCCGCGAAAGTATTTCATGCGTGGCGAGGCGACGGCGTCGACGGCCGACGCTCCGTCAGGACAGCAGCCGGTTGGCGAAGATCGCCAACCCCCCCGTTCCGAGCCCCCAGAGCAGGTCCTTGCGGACGTTCTGCTCGGGTCCCTGCGTCTGCTCGGTCGCCCACGCGCCGACCAGGAAGAACGCGGCGAGGGCGGCGATGGCGAAGTGGATGCCGGGAATCGTCGCGCCCGAGCGCGCGGCGGTCGCCGCCTGCGAGGCCGTGAACGCGGCGAAGAACGCCGCGGCGATGCCGACGATGCGGAGCAGGCGGAGCGGCGTCACCGCGCGCGCCGCCCGCTCCGGCGTCGCAGCGCCGCGCTCACTCGTTGGAGACCTTGGCCGAGCGGGCGACCTTCAGGAGCTCCTGGGCCTCCTTGTCGCCGGACTGCGCGCGCTCCTCCCATCGCTTGTGTCGCCACGGCTTCGCCACGTACTCATCGAGCGCGATGACCAGGACGCTGAAGCCGAACACGATCGCCACCGAATTCCAGAGATCGAGATGCATGACGTGCTCCTATGCCTGCCGCGCCGCGGCCGCGAGCGCCGGCTTCGGCGCCTTGGTGTTCGCCTCGCGCGTGATGAACTTCGGCTTGAAGACCGCGACCAGCACCGGCAGGAGCGTCTGCGAGCCGACGTAGCTGACGCTCATCCAGATCGCGAGCAGCAGACCCATCTCGGCGTTGAACCGGATGTTCGACGTGATCCAGAAGGCGGTGCTGACGATCATCGTGACGGCGGTGAACGTCACGGCCTTGCCCGAGGTGACGAGCGCCTCGCGCACGGCATGGTCGAGGTCGCCCTTCACCTGGATCTCCTCGATGATGCGACTGATGATGTAGAGGCCGTAGTCGACGCCGAAGCCGACGCCGACCGTCACCAGCGGCAGCGTGTGGATGTTCACGCCGATGTTGTTCACCGCCATGTAGGCGTTCACCAGGATGTTCGACGCGATCAGCGGCCCGAGAATGTAGAGGCCGCAGACGAACGAGCGGTACGTGAACAGCAGGATGATCCAGATCGTGAAGAAGCCGAGGAAGTTCATCAGGATGTCGTTGCGGACGAGCTCCTCGTTGGCGGCCGCGAGCACGCCGATCAGGCCGCCGGCCAGCTTGAAGCTCGCCTTCTCCATCGGATTCTCGGCGATGAAGTTCTTGCAGCGCTGGATGATGCGCCGGATGTTGTCGCCCTGGTGGTTCTTCGCGAAGAACGTCACGTGGGCCGTGGTGTAGCTCGGGTCCACGTACTTCGCGGTCTCGGTCGGCGGCGAGCCCGAGAAGAAGATGAAGAAGAGGCCGCCGATGTCGGTCCAGCTGTCGGGGATCACCGCCCACTTCGGCTCGAGCTCGTGGAAGACGCGGTTCACCGCCCGGATGATGTCGGCGAGCGAGAAGCTGTAGCCGATGTCGGGGTCGCGTTCGAGCTGGCGCTGGAACTTCTCCATGGTGCGGAGCACCTGCGGATCCTTCATCGCGTCCTTGTCGTAGCCCTCGGACACGACGATCAGCGGCTCGACGCCGCCGAAGCTCTCCTGGATCTTGGTGTGGGAGACGTTGTACGGCGAGTTCTCGAACAGGAGCGGCGAGGCCGAGGTCGGGTCGCCGATCGTGAGGCCGCGCATGAAGAAGACCCCGACGAGCGTGAGCGCCGCCCAGAACACGAGCGTCGTCGTCTTTCCGGCCGGCGAGAGCAGCACGTGCGTGAAGCGTTCGATCCACCTGCGGAACGCCCCGCGCTCGCGCAGCACGACGAGCTCGGGCTCGGGCGGCTTGAGGTAGTAGTAGACGATCGGGTTCAGCAGCATCTCCGACACGGTGATCGCGAGGATCCACCACGAAGCCGTGATCGCGAGCTTCTGCAGCATCACGACCGGGACCAGGATGATGACCAGCACGCCGAAGGCGTCGGTCGTGATGCCGGAGAAGGTCGGCACGAAGAGCTCGGCGAAGGCGGCGACGATGGCGCGCCGCTTGTGCCAGCCGCACTTCTCGAACTCCTCGTAGTAGCGGTCGTGCATCTGGATCGCGTGGCTCACCGCACGCGCCGTGATCAGGAACGGCATCACCAACATGAGGGGATCGAGCGCGAGTCCGATCAGGTGGATGAAGCCGAGACCCCAGAAGGCGGCGATGATGCCGGTGAGCGTCGGCCGGAGCGATCCGCGCCAGTCGTGGAAGTACATCCAGCGCAGCACCCACTCGATGCAGTAGGTGACGACCAGGATGAAGAAGACGTCGCCCGAGTACTTGTAGACCCAGCCGTAGAGGCGAGGCTCGCCCGCCGCGTAGATCTCGACGCCGTCCTTCTTGAACGGATCGATCACCTTGGAGTTCACGTCGTCGAAGATGCGCTGGTAGTCGAGGCGGCCTTCGATGAAGTTGGCGCGAATGAGGGCGGATTTGTCGTCGAGCGAGACGATGAGGCCGTAGACGTTCTCGGCGTTGTGGACGATGCGGCGGGTCTCGTCGACCTCGTCCTGGCCCTGGGGCGCGCGCAGCATGACGGGCTCGGCGCGCAGCGTGCCGCCGGCGGCGACCTTCAGGTGGCGCACCGTGCGGTGGCCGATGGACTCGATCTGGTTGTGGTTCACGCCGTAGACGGTGTCCATGCCCTCGGTCATCTTGAAGATGGCGGTGAGGTGCTCCTTGGTGAAGATCGTGCCGTCCTCGACGGAGTACATGACGACGATGTTGTTCGCGCCGCCGAAGGTGCCCGAGTACTTGTTGTGGATCTTCACGAACTCGTGGCTCTGCGGCACGAGGTCGCCGAAGCTCGTCACCAGGCGCAGCTGGAAGGTCCAGTACGCGAAGAGTCCCGTGACGATGAGCACGAGCACCATGACCGGATTGCGCCACTCGATGAGCTGGTCGCCGAGCCAGTAGAGCGCGCGCTTATCCTCTGGAACGTCGTAATCGAGAGCCATCGAACCCCCCTAGCGTTGCGTGCCCTTGCGGCAGGACGAGCGCGGCGTCACCGGACGTCGCGAAGGCAGAGAAATAGTGAAGTTTTCTCGCTTTTCAGCAGGCCCGCGGCTTCTAACGCCAAGCAATTTTGGTGTCAAGCATTTGACCGCGTCCGGCCGTCGCGCCGGCGCGCGGGAGGCACGCGCCGGCGCATGACGAGTCGCGTCATGCGCCCGCTCATGCGCGCGGCAGACCGAGGCCGCGCTCGGCGACGATGGTGCGGAGGATCTCCACCGTCCCGCCACGGATGGTGAGGGCCGGCGCGTTCACGATCGCGCGCGCCACGCGGCCGCCGAGCGGCGCGTCGGCCCCCGGCGCGAGCACCGCGTACGGCCCGAGCACCTCGCCGGCGAACCGGGCGAGGCGCTGCTCGAGCTCGCTGCCGTAGAGCTTGGCGAGCGCGGTGTCGGCGGTCGGCGTCACGCCCCGCGAGAGCGCCCAGGCGATGCGGTAGATGAGCTGCCGCCCGACCGCGATCTCGCCGTGGAAGCGCGCGAGCTGCTGGCGGACGCGCGGATCGGCGCTCCGGCCGGTCGCGCGGACGTGCGCCTCGAGATCCGCGAGGAGCGGCGCGTAGCTCAGCAGGCGCTCCATCCCGGCCCGCTCGTAGTCGAGCTGGGAGGCGATCTGGAACCAGCCGCGGTTGACCTCGCCGATCAGCCAGCGCTTCGGTACCCGCACCTGCTCGAAGAAGACCTCGTTGAAGTGGTGCTCGCCGGTCATGTCGACGAGCGGCCGCACCCGGATGCCGGGCAGGCGCATGTCGACCAGCAGCTCGCTGATCCCGCGGTGCCGCGGCGCCTCCGGATCGGTGCGCGCGACGAGGTAGCAGTAGTCGGCGTGGTGCGCGAAGCTCGTCCACACCTTCTGCCCTTCGACGACGAACGCATCGCCGTCGTCGATCGCCCGCGTCGAGAGCGCGGCGAGATCCGAGCCCGCGCCGGGCTCGCTCATCCCGAGACAGAACACCAGCTCGCCGCGCGCGAGGCGCGGCACGATCTCGCGCCGCTGCTCCTCGGTGCCGTGCGCCAGCAACGCCGGCCCGATCTGCCGGTCGCCGACCCAGTGGGCCGCCGTCGGCGCGCCGGCCCGCAGGAGCTCCTCGGTGACGATGGCGCGGTCGACGTAGCTGCGGCCCGCCCCGCCGTACGCGGGCGGCCAGGTCATCCCGATGAAGCCCGCCGCGCCGAGGCGGCGGGAGAACGCGGGATCGAAGCCGTGGATCCACCCGTCCTCCGGGATCGGTCCGCGTGGCGGCAGCGCGTCGGCGAGGAAGGCGCGGACGCGATCGCAGAGCGCGAGCTCGTCGGATGAGAACGCGGGCCACATGCCGCCTCGGGGCTAGCGGAGTGCCGGGGGGCGAGTCAATTTTCGCCGGAGGCCGGCCGACGGCGCGTCCGCTCCGTTCCCACTCCGCGCCCCGCGAGCAGGACGGCGCAGCCGCTCGACACCCCGATCGCGACGACGGCGTAGACGAGGCCGAAGACCGGGCGCGCGAGCGCCTCGTCGGTCATGCGGACCGTGAAGAGGGCCAGGTTCACGACGACCCACGCGGCATAGGCGCGCCCGATCGGCAGCGCCACCGCACGCCCGCGCCAGAGCGCGAGCGCGTACACCGCGAGCAATGCCCCCGCCGCCGGACCCAGCACGACGTTCCACAGCCCGTGCTGCCGCAGACCGAGGAACACGAAGCCGTGCTGGGGGTGCAGCTCGAGCGGCTTCAGGACGTTCGAGACGGCGAGCGCGCCAAACAGCACGGCGCACACCCGGAGCAGGCGCCGGTCGCTCATGCGGCGGGGCACGCGCGCAGCATGTCCTGGATGCGCTTCGGCGTATCGGCGTTGGCGTTCACCAGCATCTCCGTCGGCACCGTCCGCAGCACGGCGCACGCGCGCGCCTGCTCGCCGAGGGCCACCGACAAGCGCGCGGATTGGTAGTGCGCCTCGAGCCATCCCGGCGTGCCTGGCGCGCCTCCGACGATCTCGTCCCACAGCGCGCGCGCCTCGGCGGGCTTCCCCTGCTTCTCGAGGATGCGCGCCGCACCCGCGCGGGCCGACACGACGTCCGGCGCGTTCCGCAGGACGGCTCGATAGAGCGCGAGCGCCGGCGCGAGGTCGCCACGCTCCTCGCGCAGCGACGCGGCCGTCGACTGGAGGCGCCGGCGCACGACCGGCGAGAGGGTCCCCGCCGACGGCCCGTTCAACGCATGCTCGCTGAGCGCGAGGGCGGCGCTCTTGCCCGCCGCCGCCTCGTCGACGCGCCCGGCGGCCTGCTCGCGCGCCGCCGTGGTGAGGAAGCGGGTCGCGAGATCGTCGAGGTAGGTCGGCTCGAGCGTCGCCACGGCGGGCCGGGCCGCCTCCACGGCGGCCGCCTGCAGGCGGCCGAGCCGAGACAGCGCGAGGAGCCGCAGCTTCACGACCTGCGGCTCCTCGTTCGCGAGCTTCGGATACTTCGCCTCGAAGCCGTCGAGCCACCCGAGCGCGCCCTCGTAGTCCGGCGTCTCGGCGAGCGCAGCCAGATACGCGCTCATCAGCGACGCCTGGCCGTCGAAGTCGCCGACAGGCGCATCGCCGAACGCCTTGGGGTCGCGCCCCTTCGTGAGCGCCCAGTACGCGTCGAGCGCCGCCCGCGCGCGCGCCGCGAGCCCGGAGTCGGGTTTGGCCCCGTCGGGAGTCTGCTCGAGGAGCTTCACGAGGCACTGCGCCGCGGCGAAGCGCGCGCGGACCTCGAAGGCGGCGTCGCCCTTCACCTGCGCGTACTCGGCCTCGGCGTCGGCGTAGCGCTCCTGGCGCTGCCGCAGCTCGCCGAGCCGGAAACGCGCCTCGGGAGCCGCCTTGTGCTTCGGGAAGTCGCGCAGGAACGCCGCGAGCGCCTGCTCGTAGGCCGGCTGATTGCCCGGCGTCGGATCGGCGGCGTAGCGCGCCTCGCTCGCTTTGAAGCGCAGATACGCCGCGTCGTCACGATACGCGCCGCCCTTGTCCTCGAGCACCCGGTCGAAAGCGCCGATGGCGCCCCCGAGGTCGCCCATCCGGAAGCGCGCGAGTCCGAGCAGATAGCGCGCCTCGCCGTGGCGCTTCATCGCCTCCTCGTCGGTCGCGGCGAGCGTCTGCTCGAGCTTCGGCACGGCGTCCTTGAACTTGCCCGTGGCGACGAGCCGCTTCGTCAGGTCCCACTCGGAGGGCGGCGGCGGCACGTCCTTCGCCTTCGGTCCGGCCCAGTTCTTCGGGTTGTCGAGTCCGTTGCGCACGATCTGCGCGGCGCGCGCCCCCCACGGGCCGCCCTCGCCCTGCAGCTGCGCGAGGAGCGCCGACGCTTCGCCCTGGTACGCCGCCTTCTGTCCCGGCTGGCTCGCGGCCGCCATGAGGAGCGCGCGCGCGCGGGTGTAGCGGGCGCGGGGCGCGTCCGCCGGGGTCGCGCCGTCGAGCGCCTGCTTCGATGCTCGCAGGGCGTCCGCGCTCCGGCCGACACGCACGTACGCCTCGGCGAGCGCGAGCTGCGCCTTGCGCACCCGCTCCGGCGACGCGCCCTTCATCTGCGCGACCGCCTCGAAGTCGCCGATCGCCCACTCCACGTGGTCGAGTTCGAGATACGCGAGCCCCCGCCCCAGGCGGCTCTCGGCGACGATCGGGTTGTCGCTCTGCGCGGTCGCGAACTCGCCGAAGCCGGCGGCCGCCTTGTCGAGAAGGTCCCGGCGCTTCGCGCCGCCGAAGAAGAGCGCGCCGCGATAGCGCAGCCAGTTCAGATAGTAGAGCGCCTGCGCCGCGAGCGCCTGGTGCTCCTTGTACGCGGGCGACTCGGCCATCGCGTCCATGTCGCCGTCCGCGTCGATGACGCCGCGACTCATGCGGTCGAGCGCCTGCCGGTGGTATTCGTAGCTGCGCTCGAGCGGTCCGGCGATCGCCTCGTAGGTGCTCGCGGCGCCGGCGTCGGCGGCATCGGCTGCGTCGAGGAACTGCAGCGCGATCCGCCCGAGGCGATCGATCGCCGCCTGCTCCGCCGCGCCGCCCGCGCCCGGACTGAGCCCGGCGCCCTGGGCCTGGGCCCGCAGATCGGCGAGCGACGCGCCCGTGACGCACGCGGGCGTGCCGGCAACGAGGGCGCCCGCGACCAGCGCCAGCGCCGACACGAACCGAACGCTCCGCGCGCGCATCTACTCGAGCTTGCCCATGTACTTCGCCATCTCGACGCGCCAGCGCGTCCCGAAGGTCAGGATCATCACCTGACGCAGGAGCGATCTGTCCTCGTCGAGCGCCACGACCTCGCCGCCGCCCTGATTGGCGATCACCCGGTAGGTGTCGGTGACCTCGCGATAGAAGGCGGGCATGGGGCTCGGCCTGAACTCCCCCCGCGACCCGTGCGCCACCCAGTCCGCGCGCTCGTATTCCTCGTGCATGCGCGCCGTGACGTCGATCGCCCCGAGCGCGCCGTTCTTCTCCTTGAGCTCGCGCACCAGCTTGAGGAGCGCCGGCATGCTCTCCGGATGCGGCGGCGAGCTGCCGATGATGATCAGGATGCGGCGCGCGGTCTTGCGCCACGAGAGCTCGGTCATCGCGGCGTCGACGGCCTCGTACACGGCCTCGGGATAGTCACCTCCGCCGTCGGAGCGCAGGTTCGCGACGAAGTTCTGTACCTTCTCCGTCTTGAAGCTGAAATCCACCCACTTGGTCACGTACTCGTCGCCCTTGTCGCGGTACGCGACGACGGCGACGCGGCTCGCCGGCACCATCTGCTGCAGGTTGGCGATGAAGGCGCGCACCTGCGTCTTCACGTCATCGATGATCGACTGCATGCTGTTGCTGGTGTCGATCAACAGCACGAGATCGACGCCGACTTTGCGGAGACCCCCGAGCAGGTCGCCGAAGCCGCCCCCGCCCGGACCGCCGCCGGCGAGCCCGGAGCCGCCGAACGATAGCGGGATGTCGAGACTCCCCGGCGCGGCGCCGACGCTCGGCGCGACGCCGATGCGGGGCAGATCGGGCGCCCGCACGTTGGCGACGGCGGCCGGCGCGCTCGGACCCGCGACCGAGCCGGCCGTTCGCGGCTGGGTGATCACGGGACGCAGCTGCCCGGCGATGTCCTCCAGCGACGGCGCGCCCTCGACCGCCGACTCCTCCACTGCGGCCGGCGGCTCGACGATCTTCACGTTGATCTTCTGGACCTGCTTCGCGACCGTGACGCTGATGGTCGCGAGCGCGAGCAGCAGGCCCGCGTGGAACGCCGTCGACAGCAGGAACGCCGGAACGGCGCTGCGGACGGGGAAGGCGTTCGCGAGGGGATCGTCCTCGGACGCCGGCGTGGTGCGAGTCCTCATGGAGCGACCCGGGGCGCGGCCCGAGCCTACGGGGCCGCCCTCCCCCGCTCCGCCGCGATCGCGACCTGCGTCGCTCCCGCGCGCTGCGCGGCCGAGAGGATCCGCACGGCATCGCCGAGGAGCACCTCGCGGTCGCCCTGGAGTACGACGGGCGTATCGGGCCGCGTCGCGAGCAGGCTCTTCAGCATGCCTTCGAGCCCGTCGAGCGAAACCAGATCGGCGTTCACGTAGATCTCGTGCAGCGGCGTCACCGTGATGGTGATCTCGCGCGGCGCGCTCTGCGTGTTGTCGACCTCGGGCAGCATCACCTTGGCGCCGGTATCGACCATCGCGACGCTGGTCACCATGAAGATGATGAGGAGCACCAGGAAGATGTCCGTCAGCGGCGTGATGTTGATGTCGGCCATGATGTGGGACCGACCGCCGGCGGGAAGCTTAGCGAAGGCCATCCGCCACCCTCGCCTTGCGCGGCGCGCTGCTGCCGACGGTGCGCAGGCCCTCGATCACCCGGGCCGTACCGATGCTTAGGGCGGCCTCGATGCGGTCCAGCCGGACCTGGAAATAGTTGTAGAAGATCAACGCAATGATGGCGACGCCTAGGCCGAGCGCCGTCGCGACCAGCGCCTCGGAGATGCCGCTCGCCACCACCGCGAAGCCGCCGCTTCCGAGCGCCGCCATGTTGTGGAACGCCTTGATGATGCCGACGACGGTGCCGAAGAGGCCGATGAACGGGGCGCTCGACGCGACCGTTCCGAGGATCCAGAGCGGGCGCTTCAGGTGCTCCATCTCCTCGAAGCGCCGTTCGGCGCCGAGGTCGGCCAGCTCCTCCGCGTCGAGCGCGCCGCCCTGCCGGACCACCTCGGCGAACACGCGACCGGACGCCGAACCGCGGGCGGCCTCGGTCCGCTCCGCGGCCGCCGCGACGTCGCCCCGCGCGAGATCGGCGTGCACGCCGCGCGTCAGCTCGGCGGTGCCGCCCACCAGGTTGCGGAGGCTCCACAGCCGCTCGGCGATCACGGTGAGGCTCACGATCGACATCAGGATGAGCGGGTACGTGGCGAGCCACCCCTGCTGGATCATGGCGAGCATGCTCAGGTTCGCGGTCGGTTCCACTCGGTGTGCTCCTCTCTCGGCGGCGGCAGCGGACGCTGCGCTCGGTGTCGACGCTACACGATCGCTACCATCCGGGCAAAAATCACGAACGGATGGACGAAGGCAAGGAGGGTTCCGCTCGGGGAACACGTTCCGCGCGCGAATAGCGCGCGCGTACACGTCGCTCTTTTTGCGCCCCCTCATGAGCTGTGGTACTCGCAGCTCGCCTTGGGGTCGCGCATTTTCGCCACCAAATCGGTCGAAGTGCTGCGAGCCGAGCTCGCCTCCGCCGATCGACTGCATCGCGTGCTCGGGCCGGTCGCGCTGACCTCCCTCGGCATCGGCGCGATCATCGGGGCGGGCATCTTCGTGATGACCGGCCTCGCCGCCCGGGACTTCGCCGGTCCGTCCTTGATGCTCTCCTTCGTCCTCGCCGGCACCGGCTGCGCGCTTGCCGCGCTGTGTTACGCCGAGTTCGCGTCGATGATCCCGGTCGCCGGCAGCGCCTACACGTACGCCTACGCGACGCTCGGCGAGCTGATGGCCTGGATCATCGGCTGGGACCTCGTCCTCGAGTACGCGATCGCCTCGTGCGCGGTCGCGCACGGCTGGTCGCACTACCTCCAGGCGTTCCTCGCCCTCTTCGAGGTCCACCTGCCGCCCGCGCTGACGATCGACCCCATGAGCGCGGGCCCCGAAGTGCTCGCCGGAGCCTGGCGCCTCGGCCCCGTTCCGATCGTGTTCGATCTGCCGGCGGCGGCGATCGTGGCGCTGCTCACGGCCGTCCTGGTCGTCGGTATCCGTGAGAGCGCGGGGCTCAACTCGCTGATCGTCGCGCTCAAGCTCGGCATCGTGCTGTTCGTGATTGCGGCCGGGCTCGGGCACGTCGACACCGCCAACTGGCGCCCGTTCTTCCACCACGAGAAGGGCCTCGCCGGGACGTTCCAGGGCGCCGCCTACGTCTTCTTCGCCTACATCGGCTTCGACTCGATCAGCACCCACGCCGAGGAGGCGCGGAACCCGGAGCGCGACGTCCCGATCGGCATCCTCGTCTCGCTGGCGCTCTGCACCGTGCTCTACATCGCCGTCGCCGGCGTGCTGACCGGCATGGTGCCGTACCGGCAGATCGACATCGACGCGCCGCTCGCGCACGCCTTCGCGAGCTTCGGCCTGCCGGTCGCGACCTTCATCGTCGCCTTCGGCGCCGTGGCGGGCATCACGAGCGTCCTCCTGGTCATGATGCTGAGCCAGGCGCGCATCCTCCTCGCGATGGCGCGGGACGGACTCCTCCCGCCCGGCGTCTTCGCCGCGATCCACCCACGCTTTCGCACCCCGCACCGCTCGACCATCCTGGTCGGCGCGATCGTCGCCGTGGTCGCGGCGCTCCTGCCGCTCAGGGTGCTCGCCGAGCTCGTCAACATCGGCACGCTCTTCGCCTTCGTCGTGGTGTGCGCGGCCGTCCTGATCATGCGCTACACCCGGCCCGACGTGCCGCGCCCCTTCCGGACGCCGCTCGTGCCCCTGGTCCCGGGGCTCGGAGTGATCGCCAACCTGACCCTCATGGTCGCGCTCGGCTGGCACAACTGGGCGCGCCTCGCCGTCTGGCTCGTGATCGGGCTCGTGATCTACGGCGGCTACGGCTACCACCGCAGCCACTTCGCGTCGGTCCGCGTCGACCGGTAGCGCGCGCCGCGCGCGGTCCGCGCTGGACGGGCGACGCCGGCGCGGAGAACCCGCCCGACCGGGCGTTCCCGATGCGCCGGTTCAGTGGCCGGCGGAGCCCTCGCGGCGGGCGCGCCAGACCTCGATGACGCCCGGAAGGATCGACAGGACGACCACGACGATGATCACGAGGTGGATCTGCCGATCGATGTCCGGCACGACGCGACCGAGCGAGTAGCCGAGGAGCGCCATGCTCCAGACCCACAGGATGCCGCCGACGACGTTGTAGGTGACGAACCTGCGGTATTCCATCTCCGCCACGCCCGCGACCACCGGCGCGAAGGTGCGGACGATCGGCACGAAGCGGGCGAGGATGATCGTCTTGCCGCCGTGCTTCTCGTAGAACGCGTGCGCGCGCATGAGGTGCGCGCGCTTGAAGAGGAGGGAGTCCTCGCGGGCGAAGATGCGCGGGCCCGTGCGCACCCCGATAAAGTACCCGAGCTGGTCGCCGATCACGGCCGCCGCGCTCACCGCGAGGAGCAGCGTCCAGATGTCGAGGTGCCCCGCCGCGGCGAAGACCCCCGCGGTCACGAGCAACGAGTCGCCGGGGAGGAAGAAGCCGATCAGGAGCCCGGTCTCGGCGAATACGATGGCGATCAGCATCGCCATCCCGCCCCAGCGGATGATCCCTTCGACGTCGTAGACCTGATGGAGGAAGTTGAGGAGCGATTCGAACATGCGGGAGGGCGCGCGGCGGCCTCTCGTATCCGAAACCATCCGCGACGACAACCGAGGCTTGCCGAAAAGAAAAGCCCCGGATGCCGAAGAGCATCCGGGGCTCGGAAAGACAGCCGGGGGTGGGCCGTCGCCGACCCACCCCCGCAGGCGCTCAGGGCGCGCCGACGGCCTGGCCGTTGATCGTGACGCGCGACGGACCCGGGAGGCCCGCCACGTTGTTGACGGCCGACGCGCCGGTCGGGCCGACGCAGAAGACCGCGGCGAGCGTCGGATTCGACGTGT